>NZ_JBVJPW010000011.1:0-237101 GCF_055609205.1 Streptomyces sp. NPDC036815 | reverse complement strand
TCCGATTTCGCTCCACGCTTCCGGAGTGCCGTTGTACTTGATCACCGCGCCGGTGTCCTGTCGGGTGGCGAACAGGCCTGCCCCGCCGGCGTAGAGGTCATTGGCCGGCCCGCCGATCTTTTGCCAGTCCCTGCCGGTGCCTTTCCACTCGTAGACGGCGGAACGGTCTGTGGTGAGGCCGTAGAGGTGGTCACCGGTGACGGCGAAGTCGGCTCCTGGCTCTCCGATTTCGCTCCACGCTTCCGGAGTGCCGTTGTACTTGATCACCGCGCCGGTGTCCTGTCGGGTGGCGAACAGGCCTGCCCCGCCGGCGTAGAGGTCGCGGACGGGCCCGCCGATCTTTTCCCAGTGGGTATTGCTGCCGGTCTGCTCGTAGACGGCGGTGTGATCCGCAGATAGGCCGTACAGATGGTCCTCGGGAGCGGCCACGATGCGCGAGAGGACCACGGGGGCGGGGTGGGCAGGCGCATCCGCCGCGGCGGGAAGTGAGGAAAGGAACAACCCGGTCAGGACACCGGCGACGACAGCGCCGACCCGCCTTGCCGCGGGGCGGCTCAGGAAGCGGCGGCGGACACTCTGCGGTTCCCTCGTACGAAGGGGAAGTCGGGTCACGGAAGACTCCAGGGTTCGGCGGGAAGGTGCTGGAGACCCACCGTGTGGCCCGGTCGGATTGTCCATCCAGGGGTGTTGCACGTTCGCGCAGCTCAAGCGGCGGGCAGCGATGGACAACCCGGACAACGAACCTGGGGAGTAGTGGAGTCAGGCCGGTCGCGGGGCGGCTTCGAGGGGAGCCGATGAGTCAATGAGCTCGCGCTGGTCCTTGCGGGAGCCGACCGAGAACCTCACCGTCCACGAGCTCGCCGGTCCCCTCGTGCCGTCAGGTGTTTGTGGCGACTTCTCCGCCACGCCGGCAAGACGGTCAGTCGGCGGGGCTGAAGGTGAAGGCCCGGGGTCGGGCGCCGTCGGGCGGAGTGAACCATTCGACGTGCATCGTGTTGCCTTGCGGCTCGGACATGATGCGGCTCGGTGTCTGGGTGCAGAACTCTGCGGGCTCTGATGCGGTGACCGCTTCGGGGCCGAACTTCAGCCCGTTACCGGTCAGGGCGAGTATGGAGACGCCCTTGCAGTGGTGGGCGTCTCCGTCCCAGGCGAACTCGGCCCGGGCCTGGCCGACGGGCCCCTGCAGGATGGTCATGTGCACCGAGGAGGTCGGGTCGTTTCCGTCCTGGGCCCGCCAGGTGCCGAGGAATTGTGTGGGCACGGCCCGGTCGCTGGAGGCGGTGCGGCGCAGGGTGATGGTGGTGCCTTGCGACTTCCAGGTGATGGTGTCAGCGCCCCTGCCACGCAAAACGATGTCGCCGGTCTGGTCGCAGGGACCCGTGGAGGAGGCGGTGGCCGTTCCCGGCGTGATGACGAGCAGTGTGCCCGCGGAACTGACTGTTCCCTGCCTCTGGCACAGAGAGTTCCGGGACAGCGTCAGTATGTTGGCCGCCGCAGTTCCCACGGTGCCTGCGCGCAGGACGATCCGGCGCAGGGAGGGGGACCGCTCGCCGGGTTCGGTGAATTGGCCTTCCCACGTGCCGATGTAGGCCGCCGGTACCGCCGCGCGTCCGGGAGACTCGGCCGGAGGCGCGCTGGGCGTGGAGTCCGACGGTGACGGTGTAGGCGAGGGGGACGGGCTCGGTGTGCGGGCCGATGCTGTGGAGGGAGCGGCTGCCACAGATGCGGGACTGTTCACCGGGCCACCTGCCGCGGGCTGCTCGTTGCGCAGGCCGAGCACAGTGAAGACCGTGGCCCCGGAGACGACCGCAACGAGCGCCAGGGCGGCCACCGTGACGAATGGACGCTGCCAGGAACGGCGCGGAGTCCCGGCACCGTGGGGGTCGGATGGACCGGTGGGGAGTAATGAGGGAAGGCCCGGGTCCCGGAATGCGGACCGGATGGAGGCCGCCGAGCCCGCCCCCGCCGACCGGGCGCTGAGCAGCCGGACGGCGGTGTGCTGCTCCAGTAGTGCGGCGCGGGAAACGAGAAGGATCGTGGCCGCCTCCCGGGAAGCAGCCGCGTAGCGGGCCGGCAGCGCCCGGGCTTCTTCTTCCGTCCGGGCGGGCTTCGCTGCGGTCGCTGGATCCGCGCCGGTGTCGTAGGAGGCCGCTTCGTCGCGTACGCGGGTCACCGCACTGTGCACGAGGCGGACCTGCACCAGCCGGCTTTCCGCTTCCTGCAGATCGCTTGCCGTCGGCGATGTTTCGGCTGCCGCCCCTGACTGCGTGCCCACAGTGGTGGACGGTGGGCCCATTGACGGGGCGCGTTGCATCTGGAGTCCGGCAATGATGCCGAGAAGCAGGTGGACGAGCCGCTCAGCGTCCAGCAGAGTCACGGTCGCCTGTTCCGCTGCTTCCTGCGGAGTCACACCCCCGTCGGTTGACTGGCTCGCCGGCGGCGCCGGCTGCTGCGCGGTAAGCGCCGCGGCGTGGAGGCGTTGGGCGTCCTCCCAGCGTCTGATGCGGGTGCGTTCATCGCGTACTAAGTCCTCGATCAGGCGCTTCAGCAGGTGCAGATGGATCACTTTGGCGCCCGAGCGGTATTCACCCCAGCTCGTTTTGCTGATCTTGTATCGCTCGGCCAGGTCCCGGACCGTGAAGTCCTTCGTCACGCTCCGCACGAAGAGCGCCAACTCGTTGGCCTGATCGCTCTGCCCCTTGGGCCCGCCTTGCGGACGGCCTGGCTTCACCACCCTGAATCCCCCGTAGTTGTCCTCGTTGTCCGCTGCCACGCCGCTCTACCTGCAGAAATGCAAAACCGTTGTTGATGGACAATCAGACCAGATCGCACCGTGGGACTCCAGTGCTTCCCGGACAAACCCTGGAGTATCCCGAGACCCGTCTCCTGCCCCGCAACGTCCTCGACCCGGCTGAGGGCCGAGGAGCTCTGTTCCAGCTGGATCTCGCGTTTACGCTGTTCCTCTGTGATCCGTTCGACCGTTCCGGCGCGGAGGATCAGCCGGGTTTCCTCCGTCAGCCCTTCGTAGTCCCCAAGCTGGAACCCGCTGGCACTGTGTTTCTTCTCGATGCCGTCTGCTGCCGACTGTGAGGTGGTGCCGCGCTCTGGGAGATTGAAGCAGTCGGCGACTGCGGCCGAAATGCCGAGAGGGAGCTGAGCGGCCGCTGTCTGGCGTTCCTGCAGAGCCCCACGTAACTCGTTTCCCTTTTCCGTCAAGTTCTTGTGATTGCGTCGAAGCCGGTATTCACGCGCAATCCATAAGATCTGGAGCTCGCAGTTGCGGCAGAGGCCGGACAGGTCGGGCTCGCTGCCGTGACGGGCCGGCTTGCACCAGCCGTTCGAGCGCCCAGCCGCGGAGCCGGCCGCGCCCTCGCCTGCAATTGCCGCCAGTGTGCAGAAGTGTACAGTTCTGTCATGAGTGAGACGCTGCCCATCACCGAGGCCCGAGCCCAGTTCGGCACGCTGGTCCGCCGGGCCTCCCACGCGCGCGAACGCATCACGATCACCGACCACGGCACGCCCGCGGCCGTGTTGATAAATCCCCAGGAGCTCGCCGACCTCGAAGACGCGCTGGCGCTCGCGCAGTACCGTGCGCGCCAGGCCGCGGGAGAGGTCACCGGGGTGCCCCACGCTGAAGTCCGGGCCCGGCTCGGGCTGGAGCAGTAAGGCGTGAGCTACACCCTCATCTGGGACGAGCCCGCCCTGAACGCGGCCGCCCGGTTCCTCGAGGACGATCCCGACGGGCTGCGCCAGGTCCTCGATGCTGCCGACCTGCTCGCCGATGACCCGCGTCCGGAGGGCAGCACGGAGTACGGCTCACCCGATCTGCGCCGGATGCACGTAGGCCGCTACCGCGTCATGTACGAGATCACCCAGGGCGTGGTCACCGAGCAGGCGGCCGTGACCATCGTGGTCATCCACCTCGGGCGGGCGGGATGACCGACGCGAGGGTGCTCCTGGCGGACTATGCGCACCGGGACGCCTGCCCCGGCCCACTGCCTGCCTGGCCCCGCAACGCCGTGCCGCAGGACAACCCGGTGGTGCTGTTCGTCGCCGGTGAGCCCCCGGCGCACACGGGGCAGCACCCGGATGACATGACGTCGTAGGCCCGGACGGCACCAAGGGCGGAGCGGGTCAGGCGGTCTCCCGGCCCGCCGCCTTGGCGATGTTGCGTGCCATGCCGCCGAAGACCAGGGCGTGGAAGGGGGCGACCGACCACCAGTAGGCGTGGCCGGCCAGTCCGCGGGGGTGGAAGAGGGCGCGCTGGCGGTAGCGGGCGCGGCCCGGCCCGTCCTGCTCCACGTACATCTCCAGCCAGGCCAGTCCGGGCAGCCGCATCTCGGCGCGCAGGCGCAGGAGCCGGCCCGTCTCGATCTCCTCCACCCGCCAGAAGTCCAGCGAGTCGCCCACGCGCAGGTGGTGGGCGTCGCGGCGGCCGCGGCGCAGGCCGACGCCGCCCACGAGCCGGTCGAGCCAGCCGCGCACGGCCCAGGCCAGGGGGGAGGAGTACCAGCCGTTGTCGCCGCCGATGCCTTCGATGACCCGCCACAGCTGGGCGGGGGAGGCGTCCACGCTCAGCTGGCGGTGGTCGGTGTAGAGGCTGCCGCCGGCCCAGTCGGGGTCGGTGGGCAGTGGGTCGCTGGGGGCTCCGGGCAGGGCGGCCGAGGACCAGCGGGTGGTGACCTGGGCGTCCTGGACGCGGCGCAGGGCCAGCCGCAGGGCCCGGCCGAAGGGCAGGGGGCGGTCGGGGCCGTCGGGCACGTAGCCGGCGATGTCGTGTTCCTGGCAGACGACTTCGTGGCGCAGGGACTGGGCCAGCGGGCGGGCGATGCCGCGGGGCACGGGGGTGACCAGGCCGACCCAGTAGCTGGAGAGGGAGGGGGTGAGCAGGGGGACGGGCACGATCAGGCGGTGGCGCAGTCCGGCGACGTCGGCGTAGGTGCGCATCATGTCGCGGTAGGTCATGACGTCCGGGCCGCCGATGTCGAAGCCGCGGTTGAGGGTGTCGGGCAGGCGGGCGCAGGCGACGAGGTAGCGCAGCACGTCGCGGACCGCGATCGGCTGGATGCGGGTGCGCACCCAGCTGGGCGTCACCATGACCGGCAGGCGTTCGGTGAGGTAGCGCAGCATCTCGAAGGAGGCGGAGCCCGAGCCGATGATGACCGCCGCGCGCAGCACGATGCTGGGCACGGGGGAGGCCAGGAAGATGTGGCCGACTTCGGCGCGCGAGCGCAGGTGCGGTGAGAGGTCCTTCGCGGGCACGCCGGCGGGGGTGAGTCCGCCGAGGTAGACGATGCGCCGCACGCCGGCCGCGTGGGCCGCTTCGGCGAAGGAGGTGGCCGCGTGCCGGTCGGTGGCCTCGAAACCGGCCCCGGAGTTCAGGGCGTGCACCAGGTAGTAGGCCACCTCGATGCCGTGCAGGGCGCCGGTCAGGGACTGCGGGTCGGTCACGTCGCCCTGGACGATTTCCACCTGCCCGGCCCAGGGGTGGTCGCGCAGTTTCTTGGGGGTGCGGGCCAGGCACCGCACCCGGTGGCCCGCCGCCAGCAGTTCGGGGACCAGGCGGCCGCCGATGTAGCCGGTGGCGCCGGTCACGAGGATGTGCCGGCCGGGCCGGGGGGCGTCCTGGCTCTCGCTCACGTGCGCTGCCGCCTCGTTGTCGGTGTCCGGGGGAAGCGGCCTGCTCCTCCCGGGGCAAGTCTCACCCGCCGCGGCCCGCGCCGCGACAGGCACCGGCCGGCCCCGCCCGGTTCCGCGCGCGGGCGCCGGGGGTGTCACGGGCCGGGCGTGGGGCGGGCGGGCGGTACGGGAGCCAGCCGGTAGGCGCCGTCGTGGGCGTGGACCCGGCCGGCGGTGGGGTGGGGGAAATGGGTGCCCAGCAGGAGGGTGGAGGTGCCGGAGAGGGAGGCGAGCAGGGCGCGGCGGGAGGCCTCGGCCTGGCGGGGGTCGGTGTCGGCGCAGCTGGAGAGGTGGGGGTGGGGGAGCTGGACGGGGTGGTGGATCGCGTCGCCGGTGATGACGGCGGTCTCACCGCGGCTGCTCAGCTGGACGGTGAGGTGGCCGGGGGTGTGGCCGGGGGCGGGCACCAGGCGCAGGCCGGGGGCGATGTCGCTGCCCTGCTCCGCGATGTCGAGGAGGTCGAGCAGTCCGGCGTCCTCGAGAGGGTGCACGGAGTCGCGGAACATCTGCCGGCGCGGCTCGTCCATGCGCTGGGCGGCCCAGAACTCCCGCTCGGTGCGCGAGACGAGGTAGCGGGCGTTAGGGAAGGTGGGTACCCACGCGCCGTCCGTCTCCCGGGTGTTCCAGCCGACGTGGTCGGTGTGCAGGTGGGTGAGGACGACCAGGTCGACGGAGTCCGGGGGGAACCCGGCCTCGGACAGGCGCTGGAGGTAGTCGGTGCGCAGGCCGTGCCAGGCGGGATTCGCGCGGGTCTTGCCGTTGCCGATGCCGGTGTCGACGAGCACCCGCAGGGTGCCCAGGGTGAGCGCGAAGCTGTGGCTGTCCAGGCGCAGGACGCTCTCGCGGTCGGCGAAGTCGGGGTGCAGCCAGTCCTGCGCGGCGATCACGTCGGCGCTCGCGCCGGGCAGCAGCCAGGGTCCGGTCGCCGGCGGCAGCGGCGTCTCGTCGATGCGGGTGACGGTGATGTCGCCGACGCTCCAGTGGGGGGCTGCGGGGGCGGAGGGCGGGCCGACGGGGGCGTACGGGGGTGTCTCCTGCGGGGCCTGGGGCGGCCGGGGTGTCTGCATGTCGGGGGCTCTTTCCGGGGTGTGCGGGGCGGGCGGCCGCTGTACGCGCCCACCCCGCTAAAAGCTAACTGTTTGCGTTAAGTGAGCGTAGGGCCTACCGTGGCCTAACGCAAACAGTTAGCTTTTAGCGGGGTGGAGGGTGACACGCCCCCCGCACCGCCCGCCTCGTAACACCCCGTCCCGCCCCCTCGCCCCCCCCGACAGCCGGAAGAGGCCCCCGCATGCCCGCCGCCGAAGAACTGACCCCACCCCAGGCCGCCCACTGGGCGGCCCGCACCGGACTCCTGCTGCCCGACGACCGGCACGAGGCGGTGGCCGCCACCGCCAACCACATCCACTCCGTCGTCGCCGTCCTGCGCGAACTCGACTTCGCCGACACCCCGCCCACCCCCTTCCCCGCCGAAGAAGGGCTCTGCGCCGGAGATGAGCCGTACGCCGAAGAAGAGCCCTACGCCGAAGAAGAGCCGCACGCCGGAGAGAAGCCGCACGCCGAACAGGAGCCGCACCGTGCAGCCGTATGAACTGACCCTCACCGCCGCCGCGCACCAGATACGGACGCGGCAACTGTCCCCCGTAGAGCTGGTGGACTCGGTACTGGAGCGGATCGAGCAGACCGAGCCCGCCCTCAACGCCTACGTCACCGTGACGGCCGAGCGGGCCCGCGACGCGGCGCGCGCCGCCGCACACGAGGCGGCCGCCGGTCACTTCAGAGGAGTCCTGCACGGCATCCCCGTGGCGCTGAAGGACCTGATCGACGTCGAGGGACTGGCGACCACGGCGAGTTCCAGGGCCCGGACCGGGCACCGCGCACAGGCCGACAGCACCGTCGCGGCCCGCCTGGCCGCGGCCGGCACCGCGCTGCTGGGCAAGACCCACACCCACGAGTTCGCCTACGGGCTGACCACACCGCAGACCCGCAACGCCTGGGACCCGGCACGGGTGGCCGGCGGGTCCAGCGGCGGCTCGGCCGTCGCCGTAGCGGCCGCCTCGGCGCCCTTCGCCCTGGGAACCGACACCGGCGGATCGATCCGCGTGCCGGCCGCCCTGAACGGCGTCGTCGGCCTCAAGCCCACCTACGGCCTCGTCCCCCGGCGCGGCGTGACGTCCCTGTCCTGGTCCCTGGACCACGTCGGCCCCCTGACCCGCACCGTCCAGGACGCGGCCCTGGCCCTGAACGTCCTGGCCGGCCCCCGCGGTGCCCGCCCGCCACTGGCACCCGCCGACTACCGGCCCACCCCCGGCACCGACCTGACGGGAGTACGCGTCGGCGTCCCCCGCACCTACTACTTCGACCGCGTCACCCCCCAGGTCGATGCCGCGGTCCGCACCGCCATCACCCACCTGCAGAGTCTCGGCGCCGCCCTCGTCGAGGTCGACATCCCCATGACCCGCTACGTCCAGGCCACCCAGTGGGGCCTGATGGTCCCCGAAGCCACCGCCTACCACGAGCAGCTGCTGCGCTCGACCCCCGAACGGTACGGGCCCGACATCCGCATCCTGCTGGAGGCCGGTGAACTGATGCCCGCCGGCGACTACCTGCGCGCCCGGCGCGCCCGCACCCTCATGCACCGGGCCTGGCTGCGCCTGTTCGACCACGTCGACGTGATCGCCGCCCCCACCGTGCCCACGACCGCCGCCCCCACCGGCCAGGAGAACCTCACCTGGGCCGACGGCACCCACGAAAGCGTCTCCGACGCCTACGTCCGCCTCTCCGCCCCCGCCGACATCACCGGCCTGCCCGCCCTGTCACTGCCGGTCGGCCACGACGGCGCGGGCCTGCCCATCGGCATGCAGCTGCTGGCCCGCCCCCACGCCGAAGCCACCCTGATACAGGTGGGCCACGCCTACGAACGGACCGCCCCCGCCGCGGACCGCACCCCACCCCTCCAGGCCCCGCAGCCCGGCGCCCCGCCGACGGACGAATCGGCTCTAAGGTGATGCCCGTGAGCCGTAGACCCATGGCACGCCCCGGCGGCCGCAGCGCCCGTGTCCAGGAAGCAGTGCACACCGCGGTGCGCGAACTCGCGGCGGAGGTGGGCCGCGACGCCCTGACCGTGCCCCAGATCGCCGCCCGCGCCGACGTCACCCCCTCGACGGTCTACCGCCGCTGGGGCGATCTGCAGGCCCTCCTGTCGGACGTGGCCGTCGAGCACCTGCGCCCCGAGGCGCCGCCGGAGGACCGGGGCACCCTGGAGGCCGACCTCCAGGCCTGGGCCGAGCAGTTCCTCGACGAAATGTCCTCCCCGGCGGGCCGCGCCTACATCCGCGACGCCCTGCTCGGCGACCCGGACGGCAGCAACGCGGGCCAGTGCTCCGCCTACGCGGCCGAGCAGATCGACGTCATCCTCGACCGCGCGGCCGGCCGCGGGGAAAGCGCCCCGGGCACCGAGACGGTCCTCGACCACGTCGTCGCACCGATGATGTACCGCATCCTCTTCCGCCCGGGCGGCCAGGACGCCGACTACGCGCGCCGCCTGGTGAGCGGAGTACTGGACACCTGACCCGGAGTGACATATCTGGATCCCGAGACACCTGCCCGCCGAGACACCTGCCCGCCGAAACACCTGACTGCCGAAACACCTGGACGCGGAGGCACCGGGACACCTGGACGCCGAGACACCTGGACGCCGAGACACCTACGAGCGCGCGGCCACCTCCCCCTCCCGCTCTCCCTCCCGTCCCCGCACCCCGCCCTCCCCGGCGAGCAGCCGCGACAGCTCGACACGTGAGCGCACACCCAGCGCGGCGAACACATTGCGCAGATGGTGATCGACCGTGCGGTGGCTCACCGAAAGACGCACCGCCACCTCCCGGTTGGTGGCGCCCTCGGCCACCTGCCGGGCGATGCGCTGCTGCTGCGGAGTCAGCGCCGCCAGCAGCGCGGGCCCCCGGCCGCCCGCGCCCGGCCCCGTCTCGCCCGCCAGCGCCACCGCCTCGCCCGCGGCCCGCAGTTCACCCCGGCTGCGCTCCGCCCAGGCCCGTGCCCCACACCGTTCGAAGGCCACCAGCGCATCACGCAACGGCTCCCGCGCCTGCCGGGTACGGCGGCCGCGGCGCAGCCACTGCCCGTACAGCAGCTGCGTACGGCCCCGCTCGAACTCGCCCGGCACCCCCTCGTGCCGCGCCAGTGCCCGCTCGAAGGCCGCGGCCGCCTGCTGGGGCGGCGCCAACAGGGCGTGGCAGCGGGCCAGTTGGGCCGGGGCGAGGGGGTCCGCGGTGGCGGCTGCCCAGCGTGCGAACTCGGCCGTGGCGCGCCGCGCCGGTCCGGCCCGCCCGGCCTGGACGGCCGCCTCCACGAAGCAGGGCACGGCCAGCATCCGGACGGCGAAGTGCCCGCCCCGCGGCCCCGGGGCGACCAGCGGGGCGAGCCGCGCCGCGGCGTCGGCCCACCGTCCCGCGGCCAGCTCCGCGCGGGCGAGCGCCCAGCCGGCCAGGGTGGCGGCCTGGGTCAGGCCGTGCGGCCCGGCGCCCGCCGTGGCGGTGGCCGCGTGCAGGGCGCAGGCCGCGGCGTCGCCCTCGACGGACGCGGCGAGCGCCGCGACGGCGTGCAGGCTGACCGCGGTGTTGGCCTGCCCGAACCGCTGGGCCGCTCCGAGTCCTTCGGCCGCGTGCGCGCGGGCACCGCTGTGCCGGCCCGCGCGCAGTTCGGCGTAGGCCAGGAGTTCCAGGGCGCGCGGCACGAGGACCTCCAGGCCGTGGGCGCGGGCCCCGGCCAGCGCCCGGGCCCCGGCCTCCCGGGCGATGCTGATCTCCCCGACCACCAGGGCCCCGGCCCCGGCGCGCAGCAGCCCGGCCGGATCCCCCGGCCCCGCCAGCCCCTCCGCGCAGCGGCGCAGCAGCGCGTGGCCCCGCGCGGTGCGGCCCGAGAGGACCGCGCACATCCCCGCCCGGTAGGCCTCCAGGAGCGGGTCGTCGGCGCACACCGGCAGCCGCGCCATCGCCTCCCGGTAGGCGCCGGCGTCACCGGCCGCCCACGCCGCTTGCGCCGCGCCCAGCAGCGCGCCGCGGCCCTGGCGCGGTGGCAGCAGCGCGGCGGCGGCCAGCAGCAGCTGGCGGGCGTCGTCCACCGGCCCGTCGGCCAGGGCCAGCAGCCCGCGCACCCGGTGCAGGCCCCCGTGCGCGGGCAGGGCACCGGCGCGGGCAAGCAGCGCCCGCGCCCGCACCGGGTCGCCCGCCAGGCGGGCCGCCTCCGCCGCCTCGGCGAGCCGGTCGCCGCGCGCGCCCGCGGCGGCGGACAGGGCCGCGGCGCGGGCCAGCGCGGTGGAGCGCTCGGCGTGCGGGCGCCGGGCCGCCGCGGCGGTCAGCCGTCCGGCGAGGCGTACGTCGTGCTCCGGTGCCGCGCAGGCGAGCTGGACCAGCCGCGCGTAGGGATCCCGGCACGCCCCGGCCAGGCGCAGGTGGGCGGCCCGGCGCCGGGCGGGCGGCGTGCAGCGCAGCACCGCCGCGCGCAGCAGCGGCTGGGGGAAGTGGATCCGCCCGCCCGCCCCGAGCACCACCCCGGCCGCCTCGGCGGGCGCGAGCCCCGCCGGGTCGGCGCCCGCCCGCAGCACCAGGGCGAGTTCGCCGCCCGCGCCCTCCGCCTCGTGCTCGGCGGCCGCCGCGGCGAGCAGCAGCAGCGTGCGAGCCGCGCCCGGCAGGCCGTGCAGGCGGGCCGCGTAGTCCTCCAGGACGCCTTCCGCGCCGGGCAGGGGGTCGGGCAGCCGGGCGCGCCCGGCCAGTTGGGCGGGGGAGAGGGCCGCGGCGTAGGAGGTGAGCAGCCGGGGGTTGCCCGCCGCCTCACGCACCAGCCACGCTCCCACGGCCGGGTCGGCGCGCCCCCGGGTGAGCCGGTCCAGCAGGGCGGTGGCCGCGCTCTCCTCCAGCGGCGCCAGACGCAGCGTGGCCGGCCCGGCGAACTCCCGCGCCCCGGTGCGCCCTTCGGCGAGGGTCACCAGCACGGCCACCGCCCGCGCGGCGGACAGGCCGCGCAGCTGCGCGCCCAGCGCGGCCCGGGACGCCGCGTCCCAGCGGTGCGCGTCGTCGAGGCAGACCAGCAGCGGCCCGCGCCGCGCGGGCACCGCGGGCAGCGCGGGCCGCACCCAGGGGAGCGGACCGCAGAGCGAGCACGCGTACTCCACCAGCGCGCTGCGGCCCAGGCCGGGCGGCGCGCTCAGGACGAGGGCACCGCCACGGCCCGCCCGTGCCCGCTCCACCAGGGCCCGCACGGCGGCCGTTTCCGTACGGCGGCCGAAGAGTTCTCGGGAGGCGGGGGCGTGGGGGAGGGGCGTCAAAAGGGCCACGCCCGCACGCTACTCACGCGTAACACCGCCCGGAAGCCCCGCGCCCACCGCACTGGGCACACCACCACCAGCTGCCGCACCCGGGTGTGCACGGGCACAACCCCCTCGCCCCGGCGGGCCCCCGCGCCCCGTCCGGGGGCCGTCAAGGTCAGGAGGTGTGGGGGCAGTTGCCCCGGTACTCCTCGATGGTCGGGCTCGGCTTGGGCGGCGGGCAGAGGAACTGCTCGTAGCGGGTGTCGTCGTCGATGAACCGCTTCAGCCAGGAGATGCTGTACTTCGCGATCGTCGTGTTGGACGAGTTCGGGGTGAAGTGGGTGGCGTTGTTGAGCTCCAGGTACGCCTTGTCCAGCGAGGCCGGCAGCGAGCGGTAGAACGGCTCGGAGTGGGTGGCCACCGGGGCCACGGTGTCCCCGTCCGCGCCCACCACCAGGGTGGGGGTGCGCAGTTCGGGCCAGGTGGTATCCAGGTTCCAGCCGGTCAGCGGGATCGCCGCCTTCAGTGACGTGCTGCTCTTGGCCGCCTCCAGGGTGCCGCCGCCGCCCATCGAATGCCCCATCACGCCCAGCCGGGACGCGTCGATCCGGCCGCGCACCGCACTCGACTTCGTCAAGTAGTCCAGTGCGGCCAGGAGTTGACGCCCTCTGCTGTCGGGCTGGTCGAGGGTGGTGAGCGTGTCGATGGTGAAGACGACGAAGCCCTGGGAGGCCAGCCGCGGACCGAGCCAGGCGATGCTCGACTGGTAGGCGGTGAAACCCGGGGAGATGACGACCGCGCCGAACGTGCCGTCCGCCGTCGACGTCGGGTAGTAGACCGTGCCCCCGCCGAAACCGGACACGCCGAGCGGGGAGATGCTGGTCTGCGAGACGGCGTAGGGGCCGCGCGGCGCCTCGATGCCGGCCACCGTCGGCGCGGGACCGCGCTCGTAGGGGTTGTCCGCCGCGGCCCGGGCGCCGGGCGCCAGACCGGGCCCCAGAAGACCGGCGGCGGCCACCGCGGCGGCCAGACAGGCCCGCACCACCGGGCGGGAGAAGGCATGCACAGACACGGAGGGATCCTCTCGGTCAGGGCGCCCCCGCAACGCGGGCCGCAAGGCACACCCGGCGGGGGAGAGCGCCGCTTTCATCGTTGATCGGCGCTCCCACCGTGCCGCCGCCCGGGCCCCACCGGCATCGGCGAAATCACCGGCGCCACCAAAACACCGGATCCCACCGGACTCGCTTCTCCAGCGGGGCCCTTCACCCGCCCCGGCCCGCCACAGTGGGACAATCAGGGCATGTTGTCCACTGGTCAGGCGCTCGGTCAGGCGCTGCAGTCGAACGCCGCCCCCCTCTTCGAGACCAGCGTGGGCCAGAGCGGCCGCCAGTTCGCCGAACTCGGCCTGGCCCTGGTCCTGTCGCTGTTCATCGGCGTGGAACGCGAAGCACGCCAGAAGAGCGCCGGCATGCGCACCCACATGCTGGTCGGCGTGGGCAGCGCCCTGTTCATGGAAGTCTCCATCCACGGCTTCGCCGCCACCGCACACCTCCAAGGAGCCTCCCTCGACCCCTCCCGCGTGGCCGCCCAGATCGTCTCCGGCATCGGCTTCATCGGCGGCGGACTGATCTTCGTCAAACGCGACGCCGTACAGGGCCTCACCACCGCCGCGACCATCTGGCTCACCTGCGGCATCGGCATGGCCTGCGGCGGCGGCCTGCCCCTGCTGGCCGCCGCCGCGACGGCCGTGCACTTCCTCGTCGTACGGGGCCTGCCGCGCCTGACCGACCGCATCCCCCTCAAACCCCGGCCCCGGGCGCTGCAGCTCACCGTCACCTACGACACCGCGCGGGGCCTGCTGGGCCGCGTACTGGAACTGACCACCGGCGCGGGCTTCCGGGTCGACGCGGTACGGGTCACCCGCGAGGAGAGCCCCGGCCGGGCGGCGGCCCGCCTCAGGCTCCAGGGCACGGCGCAGGGCCACCGCCTGGTGGAGGAACTCACCCGGATCGAGGGCATCAGCGAAGTCGACCTGGGCGCACCGGCCGACACGACCGAATGACCGCCGCACACCCGCTGGTGCCCCTGTGCCCACCTGCTCCGACCGGGTGATCCCTGTGTCACCCGACGTTTCGCGGGCAGACGCGGAGCAGCCCCTTGCCCCAAACCCCGAGTGGGGCATGGGGCTGATCCGGTCCGCGCCGCGCCCCGGGCGCCGGGTGCGGAGCGCCGGCCGGCGGATGAAATCATCGGGGAATGCCTGACTTGATCATTGCCGCCTGTGACGGAGCGGCGAAGAAGAACCCCGGGCCCGCGGCCTGGGCCTGGGTGGTCGCCGACGCCGAGGGCCGCCCGCAGCGCTGGGAGGCCGGACCGCTGGGCCACTCCACGAACAACGTGGCCGAACTGACCGCCCTGGCCGAGCTGCTGGAGGCCACGGACCCGGCCGTGCCGCTCGAGGTGCGCATGGACAGCCAGTACGCCATGAACGCCGTCACCAAGTGGATCGCCTCCTGGAAGCGCAACGGCTGGCTGACCGCGGCGAAGAAGCCGGTCGCCAACAAGGACCTCGTCGTACGCATCGACGCCCTGCTCCAGCACCGCGCGGTGACGTTCCGGCACGTGGCCGCCCACCAGGTGGACGGCGACCACCTCAACGCGATCGCCGACGTCGCGGCCAGCGACGCGGCAACGAGCCAGGAGCCCGCGGGCACCGCACACGGCGCCCAGCAGATCCCCGCACCGCGCCCGGACCGCACCACCGCCCGCCCCGCCCCCAAGAAGGCCGCGGCCCGGGCCGGGAAGTCCTCCTCGGGCGCGGTCATCAAGGCCAAGTTCCCCGGCCGCTGCCACTGCCAGAAGCCCTACGCGGCCGGCGAAAAGATCACCAAGAACGCCCACGGCTGGGGTCACGTCGAATGCCGGGAGACCGCCGACGCCTGACGCGCACCCCACCGCCGTACGCCCCCCCCGGCCGGGGATACACGGGCTCTGAGAGCCTGTCTTTGAACCCCCACCTGCGCCCCGGCGCCCGGCACGCACGCTCGGCGCACGGAGTCCAAGGACAGGTGGCTCCGCCACATGACCTCGGACTCCGCACACCGATCGCACGCACCGACCGCCGCTGCGCCCGCGCTCCGCGCGGACGACGGGGGTTCAAAGACAGGCTCTCAGCGCGGCGTGGAGGCATCGGCGGTGAACGGCGCCCCGTGCCCGGGCACGATCAGGTCCGCGACGGCCAGCACCCGCAGCCGGGAGGCGCTCAGCACCGCGCGGTCGGGGGCCACCGGGTCCTCGGCCGGGCCCCGGGCGTGCCACCACAGGTCGCCGGCGAAGGCGACGACACCCCTGTCCGTCCCCGCGAGCAGTGTGATGTCCTCGGCGCTGTGGCCGGGGGTGCGGATCAGGCGCAGCGAGGGGGTGAGTTCATAGCCCTCCGCGTCGCGGTTGCGCCACTGGTCGCCGCGGTACTCGACCTTGTGGTCGTGCACGCGGGCCCGGGGAAAGAGGCCCACGTTCATGGTGTTGTCCGGGTGGTGGTGGCTGAGCACCACGTCGGTGACGTCCTCGGGGCCGAGCCCCAACTCCGCGAGCGGGCCCAGGATGTGCTCGCGGCTCGCCACCATGCCCGGATCGAAGATCACGTGCCGGCCGGCGTCGGTGACGTAGGAGACCGTGGCGGCCACTCCGGGGCCGGTGGAGCCGACGTAACCGGTGGTCAGGATTGTGTATGAGGCGCTGCGGCCGTGCGGTGCGTCTGTCATGACGGTGATCCTTCCGCCCCCGCGGGCCGCACACGAGTGGCACATCTGCCGCTGATCGCAGGATCACTGCCACCGGTGCGGGCCGCAGTGACACACTGCGGCGGTGCCCGCCTTCACGACCGTCGCCGCCTACGCCCCGCCCGCCGTCGGCCTGCTCGCCCTCGGCATCGTCACCGAGGTCTTCGCCCCGCACGGCCCGGCCGCGCCCGGCTTCGACGTCGCCCTGTGCGCCGAGCGGCCCGGACCGCTGCCGACCGACGTGGGCGCCCCGGTCGTCATCACCCACGGCCTGGACGAGCTGGCCCGCGCCGACCTGGTGATCGCCCTGCCCGGCGCCGACTTCCGCACCCCGCCCCCGCCCGCCGTCCTGCAGGCCCTGACGGCGGCACACGCACGCGGCGCACTGGTGGCCGCCCACTGCGTCGGCGCCTTCGCGCTCGCCGCCGCCGGGCTGCTGGAGGGCCGCCGGGCCACCACCCACTGGCGGTTCGCCGACCTGCTCGCCCGCCGCCACCCGCACATCACCGTCGAACCCGACGCCCTCTACATCGACGAAGGACGCGTCCTCACCGGCGCGGGCGCCGCCGCGGGCTTCGACCTGTGCCTGCACCTGCTGCGCCGCGAACACGGCGCGGCCATGGCCAACGCCGTGGCCCGCGACGTGGTGCTGCCCTCCCACCGCGACGGCGGCCAGGCGCAGTACCTGGCCGCCCCCGCCCCCGAGGACGGCGGCGACGAACGGCTGGCCGAGGTGCTGGCATGGGCCCGCGAAAACCTCCACGAGCCGCTGCCCGTCGCGGAACTGGCCCGCCGCGCGCTGATGAGCAAACGCTCCTTCGCCCGCCGCTTCACCGCCGCCACCGGCACCACCCCCCACGCCTGGCTGCGCGCCCTGCGCCTGAGCAGCGCCGAGGAACTCCTGGAGACCACGGACCTGCCCGTCGAGGAGATCGCCCGCCGCGTCGGCTACGGCGGCGCGGCCGTACTGCGCGAACAGTTCGTACGCCGCCGCGGCGTACCGCCGCGCTCCTACCGCCGCGCGTTCACCCGCACCCGGTGAGCGGGCAGGCCCCGCGCGTCACCCGAACTTCACCGCATGGGCGACCGTCAGCGTGGGATTGGGAGGCCACGTACCGCCCCGGGCGCCGACCGTGGCGATGAACCCCGCGGCGCGGCAGTCGTCGAACTTGTAGATGCTCGCCACGGTGTCCGTGCGATTGCTGATGTCCTTGGCCCCGCCACCGGACATGGTGCGGCACGCGTTGTCCGGATCCAGGAAGGTGATGTGCCCCATCCCGTCGGCCCTGGTGTACTCGAACTCACCCGTGGCCGCCTGGGCACTGGACGACAGGGCGCAGAACAGCAACAGCGCGGCGCCGGCCGTCAGTACGGTCCTCGGCTTCCTCGATTTCCTCGGCTTCTTTTCGGCTCCTGACCTGTTGAGCATGTGGCCGTCCTCCCACGATCGAAGAGGCCTCCAGAACAGCAGGAATTCCCCGGGGCATGTGCCCCGGGCCGCGCGATTCACCCCCAGGGGGACGGGCGCACGTACGCGTACCACGAGGCGAAGGCGCCGCCCGGCGCACGCACCAACTCCCCCTGGACGACGGAAGGTGCACACGAGGCCGGCCCGCCACGGGACGCACGGCTAACGATCCAGCCCGGCGAAGCGGGTCCGAAAGCCTCCGCCCGCGGGCCTTTGGGCCCCGCCACTGGGGCCCTTCGGCGAACGGACGGCGAGGGCCGGTGGCCGAGACTGGGCTCCTGACGCAACCTACGCGACCGTAGGTTGGGGGAGCGCGAGGAACGAGGCGGGGCATGCCGGCGACCACGACCACCAGGGAACTGCCCGCGGTCATCCAGGGCGGTATGGGGGTGGGCGTCTCCCACTGGAAACTGGCCCGCGCCGTCAGCCGCACCGGCCAACTCGGCGTCGTCTCGGGCACCGCACTGGACGCCCTGCTCACCCGCCGCCTCCAAAAGGGCGACCCGGGCGGCCACGTGCGCCGCGCCCTGGCCGCCTTCCCCGTACCGGAGTTGGCCACCGCGGTCCTGGAGCGCTACTACGTCGAAGGCGGCATCGCACCCGGCGCACGCTTCCGCGCCCAGCTCCTGCTGCGCGTCGAACGCGGCGAACAGGCCGAACTGCTCACCGTCCTCGGCAACTTCGTCGAAGTGTGGCTCGCCAAGGAGGGCCACGCCGCTCCGGTCGGGATCAACTACCTGGAAAAGATCCAACTCGGCCTCGCCCCGGGCATGTTCGGCGCCATCCTGGCCGGAGTGGACTACGTCCTGGTGGGCGCCGGCGTCCCCGGACACGTCCCCGAACTCGCCCGCCGGCTGACACGGCTGCAACCGGTCGGCGTACGCATCCGCCTCGACGACACCGAGGAGGACCACACCCACCCCTTCGACCCGGCCGCCTTCCTGGGCCGCACACCCCCCGGCGCGGCGGAAGGAGAAGAGAGCGCACTGCGGCGCCCGCACGTCCTCGCCATCGTCTCCCTGCCGCTGCTGGCCTCCTACCTGGCCCGCGACGAGGCCACCGCCCCCGACGGCTTCGTCATCGAGACCCCCGGCGCGGGCGGCCACAGCGCCCCGCCGCGCGGCACCCTGCGACTCGACTCGCACGGCGAGCCCGTCTACGGACCGCGCGACCACCCCGACCTGACGAAAATGGCGAGGCTCGGCCTCCCCTTCTGGCTCGCGGGCGGCGCCGCCCACCCCGCACGGCTCGCCGCGGCCCGCGCCCAGGGCGCAGCCGGCGTACAGGTCGGCAGCGCCTTCGCGCTCTGCGAGGAATCGGGCCTGGAAGACACCCTGCGCCAGGACTTGAGGACCCGCGCCCGCGCCGGTGACCTCACCGTGCGCAACGACCCGCTGGCCTCACCCACCGCCTTCCCCTTCAAAATCGCCGAGGTGCCAGGCACCCTGTCCGACCCCGCCGTACGCGCCACCCGCCGCCGCGTCTGCGACCTCGGCTACCTGCGCACCCCCTACCGCACCCCCACCGGCGCCATCGGCTACCGCTGCCCCGCCGAACCGGAAGCCGCCTACCGCCGCAAGGGCGGCGCACCTCCCGACACCGAAGGCCGCCTGTGCCTGTGCAACGGCCTGCTGGCCACCGCCGGGCTCGGCCAGCGCCACCCCCGCGCACACGACGAACCACCCGTGCTCACCCTGGGCCAGGACCTGGAATTCCTCACGGCCCTGAGCCCGGACGGCGGCCCCTACCGGGCACGCGAAGTCGTCGCATGGCTGACGGGCACGGCGACGACCGGGGTGCGGCGCCCGTGATCCCTCGGCATCAGGTGCCGGCGGGCCACCACGGCGAGCAGTACGTAGGAGAGCACCATCAGCGCGACGGTGACGATCCACGTACGCGACCCGGTCGGGTCGTAGACCCGCCCCGCGTTGCCCACATCCACGGCCGACGCCGTCTGCCCTTGCGTGAAGGAGCCCCGGCCGCTGCCGAACAGCTTGACGCCCTCGATCTCCACGGTGCCGTCGGCGGACCGGAACGTCCCCGACCACTCGCAGCTGCTGTGCCCGGCGTGCCCCACGCACACGAGCCGGGCCGCGGTGAAAGTGCCCCGCGGCCCGTTCGCGGTCGCGGCCCGGGCGGCGTTGCCGAGGTTCGGCACGGTCATCCAGAACAGCAGGACTCCGGCCAGCAGGAGCAGCAGGGACACGAACCCGGAGGGCTTCCTCCCGCCCGCGGCCACGTGGTCAGTCCGCCGGCGCGCAGGTGCACCGCGCGGCGGCGTTGTCCGGCCGGTTCGCGCGGGTGTGGAGGTACATCGCCACCACCATGGGGACCGTCACAATGGTGTTGTAGAAGAGGTGCAGCTCCACGCGGGGCGCGATCAGCTGGATCAGGCTCGTCGGCTTGGCCCTGCCCAGCAGGTGTGCGCCGACGAGGACCTGGACCAGGAGCAGCAGGTGCTCCAGGTGATGCCATACCTGGATGCCCAGGGACGCCTTCCACCAGGTGCCCGAGCGGCCGGTGAAGCCCGAACGCAGCAGGAACAGGCCCACCATCATCACCAGGGCGTAGCCGTAGTGCATCCATTCCGAGGTGACGAGCCACGGGAACGGCATGCCGAGCACGCCGCGCGCTTCCGGGATCGGCCAGCCCATGACGTAGATCTGATACGCCTGGACCACGTGCTCCGCCCAGTGCGCGACAACGATGAACAGGAAGAAACGCAGGGCGAGTTGATGGTGACGGCCGTTGATGGAGTCGATTCCGCCCCGCAGCGTAAGCGGTGTTACTCCCGTGCTGATGGCCATGCTCGAACCTCCACGGTCGGGGAGCCGGGGCTCATCACACCAGGCTCGCGCGCGCGTGGGCTTCTTCCGCAGTGCTCTTTTACGAGGACCGGCCGCGGGCGCCGGCGCCCCGGCCGGGCGGCCCGGCGCCGCGCTCGGGGCGTGCGCTGCGCGGGCCGCCCCGGCCCCGCCGGGCAGACGCTCCTGCTCAGCGGCTTGATCGCGGGAGAACCGATGCTCCTGTCCGCGCCCCGGACCGGCGCTCCGCCCCCGGCGCGCAGGCCGGTGACGCGGCGCGGGGCGGGGTTGCCGGCCGGCGATCCCGTTGTCTAGCGTCTTTTGCATCAGGGGCCCCGGCCGCCCCACGGCGCGCCGCTCGCACCGGCCGCCCGTCCCCTCCTCGGGGGAGAGCCGCGGCCCCCGTCGCACCGGATGACGCCCTCCCCGCCCCCCCGCGGCCCGACCGGCGGCCCACCGCCCCGGCACCGTCGCGCCGCCGGATGACCTCGCCAACGCATCGCGGCGGCTGGGACAGCCCACCGGCACCCGCCGGCAACCCACCCAGGAAGGGATGACGGATGAGCACCCGTCGCACGTGGAGCACGGCCGACATTCCGGACCGGACCGGCACCACCGCGGTGGTCACCGGCGCGAGCTCCGGCCTTGGACTGTGCACGGCGGAGGAACTCGCCCGGCGCGGTGCCCACGTGGTGCTGGCCGTACGCGACCCCGACCGCGGGGCTGCCGCGGCGGACCGCATCCGGGCCCGGGTGCCCGCGGCCGCCTTGACGGTCCGGCAGCTGGACCTCGCCAGCCTCGCCTCGGTGCGGGAGGGGGCGAAGGACCTGCGCGCGCGGTTCGCCCGCATCGACCTGCTGATCAACAACGCCGGTGTGATGTGG
Organism: Streptomyces sp. NPDC036815; assembly: GCF_055609205.1. Taxonomy (NCBI): domain Bacteria; kingdom Bacillati; phylum Actinomycetota; class Actinomycetes; order Kitasatosporales; family Streptomycetaceae; genus Streptomyces; species Streptomyces sp. NPDC036815. The sequence goes on along the minus strand of NZ_JBVJPW010000011.1, from coordinate 216,165 downwards.
AACGAGCGGACCCGCACCCCCGACGGACACGAACTGCACTTCGCCACGAACCACCTGGGCCACTTCGCGCTCACCGGCCTGCTCCTGGACGCCTTGCGGGCCGCGCCCGGCGCCCGCGTGGTGACGATCAGCAGCTACCTCCACAGGCTGGGGCGCATCGACTTCGGCGACCTGAACGGCGAACGCGGCTACAGCCGGTACCGGGCCTACAACCAGTCCAAGCTGGCCAACCTCATGTTCGCCCTCGAACTCCACCACCGGCTCGCGGAGTCGGGCTCGGGCCTGGTCTCGCTCGCCGCCCACCCCGGACTGGCCGCGACCGGCCTGGCCCGCGACTTCCCGGCCGCCGTGCGCAGGTTCGGCTCCGTGGGCGCGCCGCTGTTCCTCCAGCCCGCCCACCGCGGGATGCTGCCCGGCCTGCGGGCGGCCACCGACCCCGGGGCGCGGGGCGGTGAGTACTACGGGCCGCTCGGCGTGACCGAGACCCGGGGCGCCCCCGGACGCGTCCGCCCCGGCAGGGCCGCCCGCGACCGGCAGGTCCGCCAGCGCCTGTGGGAGGAGTCCGAACGTCTCACCGGCGTCCGCTACTCCTTCTGACCCCGCGACCCGGCCCGGCGGGGCACGCGGATCCGGCCGCCGATCCGCACCGCCGCGGACAGGGCGGCGTAGGACGTGAGCTCGATCAGTTCGCGGTCGGTGGGAAAGCGGCTCCGGAAGGCCGCGACGTCCTCCGGGAGGGCCTGGTACGGCGCGAAGGCGGTCAGCAGGGCGAGCCGGGCGGCCGGCACGTCCGGGGCCGCCAGCGCCGACACGGCCTCCTCCAGCCACCCCCGGCCCGGCCCCGGAGCGGCTCCGTCCCACCGCTCCAGGCGCGCGCGCAACTGCTCCCGCACCGGTTCCGGCACCCAGCGCGCCCCCTGGTCCACGGCGGCGAAGGCCCGCCCGAACGCCTCGGCCACCACAGGACGGCCCAGGGCCCACTCCAGTCCGGGGGGCGGGGGCGCCGGGGGCAGCAGGCCGAGCGAGTCGCCCGGCGCCAGCGGCCCCGGCGCGACGGGCCGCATGGCCAGGGCGGTGGTGCGCATGATGGGCCCCCGCAGCGGCGCCGGCGTCCGGGCGGGCATGGGGGAGTCGGCCAGGAAGAGGCTCACCATGCGGTTGACGTAGTGGAACGTCACCACGACGCCGCAGAGTTCGGGCGCCTGCGCGTCGGTGAACGGCAGCGGGGCCGTGCTCGCGGCCTCTTCCGGGCCGTGCCGTCCGGCCGCCCCGGCCCACCGGGCGATGGGGGAGGCCGCCCTGTCCGGCGCCAGCGTCCCCAGGATCGCCTGGTGCACCCCGACGCAGTACGGGCAGTCATTGGCGCGGGAGACCTCGGTGGCGACCGTCTCCTTCACCGCGCGGCTCACCAGGCCGTCGGCGAGCAGGGTCTCACGCAGCATCAGCCAGGTCGCCGCCAGCGAGGCGGCAGCCGGCGAGTGGAGGGCCACGGGCGGGGCGAGCACCCCGAAGTCCCGCTCCGTGCGGCGGTACACCTGCCCCACCAGGCCCCGGGCGTGGCGCTGGGGGACCACCTCCACGTACCGCACCTGCCGCAGGGAGCCCCGCAGCACAGCCCGCACGAGCGGCCTCATCGCCACTCCTCCCTCTCCTGTTTCACGCGGCTTCCCTTCCTCAAGGGCCCCTGGGCCCCGTCAGGTTCTGTTGCGGCGCGGTCCCTCGCGGCGAGGGCGCCGGGAGCCAGCCCCAGCTGCTCCACCAGCAGGCGGATCAGCGCGGTGGCCGTCTCCTGAGCGGTGGCCGTGTGGTACGCGGCGGGCGAAGGCGCCGCCGTGCCGGGGGCCGGGCCGGGCGGCGGCGCCGGGGTAGGTGCTGTTGCGGCCGGTAGCCGGGGCACCTGGTCGCTCTCGCGGGGAGGCGGCCGCCGCACCGGGGCGGGCTCCCGGTGCGTCCGCACGCGCGGCGGACGGAGCCGGACGCGAAGGGGCCTTCTCCTGCGGCCCGTCGGGCTCTCCCGCTGCGCCATCAGCCCGCCGCGCTCACCGTCATCGGCAGTCCGCCGCGCATCCGCAGCGACAGCATCGGCTCGGCGACCGCCCGGTGCCCGGGGACGGTCCGCAGGTCGAGGTCCCGGGTGACCAGCGCGGTCACGAACACCGCTTCGAGCATGCCGAGGTTGCTGCCGATGCAGAAGCGCGGTCCCGCGCCGAAGGGGATGTAGGCGTACCGGGGGCGGCTGGCCACCGCCTGCGGATCGAAGCGCTCGGGATCGAAGCGCTCGGGGTCCTGCCACAGACGCGGATTGCGGTGCATGATGTACGGGCAGATCAGGACGTCGGCCTTGGCCGACACCGTGTATCCGCCGACCTCGTCCCGCTGCTGGGCTATCCGGGGCAGGACCCACACCGGCGGGTAGAGCCGGATGGCCTCCTGCACGACCATGGTCGTGTACGTCAGCCGGTGCAGGTCCTCGGCCTCCGGCAGACGCTCGCCCAGGACGTTCCTGGCCTCCTCGCGGACAGCGGCGCGGACCTCGGGATGGCGCTCCAGCAGGTACAGCGTCCAGCCGAGGGTGCTGGCCGTCGTCTCGTGCCCCGCCAGCAGCAAGGTGACCAGCTCCTCGCGGAGCTGTCTGCGGACCTGCCGGGGCCGCCGGTCGCGCCGCCGGGCGGCCTCGATGATCCGGGACAGCACGTCGTCGTCGCCGGGCTCGCCCGCGGCCATCCGCGCGCTGCGGTCGGCCACCAGCAGATCCGCCACCCGGTACAGCTCGCGGCGGGCCCGGCGGAAGCGGGCCTGCGCGGGCAGCGGGAGCCAGGGGGAGGCCACGCCCTGGGAGACCATCTCCAGCATCGCCTGGTCCTGCACCTCCTCGAAGGCGGGCGCCAGGGTGTCCTGGGAGGTGAGGTCGGAGTCGAGCAGGGTGCGGCCGAGCACCCCGAGGGTGAGTCCGGTGACCTCCTGAAGGACGTCGACCGGGCCGCGGCCCTCCTGGGCGCGCAGGAGAGCGACCAGTCTGGCGCCCTCCTGCGCGACGGCGTGCGCCTGCCGGTTGATGCGCCCGGGCTTGAACGCGGGCTGCGCCGTCTGGCGCTGGGCCCGCCACACCTCGCCGTCACTGGTCAGCAGGCCGTCGCCCAGGACCCGGCGGGACTGCACCAGGCCGATGCCCTTGTGGTAGTTGGCGCTGTTGTCGGCGAGGACGTGTTTGGCGTAGTCGGGCCGGTTGAAGATGTAGAGCTTCCTGGGCCCCATGGAGACCCGCACGGCGTCGCCCAGGGCGGCCGCGTCCTTCATCATCCCCAGGCGGTTCACCACGAGCTTCCTCAGCAGCCCCGGCATGGCACTGACCGGCGGGCCCGGCGGGTCGATCCTCATGCCGCCTCGCCCTCACCGTGCTCGGGGGCGAAGCGCCGGAAGCGGCCGCCGGAGAACAGCAGGGCCTCGCGGAAGGGCCAGCGCACCGCGGAGAACACCTCGCCGAGGAAGATCGTGTGGTCACCGCCGTCGTACAACTGCTTCTTCTCGCACTCCAGATGCGCCACCGCACCGGTGATCAGCGGTGCGCCGGACTTGGGTCCGGGCTGCCAGCCGACGGCGTCGAACTGGCCGGCTCCCACGGGACGCGAATGGTCGGCGAAGTGGCGTGCCACGGCCTCCTGGCCGGCGTCGAGCACCGAGACCGAGAACGCCCGCGCACCGTCCAGGCTGCCGTGCATCAGCGCGTCCTTGCCGACGCAGACCAGCACCAGGGGCGGAGAGAGCGAGACGGAGGTGAAGGAGTTGGCCGTCATGCCCCGCGGGGAGTCCCCGCCGACGGCGACCACGGTGACCCCGGTGGGGAAGGTGCCGAAGGCGCCCCGCAGTTGTCTGCGGTCCTCCAGGTCGACGAACTCCATGGACGAAACAGTGGTCGGGCTCATGTCTGCCTCCCTGTCAGCGGCCGGGAGCCGGCCCGTGCGGCGGCCCGTCCGGCCGGTCATGACCGGCTCCCGGCGGCGGTGGCGGCGCCGTCCGGGGCGTCGGCGAGGAAGGCGAACACGGCCGGTTCCAGGGCGTCGCGCAGCGCCGTGACGAAGGTGGCGATCCGCAGTCCGCCCGCGGTGAGGACCACCCAGTTGTCCTTGTTCGGCGGGGCCAGCGTCAGCGGCGCCCCGGCCATCAGCCCGGCCTTCCTGAGACACTCGACGGCGCCCCACACCCGCGTCGCCGCGGTGTCGGGGGCCTCGCCCGTCTCCTTGGCCACCACAGCGGCCAGTTCGGCGTGCTCACCGAGCAGCCCCGCCCATTCGGCGGTGCCGCGCACGCAGACCGCCTCGATGTCGCAGGCCACGGTCCGATCGGCGGCGACCCCGAGGGTCACGCCCAGGCCGTGGGCGGCCGAGATCCGGCGGCCGTCGGCGAGTTCGGGGCGCCCGTCGGGCCGGTAGCGCACCTCGGCGTCCTCGCCCAGCGCTCGCCGAACGGCCCGTGCGGTGGCCGCGCGCCGCTCGTTCCTGGACTCCCCGGCGCCGGGCAGGTCCGGTTCGACGGCGATGTCGAGATGGGTGCCGAGCACCTCCTCCACCGTCCGCTCCAGGTAGGAGCCGAGCAGCGGGGCGACCCACGGCCCCGAGCCGTCCGTCTTGCGGACGGCATGCAGGGTGAGCCCCTCCCACCGTTCGACGACCGTGCCGTCGGCGGTGCGTACCGCGATGTCGTACACGTACGTGTCGCCGTCCCGGTGGCGCTCGGTGGCGCAGTAGCGCACCTCCCGCGGCAGCTCGTCACCGGCGGCCATCGGGTACAGCCGCTCGATGCCGGAGGGCAGCAGGGTCGCGTCGGGGACGCACACCTGGTTGCCGTGCATCAGCGCGTCCCGCATCCCCGGATCGGCCAGCAGCAGGGTGTCCGGCAGGAAATCGGCGAACCAGCCGGACGGCGCGCCGAGCGCCACGTCGGCGTCGACGTGCCGGGCGGCCGCCCGGTGGAAGCGGCGCAGCCGCTGGAAGCGCTCGCCCTGGAAGAGGACACCGCCGTACAGGTCGGCCGCCGGGTCCAGCGGGGCGGCCGGGACGCCGGGTCCGGCCTGGGCCGGGGGGCCGTCCGGGATCGCGGCGCCGGAGTAGACCAGCCGGGCCCGGAAGTGTTCGGCGACGAAGCCGGTGTCCTCCGCGTGGATGGCCACCTCCACGGTGTCGGTGTCGGTGACGGTGGCCGCGATCCGGATGCGGGTGCTCCCCGCGGGCGGCACCGCGATGGGCCGCAGGAACCGCGCCCTCTCGATGACCGGTACGTCGCCGCGTCCGGTGACCGCGGAGGCCACCTGGACCATGGCCTCCATGCCGATCACCGCGGGCATCAGCATGCTGTCGTCCAGGAGGTGGTCGGCGAGGTAGAGGTCGGTGCCGCTGTTCAGTTCGGCCTCGGTGACGAGTTCGACGCCGTGGTAGCGCACCAGCGGGGTCCCGGTGAACCGCAGCAGCGGCATCGGCGGGAGGTCGCGGCGTACCGTCGCGATCCCTTCGGTCCGTCCGCTGATCACCGTCACCACGGGGGCGTCCGGGTCCGAGATCAGCCGCAGCAGGATCTCGACGCCCTGGTCGGGCGAGACCGGGACGATGCCCTCGCGGGAGAGGGACTCCACGACGGAGAGCTTCTCGCCCATGCCGACGCCGGACCACACCGACCACTCCATGCACAGGGCACGGCAGTTCGGACGGTCGCGGGCGACCTGTTCGGTGAGGTCGGCCAGCCATTCGTTGGCGGTGGCGTAGTGCGCCTCGCCGCGCAGTCCGGACCGGCCGATGATGCTGCCGAAGGTGACCAGGAGTTTCAGGTTCTCCTCGCCGACGGCGTCCAGGACGGTGCGCAGCCCGTCGACCTTGGGGGCGAACGTGGTGTGGAAGGTGTCGATGCCGAGGCCGGTGAGGGAGGCGGGCTCGTTGTGGCCCGCCCCGTGGAGCACGGCGGTGACGGGGCCGAGCGCGGCGGTGAGTTCGGCGACGGCCGCGGTGACGCGTGCGGGGTCGGTGACGTCGGCGGCGGCGTATCGCACCGTGGCCCCGCTGTCCTGCATCCGCCGCAGGTTCGTGGCGAGGTCCTCGTCCAGGGCGGGGTCCGACCGGCCGATGACAGCCAGCCTGACGCCGGTCTGCCGGGCCACGGCCAGGGCGCACTCGGCGGTGATGCCCTTGCCGCCGCCGGTGACGAGCAGCACGTCGGAGTCCTCCAGGAGCTGGTCGCTACGCCCGGCACGGACCGGCAGGGCGCGCAGGACCGGGACGCGGCGGGTGCCGTCCGCGGCGAGATGGACCTCGCTGAAGCGGGCGGTCGCCGCGACCTCGGCGGCCACCCGCTCGGCGGCGCCCTCGGCCACCGGGGTGTGGACGACGGTGGTCCGCAGGTGGGGCGCCTCCAGGTGCAGGGTCTTGGCCAGTCCGGCCGCGCCCCGGCCGTGCTGCACCAGGACGAAGCGGCGCTCGCGGTCGCCCGCGAGGGCGGCCTTGGCGCCGTTCAACGCGAGTTCGATCTCCTCCCGGGTGCAGGCGGGCGGCAGGCAGACCAGGACCCCCGAGCCCACCGCGGCGTTCTCCAGGGCGCTTCGCACCTCCTGAGCGAAGGCGTGGCCCGGGGCGGTGAACAGCTCCCAGGAGCCGGGCTCCCCGCCCGGTACGGGTGCGGGCAGTGCGACCTCGTCGAGGTCGACGGCGAAGGGGCGGGCCCACGCGGCGGCGCCGGCCACCACGGGTGCGGCGCCCGTGGCGCCGTCCCCCGTCTCGGCGAGGGTGGTGAGCGCCTCGGCCAGTTCGGTCATCGTCGCGGTGGCGAAGTTGGTCGGGACGTGGGCGGCGGTGAGGCCGAGCTGGACGGCGGCCTGATTGACGATCTGGCCGACCGTGATCGAGCTCATGTGCAGGTCGTCCAGGAGACTGCTGTTCTCGTCCACCAACTCGGGCGGCAGTTCCGCCCGTTCGGCGACCAGGGCGCGCAGCACGCTGAGCGCCGACTGTTCCGCCGGGCCCTCGGCCGGTGCGCCGACGCCGTCACCGGCGCCGTCACCGGCGTGGCCGGTGCGGGGGGCGCGCGTGGCGGGCAGGTCGACATCGGGCGCCTGCTCGCAGGGGTTGGCCAGGAAGCGGAACTCGGCGCCGATCTCCAGCGGCCGGGTCAGCCGGTCGTTGAAGAGCCGCTCGTGCAGGAGCGGGGCGCCCAGCACGTAGGCGGCGCCGACGACCTGGAGCAGTGCGCGCAGCGACTCGTCGTCGGTGTTGAGGGCGAGGGCCGGTACGTCGGCGGTGGCCGCCGCCATGCCGGTGAGCACCCTGCCGGGGCCGACCTCGACGAACAGGTCGACATGGGGGGCGGCCGAGCGGACCGCGTGGGTGAACAGCACCGGGTCGGTGATCTGCCGCCGCAGCAGCTTGGACAGGTCGGTGTCGCTCTCCAGTTCGACGCCGGTGACGGTGGAGACGACCCGGCGGCTCACCTCGTCCATGCGCACTCCGGCGAGCCAGTCGCCGAAGGCGTCGGCGGCCGGAGCGACCAGAGGCGAGTGGAAGGCGTGCGAGACCGCGAGATCGGTGCAGGTGACCCCGGCCCGTCCGGCCCGTGCGGCGACAGCGGCGAGGGCGTCGGCACTTCCGGCGACGACGGTCTGGCGGGGGCCGTTGTAACCGGAGATGACGACGGGCAGCTCTTCGATGAGCTCCCTGGCCTGCTCGGGGGTGGCGGCCAGCGAGACCATGGTGCCCGAGGCGCTGTGCTCGGCCATCGCCGCTCCGCGGGCCCGGGCCGCCGCCAGCAGGGTGGTGGAGTCCAGGGCGCCCGCCCAGTGCAGGGCGGAGAGTTCGCCCAGGCTGTGGCCGACGGCGATGTCGGCCTCGATGCCGAGCGCTTCCAGGACGCGCAGTCCGGCGGTCGAGCCGGTGACGATGCGGGGCTGCGCCACGTCGGTGGCGACCAGGTCGCCACCGGCGGGCAGTTCGGCCCGCCGGTAGACGTCGGCGGCCTCGGCGAAGCGGCGGGCGAGCGCGCCGCCGCCGGTCGAGGTGCCCGAGCCCTGGCCGGGGAAGAGGAAGCCGATGCGGGCGCCGTCACCGGCCCGGCCCCGGGCGGCACGGCCGTCGGCGGAGAGCGTGATGCCCTCGCCCTCACCCTCGCCCTCGCCTTCGTCGGGCGCGTCGGCCAGCCGGCGCAGCCGCACTTCGGCGTCCTGCGGTGAGGTGACGACGACGGCCGCCCGGTGGGGCAGTTCACGCAGTTCGCGCTGGAGGGTGGCGGCCAGGTCGGCGAGTTGGGCGTAGGAGACCGTGCCGGCGAAGTCGGCGACCTGCAGCAGACGTTCCCTGAGCGCCTGCGGGGAGGCGGCGTCCAGGAGCAGCAGTTCGGCGTCCTGGAGCGAGCTGGCCAGGGTGGCGGCGCGGCGGCTGGTGGCCTGGCGCCTGGCGGGGGCGGCCTTGTCGAGTACGACATGGGTGTTGATCCCGCCGAACCCCATGGCGGTGATCCCCGCGCGCAGCGGGGCGTTCGCGGGCCAGGCCTCCGCCTTGCGCAGGACCCGCAGGTTGGCCGAGTCGGCGGTGAGCAGCTCGTGCGGGTCGACGCAGCCGATGGCCGGGGGCAGCATCGCGGCGTCCAGGGCCATCGTGGCCTTGATCAGTCCGGCGATTCCGGCGGCGGCCTTGGTGTGGCCGATCATGCCCTTGATGGAGCTGATGACGGCGCTGGGGGCGTCGGGACCGGCCTGCGCGCGGGCGCCCATGATCGCCTTGAGTTCGGTCGCGTCGCCGACGGCGGTGCCGGTGCCGTGGCCCTCGAAGAGCGGCACGGTCTCGATGCCGAAGCCGGCCCGTTCGTAGGCGCGGGCCAGGGCGAGCTGATAGCCGCTGACCTCGGGGCGGGTGATGCCGCCCTGCCCGTCGGAGGAGACGCCCCAGCCGGCGATCGAGGCGTAGATGCGGTGTCCGGCGGCCAGGGCGTCCTCCTCGCGCATCAGGACGACCATGCCGCAGCCCTCGCCGGGCCAAAAACCGTTGGAACCGCGGTCGTAGAGGCGCATCTCGGTCTTGGCGAGCGCTCCGGTCTTGGCGAAGCCGATGATCTCGAAGGGGTCGATGGACAGGTCGACGCCCCCGGCGACCGCCAGGTCGAGATCCCCGTACAGCAGCGAGGTGGCGGCGGTGGTGACCGACAGGAGCGAGGACGAGCAGGCGCCGTCGACGGTGTATCCGCCGCCGTTGAGGTCGAAGTGGTTGCAGATCCGCCCGGCGATGGTGTTGGACAGGCCGCCCGCGAGGGTGTCCTCGTCGATGGCGGGGAACGGCCTTTTGTAGGCGTCCTCCACGCCTTCGAGGAATTCCCCGAGGCGCTCATCGCCCCAGTCCTGCCCCTTGAGGGCGTCGGCGAGCACCCGGCGCACGTAGGGCCAGCGCAGCCGCATCGTGTTGGCGCGGGCGAACTCCCCGGTGAGGGTGTTGCCGACGACGACGCCGGTGCGCTCCTTGGGCAGCCCCTTTCCGGCCGGGAAGCCGGCGTCGGCCAGCGCCCGGGTGGCGGTGTCCAGTGCGAGCCAGTGCGTGAGGTCGGTGGAACGGTAGGTGCTGCCCGCGATGCGGTGGGCGACGCGGTCGAACTCCCACCCCTCCAGGACGGCGGCGTTGCGGGAGTAGAACTTGTCGGGGGCCGTGGGGTCGGGGTCGTAGTAGTCGTCCAGGCGCATCCGCACGTCGGGCAGCCGGCGAAAGGCACGCCGCCCGGCGACCGCGTTCTCCCACAGTTCGCGCGGGGTGGTGGCGTCGGGGTAACTGCACGACACGCCGACGATCGCGATTCGGGTCATCCTGGCACCGCCACCTTCTTCTCCTGCGCCGTCGCCGCCCGCAGGGACGCGCACTTGCCGTGGAAGCAGGTGCCGTCCTGGCAGGGGTCGCCGGTGCGCACCGCCGTGAACGTGGCCGCGGGTACGGGAGCGGCATCCGGGGCGGGGGAGGCCCCGGCCGCCGGTACGGCGGCGGCCTGCTGCGCGGGCTCTGCCGGGGTTGGGTGCGGCAGGGCCTGGGGTGGCCGCTCGCCCGCCGCCGCACGCTGCTCGGCCAGGAAGTGCAGGCCCCACAGGTAGCCGCCGCGGATCAGGCAGACCAGGGCGGTGGCGAAGAAGATGCCGTACGCGATGCCGAGCCCGGTCAGGACCCCGTACATCGCGGCGACGCCGGCGCCGAAGGCGATCTGCGAGGAGCGCTTGGAGGGGGAGGTGCCGGGGTCGGTGACCATGTAGTTCGTGAAGAGGACGAAGGCCACCCCGGTCATCATCCCCAGCGCCGCGGGGATGGAGGTCCCCATCACCAGCCCGCGGATGATCGCCTGGAGGGCGAACCCGACCAGCCAGGCGCCGATGAGCCACATACGGCCCGTCAGTTTCGCGTTCAGCATGGTGCCCAGGACCAGGATGATCGCCGGGAGGACCCAGTCGGCGGGGCCGTAGAGGTACTCGGTGAAGTGGTAGGGCGGGGCGATGCTGGCCCACGGGAAGAGCAGCAGGATCACCACGATGCCGAAGTTCGAGGGGTTCATGAAGTGCCGCATGCGGCCCTTGAGCGGGGCCCGCAGCACCCACTTGGTGCCGACCGCCACGATGACGCCGAACACCAGGACCCACACGCGGTCGTTGACGTAGGTGAGCATGTTCACCGCGAGAGCGGTGATGTGCGAGGGGAAGAGGAACTCCACCATCCCCTTCGGTCCGCCGCCCGCGAAGCGCGGGGTGCGCTTCTCGACCCTGGCGCTGACCGCCTCCAGGCCGATTTCCACCGTGTAGGCGGTGAGCAGCGCGATGAACGGCCACAGCCAGGGCTGTTCGAAGCCGAGGAAGGTGTACCCGGCGATGTTGAGGACCGAGATCGAGATCGCGAACCGGCGGAGTGCGGTGATGACCTTCACGTCGTGCCGGGGGGCGGCAGCCGTGCGCGCCTTGGTTTCGGGCACGGTCACTTCTCCTTCACGTCGGCGCCGAGTTCCAGCGAGTGCCGGCCGGGGGCCAGCCGGAGATCCTTGGCGTGCAGCTGTCCGGTGCGGTCCCGCCAGGTCAGGTGGGTGCGCAGCGGCCCCTTGCCCTGCCGGCCGAGGCCGATGTGCACGTCCTGGCTGCGCTTGCCGGAGTGGCCGCTGCCGCCGTCGACACGGCCCAGGCGGGTGCTGCCGTCGGCGAGGGTCACGGTGACCTGGGCGCCGACCACGGGCGAACCGGCCTTGTCGGTCAGGCGGAGGTTCAGGTAGTCGCCGAGGCCCGGGCTCACGTTGCGGTGGAAGACGGGGTCCTCCCACTGGCGTGCCACGACCATGTCGAGGCGGCCGTCGCCGTCGGCGTCGCCGGTGGCGATGCCCCGGCTGGGCACCGGTACGGCCAGGCCGAGCTGCTCGGACAGGTCGCTGTAGGCCTCGCCGTCCTTGTTCCGGACGAAGAAGCGCATGTGCTGGTCACCGGCGAGGTCGTCGCCCTCCTCCACACGCGGCCAGAAGCGGGGGTGCTTGACCAGCGAGTCGTTGGCGGTGGCGAGCTCCTGGAGCTGGGCCCAGCGGTTGCGCTTGCCCTTGACGAAGCCGACGGCCTGGGTGATCTCCTGGACCCCGTCGTTGTCGAAGTCGCCCATCTTCACGTCCCAGCCCCATCCGGACCAGGCGAGGCGCAGCGGTGCGCTCTTGTCCTTGAAGGGGGCGACGCCGTCGCGGAGGCGGGCTCGCACGTCCGCCTTGTCCCGGGCCGTTCCGATGAAGGCGAAGTTCGACTCCTGGATGCCGAAGGACGTGGTGATGTTGGAGACGAAGGCGTCGTACAGGCCGTCGTTGTCCAGGTCGCCGAAGTCGACGCCCATGCCCTTGAAGGAACTGCGGCCGATCTCCTTGGACTTCGGTGTGGTCGCGGTGTGCTCGGCCTTGACCTGGCGGAACTTGAACGTGCCGGGAGTCGACTCGTTGTAGAGCAGGGCCGAGGTCCCGAAGTCGTGCGCGAGGTACATCTCGGGGCGCTGGTCCCCGTCCAGGTCGGTGGCCGAGACCGCCAGCGTCCAGCCCTGGTCGATGCTCTTGGGCAGGACGTCCTCGACCTGCTCGAAGCCGGAGGGGGTCCAGCGGAAGAAGTGGCCGCCGCCGCCGTTCTGGGCGTGCGAGAGCGAGTCGTTCATCGTCACGCCGCCGTCCACGCTGTCGTCCAGGACGGGACTGTTGGGGAAGTAGTTCCCGATGTAGATGTCGTTGTGCCCGTCACCGTCGAAGTCGGCGACGGTCGCGGCGTTGGAATTCCACAGCGGCCCGCTGTAGTCCCTGCCGCCGTCGCCGGGAACGAGCTCGATGGGCTCGAAGCACTTCGGGTCCATGGTCGTGGTGTCCTTGCCCGGCTCCCTCTTCGCCTGGAAGATCACCGGGGTGCGGCCCCAGTAGTAGACGAGCAGGTCCATCGCGCCGTCCTCGTTGAAGTCACCGGGGACGCAGCCGATCGGGGCCATGGTGTCGCTCGTGGGCAGCGGCGCCATGTCGAGGGTGAACGGCGCGTACGAGGCGCTCTTGCGGCCGGGCACCGGCGCGGGGGTGACCACGGCCTGGTCGATCTGCGGGTCGGTGATGCACAGGTCGTTGGGCAGACTGTCGCCGTCGAGGTCGTTCATGGCGACGCCCGCGCCGACCGAGGAGATCCACGCCTCGATGTGCTTGTAGGCCTTGTTGACCTTGCGGACACTCTGCTTCGGATATCCGCCCGGCATGGCTATCGCCATCGGCTCGAAGGCGAACTTCTCCGCCAGCTCCGCTTTCTCGGCAGCACTCGACTCATCCGGCTTCACCGCGTAAAAGGTGCCGACCATGAGAATGAGTGCGAGGACTCCGGGCGCTTGCTTCCGCAGCCAGGAAATCGGGTGTGTCATTCCGGCGCCTTTCTATGCGTGCGGAACGGAAGTGATCTCTGCGGCGATGTGCTGCCGCCAGATCTCGAATGCGGGAATCTCCCCGCCGTCGCAGCCGTCGGGCGCCGATTCGGTACACACCCGAGCGGCTTCCTCGGGCGTCCGCCCGCCGCACAGCACACGGGCGGCGACATGCGTGTGGGCGATCGTCGTACCCGCCCGCTCGCGCGCCTCGCAGGCGAACGCGGAGCCCTGCGCCAGGTTCGGCCGGTGCTCACCCGCGTGCTTGGCGAAGCGCCGCAGCTCGTCCTCGTCGGCGCTGCCCGCATACGTGCAGGCGAGCCCGGCACCGGCGTACATGTCGCCGTGACGGTGGGCGGGGTAGGCGTCGATGAGCTCGGCGACGACGTCCGGATCGGTGCCGCCGACGAACCACAGGGCGCGGCCGATGCCCTGGTCGATGACGCGGGCGCTGTAGGCGTCCGGCCCTCCCTTCCAGCTGAAGGGGTGTTCCAGGCCGGGGTCGCGGACATAGGCGTCGGTCTTGAAGTACGCCTGGTGGAAGCCGTAACCGTCCAGGATCAGCCAGCGCAGCACCGGATCGCAGCGGGTCACGTCGGGCCACATGAACCGCGGCAGCCTGGCCATCGCCCAGCCGATGCCGACATAGATCATGTAGTTGTGGTGCCGGCCCCGGCTCTCCAGGATCCCGGTCAGCCGCTTGCTGCCGCCCGTGAGCGAGTCCAGCATGACGGCGCCCATCCCGGCGCCCTCGTACGCGAAACCGCGGAAGGCGCGGGGAACCGTCTCCAGCCAGTCGGCGGCCTGGTCCGCGGAGCGTGCCTCGACCGCGTAGGCGTAGCCCTGGAGGAAGCACGTCCCGACCATTTCGAGCTGCTGCTTGGCCTCCGCGTTCTTGATGTGGAACCCGCGTGTTTCCATTTGCGTTTCCCGCACATTGGGCGTGAGGACTCGGCGCCTGAGCGCACGCATCATCGACACCTGAAATACCGCCCCTCGATCCTTTGCCTGAATTCCCGTTCGCTAGACGAAGATATTCGACGGGGGTACCCCTGCGGCTACTCCAGGAATGCTTGACGGGAATGCGCGAGAACTTGCTCACGCACCGCGCGGCGCCACAATTCATAGGCCGGGACGCCGCCGGCCGCGCCCGGCTCGGGCGCGGCCGCGTCGGCGAGCGCGGCCGCCGCCTCGACGGTGAGCCCGGCCAGCGCGTGCAGCGCGGTCCGGGTGTGCTCGGGGACGGCGGCGGAGAAGTGGCGGGCCTTCGCCGCGAACACGGCGCCCTGCGCCACATGGCCGTGCAGCTCACCGGACTCCACGCGCAGCGCGGCCAGTTCGGCGGCCGTGGAACAGCCCGCGAAGGTGGCGGCGAGCCCCACGCCCGCCCACAGATCCGGCGCACGCTCGGAGGCGAACCTGCGCACGGCGGCGCTGACCTGCCCCACACGTGCGCCGTGGATGAACCACAGGGCACGGCCGATGCCCTGGTCCACCGCCCGCAGGAAGTAGTCCGGGTGCCCCTCCCACGCGTAGGGGAGGTCCCGGCGCTGGTCGTCGACCCAGCGCACGTGGTCGAAGTAGGCGCGGTCGAAGCCGTACCCGTCGACGGCGAGCCAGTTCATCGGCGGGTAGAACTCCCTGCCGTCGAGCTCGTCGGGCAGGACCTTCTTCCACAGCGGCCGGGGCAGCTTGGCCATCGCGAAGCCGATGCCGATGTAGTTGAGGAAGATGTGCCGCCGTCCGGCGCCCTGGAGGAGCTCCCGGGTGCGCCCGCCGCGGCCGGGCATCGCGTCCCGGATGACCGAGGCCATGGTCGCGCCCTCGTAGGCGAAGCCCTGCACCTGCGCATCGACCAGCGCCAGCCGCCGCTCGATCTCCCACAGGCCCTTGGACTCGATGCCCCACTCGAAGCCGGCCACCACGGCCTGCGGGATGGCCTCCAGCTGCCGGGTGGCAGCGGTCTCGGTCACCGGGAACCCGCGCCCGGCGAAGCTCACGTCACGCAGGGACGGAGCCATCAGAAGTCTGCGCACAGAGCCCATTGCCGTTGCCACGCCGCGTCTCCTCGGCCGGCCACCAGGAAGGTGGCGGGGGCCTCATCGTCGGTCGGCGGCGAGGATCAGGGCATCTTCGGAAATGCGCACACCCCTGCTCACGCATCGCGGCCGGCGGCGCACCGGCTCTCAGGCCGCCCAGGGCGCGATCGGGTACCAGGGGATGATCTCGCGGCGCGCGAGCAGCCTGACGTCCCAGTACAGGACGGTGAAGACGCCCGCGACGATCAGGGTCACCGCGGTCACGGCGGCCATCCGGCCCGGACTGGCCGTCATCCACGCGGACAGCCGGCCGCCGGCGAAGTAGGCCAGCAGGAAGAAGAGCACCGCGATGACCACCACGTTGCCGACCGACTGCAGCACGAACACCGCCGCCCCGTACAGGGGGTTGCCGCTCTCGGCCGCGTCACGAAAGAGCCGGCGGAAGAGCGGATACGGCCGCCCGATGAGGAAGCCGCCGACCAGGACACCCATGAACACCGTCTGGGCGTGCGGGAAACGGCGGGCCGCCCCCGCGAACGGATCACGGGTGTAGCCCAGCGCGCTGAGCCCCAGCCAGAACATCGAAAGACCGATCACCCCGAACGTGACCATCGACTGCACCGAGCGGCCCGACAACTCCCCCGGAACGGGCTGTGCCTCGGAGAACTGCGGCATCGACGTCCCCACCAGAGCGACCACCGCCCCGTACACCGCCGAGACCACGACCATGCCGAGCAGGAGCCAGCCCAGCGGCCTGAGCGCCTGGACGGCCCGGCCCGCACGGCTGTTCACGGTCCCCAGCATCGGAGCGACCGTGCCGAACACCGCGATGTTGCACGCGGTGAGGGTGCCGGCGAGCCCCGAGGTGAAGGCGAAGGCCGTCCCGGCCGCCACCGAGGCGAGCGGCGCCGTCTCCGGATCACGACCGAGGATCGACCTCGCCGTATTGCCGCCGACCGTCTGGTCGACGAACTCCGCCGACCAGATCACCGTCAGGAGGAAACCGGCGACCGCACCGAGGAGCAGCAGCAGTCCGCGCCGCCGCACCCTGTCCCCTCCGCTGCCGACACTGCTGTCACGAACCGGTAAACGATCGGTGTCTGCCACGACAGAGCTCCCTCGTCGGCCGTCGGGTCCGGCGACAGCGTAGGGGCGGCGGACGGTGATTTCTTGTTCCAGGTTGCTGAATTTCCGGGCGCGGCGCGCCCGGGAGCGGGGAGGGGCGAGCGGGGCGCGGCGGCCGAACCGAAGTGAGCAACACAGGAGTTGGCCCCCGGCGGCGTCCTCAGGAACATGGACGGGTCTACCGCCCGGACGACAGACAAGGACGTGCCATGCCGCACATCACCCTCGGCAACGACGAGCCCGGCATCCGCGGTCTGATGGCCCACCGCCCGGACACCGCCGCGCCGCTCAACGACCTCGCCAACGTGCTGCTGCGCGAGCCGGCCTCCCTCAGCCGCGGGGAGCGCGAGCTGATCGCCGCGTACGTCTCCCACCTCAACAGCACCCCGTTCTGCGCCGGAACGCACGGCGCGGCGGCCGCCGCCCAGCTCGACGGCGGCCGGGACACGGTCGAGGCCGTGTGCGCCGGCCCGGAGAGCGCACCCGTCACTCCCCGGCTGCGCGCCCTGCTGCGCATCGCGGCCGAGGTGCGCCACGATGCCCGTCCGCTGTCCGACGACGTGCTCGCCGCGGCCCGCGCCGAAGGGGCCCAGGACAGCGACATCCACGACACCGTGCTGATCGCCGCGGCCTTTTGCATGTACAACCGCTACGTCAGCTGCCTGGCCACCGACGTCCCGCCCCAGGACTACTACGACGCGGCGGCCCACCGCATCGTGGGACAGGGCTACGGCACGGGCCGCCACCGGGACCACGTCCCGGACCCGGCCGCGGGCATCTCAGCCCCCGCCGCCGGAGGCTGAGGCCGACACCTGCGCGGCGTACGGCTCCAGGGCCAGCCGCAGGGCGTCGGGCACCCTGGTGGGCCGGGTGTCGCCGTTGGGGCCGCGCATACAGGCCACCCGCTGCCGGCCGCGGGCCACCAGCTTCTCGGTGCCCTCGTGCGAGCGCACGTAGTCGAAGGTGAAGACGAGCTGTGTCTGGGTCAGCTCCTCCAGGCGCATCTGGATCGAGAGCTGGTCGAAGGCGGTGATCTCGGCGAAGAACTCGCAGCTCACCGAGACGGTGAACAGCTTCAGGTCGCCGCGGATGTCGTCGAGCACCTCGGGGGCCTTGTCCAGCAGGAACATCTCCCGGCACCGGCCCTGCCAGCGAACGTAGTTGACGTAGTAGACGTTGCCGACCAGGTTGGTCTCCTCGAATCCGACGACATGGCGCAGTTCGTAGTAGGGCCGCACGTCGGTCATCAGCGCTTCCTTTCCTTCGCCATCAGGGCGAAGACCGGTGACGGCACGATCGGATCCACCACCGGGCCCGGTTCGAATCATGGGAAGAAACCCCACGGACACGATCGAGGATCGCCCGAGGGCCGGCATCTCCCGGCGTGCTGAGGGATCTCCGGTCCGGGCAACAGCCCTGCTCAACACGTGGTTGAGAAGCGCCGGAGCAATCCCGAAGGGGCACGCCATCAGGAGAGGCTGCTGTGAAGGAAGAAGACGATAACCACCCGGCGGGCGCGCTGTTTCGGCAGACTGCGAGGACGGGGGACGCCCACCACGACCTCCCGCCACGACCGAGGAGAGGCATCCCATGCCGCGGATTCCCGTCCACACCGTCGCCAGCGCGCCCGCCGCCGGCGCGGAGACCCTGCGCCGCCTGGAGAAGCGGTTCGGCAGGGTGCTCAACATCCACGCGGGGATGGCCCACTCACCCGTGGTCCTGGAGGCCTACGCGGCGCTCAGCACGGCCATCGCGCAGCACGGCACCTTCGACGCCCGCACCCGCGAGGCGATAGCCCTGGCGGTGGGCGCGGTCGACGGGTGCGGGTACTGCCAGTCGGCGCACACGGTCTCGGCGAAGGCGGCGGGCTTCACCGAGGAGGAGACCGTGGCGATCCGCCGCGGGGAGGCGGGACCGGACGCGAAGCTCGCCGCCCTGGTCCAGGTCGCGCGGGAGATCGCCGGCGAGGTCGGCGACGCCTCCGACGCGGCGTGGGACAGGGCCGTGGCCCAGGGCTGGACGGACACCCAGCTGACGGAGGTGTTCGTCCACGTGGCGGTCAACCTCTACACCAACTACTTCAACCACTACGCCCGTACGGAACTCGACGTCCCGGCCGCACCGGGCCTCAAGGGCTGATCCCACCGGCCGAAGAGCCGGTCCCGCGGGTCACCCCATCGGGTCTCGACGGCCGGCAGGAAGCGGGGAGGCTTCATGAGTCGAACGGGCGTGCGCCCCAGAGTGCTCGTCGTGGGGGCCGGTCTGGCCGGCACCGCGACGGCGATCCGACTGCTGCACTTCGCACGAAGACCACTGGAGATCGTCCGGCTGGAGCGGCGCCCCGACTACCGCTCCGCCGGGGTCGCCTACCACCGCGACGGCAATCCCTGGGACCACGTCTTCAACATCCAGGCCGGCCGCATGTCGGTGTTCCGGGAGGACGTCCTGGACTTCATCCGCTGGGCCAACCACGAGGCCGACCGCCGGGACTGGCCGCAGCACTGGGCGGCCCGGGAGTTCACCGAACAGGGCCCGGCGCCCCGCCGCATCTTCCAGGACTACCTCGACGACCGGCTGGCCGAGGCCGCACGGGAGGCCTACCCCGGCGTCGACCTCGTCGAAGCGGACGGCGAAGCACTCGACATGGACCCCTGCGAGCGGGGCTTCGAGGTGACGGTGGGCCACCTCGGCGCGCACGGCCTGGACGGTCTGCGTCCCGGGCCGCTCCCGGACACGGCAGTGCTCGCCACGGACCACGTCGTCCTCGCCACCGGCCTCGAACTCAAGGACCCGCCCTTCGCCGCGGAGGTCGCCGGGCACCCCTCCTTCGTCCGCAATCCGTACTCCGCGAGCGCGATCCGCGCACTCGCCCACCTCCCCTCCGACGCCACCGTCGCCCTCGTCGGATCCGCGCTGACCGCCTACGACTCGGCAGGCATGCTGCTGCGCAACGGCCACACCGGGCGGATCCACCTCATCTCCAAGTCCGGCACGATCTTCCGCACCTACCCCCGCACCCACGAACACGGCGTGCTGCGCCTGCCCCGCCCCGACACCCTGCTCGAGCCCTACCGCGACCGCGAGGAATTCCTGGCCAGGGTCAGGGCCGCATGGCGGACAGCGTGCTCGACGGTCCGCACCAACCACCCCGACATCTCCTCCGCGATCATCTCCGAGCGGGTCGCCAAGGCGTGGGAGCCCTACCTCCCCGAGGTCATCGAACGCATCCCCACCAGTGAACTGCGCTTCCTGCTCGATGAGTTCGCCACCACCATCGCGGCCCTGCGCGTGGGCGCCGTGGAGTACACGATGGGGGTCATCGAACGCGCGATGCGGCCACCGGACGGCACCGTGGAACTGGTCCGCGGCCGGGTGCGGTCGATCATGCCCGCGCGGTCCGGGCGGCTGCTGGTCTCGGTCGCCTCCCAGCACGAGAGGCACCACGTCGAAGCCGACCTGGTGGTCTCCAACTTCGGCAGGGAGTCCGACTACGCCAAGGTCGGGCAGGCGCTCTGGCGAAACCTCCTTCGCAAAGGCATCGCGACCCCCCACGAGCGCACCGGGCGCGGCCTGGAGGTCGACGCATGCGGAACGCTGCTGGGCGCCGACGGGCGGCCGGCAGGCCCGATCTCCACGGTCGGCGCGCTGCGCGAGGGCGACGAGATCGTCCGGCACGGCCGCACCGGCGCGTTCACGTTCAACCTCGCCGCCATCAAGAACCACTCGGTGTCCGTCGCGGCCCACGTGGTCGAGCAACTGGAACTGCGCCAGGACGGCTTGAACGACATCGCCGCCCGCCATCCCCACTACCGAAGCTATGCCAGCAATCCGGAGGAAGCGGCCCGGGCGGGCCTGGAGGAGTCTGTGGAACTGGAAGTGCGAAGGCTGGCCACGCGCGAACGTGAGCAAAGAGCAGCACTTGACTCCCGCTTGCACGCGAGCATTCTTTCCCTGAGCGGTCTTACGGCACTTCCGGCGGATGTCTCCCGGCCCGACCGCCTGATGAGAGCGGTCGTCAACCGGGTCGCCGTGGAACGCCTCAACGATGTCTCCGTGACGCCACGGCAGCTACGTCGGCAACTGGGGATCGAGAACGCCGAGAACCTGGAGGGCTAGTTGAACGGGAACGGGCGGCGGATTCCGGGATTTCTTCTGGCCGGCGGCACCGAGAGCGTGCTGCACGGCATCTGCAACCGCACAAGAAGTCCACGCGAGGGAACCATTCTCGTCGCCCCTTCCCTCGAAGCCGGGCTGTACGACGCCATCGTGGCCGCGCGCGCGGTGGTCTGCGGCTCGGGGGGACCGACCGGTCACATGCAGTCCCTGTGCCGCGGCCGGGGAATACCCGTGCTCCGCGTCGACGAGGCGGACCTCGCCGATCTGGTCGGCGAGGTGACGCTGTACCTGGAGAGCGCCTCGATCGTCGTCGGGCCCAAGCCGTCCGCGCAGCCCGGGGCGGGCAGTCCCACCCTGGACGACCTCGGCTCGGCGTGCGCGGTCATCGCGGACCTGCAGGACATCACCACCATCAACGCTTCGGGGCCGAACGCCGCACGGGTCGGGTCCTTCTTCATCCGCGAGGAGTTCCTCTGCCTCGCGCTGGGCCTGAGCCCGCTCGACGCCCTGGCCGGCGGCCCCGCCGACATCACCGCCTACGGACAGGCCATCGCAGGCAGGCTCTGCGGCTTCGTCCAGGCGCTCCTGCCCGGTCAACGCCTGATCCTGCGGCTGCTCGACCTGCGCTCCGACCACGCGGCCGACGTCACCGAGAGCGCCCCGGTCGCGGTCGAGCCGAATCCCGAGATGGGCCTGCACGGCGCCCGCTGGCTGCTCGGCTCCGTCGCCTACCGCGACGCCTTGCACGCCGTGCTGTCCACGCTGCGCGACCGCCTCGGCGACGAAGCCGACCGGGTGGGGCTCTCGGTGCCGTTCGTCAGCGACGAGACGGAGTTCTCCCAGCTCAGAGCGCACCTCGTGCTGCCGGACGGCGTCCCCCTGTCCGCGTTCATCGAGACGCCCTCCGCCGTGCACGCCACCTCGGCGATGTGCGCCGCGGGCGTCAGCGAACTGTTCGTCGGCATCAAGGACCTGGTGCAGTTCTATCTCGCGGCGGACCGGGGCAACCACCTGGTCGCCGACTCCTACCGCACCCGTCACCCGGCGGTCCTGGACGGGGTGCGCAGGGTCGTGGAGTCCGCCCGCGCCGCGGGCACCCCGGTACGGGTCTTCTCCCTGGCCGCCGATCTCGACCACTACCTCGAGAACCTGCCGGCCCCCGACGGCTACATGATGTGCACCGCCGAACTCCGGCAGATGCTCCTCACGCCCCCCGCCCGGACCTGATCCTGCCCTGGGGCGGGCGCGGGGGAGCGGCCCGCCCCAGGAGTCTTTGCGCCCCTTGGGGGCGTCGTCTCAGCTCGCCGCCCGCGGGCGGGTGAGCAGGGGAAGCTGCCCGCGCACGCCGGCCCGGCCGGAGGTGCTGCCGTCGGGGGTGGGGGCGCCGTAGGTGACCTCGACGCCCCGCTCGCGGGCCGCCTGGACGATGCCGGGAACGGCACGTTCGGCGAGCGCGGAGATGGTGAGCGCGGGATTGACGGTGAGGGCGCCCGGTACCGCGGAGCCGTCCGTCACGAAGATGCCGGGGTGGCCGCGCAGTTCGTGCCGGTCGTCCAGGGCGGAGGTGTGCGGGTCGTCGCCGATGCGGCAGGACGCGAGCGGGTGGACGGTGTAGGCGCCCACCACGTCATTGGTCCAGGGCGTCACGCGGGCCAGCCCGTCGCGTTCCAGGATGTCCTTGACGACCGCGTCGGACTCGTCCCAGCCGCGCAGGGTGTTGGCGCTGGGCCGGTAGGAGATCGGGCCCCGGCCGAGCATCTGCTGCGAGATCCGCTCGGCGTTCCCGGTGGGCGGCGGCGGCCCGAAGACGCCTTCGTTGTCGTCCTCGACCATCGTGAAGATGGTCAGCCAGGAGCGCCAGCGCCGGACCATCTCGGTCTTCTCCGCGCCGAACCAACTGGGCTTGGGGGCATCGGGGACCTGGGCGAGGATGGTGCCGAAGCCCGGCGGGAAGTAGAGCTGCTCCAGGGAGAACCGGGAGTGCTCGGGAAGGCTGCCGTCGAGGTTGTCCCAGCTCGCCACGACCGGCCCCTTGCCGATCTGGTTGGCGAGGTAGGCGACGCCGTCGCCGCGGTCGAGGCCCAGCAGGTCGCGGGCGCGTTCCTCGTCGATCACCGCGTTGTTGAGCCGCTCGCCGTTGCCGGAGAAGTAGCGTCCGACGGCATGGGGCATCTGGCCGAGGTCGGCGGCGGAGCGCTGCAGGATGACCGGGGTGGCGCCCGCTCCCGCGGCCAGGATGACGATCTTGGCGTCGATGACACCGCTGCCGTTGCTCAGGCGGTAGTCCGTGTCGTCGATGGTGTTGTAGTGGACGCGGTAGCCGCCGCTGTCGGTGCGCGTGAGTTTCTGCACCTCGTGCAGCGGCCGGATCTCGGCCCCGTGGGCGCGCGCGGCGGGCAGGTAGTTCAGCAGGAGGGAGCGTTTCGCGTCGAACCGGCAGCCGGCCATCATCCAGTTGCAGTTCGTGCACTTGGAGTTGTCCACCGCGGTGGGGACGGGGTTGGCGGTCCGCCCGGCGTGGTCGCAGGCCGCGGCGAAGAGACCGCCGGCGTAGCTGACGTCCTCCCAGCTCTGGGTGGTGATGGGAAGGGCCTCGCTGACCACGTCGTACCAGGGGTCGAGGACATCGCGGCTGAGGGCGGCCGGCCACATGCGGCGGCCGATGCTCCCGGTGCGGTCGAAGACGAAGCGGGGCGCGCGGGGCATCGCGGCGAAGTAGACGACGCTGCCTCCGCCGACGCAGTTGCCGCCGAGCAGGCTCATGCCGTCGCCGACGGTGAAGTCGAAGATGCGGGTGTAGGAGGAACCGAGCAGGAAGTCGTGCTCGAAGTCGTTCGACTCCAGCCACGGGCCCCTCTCCAGCATGGTGACCTTCGCCCCGCCCGCGGCGAGGTGGTACGCGGTGATGGACCCGCCGAATCCGCTGCCCACGATCAGCACATCGGTCTGCTCGATCGCATTCACGCCAGGCTCCCGGAGGGTGTGGTGTCGGGGTGGAGACGGGCCAGGGGGCGACCGTAGGAGAACTCGGAGAAGCGCCACAGTCCGTCTTCGGAAGGCGGCGCGAAGCCCAGGGCGGCCAGGCCCGGGTGTCCGGCGGCGATCGCGTCGGCGGTGTGCAGATGGGCACCGGTGTCGAAGGCCATGTTGCTGAACAGGGCGAGACCGACCCAGATGTCGCGCTCGGGATGTCCGGGAGCGGTCAGGACGGCCACCAGGTGCGTTCGCTCGGGGTAGGACAGGGCCACGAAGGGCGGCACCGGATCGTCCGCGTCGGCCGGATCCGCGGCGGCGTACAGCCGGGCATGGGCGTTCAGGGCGTCGGCGAAGTCCTCCAGGGCGTCCGACAAGCCGGTGGCGGGGGTCCGCAGCAGTTCCAGGGCGCCCGCCGCCACTGCCCCGGGACCCGGCACGACGCCGGCCACCGCCCGGTCCCCCTCGTGCCGTTTGGCACCAGGGACTATGGTGTCGGCGAAGGCCTCCAACGTGCTGATTCTGTCCTGATCTAGCAGCGGTTGAATGGATGGCATTCCTTCTCCATTTCGGCGCACGGGGCGGCATGGAATCGGCAGCGACTCGTCATGTCGAGAACCACCGCACAGATCCTCCGCCGCGGAGACCGGCCGGGCATCTCCGTCATTGCTGTCATCCGCGCGCCCCCTCATCCGCCGTCAATAAGGCCCGGCAGCGCCGATCGGCACAATTTCTCTCCGCACGGTGAATATCAGGAGTATTCAGCCGCCCGCCGTGCAGGCCGAGTTGCCCCCGTACCGGCGGACGGCCTCCTCCGCCTCCGCGATGCGACGCAGGCTCAGCAGTATCGGCTCGTACAGGACGGTCAGGGCGACCGCCGCCTCCAGCTGCTGGCTCGATGACGCGTACCGCTGCGCCGCATCCAGTACGGGGGCGGCGAGCTGACCCGCCGCGCGCGCGTACGGCGCCAGGTCCTCGACGGCGCACGGATAGCCGAGGCGCACCAGCGTGCCGATCGCGGTCACGAGCATCCCGTGCGTCGGCGAACTCGCCGTGGATTCTCGGCTGTTGTGCCAGCCGAGCCGCTCGAGCAGGGTGCCGGCCGTCCGGCGCGCGGCCTTCGTCGCCGGGTCCTCCTGCGGCGGCCCGGAGCCGTGCGCGAGCGCGGAGATGGCGGCCGCCAGGCGGAGAGGGCGGGCGGTGGACTCGTCTTCCGCGGCAGCAAGGACTTCCCGGGCCGATGCCGTGGACATCCTCCCCACCTGGACGAGCGCCCGGACGAGTCGCAGGCGCCGCAGATGCGACTCGTCGTACTCCGCCTGGGTGGCGCTCACCCGCCGGCCCGCCCGTAGCAGCCCCTCCCGCACGTAGTACTTGATCGTGGCGACCGGCACCCCGCTTCGCCTGCTCAGTTCGGCCAAGCGCATGGCTTCCCTACCTGATCACCTGGGCAACGGGGCTGCGGGGGCGGGCTGTTGGCGGCGTCGCTGCGGCGCGGCGACCGCGGCGCCGGATCATCCGACGGCCCGGACGATGTCCGTCTCGAACGCCTCCGAGCGCACGCGCTGCAGCGCCACCAGTATCGGGGGGTCGAGAATGCGCATGCTCCGCAGCCGGAAATCGGTCGGGCCGAGCGGTGTGTCCCGGCGCACCTTCAAAGGGCCGAGGGAGCCCACATGAACCGCCTGGTCCTCGGTCAGGGCTTCGCAGGCGTGCCCCGGAACGGAATGCCCCAACAGGAACCACGTGCCGGCCGGAACCTCGGTGATCTCGAAAGGGCCGGGGAGACGGAGAACGGTGCAACTCACCGGCTTGCCCTCGGGGACCCGGGTGGGGAAAAGGCCGAGGAATAATAACCCAAGATCTGCCCCCTCGGGTGCGGTGACCGACCCGTACACCGACCCCCCGGCGTCTTTCTTCCCGGCGGCTTTCAGTGAACCCGAATTGACGAATCCGTTGAATCTCCGATAGGCGGAAGGCGATACTCCGACGCTGCCGGAAAAACGCGAGCTGAAGGTTCCCACACTGCTGTACCCGACCATATGACTTATGGCGGTGACCGTGAGATCGGTCGTCAGGAGCAACCTCTTCGCCTCCCGGATGCGCATTGCCGACAGGAAACGCCCCGGTGAGACGCCTGTCACCCTCTGGAATTCGCGGGAGAAATGAAACTTGCTGTACATGGCGAACCCGGCTATGTCGTCAATGCTCAGCGGCTCCGAGAGGTTCTCCCGCATGGTCTTGATGGATCGCTCGACGGCATCGACAATAGTGGGCACCGCGCTTTTCCCGCTCTCCATTTACCCTCCCAGGGCAGCGAAAAGGCGATCAGGTCGATGAATTCGAGGCCATGTGGCCGGTCGACGGACGACCTAGAACGCTCACAGCGGAATGGACGTTAGCAGTACGTCTCACATCCGAACAAGCATCCGTTTTATGTTTCGAATGCATAAACCATGGGAATATACGCCCGCCTGTTGGGGCGCCATGAAACAGCAACATCGGAGATGTTAGGGGCCTCTTTGACTTCTTCGGCGATGCGGTTCTCGACCGGCTTCCAACCGGATCTATTGCTGCCCGAAGTGAGCATCGGGAGAGAAGGCCCGGAGGCCGGCCTGCCACACACTGGGTGCCGGAACATATCCGCAACGAGTGGAGGGAATTCCCCATGGTGAAGCAGAGGGACGTCCTGGCAGATCTGGTCGAGGAAGGGGACGGGATCGATGCTCTGGTCGCGGAGTTGAGCGACGCCGAGTGGGATACGCCGACCCCCGCCGAGGGATGGACGATAGCCCATCAGATCGCGCACCTGACCATGGTGTTCGAGCTGGCGGAGAAGGCCGCCGCCGACGCCCCGGCCTTCGCGGCCAAGGTCGCCGGGCTCGGGCCGTCCTTCGACGCGGCGGTCCAGCAGGGCCTCTACCCCTACCTGGCGGACGGCCCCGCCCGGCTCCTTGAGCGCTGGCGCGCCCAGCGGGCCGCCACCGAACGGGCGCTGTTCGCGGTCGGGCCGGGACAGATCGTGCCGTGGCTGGTGCGCCCCATCCCCGCCGCGGTGCTCGCCGCCGCGGGGATGATGGAGACGTTCGCCCACGGCCAGGACGTGGCGGACGCACTCGGGGTGCGCCGGACGTTCACCGACCGCATCGTCCACATCGCCGAATTCACCGTTACCACCTGGGATTTCGGTTATCAGTCGCGTGAACTGACGGCGCCGCCGGCCGCGTTCCGCTTCCGTCTGACGGCGCCCTCGGGAGACGTGTGGGAGATGGGACCGGCAGCGGCCCGCGAACTCATCGAGGGCCCGGCGGTGGACCTGTGCCTGCTCGCCACCCGGCGGCGCCACCGTGCTGACCTGGCCCTGACCGCCAGCGGCCCCGAGAGCGACCGGTGGCTCGACATCGCTCAGGCGTACCGCGGCCCGGCGGGCCCCGGCCGCCGCCCGGGACAGTTCACCGAAGTGCCCGGATAACCCGCGCAGGCGGTGACGCCAGGGGGAAGGCGATTGAGGTGGCAGGTGATGGAGGTGGAAAAGGGCCGGGGGCCCGGGGCGCTTGGCCCCGGGCCCCCGGCCCGTCCGTGGAGTGTGCTCAGGCGACCGGAGTGTTCTGATAGGCGGCGAGCTGCCACCCGCTTTCCTCCCTGACGACCACCCAGGTGGCCCGTATGGACCGCTCCGCCGAGACCTTTTTCTCGCCGGGCAGCAGAATGCCTCCCGCGGTGACAAGAATCGCGGAGTCCGGGCTGAGGAACTCGACCGAAATCGGCTCACCGGCCACGCGCGTCCCCTTGTAGGGCCCGGCGAATGCCTCGGTCATGAACTCTTCGACGGCCCCACGGCCCTTCTGGAAGGTCCCGGGCAGGATCATCGTGCCGTTCTCGGTGAATACCGCGGCGAACTTCTTCGCGTCGTGGCTCGCCCACGCGGCGACAATCCGCTGCGGAACTTCCGCCGCACCTGCCTGGTCCGCATGGGCGGAGCTGGTCGTTTTCGGCATTGACGTCTCCCTCTCGTACGCGTATTTCCCGCTCCGCGCCAGCGTGGCAAAATTCTTCGCACCGGGACAACTCCGACGATGCCGATGCACCGCGGAACGGGCCGGACCCGAAATGACGGCGTCCGCACCGCAGAAGGAAAGAGGCAGAGAAAGAAGAACCTGGGTGCGCATGCGCATTTCTCGGAACGTAATTGCGCCGGGCATGCGCCGGACATGCGTATGGGCACGGAAAACTCTCCGTGCCAGCTTTTCCGGGCAGTGAGGCCGCAATCCACGGAAGAGGACCGGGGAATACGCAGGAGCGGGCAGCCGAAGACGTCCGAAGGCGAGGCGGCCGCATTCCACGTCGGTGCCCGGCCCCGTCGATCTACGAAGACGATGCACCGCACCGGGCTGCGACCGCGCCCGCCCATGGAGAGAACCGGCCGTTGCACCGCCTGCTTCCAGCGCGTTTCGGCTTATCCGGCCTTCCGGATTCCTTTTCCGGCGCACGGCCGCTGCGCCGGCCAGGGAATTGCTGGTTTCCGCTGATGCGGGCCCGGGGGAGCGAACTCCGCCCGGGCCGGACAAGGGGATAAGGAGCGACGGTGTTCAGAGGTACGGGATGTTCAGAGGTACTGGGTGTTGGGGGCCAGCCCGCACAGGATGCGGCCGTACAGCTCCAGGTTGGTGTTCGGGTGCATGATGGCGTGCAGGTTCAGCGTCTGGACATCGCGCTCGATGCGCTGGATGGGCACGTCGGTGTAGATCGACGAGGCGCCGCTCGCCGTGTTCAGGATGTCCACGGCCTCCTTCGACCGCTGGCACGCCGCGCCCGTGTCGAGCCGGACGCGGGCCCGTTCCTCCAGCGTCCACGGCTCGCCGGACGCGTTCTTGGCGTCCACGAGGTCGGCGATGCGGTACACGTGGAACTCGGTCTCGTCGATCTTGACCGATGCCTCGGCGACCTGGAGGTGGGTGAGCGGGGCCTCGCTCTGGTCGGCGTACTCGGTGTAGGTGATCTTCCGGCCGGGCAGCCGCTCGAAGAAGACGTCCCGCGCGCCCTTGGCCAGACCCAGTGCGGTCGCGCTGACAGTGGCGCACGCCGTCGGCATGATCGGTGCCCGGTTGATGAGCGCATCGGCGTTACTGCCGTGACCGCTGTGCCCCTGGAGGATGCCGCCCAGCGGGATGTACCAGCCGTCCGGCACGAACACCTCGCGGGCGATCGTACTGACACTGCCCGAACCCCGCAGGCCGGCGGTGTGCCAGTCGTCGTCGATCTCCAGCGAGGCCAGCGGAATCAGGGTCATGACCGGCTGGTAGCCACCCTCCGGCATGGCCAGCACCGCCGCGTTGGTGTTCCACTTGCTGTGCTTGGCCCCGCTGTTGAACGCCCACCTGCCGCTGACCACGATGCCGCCCTCCGCCGGCGCCGCCGTGGCCGTCGGACTGATGATGCCGCTCACCAGGTCGTCGGGGGAGGCGAACACCTCGTCCTGCACCGCGTCGGGGAAGAGCCCGGCCACCCACGCGCTGATGGACCACACACCGGCGGTCCACGACGCGGATCCGTCCCCCTTGGCCAGTTCCGCGAGCACCTCCACCTGGGTCCTCATGTCGCACTCGTAACCGCCGAGGCGGGCGGGGATCCGGGTGCGCAGCAGGCCGGCCTCCGCCATCGCCGCGATGGTGCCCTCGTGCAACTGGCGGTTCTCTTCGGCCCAGAAGGCGTTCTTGCGGAGCGTCGGCACCAACTTCGCTGCGCGGGCAACAAGGTCGGCACGGGTCGGTGAGTCCGCACGCTCGGTGGTGTCCACAGATTCTCCTCGGGAAGCGATGACAGGGGTTGGGCAGGCGCCCGGTGATCGGAGTCCTGGATCACCGTCGCAGGCACCGGTGTGCGCTACATCTCCTGAGTTGCGGGGTACGGCCAGGCGGTCACGCCTGCGTGCGGAACTCCGCGCCGCGGCCCCGGGAACCCATCGGCTGATCTCCCAGCGCATCCTGCTGCGCGCTGCCGGGCGCCGCATCTCCTGGCGTGCGCTGCCGAGCCCCTCTCAGGCCAACCCCGTTGCGCCGGGCCGCGGTTCACCCCACCCCCAGCAGGCGCGGGCCGCCCAGCGCAATCCAGAAGATGCCGGATGTCTGAGCGGGGCCGGAGAGTGGACGCCCATGAAAGCAGCCGTCATTCCCGCGATCAACGCCCGGTGGGAGATCCAGGACGTCGCGACCCCCCGGCCGGGCCCCGGCGAGGTGCTCATCAAGGTGCACGCGTGCGGGCTCTGCCACAACGACATCTGGGTCGCCCAGGGCGTCTTCCCCTTCCCGGCGTGCGAACCGGCGATCACCGGACACGAGGCGGCGGGCGAGATAGTCGCACTCGGCCCGGGCACCACGACCCGCCAGGTGGGCGACCGGGTCGGCACCACCTGGGTCCAGGCCGCCTGCGGCCGGTGCTCCTACTGCCGCCGCAACCTGCCGCTGACCGGCCAGTCCGGCATGACCTGCGCGGCGCCGGTGATGACCGGCCTGACCGTACAAGGAGGCCATGCCGAATACCTCTGCGTGGCCGCGGCGAGCACCGTGCTGCTCCCCGAGGGACTCGACTACGTGACGGCCGCGCCCGTGCTCTGCGCCGGTTACACGGCCTGGAGCGCGCTGCGCGCGAGCGAACCGCAGCCGCACGAGCGGATCGCCGTTCTCGGCATCGGGGGCCTGGGGCACATGGCCGTGCAGTACTCCCGGGCCTGCGGATTCGAGACCGTCGCCCTCACCCGCTCGCCGGACAAGCACGAACTCTGCGCGAGGCTGGGGGCCGACCTCGTCGTGCGTGACGGGCAGGAACTGCGTGAGGCCGGCGGCGCCGACGTCGTCCTGGTGACCGGTACGTCGTACGAGGCCGCCACGGACGCGCTCCAGGGACTGCGGGTCGGCGGGCGGATCGTGCTGGCCACCATCGACCCGTCGGGGGCGTTCACCATCGGCCCCGGCACACCGTTCTGGGCGCGGGGCCAGCGCGTGCTGGGCGCCACCCACAACGGGCTGCGGTATCTGACCGAGGCACTCGACCTGGTGGCGCAGGGCGCGGTGACCCCGATGACCGAGGTCTTCCCGATGGACAGGATCACGGACGCCGTCGACAAGGCGGCGAAGGGAGAGGCCCGCTTCCGCGCCGTCGTGACGTACTGAGAGCCCGCGGAAGGAAGTTGGCCCGGAAAATACCGCACTCTGGAAGACGCCGGCCCGTCATGCAGCCCGGACAATCCACTTCCGAGACCGGTTGTGGCGCTCTCCCGGGCCCTTTTGACGACGAGGCAGGTACACATGACACAGGCAACGGCACCCCGTCCGGGCGGACTTCCCTCCCTGACCGCCTTACGATTCGTTGCCGCGTTCCTGGTCTTCGTCTTCCACGCCCACTACCTGGGCATCTTCAGCGACACCTCGGTGCAGGAGGCGTACGACTTCGTCACCAGCAGCGCCGGCGGGATCGGCGTCTCGTTCTTCTTCGTGCTCAGCGGGTTCGTCCTGACCTGGGCGGCGAAACCGAACGACACGATGGGCGCGTTCTGGCGCCGGCGGTTCTTCAAGATCTTCCCGAGTCACGCCGTGGTCTGGCTGCTCCTCGTCACCATGCTGCTCGTCTCGGGCATCGCGATGGAGGCCGAACCCGCCCTGGCCAACCTCTTCCTGGTCAACGCCTGGGTGCCGGACATGGACAACCTCATGTTCGCGGTCAACGGGGTCACCTGGTCGCTGTCGGCGGAGATCGCCTTCTACCTGCTGTTCCCGTTCCTGCTCCTCGCCATCAACAAGATCCGGGCCGACCGGCTCTGGTACTGGGTCATCGCCGTGTCGGCGCTGGCGCTGTCGGTACCGCTGCTGTCGAAGACCTTCCTGCCCGACGCTCCGATGTTCCCGGCATACGACCAGTTCTCCTGGCCGCAGATGTGGTTCGCCTACCAGTTCCCGCTGGTGCGCTGCCTCGAGTTCATCGTCGGGATCCTCTTCGCCCGCATCGTCCTGAGCGGACGGTGGGTCCGCCTGGGCCTGGGCCCGGCCGCGCTCGGCGTCTTCGCGGTGTACGTGGGGGCCCTGTGGCTGCCCGAGCTCTGGTCGTTCGCGGCACCCTACTCGTTCCCGGTCGGGCTGCTGGTCGCGGCCGCCGCCGACGACCTCGCCGGGCGCGTGGGACTGCTGGTCCGCCGTCCGCTGGTCTGGCTGGGGGAGATCTCGTACGCGTTCTTCCTGATCCACCTCAACGTGCTGAACTCGGCGCAGGCGGCGTTCAAGGGGGAGTGGATGGGCTACGGCGCCTTCGAGCGGGCCTCGTGGAGCACGCCGGTGGCGGTGCTGTTCCTGCTGGGCTGCCTGGCCCTCAGCATCGTCCTGGCCTGGCTGCTCTACCGGTTCGTCGAGATGCCGGTCATGCGCAGGTGGTCCCGCTCCCGCTCGCACCGCCCGCCGGTTCCCGCGGTCGGCCCCGGCGGGGTCAACGCCCCCACGACCACGGGCTGAGCGCGTGCCATGCCCCGGGCCCGGCCCGGCGCTCCGCCCGGCCCCCGCTGCGGCGGGTACCGGGCGGAGCGCCTCTTTTCAGGATTCGGCCGTCTCGGGGCTTTCGGTGACCGGGTCCAGCTCCTCGGAGGCTTCCGGTGCCGCTTCCTTCTGGCCCAGCGTCGTCCACGCGAGGACGAAGAGGAGCGCGATGATCGCGATGCCGACGACGGCCACCACGTTCAGCCCGTCGGTGAAGGTGTCGCGGGCCGTCTCCAGCAGCGACTGGGCCTGGGAGGCCGGGAGTCCGGCGGCGGCGTCGACCGCTTCGGCCAGCGTCTGCCGGGCGTCGGCGACCGGGGAGTCGGACATGCCGGACTGGTAGACCGCGCTGCCGACGCTGCCGAGCAGGGCGATGCCGAGGGTCGAGCCGAGGAGGTTGCTGGTCTCCGACATCGACGCCGCCGAGCCCGCCTTCTCGGGCGGGGCCGCCCCGACGACCATGCTGGTGCCGAGCATGAACAGCGGCGCGATGCCCACCGCCACCAGCGCCACGCTCAGGGACACCAGGGCCGGGCCGCTGGTCCTGCTCACCGTGGTGAGCAGACCCAGGCCGACGAAGCACAGCACGAGCCCGCCGAGGATCGCCGTGCGCGGCTGGATCCGCCGCACGATCACCGGGGTGAGCAGGACTCCGGCGGCGATGCCCAGGCCGGTCGGGGCCTGCCACAGCCCGGCCTCCGTGGGATCCAGACCGAGCACGCTCTGGATGAACTGGCTGGTCAGCAGGCCCAGTCCGGCCAGCGTTCCCGAGGCGAGCAACATCGTCAGCAGTGAGCTGCTGAACTTGACGTTGCGAAACAGCCGCAGGTCGAGCAGCGGGTTGGGCAGGCGCAGCTGGCGGCGGGTGAAGACGACACCGAACGCGACACCGACGGCGATGGCCACCAGCGCCCCCACCGGTGAGCTGTCGTCGCCGACGGCCAGCTGCTTGATGCCGTAGACCACCGGCAGGATCGCGGCCAGCGACAGCACCACGCTGACCAGGTCGAGGCGCTTGGCGTTGGCGTCGCGGTACTCGGGCAGCAGCAGCGGGCCGGCGACCAGCAGGATCAGCATGACCGGGATGCTGATCAGGAACACCGAGCCCCACCAGAAGTGCTCCAGCAGGACCCCGCCGATGACCGGGCCCAGGGCGGCACCGCCG
The DNA here is from genome assembly GCF_055609205.1 of Streptomyces sp. NPDC036815. NCBI lineage: Bacteria > Bacillati > Actinomycetota > Actinomycetes > Kitasatosporales > Streptomycetaceae > Streptomyces > Streptomyces sp. NPDC036815. The sequence continues at coordinate 183,335 of NZ_JBVJPW010000011.1, read as the reverse complement.
AAATTGCAGAACGCCCACAGCGAGATGGCCGTGCCCATCTGCTTGGGGTTGCGGAACATGTTGCTGATCAGGGCGAGCGTCGAGGGCGACAGCGTGGCGGCGGCGATGCCCAGCAGGGCACGGGCGATGATCAGCATCAGCGGGCTGGTCGAGAACGCCGCGAGCAGCGAGGCGGCGGAGAAGGCGCTCGCGCCGAGCATGAGGAGCTTGCGGCGGCCGATCCGGTCACCGAGCGTCCCCATGGTGATCAGGAAGCCGGCGAGCATGAAGCCGTAGATGTCGGTGATCCACAGCTGCTCGGTGCCGGTCGCGCGCAGGTCGGCGCTCAGATGGGGCAGTGCTAGGAACAGGACACCGATGTCGAAGGCGACGAGCAGCGTGGGCAAGGCCAGTGCGGCCAGGCCCAGCCACTCCCGGCGCCCGGCCAACGGGGCCGTGTCCTGAGTCGTGTCACTCATGGAAATCCTTTCTCGTTCACCACCGGGGGTGGCACTCGTGCATGACGCCGTTACCCGGTAGTCGGAGCAGGTTCCGAGAATCCGACACGTGAGCCGTTGAGCCGGTACGCGTTCGCCGGGGCGCGGAGCCCGACGCGGTGGGTGAGGTGAACGAGCGGGACGCGCCCCGCACCGGGCGCGGGCCTCCTACTGCCGGATCGCCCCGGTCGCCGCGTCCAACCGCCCGGCGTGCGGGCCCTTCCCGCGGCGGCGCGCGGTGAACTCCAGGTACGCCTGCGCGAGCAGCAGGTGGAGGATCCACACGCCCCAGCTGGTGGCCTCGATGAGGATCTGGATGTTCACCTCCAGGCCCCAGTTCAGGATCATCCAGGCGACGATGCGGCCGTAGGTGGTGAACAGCGCGAGCGAGAAGCTGTAGATCATCCAGCGGCGGTGCTCGGCGTAGCGGCGCTGACGGGCCTTGCGCCAGGCGTACAGCGTCGTGCCCAGCCACAGGACCGCACCGCAGGCGAGGCCCGTGCTGCCCTGGTTGGGGCGGTGCGGGACCAGCACGAACAGCACGATGAGCGTCGTGGGGATCACCGCGCCGAACACGTACACCCGGCCGGTCCAGCGGTGCACCTCGGGGCGCGTGCGGCGCAGGTGGGGCCAGGCCTGGAGCATCATCGTCAGCAGGGCCAGGTTGCCGGTGGCCACGTGGGCGACCAGGAACGCGAAGTGCGGCTGGAAACCCGGGTCGAGCTGGCTCCGGGAGACCTCGGCGTCGGTGGCGAAGTAGTGGGGGAAGGAGTACAGCAGGTTGAACAGCACAGCCGCGCCCACGACTGCGTACCAGGGGTAGTACATCTTCCACCACGGCCGTTCCGCGTGTGCCGCGGGCCGCCGGTCGGTGTCGGGGTCCTCCGGAGGGGGCATCTGGAGGCCTGTCGGTTGCCTGTTCTGAGACATGCCTGTCCTCGGCTCTCACGGCTGGGGAGAAACGCAGGTTGAGTATCGGACCCCAGGAACGCGGCGAGCATCTTCGTAAGTGCTGTCTTACGCGGGCTCCGGGCAAGTGGCGCTCAGCTCACCGACACCGCGCCCAAGGCACCGGCTGACGCCGCCGCGAGCGGCCCGCAATCCAGGAGATGCCCGCTCCCGGCCCCAGAGCACAAGGTGAAGCCCAGGGGCGAGAGCGGCCGAGGCCGCCGTGCCCCACCTGCGCGGCGCCTGGCCCCGGGGGCCTGGCCACCCCGGCACCGGCAGGGCAACGCCGCGATCCCAAGGCCGCACCCGCACCGATGCCCGACGCGATCACCGGCTCGTAGCAGGCCCGGGAGTTCTTGCGCTCCTACGTCACGCCCACGCGCTCGGCAGAACCCCGAAGACCCCGGAACCGCAGGGCTCCCAACATTCCCGGCACCATCCCCAGGAGGTGGGCAAGATGCCCCAGGAAACACCCCGGCCGGCGGCCGACGGCGACCCGACCCGCGCCGTCGTGCTGGGCGCCAGCATCGCCGGGCTGTTCGCGGCCCGTGTCCTCGCCGAGGCTTACGACGAGGTCCTGGTCGTCGACCGGGACACGGTCACCGGCGTCGACGGCCCGCGCCGCGGACGCCCCCAGGGCAAGCACATCAACGCCCTGCACGTGCGCGGCCGGGTGGTGATGGAAGAGCTCTACCCCGGCATCACCGACCAGCTCATCGCCGACGGCACCCCGACCGGCGACTTCTCCGGCTCTGTGCGCTGGTACTTCCGCGGCCGCCCGGTCAAGCGCGCCGACATCGGCTACATCGCGGTGCCGGCCTCGGCGCCGCTGATGGAGCGCCGGATCCGCGAACGCACGGCCGAGCTGGCGAACGTCCGCTTCGTCGAACGCTGCGACATCCTGGGCCTGACCGCCACCGCCGATCACACCCAGGTGACCGGGGTCAAGATCCAAAAGAGCGGCGAGCCAGGCGAGGAGATCGCGGCCGACCTGGTCGTCGACGCGACCGGGCGCGGCTCGCGCACCCCGGTGTGGCTCGAGGAGATGGGCTACCCGCGCGTCGAGGAGGACCGGACCAACATCGGACTGGGCTACGTCACCCAGAACTACAAGATGAAGGTCGACCCCTACGACGGCGACCTCGCGATCATCGCTGTCGCCTCCCCCGACGTCCCGCGCGGCGTCATCTTCACCAAGACCGAGGGCGACACCACCCTGATGACCGTCTACGGCATCCTCGGCGACCACCCGCCGACGGACCAGCAGGGGCTGTACGGCTTCGTCAAGCGCCTGCCGGTCCCCGACATCCACGAGGCACTGAAACACGCCGAGCCGCTGGACGAGCCGGTCGCCTTCCGGTTCCCCACCACCCAGCGCCGCCGCTACGAGCGGATGGGCCGGTTCCCGGCCGGCCTGCTGGTCATCGGTGACGCGGTGTCCTGCTTCAACCCGGTCTACGCCCAGGGCATGACGGTCGCGGCGATGTCCGCCCTCACCCTGCGCCGCCACCTGCACTCCGGCGCCACGCCGGACGCGCGGCAGTACTTCCGCGACCTGGCGCGCGAGGTCATCGACCCGCCCTGGGAGATGACGCGCACCGTCGACCTGGGCTTCGACGGCGTCGAGGGCAAACGCGACCTCAAGGTGCGCATCGGCCAGCGCTACCTGGCGATGGTCCAGGCAGCGGCCACCCGCGACCGCTCGGTGACCCGCGGCTACATGCGCGCCGCCGGAATGCTCGACCGGCCGGAGCAGCTGATGCGCCCCGGCATGGTCCTCCGGGTCCTGCTGAACGCGCTGCGCGGCCCGGCCGGAGCGGCCCCCGTACCCCCGGCCGACGTCACGAGCCGGCCGGCAGCCCGCTGACCGGGTCCCGCTGAACCGGATCCGCCGGGCTGCGCTGCCCGCGATCACACCGCGGGCACGCCCCCACCCCCTTACCTCCGCAACGCAGTCAGGAGCAGTGAACATGACCACTCAGCAGCCGTCGGCCACCGCGGACGTCACCCAGCGGGTCGCCGCCATCTGGGCCGAAGTCCTGGGCCCGGGCTCCGACCGGCCCGGCGCCACGTTCGTCGAGCTCAACGGCCAGTCCATCGCCGCCGTGCGGATCGTCGCGGGGCTCGAGGAGCAACTGGGCATCACGCTCGACGTCGGCGACCTCTTCGAGGACCCGGACCTGGAGACCTTCACCCAAGGCGTACTGGCCCGCATCGAGGAGTGAGCGCGATGGCCGAACTGACCCACGTCACCCCCGCCACCTCGCTCGACGACGTCGTCGAGGTCCTGGAACGCGACGGAGCGGTGGTCGTCGAGGACTTCGTCGATGCCGAGACGCTCGCCGCGATCCGGACGGACCTCGAACCCGGCCTCGAGGCGGCCGGTTACAGCGAGAGCGGCTACGACGGTAAGAAGACCAAGCGGCTGTCCAGCCTGTTCCAGCGCTCGCCGCGCCACCTGACCAGCGTGGTCCTCCAACCGCAGTTCCTCGGCGCGGCCCGGCGCCTGCTGCAGCAGACCACACACATGTGGATCGGCAAGGTCCGGATGGAGGTGACGCCGAGCATCCAGGTCAGCTTCACCCAGGCGATACGCATCGATCCGGGCCAGGGGCGCCAGCCCCTGCACCGCGACGACGCGATGCATCTGTGGCGGCATCCGGGGCCGCCGTGCCGACTGCAGCTGATGCTGGCGCTGACCGACTTCACCGCCGCCAACGGCGCGACCCTGGTCATCCCCGGCAGTCACCACTGGGACGACGAGCGGGCCCCCTCGTACGCCGAGGCGGTCCCGGCGGTCATGCCCGCCGGCTCCGCCCTGCTCTGGCCGGGCGGCGTCTACCACGGCGGCGGAGCCAACACCACGGACTCGCCGCGCTACAGCCTCTCCCTCGCGCTCGACCTGGGCAACCTGCGGCAGGAGGAGAACCAGTACCTCGCCGTCTCCCGGGAGACCGTGCTGAGCCTGCCGCAGGAGGTGCAGCGGCTGCTCGGCTGGGACCGTTGCCCGCCCGGCCTCGGCCAGGTCGAGACGCAGGACCCGCTCCTGCTCCTTGAGCAGAGCCAGCAGGAGCTCGCCACCAGGCCGCGCGGTGCCAATCCGCTGAGGTAGTGCCCGTGAGCCGAAAGCAGCCGGTGCGCCGCCGCGGGAGCGGGCGCACCGGCCGCGGCGTTTTCGGGGCCCGCGGGGCCAACTCCCCGGCGCCGGGGGCAGCCTGGCCGGGCCGCCCCCGGCGCCCGCTGGATCAGGGCAGGCGGACGGACAGCCCGTGGTGGAAGACCTCGAGCGGGTCGTAGACCTGCTTCGCACGTTGCAGGCGGGCGTAGTTGTCCTTGAAATACAGCGCAGGCCAATCGAGGCCCGAGGTGTTCCACTCGGGATCGGCCAGGTCGGTGTCGGGGTAGCCGATGTAGGAGCCGTCGTTGACGGCGTCCGGGACCGGCACGCCGCCGCAGTGCGCGTAGACGTCCCGGTAGTACGCGCGCACCCAGGCCAGGTGGCGCTCGTCGTCGGCCGGGTCGGTCCAGGAGCCGGTGCTGTAGGAGGCCTTGAGGATGCAGTCGCGCTGCGCCACCGCGGTGGCGTCCGGGGCGACGGCGTTCACCGTGCCGCCGAAACCGGTCAGCACCAGGCAGCCCATGGGGTTCTCGTAATCCGGCGAGGACAGGTGCCGGTGGATCGCCGTGATCTGCGCGTCGGAGAACCCGCGGCGCAGATAGCCCGCCTTGTTCTTGTACCGGCCCCGCGGATCGCTGGGCCAGCTGTAGGACGGCAGCCAGGCGTCCAGCCACGAGGAGGTCTCCGAGGTCGCCGACACCGGCTCGGCGCCGATTCCGCGGGTGATCGCCGCGGTGTGGGCCTGGAGGACCTCGGCCGCATCCGGCGCGTCGTCGGGGATCACCGAGGTCAGCATGAACAGGCCGCCGGAGCGGTGGGTGACGATCAGGTTGCTCCACAGCGCCGTGGCCGGTGCGCCCGGCTCGCTGTTCTCCTCGTACCAGGTGCAGTAGTTGCGCAGCAGGGTGCGGAAGTCGGCCTCCGAGACCGCGTCCCAGGACCACGTGGTGTCGCGGCGCAGCACCGCGCGCGGCGCGCGGGGCAGCTGCCGGGCCGGGGCGCCGTCCGGCGTCCCCGGCGTGCGCAGCCAGTACTTCGTGACCACGCCGAAGCTGCCGCCCCCGCCGCCGGTGTGCGCCCACCACAGATCGTGGTGCGGGTCGTCGGGCCGAGCGGTGCCCACCACGGTCCGGGCCCGGCCGTCCGCGCCGACGACGACCGCCTCGACCGCCGTGACGTGGTCCACCACCAGGCCGTCGCGCCGGGACAACGGGCCGTAGCCGCCGGCTGCGATGTGCCCGCCGGCGGCCACCTCGAAGCAGGTGCCGGCCGGGATGGTCACGCCCCAGCCGTCGTGCAGTGTGCGGTACACGTGGTCGAGGCGCGCTCCGGGCTCCACCACGAACGCGTCGCGCCCGGCGTCGTGGCCGACGTGGTGCAGTGCGGAGACGTCGAGCAGCACCTCGATGTCGGGATGCGCGGTGAAGTCCTCGAAACAGTGGCCGCCGCTGCGCACGGCGATCCGCCGGCCGGTGTCCACGGCCGCCTGGACAGCGGCCTGCACGTCGGCGGCGTCGGTGGCGAGCCGGACCTCCTCGGGACGGCCCACGAAGCGGTGGTTGTAGCCCTCGACGAGGGCGGGGTAGCGGGGGTCGTCACGGGTGACGACGGCGGCGGTCGTGTCCGGCATGGCGGCCTTCCTCAACGGGTCGCGGTCTGTGCCCCGACCGTGCCACCGCCGAGGGGCGCCGGGCATCTCAACGTGTGCGCACTTCGGCGGCCTCTTCGGTGCCCCGCATATAGAATGAGCTGGTGCGTTCCGATCAGCGCCTGGAAAATCTGCTCGCGGAGCTGCGGCCCTCGGTCCTCGGCGCCCTGGTCCGGCGCCACGGGCAGTTCGACGGCTGTGAAGACGCGGTGCAGGAGGCGCTCGTCGCCGCTGCCACGCAGTGGCCGGCCCAAGGCGTCCCGGACAACCCGCGAGCCTGGCTCCTGACCGTCGCCGGACGCCGCCTGACCGACTACTGGCGCAGCGACCAGGCCCGCCGCACCCGTGAGGCCACCGTCGCCTCGATGACGCTGCCCGAGGCGTCAGTGGCCCCGGCCCCCGACGACGAGAGCCTCGTCTCCGTCGACGACGACACCCTGATGCTGCTGTTCCTGTGCTGCCACCCGGCGCTGACCCCGCCCTCCCAAGTAGCCCTGACCCTGCGCGCGGTGGGCGGCCTGACCACCGAGGAGATCGCCCGCGCCTTCATGGTCCCGCAGGCCTCGATGAGCCGCCGCATCTCCCGCGCCAAGCAGCAGATCAAGGACGGCGGCATGACCTTCCGCATGCCGCCGGAACCCGAACGCCCCGAACGCACCCGCGCGGTCCTGCACGTCCTCTACCTCATCTTCAACGAGGGCTACACCGCCACCGCGGGACCCGACCTGCTGCGCCCGGACCTGACCGCCGAAGCCATCCGCCTCACCCGCCAGGCCCACCGCGTCCTGCCGGACAACGGCGAGGTCGCCGGACTGCTGGCCCTGATGCTCCTGACCGAAGCACGCCGCCCCGCCCGCACCCTGGCCGACGGCACCCTCGTCCCGATGGCCGAGCAGGACCGCTCCCAGTGGAACGGCGCCCTCGCCGAGGAGGGCCTGGCGCTGGTCGTCGAGGCCCTGGCCCGCCCCGGCGTCGGCCTCTACCGCCTGCAGGCCGCCATCGCCGCGGTGCACGTCGAGACCCAGGAAGGCGGCGAAACCGACTGGCCGCAGATCCTGGCCCTGTACGACCTGCTGGAGCAGATCGCGCCCGGCTCGGCGGTCCGCCTGAACCGCGCGGTGGCGATGGCGATGGTCAAGGGCCCCCGCGAGGGCCTGCGGCTGCTGGAGCCGCTGGAACAGGACCGGTGGATGTCCGGCAGCCACCGGCTCAGCGCGGTGCGGGCGTACCTGCTGGAGATGGACGGCGGCCTGGACCGGGCCCGAGAGGCGTACCGGACCGCGGCACGCCAGACGGCAAGCGGGCCCGAACAGCGGTTCCTCATGGAGCAGGCGGAGCGGGTGGGGGCGGCTCTGGAGGACGGGACGGGCTAGGGCAGCGCGGCCCGGATGCGGCCCACGGCGACCGGGGGCTGACCACCGGCGACCGGTGAGTGGGTCCGCCCTGACCGGCACCGGGCCCCAGGCGGCCGTGTCCCAGGCGGCCGGGCCGGGCGAACTTCGAGCCTGCGCTGCTGTCGCTGAGCACGCTGGCGGATGCCCGCGCCGCCGCCCCGCTCGCACCCTTAGAGCCTGTGTCATATACCCGGCCGGGCGGGCGGGGATATGACACAGGCTCTCAGAAGCAGAACCGCCCGGACCACTAAGGGGAGTTCATGCTCGACACCGCGCCCATCGCCTTCCCCGGCGACCCCCTCTACGACGCCGCCACCGGCGTGTTCAACCTCGCAGGACCAGCCCACCCCGCCGCCGCGCTCACCGCCACCAGCCTCGCCGACGTGCGGGCCGCGATCAACTACGCGTCGGCGCGCGGCCAGGGCGTTCGCGTCCACACCACAGGCCACTCCGCCGGCGCGGCCACCTCGATGACCGGCGCCCTCCTGATCCGTCCTCTCCTGCCCGGCGGCGTCGAGATCGACCCCGGCCGCCGCCTGGCCCGCATCCCCGCGGGCACGCCCTGGAGCGCCGTCGTCCACGCCGCCGCACCCCACGGCCTGGCCGCGCCCCACGGCACCTCGGGCACCGTCGGCGCCATCGGCTACCTGCTGCACGGAGGCGTGAGCCTCTACGGCCGCAAACTCGGCCTGGCCGCCAACCACATCCGCTCCATCGAGCTCCTCACCGCAGACGGGCACGTGCGCTGCGTGAGCGCCGGCGAGGACCCCGAACTCTTCTGGGCCCTGCGCGGCGGAGGCGGCGGCTTCGGCGTCGTCACCGCCGTCGAGATCGACCTCTTCCCGGTGGCCGAGCTCGTCGCCGGCGCCGCCTTCTGGTCGTGGCAGCACGCCGAGGCCGTGGTCGGCGCCTGGTACGACTGGACACTGCACGCCCCCGAGGAGGTCTCCACCTCCCTGCGCGTGATGAACCTGCCGGACCTGCCGGAGATCCCGCCGATGCTCAAGGGCGGCCCGGTGGTGTGCGTCGCCGGCGTCGCCCTGGCACCCGCCTGCGCACACGACCTGCTGGACCCGCTGCGCAGGATCGGCGAGCCGGTACTCGACACCTGGCAGGAGTGCGGCCCCGAACTGGTCCCGGACATCCACCTGGACCCCGAAGAGCCCGGCGCCTTCATCGGCGACCACCTGCTGCTCGCCGAACCGGGCCGCGAAGGGATCGCCGCGTTCCTGCGGCTGACCGGCGAAGGCTCCGGCTCGCCCCTGATCGCCGCCGAACTGCGCCAGCTCGGCGGGCGCCTGGCCGTCGCCGCCGCGGGCGGCGGCGTGCTGAACCGCCTGGACGCGCGCCTGGCCTACATGGGCGCCGGCGTCCCGGCGCTGCGCGGCACGCCGCAGGAGATCATCGGACACTGCGACACGGTGCGCGCCGCCCTGGGCCCGTGGGACACGGGCCGGACCGCGCCCGGCTTCGTGAAGGGCCTGGACCGGCCGCGCGGGCATCTGTCCGAAGCCGATGTCCGGGCGGTCGAGCGGGTCCGGGCGCGCGTGGACCCCGACGGCCTGTTCCGGGGCGACGCGATGCCGGAGACCGTGAGCATGCCCCGAAAGACCGCGAGCCCCTGACGTCGGCACGCAGGAAGACGCCCAGGACCTCGCGTCCTGCGATCGTCGAAGACATGCCCCAGGTGATCGCGGACATCTCCGTCTCCCTCGACGGCTTCGTCGCCGGCCCCGGCGACAGCCCCGGCCGCCACGCCCTGGGCATCGGCGGCGAACGCCTCCACCAATGGCTCTTCCCACTGGAGGCCTGGCGCGCCCGGGCCGGGCGCGAGGGCGGCGACGCCCGGGGAGTGGGCGCCGACATCATGGGCGAGTACTTCACCCGCACCGGCGCCGCCGTGATCGGCCGCCGCATGTTCGACCACGGTGAGCAGGCGTGGGGCGAGCAACCGCCCTTCCGCGTACCGGTGTTCGTCGTCACGCACCGGCCGCTGCCGCCGCGCCCGATGTCCGGCGGCACCCGCTTCGAGTTCGTCACCGGCGGCGTCGCGGAGGCGGTCGGGCGCGCCGCCGCCGCGGCCGCGGCACGCGGCAAGGACGTGGCGGTGATGGGCGGCGGACAAGTGATCGCCGCCGCCCTGGCCGCCGGCGTCCTTGACGAACTGCGCCTTCACGTGGTGCCGGTGCTGCTCGGTGGCGGCCGCCCGCTGTTCGCCGCGCCCATGGACCCCGCGATCGCGTTGGAGACGACGCGCGTGGAGCTGTCGTCGGGTGTGAGCCATGTATTCCATCGCGTTCTCAAGCAGGAAGGAAGGCACAGATGCTCTCCGACAAGGTGATGCTGGTGACCGGCGTCGGCCCCGGCCTCGGCCGCGAGATCGCGGTCCGCGGCGCCGCGGCCGGAGCCGACGTGGTCCTGGCGGCCCGCACCGGGACGGTCCTGACGTCGGTGGCCGCCGAGGTCGAATCCCACGGCCGCCGGGCGCTCGCGGTCCCCACCGACATCCTCGACCCGGACGCCTGCCGGGCGCTGATCGACCGCGCCCTGGACACCTTCGGCCGGGTGGACGTGTTCGTCAGCAACGCTTTCGCACCCCCCGCGATGGGCGACCTGACGACGATGGACCTGGACGCCGTGCGCGCCTCCCTGGAGACCGACGCCCTGGCCGCGCTGCGCCTGGTCCAGCTCCTGACGCCGACCCTGAGCGGACACGCCGGTTCGGTCGTGATGGTCAGCTCCGCGGTGGAGCACCACTCCCGCCCCCACTTCGGCGCCTACAAGGCATCGAAATCGGCGCTGCACTCCCTGGCCGGCAGCCTGGCCAGCGAGCTGGGCCCGAGCGGTGTCCGGGTCAACACCGTGGTGCCGAACTACATCTGGACCGAGGGGCTGAAGAGCTGGTTCGCCAGCCAGGCCGCCGAGCGGGGGGTGACCCTGGAGGACGTCTACGCCGAGACCGCGGCCACCTTCGACCTGCGCCGGCTGCCCGAGCCGGGCGACGTCGCCAACGCGGTGCTGTACCTGGCCTCGGACCTGGCCAGGGCGATCACCGGCCAGAGCCTCAACGTCGACGCGGGCGAATTCCACTCCTAGCAGGAGTGTCCCGGTCCGCCCGTGCCGGTGGTCGTCCGCGACCACCGGCACGGGCGGGGCCGCTACGCGTCCGGTGTGGAGCGACGACGCGCGCTCGCCAGCCTGAGCTGGGCAAACCCACGGTTGGCCACGGTCGTGAGCAGCACGGCGGAGCTGGCGTGCGTACGCCCGGTGGACAGATCGCGCCAGACCCGCTCCAGGCGGGTCCCCTCCCGTACGGCAGGGCTGCCGGCGGTCGGCTGGAGAATCTCGTCGACGGCCCGCCAGGCCAGCTCGGTCGCCTCTCGGCAGGTGACCGCGATCCGCAGGTCCTCCTCGGGGGTGAACGCCCCGACCGGCAGCCCGGACAGCTCGTGCCAGCGCCGCGACGCCGCGAGCACCAGCGTCTCGGCGGCGTCGATCATGCCGCTGGCCTTCCCGTACCAGAGCTGGAAGTCGGGATCCTCCGCCCGGGGCAGGAACGGCGGGATGATCGTGGTGCGGGAGAACATCAGCTCCGTGTACGCGTCGAGCGCGCCCTGGCACATGCCGACCGCGATGTGCGCGCCCTCCAGAGCCATCGAGCTCGCCGGCGCGCCCCCGTACTGCGGGTGCTCGTGCAGCTCGCGGCCCGGGGTGCCCTCGGTCACCGAGATCTCCTCGAAATTGACCTCGATGGCGAAGTGCTCGGGGATGTGCCCGCCGGAGATGCGGATGCTGTGCGACCCGCTGCCCTTGAGGCCCAGCTGCCCGCCCCAGTCGTCGAGCATCTCCCATTGGTCGCGGGGCGCGATGAACAGCAGCCGGCGTGGCGGGTCCGCCTCGTCCCCGGCGATCACGGTGTTGCCGATCAGGTGGGTCGCGTACGGCGCGCCGGAGCAGTACCTCCACACACCGTCCAGGACCCAGCCGCCGTCCTTCGCGCGCCGGGCCGTTCCGTGGGGGGCGTTGACGAGCGGCGCGATGAAGTCGCCGCCGGAGAAGATCTCGGCCTGCGCCTTCTCCTCGAACATGCTGCCGGCGAACAGCGAGTGCGCGGCCCCCAGGCAGAACATCCACCCCGTGGACGGGCAGGCACGGCACAGGACCATCGCGACCTGCAGGAAGGTGTCGAAGCCGAACTCGTAGCCGCCGTAGCGCCTGGGCACCGTGATGCGGTAGAAGCCGGCGTCCCGGAACGCCTGATGGGTGTCCTCGGCGTAGTAGGTCCGCTGCTCGGTCTCGTGCTGGCGCGCCACCAGGGCGGGCACCATGGCCTTGGCCCGCTCGATCAGCACGGCCGGGGTGACGTCGGCCTCCCCGGCCATGGCCGCGCCCCGCGCGGCGTTCTCGGTGTCGGTCACGGCGCCGGCCCTCAGATCGCCGAGTCCGGGCCGGCGACCATGTCGCCGACCACCTCGAGGAACCCGGCCGCCTGCTCCTCGACCTCGGCCCGCTCGAAGAGGTGGCGGCTGAAACTGAGCCCGCCGACCACGTCGCTCTCGCCCAGGTGCATCGACCAGATCATGCCGTCGGGAGTGTCGGAGCCCAGCGGCTGCGGGATGACCCGCCGCCAGATCGCCGTGTACTCCAGCTCGCCGATCCTCTCGCGCTGCGTCAGGTAGGGCGGCTGGACGGCCTGGAACAGGGTCGGCACCGCCTCGGGGCCGGCCGAGGACATCAGCTCGGGTGCCTCGGCGAGGATGTGCATCAGCGGCAGCTCGTGCGAGAAGGCGCCGATGCAGGCCGTCCTGGTGCGGGCGACGACCTCGCGGAAGGTCCGGCAGCCGTCCAGGTTCACCCGTAGCGGGCTGAAGTTGAAGAACGAGCCGACCGTGGACTGGAAGCGGCGCTCACGGCCCGGCGTGAAGGTGGGCACCACGATGTCGGTCGCCCCGGTGCGCCGGTGCACGAAGACGGTGAACGCGGCGAGCAGCACCATGAACGGCGAGCTGCGCGTCGCCTTGGCCAGCCGGGCCACCTCCGCGCTCAGCTGCGCGTCGGTGGTGAAGCGGTGGTAACTCGTCGCGGGGGACTGCCCGGTGGGGTGGACCGGCGCGACCAGGATCCTGGCGCCGTGCAGCGTGTCACGCCAGTACGCCCGTGCGGCGGCCACCGCCGGCCCGTCGGCGTCCTCCTGCTGCGCGGTCACGTAGTCCCGGTACTGGGCCACCGCCGGCAGCTGCGGCTCGTGCCCGGCCGCGCGGGCGGTGTAGCACTGCGCCAGGTCCCGCAGGATCACCTGGATCGACCAGACGTCGGCGGCGCTGTGGTGGGCGCACAGGACCAGAACGGAGTCCTGCTCGTCGAAGCGGCCCAGCACGGCCCGCAGCAACGGGACCCGGTCGGCCGGGAACGGCCGGATCTCCGCCTCGATCATGAGCTGCTCGGCGCGCCGGTCCCGGTCCGCGCCCGGCGCCTCGTCCAGGTCGACCAGCTCGAGCTCCGGTTGTACGGCGGGCAGCACGCTCTGCGCACCGCCGTTGTCCAAGTGCACCACGGTGCGCAGTGCCTCATGCCGCTCGACCACATCGGCCAGCGCCACACGCAGGGCCTGCGCGTCGACGCGGCCGTGGACCCGCCACGCGAAGGCCTCCGTGTAGTGCGGGCCGAACGGCCCGGTCTTGAAGCCTTGGGCGAACATGCAGAGGAACTGCTGCTGCAGTGAGAGCGCCGCAGGCGCCTGGGTTTCCGACGTCGTGGTCATGGGGGATCTCTCCTCAGAAAAGGCGGACGCCGCCGTGGCGGAGGGCATCGATCAGCGGCCGTCGCCGTGGGACGGCACGCCGTGCAGGCCGGCCGGGCAGGGCCTCTCGTCCGGCTCTTCGCGACCGGCGGGAGGGCCGGGCACCGCGCCCGCCCTTGACGAACGGGACGGCCGGGCGGGGCAGTTCGCGCCGCCCGGGCTCTGCCGGCCGGTGGAGAACAGCGGGCCGTCATCGGCCGGCACGATCGGGCCCGCCGGATGGGCCGGCGCACCGCTGCGTGGCCGCGCCTCGATTCTCATCACCGTGTCGAGGCCGCGCATCTTCGTGATTGCGCCCCGCCCACGACCGAAAGGTGCGGCCCGGCCGGTCAGTTCCGGGGCTTTTGGACGGTGATGACGGCATAGCCGATCTGCTCCGCCCCCGGTGCGAAGAAGGTCTCCAGCGTCTGGCGGAGCGTGTCCACGGCGGCCTCGCCGAACCGGCCGGCCAGCTCCTCGCGCCGTGTATCCACGGCCTGCAGGTACTTGGGGCCCATCCCGAACACCCGCGGCCCGCACTGCAGGTACTCCGCCGGCTCGAACCCGGCCTCGCGCAACGTCTCCAGCCACTGGGCCACCGACAGCATCCGCTGCGCCCCGAAGTCGGCGGCGAACCGGCCGGCGTCCGCGACGCCGAGCCCTTCCCGGGTGGGCTCGGTCAACGCCAGCAGGCCGCCGGGGCGCAGCGCCCGGTGCAGGCTGGCGAGCGTATGCCCGAGGTCATCGACGTAGACGAGGGACTCCATCGCCACCACCGCGTCGAAGCTGTTCTCCGTGAAGTCCAGCGACTGGCAGTCGCCGACCCGAAAGGTGACCTGGTCGGCCAGCCCGGCCGCCTCCACCCGGGCGCGCGCCTCGGCCACCTGACGGGTGCTGATGTTGACGCCGGTGACCCGCACCCCGTACTCGGTGGCGAGCTGGATGGCCGGGGCCCCCAGGCCGCAGCCGACGTCGAGGACCTGATCGCCCGCGCGCAGCCGCAGCGAATCCGCCACTTTGCGGGTCAGCCGCTGCGCCGCCTCGATCAGCGGAGCCTGGTCCTCCTCGTCGTACCAGTAGGCCAGATGCACCTGACCGTCGTTGAACACATTCGACATGTCGGACGACTCGTCGAACATCTCGGCGATCTCCGGCGTCCGGCCAGGGGTTGCCGTGCTCTCCATGGCTGCTCCTCTCGCGGGGACCGGATCCACCAAGCCCTGCCCCAAGGTCGCAGTGGGGGCACAGGCAGGCATCTTCCTGGTTGCGCGGTCGCCGCGAGGGCAGCCTCGACGGCCTACGGGGGCTTCCCTCCCAGGGGCCGTGAGGCCGACGCCGGCGAGCCGCCCCGGGTTTGCGGCCGGGGCGGCTCGTCGGCCCGGTCAGGCGTTGCCGTCGGGCTTCGGCGCGAAACCGTCATGCAGGACCGGCCACATCTCGACCGGGCTCTCGCGCGCCCAGGGCATGTCCGCCGCGATCTCGCGGGCCCGCTCGGCCGACTCCACCTCCAGGAGGTAGAGGCTGCAGACGAACTCCTTGGCCTCCAGGTAGGGGCCGTCGGTGGAGAACGGGGCGCCGTCCTTGTTCCGTACCAGCGAGGCCTCGCTGCTGTCGCCGAGGCCGTAGGCCGCGAGCAGCTCTCCGGAGGCCCGGTAGCGGGAGTTCCAGGCGTCCTGCTCCGCGATCTCCTCGTCCAGCAGCTCGGCCGGGATCGACGCCCACTTCTCCTCGTTGCCGTAGATCATGAGCAGGTACTTCATGTCAGCCTTCAGCCTCCTTGGGCCTCGCGTGCGACGACCCGGACCACTGGGGAAGTCCGGTGGAAGTGATCGGCTGGATCACGTTACGCACCCTATGAAAGGCCACTGTACGAGATCAACGACCTGCGGCTTGTGCGGGATTCCGGTGGGGGAGCGGCCGGCCGGGACACCGGGCGGACGGTGATCGTCCGCCCCGGACCCGCGCATCCGCAACACGCACCGGCACCGGCCTCACGGTGAGCGCTCCCTGCGGCGAAACCCGAGTCCGCACCGTGGAAGACGCCCGCGGCGGCGCCCACTGGACACCCTGGAAGGGCCCGGTACCCATCGGTCCTCACAGGAGGTAGACGTGGACGACGATCCGCTCTTCGCCATCGACCCGTCCGGGAGCGACATCCACGGCGAGGCGGCCCGGCTCCGGGCCCGCGGGCCGGTCACCCGGGTGCTGCTGCCCGGCGGGGTCGAGGCCTGGTCGGTGACCGGCTACCACGCCGCCCGGCAGGTCCTGGCGGACGAGCGGTTCGCCAAGAACGCCCGGCGGCACTGGCCGGCGTACGCCGAGGGCACCCTCGGCCCGGACTTCCCCCTGATCGCCTGGGCCCGGATGGACAACATGTCCACCGCCGACGGTGAGCCGCACGCCCGCCAACGCCGCCTGGTCGCCGGGGCGTTCAGCCCGCGGCGGATCGCCATGCTGCGGCCGCGGGTCGAGCGGATCGTGACGCGGGCGCTGGAGGAGCTGGCCGGCCACGCGGCCCAGCAGCCGGGCGAACCGGTCGACCTCAAGGCCCGCTACGCGCACCCCGTGGCGTCGCGGGTGATCGGCGAACTGCTCGGCGTGCCCGACGGTGACCCCGACGCCATCCTGGAGCGCGCCGGGTACGTCGAGCCGGACCCGCGCAGGGCGGCCGCGGAGTTCGCCGCGCTGCGCGGCAAGATCGAGGCCCTGGTCGCGCACAAGCGCCGACGCCCGGGGGAGGACCTGATCAGCGACCTGATCGCGGCCGGGCCGAGCGGCTGCCCGGTGCCCGGGGCGGACGGCGGCCCCGATGCCGAACTGGTCGGCCTGGCCCAGCTGATGCTCAACACCGGCGCCGAACCGGCCAGGAACCTCATCACGAACACCGCGCTGGCGCTCCTGACCCGGCCCGCTCAGCGCGCCCTGGCGGCCGGCGGCGAGGTGGACTGGGACGACGTGGTGGAGGAGACGCTGCGCACCGACGCGCCGGTCGCGCACCTGCCGTTCCGGTTCGCGACCGAGGACGTCACGGTCGCCGGCGTGACCATCTCCCGGGGCGACCCGGTGGTGGTCGGTTACGCCGCGACCGGCCGCGACCCGGAGCTGCACGGCGAGGCGGCCCAGGAGTTCGACGCCCGGCACGCGGACAAACGGCACGTGGCGTTCGGCCACGGCGTGCACCGGTGCGTGGGCCCGGCGCTGACCCGGATGGAGGTGCGCATCGCGGTGGAGGAGCTCTTCACGCGCTTTGCCGGGCTGCGGCTGGCCGTGGAACCGCACGAACTGGCCGGCCAGGGCACCTTCATCATGAACGGCCGACGCGCACTGCCGGTCCATCTCTGAGCGCACCCCTGCCGCCCCGGCGGGACACGAAACCACCACTGACGACATGTCAGGAAGGCTGGTGTGCCCGGCAGTCGGGCGAGAGGGCACCGGCGCCGGACGGCACCGGCCACCTGCCCGGATGTGGTGCGGGCGGGCGGACGGCGACAGCCGCACTCCAGGAGATGCCGCTGATCGTCGCGATCGCCATTGTGGAGTCAGCAAGCCGCCCGCTGAGAAGCAGCGGCCCGAATGGGGCGCCGTGCGCGGCCCCTCCGATTCCCCCGATGCGCTCTGTTCCCCCTGCTTTTCCCTGTCCCAAGCACCGTGCCGAGTGACCGATGGAGGCTGTCCATGACCGACCCCGCGTACCGGCATGTGCCGGCGAGCGAGGTGCAGCAGGGGCTGTGGCTGTTGCGCGCGCTCGGCCAGGAACCGGCACCCCTGTGCCGGACCTACCGGGTGGTCGGCGACCTGGACGTGGCGGCGCTGGCTGTGGCGTGGCGGTCGCTCGTGGACCGCCACGAACAACTGCGGTCGGAGCTGGTGCTGAGGGACGGCGTACCGGTACGAAGGATCAGGGCGCGTTCGGGGAGGCGGGCGTTCCGGCTGCGCGAGACGGACCGCGGGCTGCCCGGCGCGGCGGACCGCCCACCGGCCGACGAGAGGGAGCCGGAGCCGGACGACGACGGCGAGGGTGACCCCGCCGGCGTGCCCACGACGGCACAGATGACGGTCACACGCCGCGGACCCCGGGAACACCGCATCCGGCTGGCCGTTCCCGGCGCCTTCGCCGACGAGGACTTCCTGGACACACTGGTCGGCGAACTCTCCGCCCTGTGCGCCGGAACAGCGCCCCCCACCCCCACCCCCCACAGCGAGAACAGCACCGCCCAGCCCCCACCCCCTGCAGCAGTGGCCTGGTGGGCCAACACGCTGACCCCGCTGCCCAGCGAACTTCCCCTGCCCGCGGACCGCCCGCGCCCGGAGCACGCCTCAAGGCGGCGGGGAACGGTCAGCACCCCGGCCGACCCCGAACTCGGCCGCGCCGTCGCACGCTGCGCCGAGACCGGCCACAGCAGCCCCTCCCTCGTACTGCTCACCGCGTTCCAGGCCCTCCTGCACCGCTACACCGGAGGCGAGCGGATCGCTGTCGCGGTACCCGTCTCCCAGGGCGGGGCGGACCCGGCGACGAACGTCCTGATCCTGCCGGCTGACATCGAAGCCGAGCAGCGCTTCCACGACGTCCTTGAACGCGGCACCGCACTGGCCGCCCAGGCGATGGCGCGGCGCACCGTCCCGCTGGCACGCGTCCTCGGAGCGCTGGCGGTGGTCCGCGACGCACGGCGGGTGCCGTTGGGCGACGTCGTCTTCGACTACCGGGGACGGCCGCAGCCGCCGCTGAGGATTCCCGGTGCGCTCGTCGAACCCCACCCCGACCACGGCGGCCCGGCACCGGCCGACCTGGTACTGCGCGTCGACGACAGCGGCAACGGACCGGCCCTCACCCTGCTCTACGACGCGGACCAGTTCGAACCGCGCACCGCACGCATGATCCTGCGACAGTTCCGTACGCTGCTCCAACACGCCACCCGGGCCCCGCACACCACGGTCGGTGAGCTGACGCTCGACAGCCCCAACAGAGCGGCACGCGCCGCCGCCGAGGCCGACCGGCGCACCGAAGGCGACGCGCCCGCCCACACGCTCGTGGAGACGATCAGCCGGCGCGCGGCGCAGGACCCGGACGCGGTGGCCGTCGACGCTCACGATGGCACGCTGACCTACCGCACGCTGCACACCACCGCGCTACGCATCGCCGAGGACCTGCGGAGCGCCGGGGTACGGGCCGGCGATCCGGTCGCGGTGCGACTGCCGGCGGGAGTGCGCCCGTACGCCGCACTGCTCGGAGTGCTGACGGCCGGCGCCCACCTGTGCTGGTTCGGGACCGCTGACAACGGCGACCGCGGCCGGGCCGTCCTCCAGGCGCTGAGGCCGACGGCGATGCTGGTGGCCCCTCCCGCGGCCGGCCCCCCAGGAACCGCCGCCCCCGGCCCCGACGCACTGCTCGACTGGTACCGCACGGCCCTCGGCGGCCGGGCCGTCACGGTCGCAGAGCCCGCCCCGGCGCCGCGCGCATCCGCCCTCCCCGCGCCGCCCCCGCCGCCGACGCTCACCGACCGCGCCTACGTCGCCTTCACCTCCGGCACCACCGGCGTCCCCAAAGGCATCGCACACCGTCACGCAGCCCTCGCGCAGTTCACCGCATGGCTGGCCGCCGAATTCGAGATCGGACCCGGCGTACGCGTCGCCCAGTGGGTGGCCGCCGAACACGACCCCGCCCTGGCCGAGACGTTCGCAGCCCTCGGGTCGGGCGCCACGCTGTGCCCGGTGCCCGAGAAGATCCGCGCCCACCCCGAACGCCTCCTCACCTGGCTGGCCACCGAACGCATCGGCGTACTCCAGACCGTGCCGAGCTTCGCCCGCGAACTGCTCCGCGTCCTGACCGAACGCCGCTGCGCCGACCAACTGGGCGCCCTCCGGGCCCTGCTGCTGATGGGCGAAGCACTGCCCGGCGAACTCGCCGAGAAACTGCTGGCCGCACTGCCCCTGGCCCGCATCGCCAACCTCTACGGCCCCACCGAGACCGTCGCCGCGACCTGGCACCCCGTCCACCGCCAGCCCCCACACCCCACCACCGGCCCGCCACCGGCCGGTACACCGGCGAAGCCGGCCGCCGCCCCGGTCCCCATAGGCCGCCCCATCCCCGGCCGCGGCGTCCTCCTCGTCGACGCATCGGAGCGCCCCTGCCCCACCGGCGTCACCGGCGAACTGGTCATCACCGGCCCCTACGTCGCCGACGGCTACCTCGCCGACCCCGACCACGCCGCCTTCACCCGCCTCCCCTCCCTCGACGCACCCTGCTACCGCACCGGCGACCTCGCCCGCCGCCGCCCCGACGGCACCTTCGAATACCGCGGCCGCAAGGACAGCCAGATCAAGCTCTACGGCAGCCGGCTCGAACTCACCGACGTCGAAGCGGCCCTGGCCGCCCACCCCACCGTCGCCGACTGCGCCGTCGTCGCCGCCACCGACCGCGACGGCCTGCCCATCCGCCTGGTGGTCTGCGTCGTCCCGCGCAGCCCGCCCGGCGGCGAGCCCCCGGGCTCACCGAACGAATGGCGCACCCACCTGCGCCGGCGCTTCGGCCGCTCGCTGCTCCCGGCCCTGTACCGCACCCTGGACCGCCTCCCGCGCACCGTCACCGGCAAGGTCGACCGCCCCCAGCTGGCACGTACCGTCGCCGCCGCCGAACACGACGCGGCGGCGAGGCACCCCGCGAACGGCACCGAGACGGCCCTGGCCGCGCTCTGGGCGGACCTGCTCGGCACGCCACCGGACCACGCCGACCAGAGCTTCTTCTCCGCCGGCGGCACCTCCCTGCTGGTCCCGCGACTGCTGCACCAGGTGCGCCGGCGCTTCGCGGCCGACGTGAGCGTCCCGCAGTTCTACGCACATCAGAGCCTGGCGGCCCTGGCAGCTCTGATCGACCGAGCCCGATGAAGGAGTACCCCGTGACCACCACCCCCATCAGCACTCCAGCCGTCCTGGACGGCGAGAGCCTCGACATCCCCGCCGTCCGCCGCGTGGCCGAGCACCGGGCCGAGGTGACACTGACGCCCCAGACCCTGGCCAAGGCCGGCAAGAGCCGCGCCGTCTTCGAGGACGTGGTCCGCGCCGGCACCCCGGTCTACGGCGTCACCACCGGCTACGGCGAGATGATCTACATGCTCGTCGACCCCTCACGGGAAACCGAACTGCAGACCAACCTCGTGCGCAGCCACAGCGCCGGCGTCGGCCCGCACTTCCCGCACGACCAGGCACGCGCGATCGTCGCCGCACGCCTCAACGCCCTGGCCAAGGGCCACTCAGCGGTCCGCCCGGAGATCCTGGAACGACTGGCCCTCTACCTGAACAGCGACCTGATCCCGGCGATCCCGGAGATCGGCTCGCTGGGCGCCAGCGGAGACCTCGCCCCGCTGGCGCACGTGGCCTCCACCGTCATCGGCGAGGGCTACTTCCTGGGCCCGGACGGCCAACGGCCCGTGGCGCCGGTCCTGCGCTCGCTCGGGATCACACCGCTGGAGCTGAAGTTCAAGGAGGGCCTGGCACTGATCAACGGCACCTCGGCGATGACCGGCCTGGGCGCGCTGATCGTGGACCGGGCCCTGGAACAGGTGCGCCACGCAGAGATCGCCTCGGCGCTGCTGGTGGAGGCGATGCGCGGCTCGATGGGCCCCTTCCAGCCCGAGGGCCACGACATCGCCCGCCCGCACCCCGGCCAGATCCACACCGCCGCCAACATGCGGACCCTGCTGCGCGGCAGCGCCCTCACCGTGGAACACGCGGACCTGCGCCGCCAGGTCGCCGCGGCCAAGGACGCCGGGGACGTCACCCGCACCGAGATCTACCTGCAAAAAGCCTATTCGCTGCGGGCGATGCCGCAGGTGCTCGGCAGCGTCCGGGACACCCTGACCCACGCCACGGCCCGGGTGCAGACCGAACTCAACTCCGCGAACGACAACCCCCTCTTCTTCGAGGACCACGAAATCTTCCACGGCGCGAACTTCCACGGCCAGCCGGTCGCCTTCGTCATGGACTTCACCACGATCGCCCTGACCCAGCTCGGCGTGCTGGCCGAACGGCAGCTCAACCGGGTCCTGAACCGGCACCTGAGCTACGGCCTGCCGGAGTTCCTGGTGGCCGGCGACCCGGGCCTGAGCAGCGGGTACGCCGGAGCACAGTATCCGGCCACCGCGCTGGTCGCCGAGAACCGCACGATCGGCCCCGCCAGCACCCAGAGCGTGCCGTCCAACGGCGACAACCAGGACATCGTCAGCATGGGCCTGATCGCGGCCCGCAACGCCCGAAGGGTACTGGCCAACAACCAGCACATCCTGGCCGTGCAGTTCCTGGCCGCGGCCTCGGCGGTGGACGTCTCCGGACGCTACGACGGCCTGGGACCGGCCGGCCGCGCCGCCTACGACGCGGTGCGCTCGCTCGTGCCGCCGCTGAACCAGGACCGCTACATGGCCGACGACATCGAGACGGTCGCCGCCGCCCTGACCCGCGGGGAGTTCATCACCGCCGTCGAGGAATGCGGCGTGGAACTGCTGTGACACCGCCATCCGCCGGCCCCCGGGCCCGGCGGACCGACAGGAGGGCAGGACAGCAATGGCCACTCGGCCCATGACCGGCGAGGAGTACGTGGACAGCCTTCGCGACGCTCGCGAGGTCTACGTATACGGCGAACGCGTCAAGGACGTCACGGCGCACCCGGCGTTCCACAACCCGGTGCGCATGACCGCCCGGCTCTACGACGCCCTGCACGAGGACCGCTACCGCTCCGTCCTGACCTGCCCGGTCGACGGCGGCGGCGACGGCTACACCCACCGCTTCTTCACCACGCCGCGCAGCGCCGAGGACCTGGTCGCCGCCCAGGGCGCGATCGCGGCCTGGGCGCGCATGAGCTACGGCTGGATGGGCCGCAGCCCCGACTACAAGGCATCCTTCCTCGGCACCCTGGGCGCCAACGCCGACTTCTACGGGCCCTACGCCGACAACGCCCGGCGCTGGTACCGCGAGTCGCAGGAGAAGGTCCTGTTCTGGAACCACGCCATCGTGCACCCGCCGGTGGACCGCGACCGGCCGCCGGACGAGGTCGCCGACGTGTTCGTGCACGTCGAGGCCGAGACCGATGCGGGACTGGTGGTCAGCGGCGCCAAGGTGGTGGCCACCGGCTCGGCGCTGGCCCACTACAACTTCATCGCGCACTACGGCCTGCCGATCCGCAAACGCGAGTTCGCACTGGTGGCCACCGTGCCGATGGACGCCCCCGGCGTGAAGCTGATCTGCCGGCCCTCGTACACCGCGGCCGCGGCCGTGGCCGGCAGCCCCTTCGACTACCCGCTCTCCTCACGGCTGGACGAGAACGACACGATCCTCGTGATGGACAAGGTGCTGATCCCCTGGGAGAACGTCTTCATCTACGGGGACCTGGGCAAGGTGCAGATGTTCACCGCCCGCTCGGGCTTTCCCGAGCGGTTCACCTTCCACGGCTGCATCCGCCTCGCGGTGAAGCTGGAGTTCCTGGCCGGTCTGCTGTCCAAGGCGTTGCAGGTCACCGGCGTGCGCGACTTCCGCGGCGTGCAGAGCCGGCTGGGGGAGGTGCTGGCCTGGCGGAACCTGTTCTGGGGGCTGTCCGACGCCGCCGCGCGCAACCCGGTGCCGTGGAAGGACGGAGCGGTGCTGCCCAACGCGGACTACGGGATGGCCTACCGGTGGTTCATGCAGGTCGGCTACCCGCGGATCCGGGAGATCATCCTGCAGGACGTGGCCAGCGGCCTGATCTACGTTCCCTCCAGCGCCGAGGACTTCCGCAACCCGCAGACCCGCCCCTACCTGGACAAGTACGTCCGCGGCTCGGGCGGGGTCACGGCCGTGGAGCGGGTCAAGCTCATGAAACTGCTGTGGGACGCGATCGGCAGCGAGTTCGGCAGCCGCCACGAGCTGTACGAGCGCAACTACTCGGGCAACCACGAGAACACCCGGGTCGAGCTGTACGCCAGCCAGCTGGCCTCCGGCCAGCTGGCCGGCTACGAGGCGCTCGCCGAACAGTGCATGTCCGAGTACGACCTGGACGGCTGGACGGTCCCGGACCTGGAGTCCTTCCCCGACCTCAAGAATCTGACCAACCGGCCCTGACACCACAGACGCGCGCGAAAAACTTCCGCACGCGATGTCCGCTTCCCCGCGACGGCTCCGACCTAGGGGTGAGAGCGTCCACGCCGGGCGCCCGATCACAAGGAGCCCAACGATGAAGTACATGCTGCTGATCACCCTGAACCCGAAGGCCAACGAGGCACTGAGCGAGGAGCAGCAGGCCGCCGTGGGCGAGGCCCACGGGAAACTGATGGAGGTCATCAAGGAGGCCGGCGAGTTCGTCGCCGCCGAGGCCCTGGGCGAGCCCACCAAGACCACCGTGGTGCGGGTACGCGACGGCAAGACCGTCACTTCCGACGGCCCGCTGGTCGACGCCGAGGAGTACTTCTGCGGCTACTACATCGTCGACGTGGCCGGCAAGGAACGCGCGATCGAACTCGCCGCCATGATCCCGGACGCGCAGTGGTCGGCCATCGAGGTCCGGCCGTTCTTCGAGATGCCCGAAGAGGGCTAAAGACGCCGGAAAAAAAGCCTGGCTGGCGGCGGTCGGTCCGCCGCCAGCGGCACGGTAGGCCGGCGCATGTCCTGATCCACGCTCCGGCTCCGACCGACAGGTGTAGGAAGAGGAATGCGCCGACGGGTGCTGCTCAACGGAAGAAGAAGAGAGAGACCATCATGAACAGCGACTTGGACCCCGCGGCCATTGAGTGCCTGCGGGCCGACATCACCGGCGAGGTCTACGTGCCGGGCGACAAGGGATACGACGAGCTCACCGATCTGATCGTCCACACCGGGCACCCGGCCGTGATCATCCGAGTCCGCGACAACGACGACGTGGCCCGCGGCATAGCGTTCGCCGTCGAGCACGAGCTGGAGATCTCCACCCGCAGCGGCGGCCACAGCAACGCCGGCTTCAGCACCAACGTCGGCGGCCTGGTCCTGAACCTGGCGCTCCTGAACTCCATCGAGGTGGTCGACGAATCCAAGCGTCTGGTCCGCCTCGGCGCCGGCGCGCAGTGGGAACAGGTCGCCGACGCGCTGGCGCCGTACGGCTGGGCCTTCACCTCCGGCGACACCACCAGCGTGGGCGTCGGCGGCCTGCTGGTGGGCGGCGGCATCGGCTGGCTGGCCCGTAAGTACGGCCTGGCCCAGGACAGCCTGGTGTCCGCGGAGGTGGTGACGGCCGACGGCCGCATCCTGAAGGCCAGCGCCAAGAAGAACGCGGACCTCTTCTGGGCGATCCGCGGCGGCGGCGGCAACTTCGGCGTGGTGACCTCCTTCACCGTGGCGGCACAGCCGGTCCCACAGGTCTTCTTCGGCCAGATCTCCTTCGCCCCCGAGGAGACCGAGACCGTCCTGCGCGGCTGGGCGGCACACATGGACTCCGCCCCCGAGGAGCTCACCGCCACCGCCATGTGCTGGCCGACCTTCGGCGAGGCCACCCCGCCCCTGGCCATCGTGGTCTGCTACGCCGGCGGCGACGAAGCGGCCGCCAACGCGGCCATCGACCCGATCCGCAAGCTCGGCACCGTCGTGGAGGACCAGGTCCGCCTGATGCCCTACGGCGACGCCCTCCAGCCCGCAGGCGATCTTCCCCCGGGCTGGCGCCCGCGCGTCCGCAACCGCCTCACCCCGGACCTGACCGCCGACCTGGCCACGACGATCCTCACCGAACAGGCCCACCTCGAGAACCTGTACGTGGAGATCCGCAGCATCGGCGGCGCCCTGAGCCGGGTGCCGCAGGACGCGAGCGCGTTCCCCCACCGTTCCACCCAGGCCATGGTCATGGGCGTACTGCTCGGCTCGCCGGAGGGGAACGAGCCGCTGCTGCCCGCCTACGAGGCGTTCTGGTCCGCGCTGGCCCCCTCGATGTCCGGCGCCTACAGCGGCTTCCTGAGCGACATTCTCCCGGCGGACATCGAGGCGGTGTACCCGCAGAAGGTGTACCGGAAGCTGGCGGAGCTGAAGCACAAGTACGACCCCTGCAACATCTTCCACCTGAACGTCAACGTCGTCCCGGCCGACCGGGACTGACCCCCGGCCGATCCGGACCGACCCGAGCGGCGCCGTGCCTCGTGCACGGCGCCGCCCGGCTTTTCCCCTCACACCCGCAGCAGCTCTTCTCCTCACACCGGCAGCACTTGCACCGGCACCCCGTTGAACACCGCGTTGCCCGACACCGGGTCCACCACCAGCTCATCGGTCAGTGCGTTGGCGTTGACCCCGGCGTTCTCGCGCGCCACGCTCTGCCCGCTGTCCTGGTGGCCCCAGCCGTGCGGCAGACTCACCACCCCCGGCATGATCGTCTCGGTGGGCTCCACCGGCACCTCGACCTCCCCGGCCGCCGAGCGCACCCGCGCCCGCTGCCCGAGGCCGAGGCGGGCCACGTCCCGCGGATGGATCTGCAGCGTGCACCGGTTGCTGCCCCCCACCAGTGAGGGCACGTTGTGCATCCAGCTGTTGTTCGAACGCAGGTGCCGGCGTCCGATCAGCACCATCTGCGGGGCCGGGCCCCGCAACCGCTCCCGCAGCCGCGGCACGTCGGCGGCCAACGCCGTCGGCGCCAGGTCGACCTTTCCCGACGCGGTGCACAGGATCTCCGCCAGCCGCGGCTGCAGCGCACCGAGATCCAGACCGTGCGGGGCCTGCCGCACCGCCTCCAGCGAAAGCCCGTAGGACCCCAGCTTCAGCAGCGCGTCCAGCATCCGCTCGGTCCCGTCCGAACCCTCCAAACCCGCACGCAGCTCCGGTACGGCCGCGAGCAGCTGCCCGAGCAGCATCTCCTCGCCCACCTCGGCATCGACGCCGGGCCCCTGACCACTCAGGATCAGCAACAGTTTGGCCAGGATCGTCGCCTCCGCACGCTGATCCTCACCCAACTCCAGCACCGGCGGGGAGAAACGGGCGTAGTTGCGGACCATGATGATCTGCACCAGGAAATCGAAGTGCGGGCTCTGCAACATCCGCGGCGGCGGCAGAATCACATGCGCGTGCCGGGTCGTCTCGTTCAGATAGGGATCGACGCACACCATGAAATCCAGCCCGGACAAAGCCCGCGCCAGCCGCGGAGCCCCCGGCGCGGACAACGCCGGATTGCCCCCCACCGTCACCAGAGCGCGGACCTGCCCCTCCCCGGGCGTCTCGATCTCCTCGGCCAACGTGGCGACCGGAAACTCACCGAGCACCTCCGGCAGACCCCGCACCCGGCTGTGCCACGCGCCGGTGGCGAACGGCTGCCCGCTGCGGAAGATCTCCAGCCCCGCGGTCTTGGCGAACATGACCCCGCCGGCCCGGTCCAGATTCCCGGTCAGCACATTGATGACGTCGACCAGCCACTGCGCCGTCGAACCGAACTCGGCGGTGCAGGTACCGATCCGGGCATAGACACACGCCGACGGCGCCGCCGCGACCTCCCGCGCCAGCCGCACCACGCTCGCCGCCGGCACCCCGCAGGCCCGCTCCACCGCCTCCGGCGTGAAGTCACGCGCCAGCGACCTGAGTTCGAACAGACCGGTGACCTCCACATCCACCGAAACCAGCTCCTCGGCCAGCAGCGTGTGCACGATACCGAACAACAAGCACGCATCCGTGCCCGGACGGATGAACAGATGCTCATCCGCGAGCTCGGCAGTGCGGGTGCGCCGCGGATCGACCACCACGACCTTGCCGCCACGCTCCTGCACAGCCCGCAGCCGCCCCTTGAAATCCGGCGCCACACATAACGAACCGTTGGACTCCACCGGATTCGCCCCGAGGATCAGCATGTAGTGGGTGCGGTCCAGATCCGGAACGGCCACCGCCATCGGATCACCGAACATCAGGCCGCTGGCAACGTGCTTGGGCATCTGATCGACGGTGCTGGCCGAATACACGTTGCGGCTACCGAGAACCTGGGTCAACGGCTGCCGGTAGAGGAACCCCGCCATGGTGTGGAACGTCGGATTGCCGAAATACAGCGCCACGGCATCACGGCCGTACGCCGCCATGACCTCACCGAGCCCGCGGTGCACCTCGGCGAACGCCTCCTCCCAACTGGCAGGCCGCAACCGCCCCTCCACCCGGACCAACGGCTGCGCCAACCGGTCGGGATCCTCATCGAGCTGACCCAGCGCCGCCCCCTTGGGGCACAGGAAGCCCTTGCTGAACGGATCGTCCTGATCGCCTTCCACCCGCAGGACATGACCGGCGTCGTCCAGCGTCAGCCGTAACCCGCAGGACGTCTCACACAGTGGGCAGGTCCGCAGTGCAGTCTTCATGCTCGCTCCCGAGTTCAAGGCGTGGGCCCACCACCCCAGACGCAGCCCCCACACCACCACCGACCAGGGCCCGGACCACGGAAAAAGAAGGGGGCCGGCGGCACCTCGCCACCACCGCACGGCCCCCTCGCCTCCCGACGCTAACAACGCCACGCCCCAGCACCCTTCTCGCAGGATGCGAAGGAGACCGCAGGCTGGGCACGCCCGAAGATGCCGCCCGCCACCGGGCACGCGAGCGTGGGGACCGACCCGCGAAAGAGAGGACCTCCATGCCCGCGAACGCCGAGCCAACCACCACCGCCGGAGCGCTGACCGCCTTCCGCGAAGCGGACTCCCAAGCGCTGGCCGAGGCGTTCAACCGCCTGGTCGCCACGTTCTGGACCGACGGAGCACTGAACGACCCCCACGCGGCACGCCGAGCCGTCCCCGACCTGCTGGCCGCCTGGGACACCACCGACACCGCACACCGCGGCTACCTGGCCATCACCCTCGCCCTGCTCGTCGAGGCCGAATACCCCGCCCTGGACGGCCCCATCGCCACCGCCGTACGCCAGGGCCTGGACCCCCTCCTCAACGAAGTCCGCACCACCACCACCGTCACACCACTCACCCTGGCACTGCTCTACCTGCTCTCCCACTTCCCGCACGAGCGCACCCGCGTCCGGTCGGCATTCAGCGGCGTCCCCCTGGATCCCGACGACCGCACCCGGCTGGAGCGCGGGCTGACCCGCCTGAACCCCCTCGACCCCGACCTGGGCCGGGCCTGGCCCTCCCCTTTCGACTGGGACATCGACGAGCAGGAAAGGGACTTCGACCGGGCCTGGATCAAAACCCTGACACCCCAGCAGATCACCGCGACCTGGGACGACGACACCCGCACCCTGTGGGCCACCGCCGGCGCCAAGGCCCTGTGGTCGGTGGCCAACAACATGCCGCCCACCCCGGTCACCGACCACAACCCCTACTGGTCAGCCCCGCACGAACCGGCAGGCCCCGCCGACAGCGCCACCTTCGCCCGGCACGCCTGCGCACTGCGCTGCACCGCCTGCCGGCACACCCTCACCTTCCAGGACAACGGCGCACGCTGCCAGGGCTGCGCCACCCTCTACCCCCTGGCCCCCGGCGGCATCCTCGACCTGTCCCGCCGGGAACACCCCGGCGCCGGCGTCAGCGACACCGCCGAGGACATCGAGGCCGACGTCCTGCAGAACGCCGCCGTCATGAGCACCGTCGGCCAGCACTACGAGGTGGGACTGCGCCCGGCCTTCCTGCGCGTCATGGGCCAGAACTGGGGCGGCAGCATCACGCCCGCGCTCGAGGACGCCTACATAGCCGACCGGCTGCGCGCGGCCGCCGCCGCCCGCACCGACGCCCCCGTCCTGGACCTGGCAGCCGGAGCCGGGCGCTGGACCTGGGTGGTCACCGACGCCGTCGGCGCCGACCGGGTCATCGCCCTGGACCTCAACGACGCGATGCTCCACTGGCTGCGCGGCCGACTGCCACACGTGGCCGCGGTCAGGGCCAGCGCCCTGGAACTGCCCATCGCCGACAGCAGCCTGAGCGCCGTCAACTGCTGGAACGCCCTGCAGGCGATGCCCGATGCGGCCCAGGCCCTCGCCGAGATCGGCCGCTGCTTGAAACCCGGCGGCATCCTGACCCTGATGACCTTCCGCTGGGCCGACGACCCGGTCTACCGCTACTTCCAGCGCTCCCACATCTTCCCCGCCCGGCCCGAGGGCTACCTGCTGTTCGAACCGCAGGAGATCCGCTCCTGGCTGGCCGCCGCCGGACTGCGCGTGGTCGAGGAGTCCGGGCCGGGGACGTTCGTGTTCCTCACCGCCAAGCGGGAGGGCTGAGAGGTGGCCGACACCGACCGGACCGACCGGACCGTCGTCGAGGTACTGCTCGCCGACCACCCCTTCGAAGGCTTCCTGGACCCCGTGCGCCGACGCGCCGCCCAGTTCACCGCAGCGCACCCCGACTACGAGATCCGCATCTCCACCTACCGCTACTGGACGAAGACCGGCCGCGAGGACTTCATCCACACCCTCGACCAGGGCCGCGTCCCAGCCCTGGTCGACGTCTTCTTCACCGAAACCCAGCACGCCCGCGACGCGGTCGCCGCAACCGGCGGCCCGCTGTTCACCCCGGTGCAGCGAGCGATCGGCCCACGCAAGAACATCCTCGGTGAACCCGTCGTCCTCGACGACCTCGTCACCAGCGCACGCCGCTACTACAGCTACGACGGCGAACTGGTGTCGATGCCTTTCAGCGTCTCCACCGGCCTGCTGTACGCGAACATGACGATGCTGCGCGCGGCCGGAATCACCGAGATACCGCAGAACTGGGACGATCTGGAAGCCGCGTGCCGGGCCGTCGTACAGACAAACGGCGGCCCCTCGCACGCCATCACCTGGGCCGTCGACGGCTGGTTCTTCCAAGGCGCCGTCTGCCAACAGGGCGGCCTGCTCGCCGACCGCGCCAACGGCCGCTCGGGCCGAGCCCGCAAAGTCGACCTGGCCTCCAAGGAACTCCTGGCCTGGACCACCTGGTGGCAGCGACTGCACAGGGACAGCCTCTACCTCTACACCGGCGCGACCCAGGACTGGGCCGGAACCTTCGAAGCCTTCATCGAAGGCCGCGTGGCGTTCCTCTGCAACTCCTCCGTCATGGCCCAGCCCATCGTCTCGGCCGGCACACAAGCAGGGATCGAGGTCGTCACCACCGGCCTGCCGCACAACGGCGCCGTCCCGTACTGCGGCGACATCCTGGGCGGCGACTCCCTCTTCCTGGCCGCCGGCCTGCCCTCCGAAGTGGAGGACGGCGCACTGGCATTCCTGCAATACCTCCTCAACCCGCAAGGCGCCGCCGCCTGGCACAAGTCCAGCGGCTTCATGCCGGTGACCCACGGCTCACACCGCCTCCTCGAAGCAGAAGGCTGGTTCACCGACAAACCCCACCACCTGCAAGCACCGAAACAACTCGACGCCTCAAACGGAACACCGGCCGCCACCGGCGCCCTGGTCGGCGAACTCGCGAACATGCACGCCGACCTGGTCCAGGCGATGAAGGACGTACTGGAACAAGGCGCCGACCCCGCAAGACGCTTCACCCAGGCCACAGACACGGCACAACAACGCCTGGACGACTACAACAAACACACCGCCCAACGACACACGAGACACTGACTCACGCCCCCGGACTGCCAGCGGGCAGGCGAGTCGGCTCACCGCTGACCTACGTCACCCCAAGCCGCAGTGTCCAGCGTCCTGCCGGGGCAAACGACAGGCCTAACCCCTCACGTCGGCCCAGACCAGCGTTCCCGGGAAATCGGTGTCCATATCGATGGCCCGCCACTCGTCACCATCACCCATGACCGCGATCCACGGGGGAGGGGATGCCAGGGCGTTTCCGACGACTTCGAGGACGGTCGAAAGGGACGCCCACTCCGGGCTTTCGAACCAGCAGTAGCCCGTTTCCTCGATGTCCCATGACCCGAGGCGCTTCGCCCGGGTGTCGACGACGAGTTGCATCTCGCCCAGCGCGCCGATCGGCACGATCAAGCGGCTGTCGCCCCAGCCGTAGTGATCGTTTTTCAGCTTGTACGTGAGCGTTCCAAGATGCTCCTCAGCGATCTGATGGACGCTGTAGAGCGCGTACTTGGACGGGATGATGTCGGTGAGCCCCGACCCGTTGTGCCGTAACAGCGATTGTTCAACATCCTCGGGCAGCCGCACGCCGAGCGTGCTGTAGAGGCCGTCCAGCTCGGAGGGGGTGCACGGTTCCGGCAGAGGCTGTTCTTGCGGAGCGTACTGCTCCAGCCAGCGTTCGATCTTCTCCCACGACTCGTCCACCGACACTGGTGCCCTCCGCTCGCCGACAGACCGGCACCACCCAGGAAATCACCAGACGCGTGCTACGGGCACAGGTTGGTCAACACCTCTGCCACGGGGCGCTGTTGTTCTCGGCACGGCGCACGCGTCTGCTTGTGCTGTGTCTCGTACGTGACCTTTGCGGACGGCGTCGACCACGGCCCTCACCCGCTGTACCGCCGTACATTCTCCAGGTAACGGCTCCGCGCCTCAGAAATCTGCCGGAAGCGCCCAGCACTGTCCTTGATCGCCTGCTGCTGCAGGGCCGCATCGGCCCGCCACCAGACGGCCACCAGCCGCGTGCGGAGTTTGCACGCGACGTCGTCCCGGGCCGTGGCGATCTCCTCACGGGTGGGCCGTCCGCCCTTCCACCGGGGGTCGTCGTTCGGGTCCATCGGATCGCGGTAGGTATGCCCCCGCTTCCGCATACAGGCCCGCCACTCCCCGAACACCCGCCGGGCGGCAGGAGTGCGCTGGGACTCCTCGTACGCGGCGTGGGACGCCTCGTTGACCAGGTCGGAGTCCACCTTCGGCACATCTCGCATCAGCGTGTGGAGAGCCCGTGCCTGACAGCCCGACCGGCCATCGGCACCGTAGGCAGCCGTCCGCTGCCGTGCCGTGAGGCGCGCGTCCCGCTGCCCCAGACGCCTCTCCGCGGTCCTGGTGGCCGGGTCGGGGAGGGCGTGGTACCCGTACCGCTTCGCCACCGCAGCCTCAGCCAGACCGTAGCGACCACGATGCGGCCACGTCTTGGCCCAGGAGTGGGGGACCACGGGCCAGTCCAGCCCCTGACGCGCCATGCACGACTTGATCAGCCTCTCCTGCGCCGTGGCGGCAAGGGCGGCACTGCGGCTGTCCAACTCGTACGCGTCCAAGGGCAGGACGAGCGCGCGCACCGCCCGGCTCGCAGCGGGCGGCCGATCCGCGGGGCGACCACCATCGTCCGCCGAGGGCCCCCCGCAACCCACGGCAAGCAGCAGCACCAGAGCCGCTGCGGGGGCGATACGCCTGCGCATGGTCAGCACCTCCCAGAAGGCGCCGGAGGCACGGCAGGCGGCGCGCCGTACCTCCGGCAGATGGACGGGCTCAGCTCACGGCACGGGCTCGCGCCACGAACTCACGGGTCAGGTGCACGACTTGTACAGCGAGCTCGTCTTGTACTTGACGCGCGTGTCCTTCAGGTCCGACGACCACGTCCACGGGTGGAACGTCCAGTGGTCACCGCGGTTCCAGTAGTTCGTCCACAGCGTCCAGTAGCAGGTGCGGGTGAGGTTCTTCACCGAGCGGAGATTGTCGTTGACCTTGTGCCGGTTGTTGTACTTGTTGTCGGACAACTTCATGTCCGACTTGCAGAACTTCTTGTAGCCGCCCGTATAGCGGCTGTACTCATACGCATGCAGCGGGGCCGGGCACGCCGCCACGGCCAACCGCGCGGTGTCCTCCGCGGGAGCCGCGGCCCCCGGCGCCTTCGGGCCGTTGTCGGCCTGGGCGGTGGGAGCCGCCAAGGTCAGCCCGGTGCCGAGTGCGATAGTGGCCGTGGCCAGCGCAAGGCGCTTGTGTCGATGCATGAATGGTCTCCTCCGTTGCCTTTCGGATAAGCCGCACCACCCCCCGTTGCACCACGCATCCCAGCGGCAGGTGGCGGCCCCGCAGCCCGCCTTCCGTCCTCGCGGACAAACCATGAGGTCCAGCAGAAGGGGGGAGGGGCGTGCGGTGCGTCTTCTACTTGCCGGGGCCCAGTGCCGACTGTGCCGACCGGGCGGCCCCCACACCGACGAGACCGCCCCGCCCGCCCGAGCGAACGCCAGACCCCCCGCCCAGCAGCGCCACACCAGATACCAACGCCAAAGCCGTGAAAACGCCTGCCGTCATCTCCTCGCCCCCACCCGTCAGCCGTGCGCCGATGTGCCGGACGGAAAGGAGTCAACACCGGACCGCTCACCAGGCCGCCTCCGTGCACTGTCCATCCGATGAACGCACCCACAAGGCGCCGCTGTCGGCCAAACAGCCTGACCAACCCCCTCCAGCAGCCCTACCGCCAGCGAACCGCCGGACTTTCGCCCGGACTTTTCGTCCGGTAAGACACCTGTGATCGCACCCCGGGGGCCACTAGGTTGAGCCGTCTGCCGAAAACAGAGAGCCCGGAGGCGGACATGGCGGCGACACGGCAGTCGGACTTCGCCCGGCTGTGCGCCCGGCGTCAGTGGCAGCAGCCGGCGGTCTTCATGACGGTGTACGAAGCCACGGCGCGGCGGCTCGGCGAGCCGGGACAGATCACCGCACGGCAGCTGCACCGCTGGCGGCAGCCCGACCCGCCCTGCCCACGCCGCTCCAGCCAGCGGGTGCTGGAGGAAATGTTCGGCATGCCGCTGGAACAGCTCGGTTTCACACTTCCCGCCCACCGCCACGCACCGCCCGACCCCGCCCCGGCTCCCACGCACGGCACTGCCCACGACGCCCGGCAGCCCGCACCCCCGATGCGCTTCCAAGTGCTCGGCCCCGTCCGCGCCTGGCGCGGTACGCAGGCACTGCCCCCGGGCCGCCCCCAAGAACGGGCCCTGCTGACCGCACTGCTGCTGCGAGGCGGACGCACGGCGACAGCAAGCGAACTCATCGACGCCATATGGGGCCAGACACCCCCCGCCCAAGCACTCCCCGCCCTGCGCACCTACGCCTCCCGACTACGCAAGACCCTCGGCCGCCACACCCTCGTCTCCGAAGCCGGGGGATACGCGATCACCCTGCCGGACGGGGCACTTGACCTGGCCCTGTGCGAGAAGTACGAGACACAGGCAACCCAGGCCCGCACCGCCCACGACCCCCACCGCGCACGGCGGGCCCTGCGCGACGCCCTGGCGCTGTGGAACGGCGAACCCCTGGGCGGCGTCCCCGGCCCCTTCGCCGACACCCAGCGCTCCCGCCTCACCGAATGGCACCTGGCCCTGCTCGAACACCGCCTCGCCCTCGACCTGGAACTCGGCGGACACCTCGACGCCGTCTCCGAACTGACCTCACTCACCGCCGAGCACCCGCTACGCGAAGGCCTGCGCGCCCTGCTGATGCTCGCGCTCTACCGCGGCGGACGACAGGGAGAAGCACTGGGCGTGTACGCCGACACCCGCCGCATGCTCGACGAGGAACTCGGCGTCAGCCCCGGCCCCCAACTGACCGCACTGCACCAACGCGTGCTGCAAGCAGACCCCACCCTCACCGCACCCCCCACCACCACCAGCGGCCAGAACAACCCGCCACCCCAGGCAGCCCGCCTGGCCCAACTCCCCGCCGAACTCGCCGACTTCACCGGCCGGACCACCGCCGCCGCACACCTGCGACAACACCTCCTGCGCGCCCCGGACCGAGTCATGGCCATCGCCTCCATACGCGGACTCGGCGGCGTCGGCAAGACCACACTCGCCGTACGCGTGGCCCACGACGTCCGCACCCATTTCCCCGGCGGACAGCTCTACGCAGACCTCCTCGGCCAGAGCTCCCGGCCCGCCAAACCCCACGACGTCCTGGGCGCGTTCCTGCGCGCCCTCGGCATACCCGACTCCGCCCTCCCCGACGACCACGAAGAACGAGCGGCGTTCTACCGCTCCACCCTGGCCGGACGCCAAGTCCTCGTCCTGCTCGACAACGCACACAGCGTGGCCCAGGTACGACCACTGCTGCCCGGCGCCCCCGACTGCGCCGTACTGATCACCAGCCGCGCCCGCCTCGTCGCCGTCCCCGGCGCCCACGCCCTCGACCTCGACGTCATGAGCGAGCAAGAAGCCCTCGACCTGTTCACACGCATCGTCGGCACCCCGCGCACCACGGCCGAACCGACCGCCTCCCGTGAAACCGTCGCCGCCTGCGGATACCTGCCCCTGGCCATCCGCATCGCCGCCGCCCGCCTGACCGCCCGCCCGGCCTGGGCGATCTCCACCCTGGCCGGACGGATCGCCGACGAACGCCGCAGACTCCACCAGCTGCGCCTCGGCGACCTCGCCGTGGACGCCTCCTTCGAACTGGGCTACGGCCAGCTGGAGCCCGCGCAGGCCCGAGCCTTCCGCCGCCTCGCACTGCCGGACGGCCTCGACATCTCCCTCGCCGCGGCCACCGCCGTACTGGAAGAGAACGAGGACACCAGCGAACTGCTCCTGGAATCCCTGGTCGACACCAGCCTGCTGGAATCCGCAGCACCGGGCCGCTACCACTACCACGACCTGCTGCGGCTGTTCGCACGCGACCGCGCCGCACACCAGGACCCCGACGATGACCGCAGATCCACCCTCTCCCGCCTGCTCGGCTTCTACCTGGCCACGGCCTGCCACGCCTACGAGCTGGAGAACCCGGGAGACCGCCTCGTGGAACACCTCGCACCCACCGACCGCCAAGCCCTGCCGTTCAACAACCGCCAACAAGCCCTGGACTGGGTCTTCGCCGAGGGACCCGCCCTGCTCGCCGCCGTACGCCAGTGCGCGACGGAACCCACCCTCGCACCCATGGCCGCCGACGTCCTCCTGGTGACGCAGGACCTGATGGAATCGGGCGCCTACCGCCAGACCTACGCCTCGGCAGCCTCAGCGGTCGCCGACGAAGCCCGACGCAGCGGCGACCCGCGCACCGAAGGCCGCGCAAGGGTCGTTCTCGGCCAAGTCCACCACCTGGCAGGCCGCGCGGAACGAGCCCGCGAAGAGGCCGAGCGCGCCCACGCCCTCGGCACCACCGCCAACGACGCACTCACACTCGGCTACGCACCCAACCTGCTGGGCCTGCTCGCCATCCTCCACGGCCACCACCAAACCGCCGCCGCCTGCTTCACCCAAGCCCTGAACGCCTTCAAAGCCGACGGCAACCGCTACGGCGAGACAGCCATGCTCATGAACCTCGGCCGGGCCCAACTCGGCCTCGGACAAACCAAGAACGCCATCGCCGCCTCCGAACAGTCAGTTCAACTGTGGCACGCCCTCGGCGCCACCCTGCGCCTTGCCAACGGCTACTACGCCCTCGGCCTCGCCCTACACGAGGCAGGCCGCTACGACGAAGCGCTGGAACGCTTCCACCAGGGCCTCGTGATGTTCCAAGAGAGCAGACAGCCGTACTGGACCGGCATGACCCACTTCCGCATGGCCACCGCCCAACTGGCCGCCGCACGCCCACAAGCAGCCGCCACACACGCCGAACAAGCTCTCGTCCTGCTGCGCGACATCGGCGGCGACCGGCGGCTCGCCAACGTGCTGTCCCTCCTCGCACAAACCCTGCACCAGCTCGGTCAGCAAGAACGCGCGCACACCTGCCGACAGGAGGCGCTCTCCCTGCTCGAACGGATCCCCAACCCCGAGGCCACACACGTACGCACCCTGCTCACCCCCGCCGGTAACCCCTGACCACGATCACCACGCGCCCACCCGCCGGGCCCAACGGCACGCCGGTACCGCCCACCCACTCAGATGGACGGCACCGACCCAGAAACGGACACTGCCCCGCCGCGGCCGGGCACGCCTGCCTTTACCTCAGCGGTGCCAGGCGCCGAATCCAACGGCCGACTGCGGCACCGGCCAGTTGGGTGTGTAAGCGGCCCGGGGCGGGGGCCAGTTGCCCGTGATGGTGGTGGTTCGAGGCGGCGGCCAGTTGCCCGCGGCGAAGGCGCGGGGCGGCGGCCAGTTGCCCGTACTGCCCTCTCCGGCGAGCAGCCCGTTCCCCATGAGCGTGACCACCTCGGCCGCCGACCCCCACCTCGTCTCCGGCACACTGCTCCGCGCCACCGCGTCCGCCTCACCGGCCACGGCACCCGGTACGGCCACCGCGGCGCCGGCCAGAACGCTCACCGCCGCGACCGCACCGACAGCCATGCCAATCGCTTGCTCTCTACGCATGGAACATCTCCCCCGACTGAGCCCCAGCAGGGCTCGTCCGATCGCTGTGCTGTGTCCGGCCTCCGGGGAATGACCGAGGCACCTGGGCGAGACCCACAACGGCACCGGCCGATCCCTGACCGATGGCTCGATTGCAGCCGCCACCACGTTGTCCGGCAGCCCCCCACGATCACTCCGGACAATGCGAACGCCGCCGGTCGCACGGGGTGGCCGAACAAAGCCCCCACCCGTTGCGACGCATTGCCGAGCGCCACGACCCCGCGTACCTTGACGCGATCTGCCACGTGCCGGGGGAGGCAACTGTGGGGCGTCGCGAGAGTCCACTGGACCCGGACGCGGGACCCGTACAGCGCTTCGCGTACGAGTTGCGCACGCTCCGCCGCGACGCGGGCAGCCCCACCTACCGGACGATGGCCGCACACGCCGGCTACTCGGTCACCACCCTGGCGCAGGCAGCCGCGGGAGAGCGACTGCCCTCACTGCCGGTCCTCCGCGCCTACGTGACAGCCTGCGGCGGCGACGAGACACAGTGGGAACACCGCTGGCGCGAAGCCGCAGCAGACGCGGCCGCCCTACCCCCGGACACGGACGACGAGCCCGCCCCCTACCTCGGCCTGGCCCGCTTCGAGCCGGACGACCGGGAGAAGTTCTTCGGCCGCGAGCAACTGACCGCAGAACTGCTCACCCTCGTGGCGGAAAACCGGTTCGCCGCACTCGTGGGAGCCTCCGGCAGCGGCAAATCCTCCCTGCTGCGCGCAGGCCTGATCCCCGCCCTCCAGCACACCGACGAACCACAACAGCGCCCCGCGGCCCTTCGCATCCTCACCCCCGGCGCACACCCCCTCACCACCCACGCGGCGCCCCTCTCCCCAGCAGACGGCAC
The DNA here is from genome assembly GCF_055609205.1 of Streptomyces sp. NPDC036815. Lineage (NCBI taxonomy): Bacteria > Bacillati > Actinomycetota > Actinomycetes > Kitasatosporales > Streptomycetaceae > Streptomyces > Streptomyces sp. NPDC036815. The sequence goes on along the minus strand of NZ_JBVJPW010000011.1, from coordinate 145,059 downwards.
ACGCGACACCCTCGTCGTCATCGACCAGTTCGAGGAGACCTTCACCCTGTGCCGAAGCCAGGAAGAACGGACAGGATTCATCGACCGGCTGCTCACCGCACGGCAGCCCGACAGCCGGCTGCGCGTCGTCATCGCCATACGCGCCGACTTCTACGGCCGCTGCGCAGAGCACCGCGCGCTCGCCACAGCCCTGAGAACAACCAGCTTGCTGGTGGGGCCCATGAGCCAGGAAGAGCTGCGCCAGGCCATCGTCGGCCCCGCAGCCACCCGGGGAGCCCTCGTCGAACGGGCCCTGACCGCCAGGCTCGTCACGGAGGTCACCGACGAACCGGGCGGCCTGCCCCTGCTGTCCCACGCGCTCCTGGAGACATGGCGCCGGCGCAAGGGCCGGGCGCTGACCGAGTCCTCCTACGAGGCGGCAGGCGGCCTGCGAGGAGCCATCGCCCACACCGGCGAGGAGGTGTACGCGCGGCTCACGCCCGGTGAGGCCGCCCTCGCGCGGCACCTCCTGCTACGGCTGATCACGCCGGGGGAGGGGGCGCCGGACACCCGGCGCCCCGCCGACCGTGCCGAACTCCTCGCGGTGGACCCGGGCGCCGCCCCGGTCCTGGAACGGCTGGCCCGCGCCCGGCTGATCACCCTGGAGGAGTCCTCCGCAGAACTGGCCCACGAGGCGCTGATCACGGCCTGGCCCCGGCTGAGCGCCTGGGTGGAGGAGGACAGGGAGCGGTTGCGGCTGCACCGCCGCCTGACGGACGCGGCGAACGCGTGGCAGGAGAGCGGACGCGACCCCGGCGCCCTCTACCGGGGCAACCGCCTGGCCGCCGTGGAAGAGGCATTCACAAAAAGGGACGGTACGTACGAGGGGAAAGACGGGGAGGTGGCGCTGACCGAACACGAGCGCGCCTTCCTGGCCGCCGCTGTCGCCGCCCGCACCAGGGACCGCCGCCGCAGCCGGTCCCTGCTGGGAACACTGTCCCTCCTGCTGGTCCTGGCGCTGGTGGCCGGAGCGGTCGCCTGGCAGCAGAGCCGCACGAGCGAGAAACGCAGAACCGAAGCAGTCGCCCGTAAAGTCAGCGCCCTGGCGAACGGCATGCGCTTCTCCGACCCGCTCACGGCCATGCGGCTGAGCGTCGCCGCCTGGCGGGTGGCCGACACACCGGAGACCCGCGCGGGGCTCATGGGCGCCCACACCCAGCCGGAGGCAGACCTCTTCACGGCGCCCGAGACCCTGGACTCCCAGCAGTTCCTGAACCAAGACGGGCGCACCCTGATCGTCGCCGACCGCGATCACGTCACGAAGTGGGACGTACGGACCAAACACAAGACGGGGACGTACCCGGGCCTTGGCCGCCACGTCGGCACGGCCACGCACCTCAGCCCCGACGCGCGGGGGCTGCTCCTCGAGACCGACGACGGTGTCTTCGTCTGGGACATCAAAAGGGGCCGGACCGCCGGACACCGGCTCGGCTCGCCCGACGCGGTGAGCCTGGGGTTCGGCTCCACCGCGCGCACCGCCGTCCTGGGGGACACCGCCGCCGAACGAACCCGCGTCTGGGACACGGTGCGTCGGCGTGTCCTCTTCACCTCTCCTATCGGCCAGGTGGAAGCGGCCGTCATCAGTCCCGACGAGCGCACGGTGGCGCTCTGCCCGGCCGGGAGCCGGCTCCAGGTCTGGGACATCGCCCAGCGGCGACGGCTTCCCGTTCCCAACTCCCTGCCGCGCGGGGGAGACGACACGTGCGCGGAGATCAGGTTCGCGCCCGACAGCCGCACGGTGGCGGCCATCACCCCTGACGCCGTGCGGATATGGCGGACGCGGACCGGCAAACCGCTGCCGGGAATCGACCAAGTAGGCGTAACCAGCCTGGAGTTCGGCGCCGACAAAAGGTTCATCGTGACGTCGGACGCCGAGGAGATCAGCCTCTGGCGGCTGTCCGATGCCGAGAAACCGGTATTTCGATACCCGGTCACCACGCTCTCCGTCGGCCAGCTCAGCCTTGACCTCGACGACCGTCGCATCCGCTATCTCTCACAACGCCAGATGCGAGGGGGCGTCGTGCGCTCGATCGCCCTGCGCGGTGCCACCGCCACAACCTGGCTTGAACCAGCAGTCACGGAAGCCGAGTTCACCCCGGACGGCCACCTGCTCGCCAGATCCCGGCAGAAGGCCGGCCAGGCCCGCTTCCAGCTGTCCGACGTACGCACCGGGCGCCGCACGCGCGAGCTGCCCCGGCTGCGGTGCGCCGAGCAGGACGCGGACGACTGCCTGGAAGACATGACGTTCAGCGCCGACGGACGAACACTCGCCTACCGGACGGGCCCGGTGGACTCGGGGGAGAGGGAACGATTCACCATCTGGGACGTCACCGCGGGCCGGGACAGAACACCGCAGGCCCTCCGGGCTCCCGGCCTGGAGGGAGAGGGCGTCCTGTCGATGGCGCTGAGCCCGGAGGGCAGATCTCTGTTCCTCTCCCGCGGGGAGGACGAGGAGGGGCGCACCGAGGTCTACGACGTACGCCGGGGAAAGCGCACCAAGGTGCTGCGGGGGATGGGCGCAGGCGCCCTGGCCATCCGGCCGGACGGAAGGCTGCTGGTGAACGCGAGCGGCCGGGTGGCCAACCTGCGGGACGGCCGCGTGAGCCGAGTGAGCCTGGCCCAGGACTCGGACTCGGTGACCGCGATCACGTTCAGCCCCGACGGCCGGCTGTTCGCGGCGGGCGACGCCTCGGGGCGTGTCACCCTCTGGGACGGTGAACTGCGCCGCCGCGTAGGGGAGTTCGACGGCACGTTCACCAGCGAGCGACAGGACGTCGCCGAACCGGTGGGCACCCTGGCCTTCTCTCCCGACGGCCAAACACTCGCCGTGGGTGGCTCCGAAGGAACACTGCGACTGTGGGACGCCACCGCCAACCAGCCCCTGGGAGCCGCACTTCCCACCCCCGGAGACCGGCAGATCACCCTCGCGTTCGCCCCGGACAGCGCCACCGTGTACGCCGCGGGCGAACACGTCCCCCTCCAGCGCTACCGCGTAGCCCCGCACCAGGTGGCCTCCGACGTCTGCACCCGCACGAACACGGGGCTCTCCCACCGCGACTGGAAGGCGTACATCCCTGACGTGCCGTACCGGTCCACTTGCTGATCCGTCCCGACCTCCGGGCGTTCGCCAGGGGTTCTGCGCATGGCTGCGGAGGGCCCTTCACCGTTTCCTGCTCCCTCGACACACCCAGGAGCTGCGCAGCCTCGTCTTCTTCCTGCTCGCGGCCCAGCAGTACGTGAAGGCGAAGAAGCCGTCCTCGATGAAGTCGTGGCCGTTACGGTCAAGGACCGCTGCTCCGGGGCTGCCCCGGCTACGGGACGTGCGTGAGCCGCCCGCTCACGCCACAGAGGGACATCGTCTGGACTCGGCCGATCTGACAGTTGTCGGTTGTGGATGGCTCCTGATCGTCGCAGTGGTGTCCTTGCCGGGACTCCTTGCGAACGACGGTCCACTTACGGCATACATGGCCGTCCTCGGCACGGTGGTTGGATCTCTCTGGGCCAGAGAAAGACTGCGTCGATGATTCCGGTCGCCGTAAGCGAACCGTCGGCACCGGATCGCGGCAGTGACCTCAACGTCGGCCCCGGGGGCCGGCCGTGACGCTTCCCGGGTATGACTGATCCCTCCATGCGGGTGGCCCCTGGCCATTTCGGCCTTCCGCGCCTGCCTGGCACGGCTATCACCGGTGCATGAGCACATCTGTGCTCGCTGCAGTTACCGGGTGACCTCAGCCGGGGCGGCCCCGGCTCGTGAGGGCTCCAGCATCGACGCCCACAAGCAGGGGAAGTCAGGCAGGGTCTTCGCGGTCGTGGTGATGTCGTCCACGCTCACACCCGGTACGCGGAGCCCGATGATCGCGCCGGCGGTGGCCATGCGGTGATCCGCGTGGGCGTGCCAGAGGCCCGAGTGCAGTGCCCGCGGATTGATGATCAAGCCGTCGTCGGTCTGCTCCACCGCCCCGCCAAGGCCGTTGATCTCGTGCTGCAGGGCGGTCAGCCGGTCCGACTCGTGCCCGCGCAGGTGCGCCACGCCGCGCAGCCTCGAGGGGCCTTCTGCCAGGACGGCCAGGGCGGCAATGGTGGGAGTCAGCTCGCCGACGTCGTGCAAGTCGACGTCGATCCCGCGGAGTTGGCCGGTGCTCGTCACCGTGAGGCCTTCAGGGGTCAGGTGCCAGGCTGCGCCCATCGCAGCCAGGATCTCGCGGATGGCGTCGCCGGCCTGGGTGGTGTGCTCGGGCCAGCCGGGGACGGTGACCTCCCCGCCGGTGACCGCGGCCGCGGCGAGGAAGGGTGCGGCATTGGACAGGTCGGGCTCGATGTCGATGTCCAGAGCGGCCAGGGTCCCCGGCGCCACGCGCCAGGTGCCCGGGACGGTGTCGTCGACCTCCGCTCCGGCTGTGCGCAGCATCGCGACGGTCATGTCGATGTGCGGCTTCGAGGGAACCGCCGAGCCATGGTGCCTCACGACGACGCCCTGCTCGAAGCGGGCGCCGGACAGCAGCAGTCCGGAGACGAACTGTGAGGACGTCGATGCCTCGACGGTCACGTTGCCGCCCAGCAGCCGTCCCTCACCGCGCACCTCGAAGGGCAGGCCTCGCCCCGCGATCTGCGCGCCGAGCAGCCGAAGCGAATCGAGGGTGGTGATCATGGGGCGCTGCCGTGCCTGAGGGTCGCCGTCGAAGCGCACCGGGCCTTCGGCGAGCGTCGCGAGCGGCGGAAGGAAGCGCATCACCGTGCCAGCCAGTCCGCAGTCCACATCGGCGGGGCCGCGAAGAGGGCTTGGGGTGATCCGCCAGGAACCGTCGGGCGTCTCATCGATGGTGGTTCCCAGACTGCGCAGCGCGGTGGCCATCAGCGTGCTGTCCCGGCTGCGGAGCGGGCCTCGCACGGTGGACGGGGCTTCGGCCAGGGCGGCCAGGAGAAGGGCGCGGTTGGTGAGGGACTTCGAGCCCGGTATGTGCACGGTCGCGCGGACGGGGGAGTTCGTGGAGGGAGCGGGCCATGAAGGGCTCGTCGGGGACTGCTCCGCGGGGTGGTGGCCAGATACGGGCGAAGACGTGTGCAGCGTCATGTGCTGAGCCAATCCTGGGTTCCGGTCTTGTCGCTTGCCCCAAGTGCCGGGGGTGCGGCGGCCCGCGAGAGCCTGCCGCACCCCCGGCGATAGGTGGTACGGGGTCACGCTCCGGTCCTTACGAGATGAACTCGAAGTAGCCGTTGGCGGAGTAGTCGAACCCGGACCGCTTGAAACGCTCCTGGGGCATCGGGAACCCGGCCTCCAGGTACTGGTGCAGGAAGAAGGCTCCTTCGGGCGTGTCGATGCCGAGGTCGCGCCCGATCTCCGGGTCGAACCCCGTCTGTTCGCGGGCGTATTCCACCAGAATGTTCTTCAGCCCGCTGCCGTCCGGCATCCGTATCTTGGGCCGGTCCACGAGGTAGTCCGGCAGCCGCCCCCGGAACGCTTCGCGCAAGAGCCACTTGTCCGTTCCATCACGCAGCTTGAGGCTCATCGGCACTGAGTAGGCGAATTCCAGGAGGTGCCGGTCCATAAACGGGACACGAGTCTCCACGGAGTTCATCATGCTCGACCGGTCCACTCGCTGGAGGTCGGTGCGATGCAGGTTGTGCACCCGGTATCGCATCAGCTCGTCGGGGTTCTCATGGGTCTTGAACAGGTCGTACCCGGCCATCACTTCGTCGCTGCCCTCACCGCACAGCGCGAGCTTGAACCCGTGCTGCTTGGCGAGCCGGAAGGCGAAGTAACCGACACAGGTGTCCATGGCGTCGATAGCCTCGAAGAACTCCGCTCCGCGCACGATCTGCGGCAGTATGTCGACCAGCTCCTGGCGGTCCAGGTAGGACACCACGTGCGGGATGTCGTTCTCCGCGCAGTAACGCTCAGCCACCGCGATATCGGCGGACCCCTCGAATCCGATGGTGAACGCCGTGACATTCGGATGGAATTGACGGGCCGCGTAGAGCACCGCGGCACTGTCGATCCCGCCGCTGAACGTCACCGCGACCGGCAGGTCGGTGTCAACCTGCCGTCGGACGGCGTCGTCGAACAACTGGCGGTAGGTGGCGACCGCCTCACGCGCACTGATCGTGGACTCGTGCGCCTGGGCCCTTCCCACTCCGGCCCCGAGCGTTTCGGCCTTGCGTGCGTCAAGACTGAAGTACTGCTGCTCGCGGCCGTTCTCCAGGTACGTGCCAGGCCGCACCGTGCGGATGGCACCGGCGTACTTCAACAGGCACTTCTGCTCGGAGGCGAAGTAGTACGCGCCGTCCCGCCGTACGTAATAGAGCGGCTTGATCCCGATGTGATCGCGGGCCGCCAGGAACGTTCCATCGCGCTTGTCGAAGAGGACAAAGGCGAACATGCCATTGAGCCGCTCCAGAAGTCCCGTGCCCCACTCCAGGTAGGCGTGGATCAGAACTTCGGTGTCGGAGTCCGTACGGAACTTATGGCCGGCCTCCTCCAGCTCTTCCCGGACGTCCTGGAATCCATAGAGCTCGCCGTTGTAGGCCACCCACACCTGGTTGTGGGCGTCCGTCTGCGGCTGCTGCGCGTGGTCCCGGTCCACGATGGCCAGCCGGTTGGTGCCCAGGGCCAGTCCGGAGCCGGCCCAGCGCTCCGCGAAGCACTCGTGATCACCCCGGTGCCGGATCGGGTCGAGCATCGCGACCAGTTCGGCCTCCCGGAGCGCGATCCGCTCCGGGTTCTCCTCGCGCGCTTGAGGGTCGATGATTGCTGCGATTCCGCACATGATCTGCAGTGCTCCTCAGCTATACCGTCGTGATGCTGCCGCCGATGCGCTGCAACTGCTCGAAGAATCCCGGGTAGGTCTGAGCGACGTACTGCGGGTCGTTGACCGTCAGGCCGTCCCGGCTGCGCAGCGCGACCAGGCTCATCGCCATGACCACGGCGTGGTCGTAGTGGCTGTCGACGGTGACACCGCCGGCGATGCCCGTGGAGGAACCGTGGATGATCAGTTCGTCACGCTTCTCTTCCGAGGCGATGCCGACCCGCTCCAACTCGCGGCGGAAGTCGCTGATCCGGTCGCACTCCTTGTAGCGGATGTGCTCGATGTTGTAGAAGCGGCTGGTGCCGTCGGCGTGCGCCGCCAGGGCCGCGAGCGGCAGGACGGCGTCCGGTGCAAGGGACCCGTTGAAGTCCAGCGGCTTCAGCTCCCCACCGCCGCGCACCCGCAGGCTTTTCTCGCCGACCTCGATGGACACGCCGATGTCCTGGAGGTAGTCCAACACTCCGTCGAGTTCCTCCAGGCCGTGGTGCTCGATGTCGATCGTGGAGTCGACGGCTGAGGCGATGGCGAGCAGTGCGGCGGTGCTCGCGGGATCCGACCCGACGTGGTGGTGGGTGGGTGTGAAGCGGGAGTTCGGATCGACCTTGAAGGTCATCAGGTCGTCGGCAGCGGTCACGTCTACTCCCGTGCTGCGCAGTACCTTCAGCGTGGTGTGGACGGGGGCCGGGGCCTTCAGCTCATCCGGTACGGTCACTGTGAGCTGTTCGTCGAGCAGTCCGCCCAGGTAGAGCAGCCCGCTGAGGTATTGCGAGCTGCGCCGACTGTTGATGCTGACCTCGCCACCGTGGATGTGGGTGCCGTCGAGGGTGATGGGCAGGCGCCCGTCCTCAGCTGCCGTCACTTCGACGCCCAGGGTGCGCAGAGCCTCGATCAATTCACTGTTCGAACGACGCCCCAGCGAGTCGGCGAACGGTGTGATGAAGGTGGTCTGCCGCAGGACGGCGGTGGCGCCCATCAGGAGCCGCAGCACGACGCCGGAGTTCCCGGGGCTGACCGTGATGCCGTCCTTCTGGCGCTGAGCTCCGGTCACCACGAGACGGTCCGGCCGGGAGTACTCGATGCCGGCGCCGAGTGCCTGGCAGCTGTCGATCATGGCTCGGACGTTCTGGCTGTCCGCGATGTTGTCGATCTCGCTCCGTCCCGGAGCCAGGGCGGCGGCCAGCACGGCCCTGGCCGAGTAGCTCTTGGACGCGGGCGGGGCGAACGCCCCCTTGAGGTTCTTCGCCGCGTGGATGTGCAGCGCCTTGTACTGAAGGAAGTCCATGTCCTGTTCCTCGGTGAATGCGGTGTGAAGTCCCGTCCTGCTCGGTGAAAGCGGCCGGGGACGCCGGTGCCGCGGATGCGGGGGACTCTCGGTGGCCGGGCCCGTGATCAGATGGCGATCAGGTCGCCGCGGACAGGGGCACCGGTCGGGGCCCCGATGCCTTCCAGCACCTCGAGGTAGTCGGGAAAGCTGGCGTGGAGGTGTTCCGCGCCCTCGATCGCCGTCGGCCGCCCGGCGCCGAGTGCCGCCGTCGCCAGGCTCAGGAAGATGCGGTGATCGCCATGGCTGTCGAGGGTGATGCCCCCGGCCGGGGACTGCCGGCCCTGGGTGGTGAAGCCGTCGACCCGGCCGTGCTCGTCGTACGTGGGCTCGATCGCGCAGCCCAGGCGCCCGAGTTCGCGGATCATCACGTCCACGCGTCGGCACTTGTGGTTGTTGACGTGTGCCGCGTTGCGCAGGGTGACACGCGCGTCGATGAACGGTGCGATCGCCGCCAGGGTCGGCACGACGGTGGGGATGTTCCGCCCGTCGATCTCGATGCGGTCGGCGATCGGCACGGTGCGGTCGATGTGCAAGGAGCGGGCGACCCGGTCGTAGGTCGTACGAATACCGAGCCGGGCCAGCACAGCCAGGAACTCGCTCTCGGAGGTGAGCGTCGACGGGTAGTAGTCGGCGATGGTGATCTGCCCGTCCGGAGCCGTGGCCACCGCCCCGGTCAGATAGGACAGTGCCGTGAAATCGGAGGCCAAGTGGTGGACCCTGGACTCATACCTGCCGGGTTGGACGAGGAAGGACGAACCGTCCCGTTCGGCGGTGGCTCCCTGCTCCCGCATCATCGCGACCGTCAGGTCGACGTACCCCTCGCCCACGGGGCCGGGGGCCGCACACTGGATGCGGACGGGCTCGTCAGCCAGCGGCGCGACCAGCAATACGCTGGTGAGCACCTGTGAACTGTGCCGGGTGTCGACCGTGGTGGTGCCGCCCAGGCGCTGGCTGCCACGCACCCGCACCCTCAGATGCGTGCTGTCGCTGATGTCGTCGACGGCGCCGCCGAGTTCAGGGATGAAGCTCAGATACTCCCTGACCGGCCGGGTGAGCATCGAGGCGTTTCCTTCAAGAACCGTCTCACCGGGGGACAGACAGGCCACCGCGGCCATGGTGCGGAAGTTGAACGCCGAGCCCACCACGGACACCTTCGCGTTCTGCGCGGCGAGCGACCTTCCCACGCCGCAGACACCCAGCATCTTTGTGTCGCGGTGGGTGACGCCGAGCCCGAATTCCTGCACAGAATCGAACATGCTGGCGGCCTCGGACGACCAGGCCGGATGAACGATGACGCTCGGCGCGTTGGTCAGCAAACTCAGCAGGAGAGCGCGCTGCATATGGGGTTTGGAATGCGGGATCCGGGCGACCCCCGCTATTCGGTCGATTACCGGGTTGATACTGACCGCAGTCATGTTCCACCAATCCCTGCCAGACGTGAATTAACCTTCCGGAATGATTGCGGTCGCGGTGACTTCTACCAGGAAATGCGGACGCACCATCTGCGCCTGAACTGTCGTGTTCACCGGCGGAGTGTCACCGAAGTGCTCCTTGTGGGCGCGGCAGTAGTCGTCGAAGTGGCTGAAGTCGCTCAGGTGGGTCACCGTGCTGACCACGTGCTCGAGGCCGCCGCCGAGGTCCCCCAGGGCCCGCTGGATCTTCCGGATGATGAAGTCGGTCTGGTCGTAGGCGTTATCCCCCTGCGCCCGCCCCTCGCCATCGGAGGCGACAGTACCGGCGATGAAGATCTGGTTGCCTACGCGTACTCCGCGGGCGTACCCCATCTGCGGTTCCCACAGGGAACTGCTGTATACGGCCTCCCGCTTTACCGTGGACTTCTCATCGCGCACCGGAGTCTGCTCAAAAGTCGTCACGTGTGACCTGTCCTCTCGATTCCTCGAACCCTTTTCTCATTCCTGCTTCCTCGGGGAAATGAAACCCCGGGCGCCGCAGGCAATGGCAAGATCACTGGAACACGGTGATCAACTCACTGTCAACACCCTCAAGGGGACGTTCACATTTCAGAAATGAAGCCATCTGGGCATGCTGAATGACCGTTAGGGGAATGTGGATTAACTAGCCAGTGAGGTGGCCAGAATTAATGAGTGGAATCAACGAGAAAGAGGAAACGCGCCGCGGTGATCCAGCCTCGTGCCCTCACCCGCGCTTCCGCTCACTGGGGACCGTGCTTGCCGCCAGGCACCCGCAACGCTCTCCAGGCCAGGACGCTCAGCAGCGCGAGAGCAACAGCGGCGCTTCCGGTCGCTACCGCGAAGCCGGTGTCGAAGGCGTCCTCCGCGCTGTTCAGCAGCGCATCGCCGACCTTCCCCCCGACGCGCGCGGCCACTTCGGACGCGGCCCCCACCGAACTGCGAGCGGTCTCCCACTGCTGCGCCGAGGCGCCGGCCACCGGATCGAAGTCGGAGCGGTACGCCCAGGACAGCACGGTCCCGAAGAAGGAGAGTCCCAGCCCCGCCCCCAGAGAGAAGGCGGTCTCCTGAACGGCTCCGGCCTCACCGGTACGCTCGGCCTTCGCCGCACCCAGGATGGAGTCCGACCCCAATGTCATGACCATCCCGGAACCGAGTCCCGCGAGGACCAGGGCCGCGTAGTTGCCCGTGGCGCCGAGCACCGCGAACGCCGCCAGCGCCAGCGCGCACAGCAGCAGTCCGCCACACAGGCCGCGATGGTGGCCGAATCGCGCCGCGAAGCGCGGCGCCAGGGCCGCGCCGACGGCGTTGGCGACCGCCAGCGGCACCAGCGCCAGCCCTGCACTCAACGGCGAATAGCCGTCCAGGAGCTGGAAGCGCTGGGTGAGCAGGAACAGCAGTGCGGTGTACGCGCCGTAACACCCCATGATGCACAGCGCTGACACGGAGAAGCGGCGGTCGGCGAACTGCGTGACGTCCAGCAGTGGATCGGCGATCCGGCGCTGCCGTACGACGAAACCGGCCAGCAGCACTGCTCCGGCAAGCCCGACCCCCCAGACCGCCGAGGGCACCCCGTCATGCTCTCCCAGCTGCTGAAAGGCAAACACCACGGCAGCGAGTCCGGCGGCCGACAGCCCGGCACTGACCGCGTCCCACCGGTGCGGGCGGGGGCTGCGCGACTCCGGGACCAGCAGGGCGCCGCCGGCCAAGGCGAGCACCACGACCGGCACATTGACCAGGAAAACCGAACCCCACCAGAAGTGCTCGACCAGCACACCGCCCAACAGCGGGCCCACCGACACTCCCACGCTGTTCGCGGCGGTCCACAGGCCGATGGCCAGCACCCGTTCACGGCTGTCAGGAAATACGGCTCTGATGATCGCAGGTGTACTCGCCATGATCATCGCGCCCCCGACACCGAGCGCCGCCCGGGCGGTGATCAGCTGCACCGGCGTGACGGACAGCATGGCGCCCACCGACGCGAGACCGAAGACCGCGAAGCCACACATCAGCATCCGCTTGCGGCCGAACCGGTCCCCGAGCGTTCCGCAGGTGATCAGCCCGGCGGCGACGGTAAGCGCGTAGCTATCGACGATCCAAAGGAGTTCGGATCCGCTCGGCAAGAGCTCTCTGGAGATCGTCGGAACGGCCACATGCAGCACCGTCAGGTCCATCCCGACCATGAGCAGGCTGGCGCACAGCACGCCCAGAGCCCCCCACCGGTGCGGTGTCGTCTGTTCAGTCTCTGTCAGCACACAACTACTGTGTGCTGTATGAAACTTGAGGCACAAGTACGGTCTTTGATGTGCTTCGGTGCCGTTCCGGCCCCATAGTGTCGCTCGGTATACCTGGTTACAGTGTTGGCCATGAGGCGAGTACGTGAGCGCGTGGACGAGATGGCCGACTGGTGCAACACCGAGGTCGTTCTGTCGGTCCTCGGCGGGAAGTGGAAGCTGTTGATCCTCAGGTATCTCCTGTTAGGAACGCACCGTTTCGGTGAACTCCAACGCAATATGCCGACAGTCACTCACCGGATGCTCGCCCGGCAGCTTCGGGAATTGGAGGACGACGGCCTCGTGTCACGGACGGTTTACCCCGAAGTCCCTCCGAGGGTGGAGTATTCGCTCACCGAGGCCGGTGAAAGTCTGCGGGAGACGATCGACCGGCTTGAGACGTGGGGGAGTTGGTACCGAGACCACTTGAAGACCGCGGCACAAGACTCCGATCCAGCGGTTGCTGACACTCACGCAGGTTGAATCGGCGGTATCCGTTGTGGCGCCCGCCCATGCAGGTTGGCGCCGGGAACTGATAACCCGCCACTGCGGGCCAGGGAACCGAGACCACGTCCGGCTCGGCCAGGATCGCTAGGCGCGGTGCCTGAAACCCGGTCTGTGGAATCGTTGCTCTGCAGGAGCGCGCCGGCAGCGCCGGAACGGCCCCTCGACTACTGCCAGCACCGCTGCAAGGAGCGGCGGCCGCCAACCTGGACTTCACACCTGATCAACTGGCCCGCATCGACGAGGCCGTCCCCGCGTCGGCTGTCGCCGGTGAGCGCTACCCTCCGCAAGCACTGCACCGGCTGGGACTATGAGCGGGGAACTTCATCGACCGGGGGCCCATTCAAGGGCCACCAGTGGCAGGTCCCGCGCAAGCAGGAGCCACTCCGCAAAGAGCGGTCCTGGCACGTACGCACTGGACGGCGCCTGGGTCGGGCAGCTGGTCGGCCTCGGCTCCCGGTGGGGCCAGTACGAGTACGTCACGAGCATCGGCTTCGCCGCCTGAGGGCCTGTCTGTGACAACCTCCGACTCCGTTCAAGGGGCCGTCTCGACCGTGCCCGGCGGCCCTGGACGATCCTGCGGGGGCAAAAACAGTTCGGGTTGCGGCTGCGGAACGTCTCGTCCTTGCCCTGGTCTTCGTCGGTGCGGTCGCCATTGCGGAGGGGGCCTTCGTCACCGGGAAGGCCCGCGGGCCCCAGCCCGCGCGGCCGCCCACCTCCAGACGCTCGGGACGGTGGTCTACGGCATGGCCTGGCCCGAGGTGCGGCGGCCGTTGATGACGGCACGTACGGCTCGGTCGCCGCGGGGGTCGGCCATCAGGCGGGCGATGTCCCACCACCGCAGCAGCAGCGCCGGGTTGATGGTCTGCAGGAAAGTGTCAGTTGAACATCGTCATTTGGGTGTCAGTGGCGCAAGTCTGGTGCCCTGGTGATTGGCGCTGACGTCTGGTGCCGATCCGGTACTGACACTTGTGACGAAAGCCCATGTCATTCTCGTGCAGACCGTTATGGCGAGTGCGGGGTCTGCGCTGGCAGAACCGATGCCCCAGTCCAAACCAAGTCATGGACGGCGACCGGACGTTCACGTTCACTGTGGACGGCTGCCGAGTCCGGAACCGTGTCCAGGGGCCCACAGGAGCCGGCCCCAGGCAGTCAGGGCGGCCGTGACGATGGCTGAGGCGATGGCTACACCAACGGCCGAGGACGCTGCCGCGTACACGATGCCGCCAAGGCAGACGGTGTAGGCCAGCAGACGTGGCGCCTGCCGTATCCAAGTGGTCCGCTTCTGGTGCTCCTGCAGGATGTCCTGAGTGTGGGGGAGCGGATCGGCGAGCTGGGCCAGGCGGCCGGAGGCGAGTGTAATGAGGAGCCGCTCGACCTCGTGTACAGCACGGCGCCAGCCGTTCACGCGGTCGAGCTCAACACCTGCAGCTACCTCGCGGATCAGCACGGCGGCGGCACAGAAGTGGGCCACGACCTGCGGCATGGGGGTGCGGCCGTCAGGCAGCGCGCGGTTCAAAGCGTAAGCCTCCAGAGCCCGGGCGAAGCTCTCCAGCGCTCTGACTGAGGGAGTGTGCGCGGCGTGGTACGGCGTCGCCTCGTCCGGTGCCGGAAACTGTGGAGCGGTGCCCCTGCTGACGCCAGGCAGGGGCTCGATCAGCGCTTCGTAGGCACGTCGGCCGGTTGCCGTTACAAGCTCCGTGGTCCAACGGGCCATTCCCAGAGCGACGACGAGCCAGATGGCAATACCGGAAATCGCTATCGGGGCAAGAGCGGCACCTGCGGCCAGAAGGCCTCCCCAGGGTGAGCTGACCAGCGAGAGCGTGGCGGGGAACAGCACACTGCTGGCCGCTCCGGTGCACACGAGGTGGACGACGATCTTGATGGTGAAAGCACGGTGGGAGGCCCGGTGCAATACGTCCTCGCGCTGCAGGAACACCCAGGTGGTGTGGTCTTGGGGCAATGTGGCCTCGGAGCTGCTCTCCACCCTGCGTTGCAGAATGGGCAGATTGGTTCTGGCTCCCTGTTCGGCCCGTGACCAGAGCAGCTTCTCGAGCCGTGAACGCTGCCCGCGGCTTTGGGACGTGGATGTCATGATCAGCAGGTACAGCGACACCGTCCACACGGTGACTCCGATTGCTGCGGCCAGGGCCCATGTCACGCAGAACTCCTCACACAAGCGGTCGGGCACCGTGAACGCGGCGACGCTCCGCCATGAGCGCATCTGTCCCTGTCGGCCGGCACCCGAGGAACCTGCCGACTGCGCGGCCCAACTACTGCTTTCGGCAACACAAGGTCCAGCCCCGCAGCCTAGTTCCTGATGCGATGGCCTGTGTGGGATGCACAAGATCTTGACCAAGGTCGCTGTCCAGGTATGCACGAGGCTGCTGTTGAGGCTCTGTTTCATCCGCTGGTTGAGGCGATGGGGATGTATCTGTTGCCGTGGGTGGGGCAGTTCACGGTGCGGTGGGCAGTGACCAGGCCTTGAGGATGTCGTCGATGAGGGAGCGGGTAAGAACGTCCTTGCCCAGTGTTGCGGCTCGGGGGAGCGGCAGACGGCAGCCGTGCCAAGGTGGCACCTTGGTGACGGTTCCAGCGAAGAGGAGCGGCCCGACAGTGGGACTTGAGAGGCAGCCGTTTCGTCGCGGTCCGCCGTCTTCGCGCAGGGAGACAAGCACGACACGGGCAACGGGCAACTAGGGGTGTCATATGGAGGCGGGGGAGCGGTGGGCGTACCGGGTGGCGCCGCATCACGGCCGGGTCGACGAGGTCGAGGTCGTGAAGGTCGGCGCGCAGCGCCCGCTGCGCATCAGGGTGCGGTTCGTCGACGAGGAGGCCGAAGGGCGCGAGGAATGGGTGCCCTCTGCCCGGCTGCGCGTGCTGTGGCAGGACAAGGATGCCTGGCTGGCGCGCGAGGAGCGGTGGAACGATCTGATCAAGGACAGACCGGACGACGATGACCCCGCCCTCCACGCCGTCACCCTCCTGTTCGACGAGCACTTGGCGGGCGAGGTGATGTCGTTCGGCTTCAACTCCCGCGAACGGGGTCTGCTTTACGTCGATGATGTGCCCGCGCTGGCCGCGCTCCTCGGTGTCCCCGTCGACTTCTTTCACAGCGACCCGCGGGCCTTCACCGACGACGACGGTGCCCTGGTCGCGCCCTGGCCCACCACCGTTCAGGTGGTCTCCCGCCTGGCCGCCGCACGGGCCGACCACCTCCTCCCCATCCTGGACAAACAAGAACGCCAGGCCCGCTACGAGGCCATCCACGGTCACTACTACCCCGGCCGCGGCAAGAACCCGGGCACCCACATCAGCCCCGAGATCTGCGCAGAGACCGACCGCCGCTTCAAACCCGGCCGCGATCTGCTGCGCCGTTGGTGCGGTGCCGACGCTGTCGAGACCTTCGAGGAACTGAAGGCACTGCGTGACGAAGTACTCCGCATCGGCAAACTCATGGAGCAGGCCATCGACTGCCTGCGCCAGAGCGGACAGAACAAAGCCGCCGACCGCTTCGAACGCGACCTGGGCATCCCGCTCGACGCGCTACGCCAAGCTCAACACAGCGACTGATCCAACCGCTTCACCGGCATCACCGACAGGAACGAATTCGTGGCCGCCACCAAGCTGAACGAGCGCCAACATCACCTGGCCTGTGCTGCCCGCCGACTGCGTATACGACTGGGACGGCCGCCCCCTGCCCACGCCGGAGGCCCGTCGCCCCATCCGCGCAGAGGAAAGCATCCGACGTGTCGAGCGCCGCCCCGGCACTGTCTTCCACGCCGATGCCCTCGACTCGCCGTTCTTCCGCTCCGTTCCCGTGCAAGAGCGTTTCCAGGCCCTGCGCAGCGTCGTCGACAAGCTGCTGCGCGCCCCCACCAGGGGCACCGTGACAGTCGGCCGTGATCACATCACCGTCACCGGGCAGAAGGTCACCTTGACCCTCACCCCGGACTGCACCACGGTGCGCACCCTCATCCCGTCCGGCCGCAGCCCCCACAACGCAGCCCAGTACAACGCCAAGAGGTGGGAGCTCCCCGTCCCGCGCCCGCTGCGCGACACACACGTCTGATCCGAACGGGCCGCAGACGCAGGCCGCCCGTGCCGCGGGTTGTCACGAGCCGGTCGGGGGTCCTTGTAGGCCGCTTCGATCGCGCCGGCATTGATCAGAGCGCTCCGAATCTGTTCATGTTCGGCTGTGCCTTCCGCCGTGCTCCGCGCGAACAGGTGCGCCGCATGCCTCTCCACCTCCCGCCGTTGGAACTGGTCCGCGGGCGTGCCAAGCAGTGCTGCTGCAATCTGCAGTGCATCAGCGGAGTCGGGATGGCGGCCCGCGCGTTCGACAATTCGGTAGGGCACCTCCAGTTCCGGCTGCACAGCCACAGTGCGAGCGGTCACCTCCAGCCAGATGTCGTCGTCGAGACGGTCGGCGTACGCGAACCGTCCCGCACCGGTGAGGGCCGCGGGCGTCAGCTGCGCCGTGAGGGCGCTGCGCCACAGCGCTGCGGCGCGCTCCGGCCACGGGCTTGCCTCCTTGCAGTGGCGCAATGCTCCGGCGAGGCGGGACAACAGCTCGGACACGGCCTGGGGGCCGCCGTCCTGCGCGCCGAGGCCGGGACGCAGGCACGAGCTGGTTTTCGACCGGGTACTGGTCACGCTGGTCCATCTGCGCACTCAGCTCACGCATGCCGCGCTCGCCGAGCTGTATCAGGTGGGCCGTTCCACCGTCACCGAGGCCATCGGCGAGATCCGCCCGCTGCTCGTCGGCCGCGGATTCGCCGTCCCCGACCGGCCCGGCCTGCGGCTGCACACCCTGGCCGATGTCTTCGCTTACGCCCACGCCGAAGGCGTCACCTTGCGGATCGACGGCATGGAAATTCAGGTCAGGCGCCCCCAGGCCCACCGGGCTGGCCGCTGCGCGTTCGTGTCGGGCAAGAAGAAGCAGAACACCTGCAAGACCACCACTATCAGCGACTCCCAGGGCCGCACCTTGTGGTCCGGTGCCGAGCGCCCCGGCCGCGTGCACGACCAGACAGCTGTGCGCACCGAGGACATCGCCGAACAGCTCCGCCTCCATCCGGAATCGCTGTCACTGGCGTGTCCGGAGCGGCAGTCGGCGCAGAATGGTCAGGGGCTCACGTTGCGTCGACGGTCAGTTCAGGGCCCGACTAACTGACCGTTTCAAAATGAGGTTCGTAGTCGTCGCAAACAGATGATGCTGCAGGCAAGTTGGAGAAGGCCCAGGTGAAGGTCGGCGCGCCTCTCGTAGCGGATGCGGAGGCGTTTGAACTGGTGCAGCCATGCGAAGGTCCGCTCGACAACCCAGCGAGTCTTGCCCAGGCCCGAGCCGTGCAGTGCGCCCTTGCGGGCGATCTTCGGGGTGATGCCGCGGGCGCGCACAAGGCGACGGTAGTGGTCGTAGTCGTAGCCGCGGTCTGCGAACAGCCGCACCGGTCGGTGTCGCGGCCGCCCGCGCACCCCGCGGATGCGGGGTATCGCGTCCAGCAGCGGCATCAACTGAGTGACGTCGTGACGGTTTGCCCCGGTCAGTGAGATGACCAACGGGGTGCCGTGCCGGTCGACGATCAGGTGGTGCTTGCTGCCGGGCCGGGCCCGGTCGACCGGCGAAGGTCCGGTGTGATCCCCCCTTTGAGAGCCCGGACATGTGAGCCATCGACCGCGGTGTCATCCATGTCCAGCAGGCCGGCGGCCCGCAGCTCGGCCAGCAGAACCTGGTGCAACTCCGGCCAGATACCGGCCTCGGTCCAGTCCCGCAGCCGTCGCCAGGCCGTCACCCCACTGCAGCCGATCTGGTCGGCCGGCACGTCGCGCCAGCTCACGCCTTTGCACAGCACGTAGACAATGCCCCGCAACGCAGCCCGGTCATCAACTGGCAACCGCCCCGGATACCGACGCCGCCGAGGCGGACGAGCAGGTAACAGCGGCGCCACACGTTCCCACAGGTCATCAGGCACAAGTTCAGCAGCCACCCAACAGAGCCTGCCGACACAACACCCAACAGCCAAGCCCTAGAACGAACGTCATTTTGAAACGGTCAGTAAGAGACAGCCATATCCTGCGACGTAGGTGGCAGGGTGTCTTCGTTCTTGTTGTGCCGGACATACGACCACAGGTGGTCGATCTCCGTGAAGCCGGTCGACTCGTAGAGGGCATTGGCGACGGTTCGGTCGCGTTCGCCGCCCGGTGTCTCGTCGTCATCCACGTAGAGCACTGCCTGGGTGGCGCCCAGGGCCGCGAGGGCGTCAAGAGCGGAGTCGAGCAACTGTCGCCCCAGGCCCCTTCCTCGTGCGTCGGCGACGACCTCCAGCCAACTGAGGATGCCGATGTCCTGCACCGGGTGGCCGATGACCGCTTCGCCCACCGTGCGGCTACCGTCATGGGCCGTCAGGCGCTGAGGTATCTGTGGATCCGGTTCCGCGGTGATGTGGACGCCCTCAACTGGGGGGTGGGCAGGTCGGGGCAGGTCGGCGCGCATGTACCGCCATAGGCGTTCGCCCGTGAATCCGGCGTGCTCAAGCGCTCGGTGGGTCGCCTGCCGGTGGCCTGCCGGCAGGCCCTCCAGACCCTGGGTCAGCGCGGTGGCGAATTGGAAGGCTTCGACGGGGTGGGGGGCCACGGAGGTCAGGACATGGGTGATCAGCGCCTCGGCCACGGAACCGTCCTCGCGGCAGTGCAGCCAGAGGATCACTCCGGTGGCTTCACGAGTGTCGTCCTCGGGGCGCACCGACCAGCAGACGGCGCCCAGGAGTTGGTGGTCCGGGCCGAGCGCGATCTGTACCTGCGGCGCTTCGAAGGAGCCCCACCAGTGATCGTCTGCGGAGGGCCGGCCCTGCAGACTCTGGGTGAGCAGGGATGAGGTGGCGCGTGGCTGGCCGGGGAGCCGGTCGGCGTCGATGAGCGCGAGCAGTGCCGTGTGGTCCGCCGTGGTGGAGGGGCGCAGGGTTATGGGAGGCATGGTTTCTACAGGTTCTGTTGGGTGCATCGGTCGTGTCGTTCCACTGTCCGGAGAGTGCCGACGGGGGGTGCCGAGAAGGTCGTATGCGGTTGGAACGGGGACGCGCCACCGACCAGCGAGACGATGGTTTCGTGGAGGCGTTTGCGCAGGAGGTCGCCGCTGGGATGATCGGCCATGACTCGCTGCAGTGCCAGGAGGTCCCCGGTGATGCGACCGGTCAGGTGCCGCAATTCGGCCAGTACGTGCGGGGCGACCGCCGGGACAATGCTAAGTACTTCGTTGAACAGCGGGATGGTCTGCGCGTCCGACTCCTCGACTTGTTCGCCGGAGAATGGTGCGGCGTTTCTCTCTTCTTGTACCGTGCCCCATAGTGCCGTCAGCGCTCCGTCGGCCTGCAGTGCTTCGTCGCAGCGCAAAGCGAAATCCAGACTCGGCCAGCGCTCGGCTTTCTCGATCCTCGACACGGTCGAGCCGCTGTGCATGACCCGTAGACCGAGCTCGCGCTGGGAAAGTCCGCACAGTATCCGAATCCTGCGCAGCTCGGCCCCGAACCGGTGCAGCGCGGATGCGGTTGGAGTCAATTCACGTAAGGGGCGTCCCATGCCACTCCCTGGCCATGCGAATGAGCGAAAACGGCGAATCATCCATGGCGAAGATAACGCAATGTCCATGCCGCGACTGCGACGTAGATCACGTGGTTCCGAAGGTGGCTAATCTTCAACGGTGCCGATGCGCCCCGGTCCAAAAAGTGTCCAAGGTGTGGCATCGGTTCTGGACGTCTCCTGTGGTATCAGGAGGTATTGGACGGCTTTCTCAGTCCAATTGCACGGCATTGCGCTTCGGCAGTGTGCTGGCTTCTCATGAATGACGAAGGGCGGTACTTGAAGCCCCTCGTCTCCTCTTGAAGGGAAACCCTTCAACGAGAATGACGAAGGGCGGCAATTGAAGCCCTTTACCTCCTCGTTGGAAGGAAAATCCTCCAACGAACTTCGTATTGAGGAGACAGCATGTCGAAGAAGAGCAAGCCGGGTGACGGTATCCGCGGCAAGGGCGTGCGCGGCCGTTTCATGGCCGAGCAGGTTCAGGTGACCGAGACCGCAGGCTCGATCCGCACCTCGCTGGCCGGCCTGGCGGACGTACTGGGCCGGGAAGCCCGCAAGTAACCGAGAATGGATGACGGCATGCCGCACGAGCGCATCTCCCGGCGCAAGCTGACGCTGTGGTTGACCTGGCCGGCCATCCGGGGCGAGTTCGGCCCGACCAGCCCCTTCGAGGGCGGTCCCGACATGGTGATGGAACCGCCCTGGCCAGCGGACGACTTCCGCGTACACAGCCTGCGCAGCGAGTTCCTCGCCTCGTTACGGCGTGCCGTCGGTGACAGCGAGGGGATCGCGGTCGCCACCTCAGGAGGCCTCGATTCCCTCGCTGTCCTGTCCAACCTGATT
Organism: Streptomyces sp. NPDC036815; assembly: GCF_055609205.1. Taxonomy (NCBI): domain Bacteria; kingdom Bacillati; phylum Actinomycetota; class Actinomycetes; order Kitasatosporales; family Streptomycetaceae; genus Streptomyces; species Streptomyces sp. NPDC036815. The sequence goes on along the minus strand of NZ_JBVJPW010000011.1, from coordinate 124,265 downwards.
TTGGAATACGGCGACCGACGCAAGATCACTGCGGTCGCCATCGAAATGATCGATGACCAGGGGCAATCGAACGTACCCGTGGTCCACGGTCTGCTGGAGGGCCTCGGCCTCAAGTGCGAGCTGCGCATCGTTCCCATGACCCGGCGGCCGACGGGCAAGCCGCAGTGGCACCCGGAAGGGCCACGTCTGGACGCCCTGCCTGACGCCAACCGGATGCTGGTGGAACTAGCCCACGATGCAGGCGCCGAAGCCCTGCTGACCGGTGACGGCGCCGATGAGCTGCTGGGCAGCGGTCAATACCTGACACCCGCTCTGCTGCGCAACAGAACCTGGCGCACTCTGCGGCGATACTGGAGCGACCATCGTGGCGAATACCAGCCCACCGGCAAACTCGAATCGCTCGCGGCGTTCTCCCGCCTCACCACCCGGCGGCGCCGAGCCATGATGTACCTGGCCTGTTCTTGGCCCGAGCTGTGCCGCAACCCCTCCCACCATTTTCTCGCCGAACCCTACCGCGGTATCGCAGGGGAGTGGGCACAGGAATGGACACGGTCGCTGGTGCACCTGCATGAGTCACACCACGCTTCCCTGGCTGCCATGGAGGCATGGAGTGACCTGTACCCACACCAACGGCTGCGGACCGCCGGCTTAATACGTAACGAGGATCCGTTCCTGGACCCGGAATTCATCGAACAGGCCAAGCGGCTGCCGCTGCACCGGCGCTACGACGCGCGGTTCCCGCACCCGTACTGGCGGATGAAGTCGCAAGTGGTCAAGCTCATGCCGCCAGCGGCCCTGCCACACCTCCCGACCGCCAAGCAGATCTTCAGCCGGGCCATCGTGAGCCGTGTCGACCCGGCCAACCTGTCCGCCGAACACCTGCTGGACAGCGACATCCTCGCCCCCGGGGCCCTGACAGACGACTTGGACCCCATGGTGGCCACGCGAATCATGGAGGTCGAACAGTGGCTGTCCGAGGCGATACGGCGCGGCCACGAACTGGTCGACTGAGCATCTGCGCCCCACCGATCTTCCCAGCCGGCCACAGAAAACCCGCGGAGTTATGGACGAAAAACCGAAAGTCAGCCGTGTCACCTTCCGCACCCTGCTCGTCTGGACCCGCGGCAGCCGACGACGACTGGCCTTCGCCCTGGCCTGCGCGCTGGCCGGATCCGGACTCGGACTGGCCCAGCCGCTGATCGTCAACCACACCATCAACTCGGCGACACTGGGCCGACCGGTCTTCGGAATGCTGTTCGCGCTCGCCGCTGTCTTCTGCGGGCAGGCCGCGCTGCAAGCCTGGTCCACCTACCGGCTTGACCAGGCAGGCGAAAGCATCGTCGCACGACTAAGGCAGGCGATGGTCGACCATCTGCTGCGGCTACGCATGACCGTCTACGACCGCCAGCGTGTCGGCGACCTCATCTCCCGCACCACCACCGACACCACACTGCTGCGCGATGTCCTAGCCACCGACGTGGTCAACGCAATCGTCAACACCATCGTCGTGGTCGGCGGCGTAGGCATGATGACCTGGCTCGATCCGCTGCTCACCGGCGTGGTCATGATGGTCGTCCTCAGCTCCGGAGCCGTGGTCGCCGTGGTGCTCAAAGGCATCCGCCGAGAGACCATCGCGGCCCAGGAGAGCACCGGCTCCCTCGCCGCCGACCTGGAGCGGGTGCTCAGCGCCATCCGGACCGTACGCATCAGCCGGGCCGAGCCGCGCGAATCCGCGGCGCTCTCGGAACGGTCCGGCGAGATCTACCGGCACAATGTCCGCGCGGCCCGTCTGACCGCCGTAGTGTCCCCCGCCATCGAACTCGCCGTACAGGGTTCCCTGATTGTGGTGATCGTGGTTGGCCTGGCCCGAGTCGCATCCGGTGACATGGCCGTCGGCGAGCTAGTGGCTTTCCTGCTCTACGTGAACTACCTGGCCGTGCCGATGTCAGGCCTGTTCGACATCGGCCCCGCCCTGCAGACCGGTCTCGCGGCCCTGCAACGGATTGAGGACGTGCTCGTCCTGCCCATCGAGAGCGACCGGGACAGCCAGCCGCGCCGCGCCACTTGCACCACCCCCACCGGGCTGGTGCTGCGCAATCTGACATTCGGCTACACCGACCAGACGGTTCTCAACGGCGTGTCCTTCCACATCCCCCGCAACAGTTGCACAGCCATCGCCGGCCCCTCGGGCGCAGGCAAGAGCACCATCTTCAGCCTGCTCGGGCGCTTCTACGAGCCCACCGCCGGAACGATCACTCTCGACGGCCGAGACGCGCACACCGAGCACACACTCGATCAATGGCGATCCCGCATCGGCTTGGTGGAACAGCACTCCCCGTTGATGTACGGCACTCTCCGCGACAACATCACCTATGCGGCCCCGGACGCCGACGAAGCGTGGCTGCACCAAGTGGTGGACATGGCAGGCCTGGCGGGCCTGGTCAAACGCCTGCCTGACGGACTCGACACCGCGGTGGGCGAGCACGGCTCGGCCCTATCCGGGGGCGAACAGCAGCGCGTGGCGATCGCCCGCGCCCTACTGGCCCGGCCCGAAATCCTGCTGCTGGACGAGCCGACCTCACACCTGGACGCCGCCAACGAATACCTGCTGGCCCAAACACTGCACCGGATCTCCACCGGGTGCACACTGCTGGTCATCGCCCACCGGTTGTCTACCATCCGCTCCGCCGACCAAGTCGTCGTACTCACCGGCGGACGCGTGACAGCCAGCGGCAGCTATGACGAGGTACGCGACAACCTGCCTGCACAACCTGCCGCGGCTTGATTTCCCCACCAGGCGGTGTGTCATGGAAGTGACAACGGCACCTTGCCCGATTCCACCCTCCGTTTGACCACTACGGAACCTGAACTCGCGGTGTCGGAGCTGCTGACAAGTCTTCATCGTCGCGGTACGCCGTTGTCATGAGGCACGCGCAGGGCAGCGGTCTGACGGACGAGCGGCGGGGGTCCGCGAGGACATCCGGCGGGCGGCGGCTGAGCGGTGCGCCCGCGACGAGCCGAGCTCGGCGATCGCGAAGGACTTGCGGGTCAGTATCCGGCCGGTGCAACGCTGGCGGAAGTGGTGGACCCAGGGCTGGCCCGCTGTGAGTTCCCGATTTCTGTAGGGGGTCTGAAGGATCGTGACCTGGGGTCTCTGTGCTGAGCTGGATTTTCTCGGCGGTCGATGGTGTGGCATCTGACCAGTGGTGACTACGGTTCGTGTACATCTGGCCAGATGTTGTGGTGACGTGGCCTGCGGTCCCGCGACAGAGCTGGAATGTCGTGGATGTCTTGGGAATCCTTATGGGATTCTTGCTGTTTATGCAGCTCAGAAGGCTGAAGGGGTGTGGTTGCGGAGGGGGCGTGCGGTCTGGCGTTGAGTCATGTCCCTGTTCCTGACTGCAGGATGCGCAGCAGGAGAGAGGGGACGGGAACGTCTGTGGCGGTGACGAAGTCGTGTACGGCGTCGGGCAGCTGAAGGGCTTGCTGCCGGTGGAGCCGCTGGCGCAGGTTGTCCGCGACGTCCGGGGGGAGAGCGGTGGCCGCGCTGCTGAGGGAGGCGAGCTGGGCGGCCCGGGCATCGGAGGTGTCCGTGCTGGTGATGGCGGCGTCGGCCTGGGTGCGTGCTTCCGGGTCACGTTCCAGGCGGCGGATGACGGCTTGTGCGAATGGTGGGTCGACATCGTTGGTGAAGTGGCTGGAGATCCATTCGCTGTCGCGGGATACCTGATCCACGAAGTCGGCGGTCTCGACGGCTGCGTAGGCCAGCGAGTAGTACACGGACACGTCCACCTCGACGTGTCCGTGCAGGTCGCGCTCGCGCTGGAGGGCCTCCCAGGCGTCGGTGACGGCTGCGTCGTCGGGGAACCCGGCGACCAGGGCGAGGAACGCGCCGGAGGTGGGGAGCGGGTAACCGCTGCGTCGTGGGCCCAGTTCGGTGTGCAGTGCGCGTTGCACGGTTGCCGGGTCGAGGCCGAGGACCAGGGGGTCGGCCAGGAGCAGAGGTGCGAGGTCCCGGCTTCCGTTGTCGCCCGGCCGGAGGTTGTCGATCAGGGTGTCCAGTAGGTGCGGCTCGCCATGGTGGGTGTGGGTGTACCAGGCGAGCACGGTGTCGTGGGTGAGGAGGTCGGGTTGCTGGTCGACGGCCGTTGTGAGTTCTTGCGCGAGCTGGGGGTGGCGGTCGGCGACCAGCGCAAGGTACTCCCAGGCCGTGTCCGTGGCGGGGGAGAGCATGTCGCCGGTGAGGCGTGTGAGGAGAGCGTTGCCGAAGTGGGCGTGCAGCGCGGGCCAGTGGTCGGCGATCTCGCCGAGCACGAGCAGGTCGAGGTCGCTGCTGATGAATTCGCCCAAGGGCAGCCGGATGGGGCGGCCGTCGTGTTCGACGAGGTCATCCAGCAGGCCGAGTTGGTTGGTCAGCAGGATGCCCACCCATGCGGCCCGCCTGCGTGCCCAGTTGTCGTAGCCGAGGCCCGCGGCCGTGTCGCGGAGCACGGACTGGGCCTGCTGACATTCCGGTTCGGGAAGCGTGCCGCGGTCGTGGTCGTGCAACAGATGGGTGTGGAACACGGCGGAGGCGGCGGATCGGACGAGGTCGTGGGGCTCGTTTGGCCACTGAGCGGTCAGCTGCCGGATGAGGGTGCTGTCGCCGGGGTGGTCGCGTAGCAGGGTGCACAGGTGCAGTCGGGCGGCGGTAGGCAGGACCGGGTGGGCGGCTCGCACCCGGTCGAGCACGGGCTCAAGGGCGGAGGGCTCGCTGCCGTAGCCGACCAGAAGCGATCCAAGAGGGGCCTGTGGTCTGCGCAGCATGCTGGCCGCACGGTCGCGGGCCGAAGCGGTTGCAGGCAGGACGGCGATGACCGCGGCTTCAGCAGTGAACTCGTATTCGTTGGCGGGTTCTTGCACCGCCTCCAGGCACACCCGGGCGATCTGCTCGGCCACCGGCCCCGAGGTCAGGGACTGGTTCTGGCAGCTCTCCAGCAGCGCATGGACGACGATTTCCTTGCGGAAGCGGCTGTCGTGTACCGGTGCTGGTGTGGCAAGGAGGGCGAGCAGCCGCTCCCGGGCCTGCTCGGCGCCCAGGACCCGCACGGCCGCGTTGGCCACCCGTGATGCCCGGCCTACCTCGCCGTTCAGCACTGCAGACAGTGCCTGCTGCACCTCGGCGTCGTGGGCCCAGTGCTCGGCCAGGGCATCGGCGGCCCAGTGCGGGACCTCGCTGTCGTGCAACTCCTTCAGCAGCACGGACCGCAGCACCGGACCCTGGTCCAGGGTGACGAGGGACGGGAGCTCGAAGTCAAGGAAGGCCCGTGGATCTTGTTGCAGGAGTTCCTCGGCCGCGGCGGCCACGGCCGTATGGCCAGGATAAGCGTGGGCTAGCGGCCCGATGCCGAGGAACCGGATCTGGTGCAGGTCGTTCACCAGCGTGGTGCAGACGTAGTCGATGACGGCCGCATCCTGGGCCCAGGCCAGCAGCAGCACACTCCAGGCCACGGCTCGGTCGCCCCGTTCGGGGCGCTGGCCGGACACGATGGACAGGCAGGTGTCGCGCACCTGCTCGGCCTCGCCGGGAGCTCTACGCAGGGCGGCCGCGATCGCGTCGGCGAGCACAGGCTTCCACACGTCGTCGGTGAAATCCTCGGTGTCGAGCCGGCTGATCAGCCAGGCGCGCTCTTCGGCCGTCACGCCCTGCGGCTGCGGGCCGCCGGCCATATGGCCGGCGCTGTCCTGGCCGGGCAGTACGTCCAGGACAGCGGCCAGGGCCGTCAGCCGCAGCCCCAGCACCTGCTGCCGCCGGGCGGCTGCGGCTGCGGCCGTGACCCGGTCATCATCGGGCCAGCCCAGCAGCAGACCGTGCAGGATCACGGCTGCGTGATCGGCACTGGCAGCGTGGCGCAGCGCCGTCAGCATCGCCTCAACCAGGTGCTCCTGCCCGTCCCGCGTCCCATAGCGAGCGGCGAGCGCGCGGGCGGCCGCCCAGGCGACGTGCACGTCTTCCGACCTCAACGCGACCACCAGCAGCGGCCAGACGGGCTTGGCCAGCTGCCGGTCGTCGGCCACCTGCCCGAGCCGGTAAAACACCTGCCACGGCAGCGGCTGACCGGCCACAACCCAGCGCGACAGGCACGGCACCAGCTCACCGCTCACTGCCGGATGGTCCAGCCCGGCCACACACGCCGACAACAGCCGCTGTCGGTGCCCGACGAGGGGGTGGCTGTCGACCGCTTCCAGGATCGTGGCGGCTTGACGCCGGGCCTGGGGGAGAGGCAGCCGGATCCCGCCGAACACGGCCTGCGCCACCAGCTCGCGCACCGCCAGTGCTTCTGGTTCCGGCCCGCCGGCCTGCTCGGCGAGCTCCTGGAGCAGCCGGCTGGTCTCCTCGGTACGCTGCAGCTGCCACAGGATGGCCAACAGCACCTCATGCCAGCGTGAGTCCTGGGCATGCTGGGCGAACAGGCGGTGCAGTTCGTCGAAAGACAGCTGCTGTGCGGCCTGTTCGGCTGCCAGCTGTTCCAACAGGACCCGGTGCAGGAAGCCGATCTCGCGCGGGCCTTGGCGGACCAGCACGCCGAGCTGCCCCTCGGCGATGTCAACAAACCCTCGCGCCTGAGCGGCGGCCCCCGCTGCATCCAGGGCGAGGTGCCGTGGATCGCTAAGCGCGTCGATGATGTCCGCGCGGACCGTCTGTTCGGGCACGGCCTGGACGTCGCCGCGCCGCTGGTGTGCCAGCGCAACGTGAGCCAGGACCTGACGGACGTCGTCCGGGTGTAGTGCGGTGGGCTCCGCGGTGATGCCGGCCGCCGCCCCACGCTGGGCGGGGTGTTACCCAGCAGATGGTCAACGGCGCCCGCGTACACCTCGAACCGCCTGGTCGGTAGCGCATCCCCGGCCAGGCGCATACCGGTGAGCAGGAGAAGGAAGAGCGGAATCCGGGCCAGTTGGCGAAGGTCCCGGACGCTGGACAGTTCCTTCACGAACGCCTCGGCCTGCGTGCCGCCCTCCACCGCAGCGGTGCCGAGCCAGTGAGCGACCAACTCCCGCTGCTGGCGCGGCGAGAGCGGGGGCAGCGTGGCGTACTGCCACACTCCCGTCGGCTGCAGTCGGGACAAGCCGTAGGGGCGGGTGGCGGCCACCGCGGGCAGCTGGCGCTGGTCCAGGAAGGTCTCCAGCGCGGTGAGAGCCCTGCGCGCAGCACTCTCGCTCACCCATTCGTCCAGGCCGTCGATGACCAGCAGCAGCCGGTCATCAGCCAGTGCTTTCTCCACCAGCGGCCACAGATGCCCGACGTCGTACTGCTCCAGCCAGGCCCGCAGCGTCGCCGCCAGCGAAGCCTCGGCGCCGTCGTAGCGGGCCAGCCGGCGGGTGAAGAACGGGAAGGGAACCCACAGGGGAAGCCGGTCGCCGAACCGTCCGGTCCAGCGCGGCAGGGCGGGTGAGTCGGCGAACAGGTCCAACAGCGCGAAACGCAGCAGACTGCTCTTGCCCGAGCCCGGTTCCCCGACCAGCACATGGCGTCGGGACCCGGCCAGCCAGGCGTCCGCGCTGGTGCGGATCCCGGTGGCCTCCCCGGTCACTGCCAGGGACGCAGTGCTGACGGCCACCATCTGCTCCCCGACCTCGGAGGTAGGCACGGTGAACGCCTTCCCCAGCTCGCCGGGATGATGGCCGTAGGCGGACGCCCGCGCCTTGCGGTACCAGGCCGTGGGGGACATACCGGGGGAGACCGCGTCGGGTGGTGACAGCTGGGCAGGCCAGCGGCCTAGCTGGTGCACCGGGAGCACGTCGGGAAGAACGAACCGCTGTCGCAAATCCGGCCGGGCGGGAGCGTGCTGCAGGGCGATGGCACCGGAGTCGGTGTGGGCGAAGAAAGTGGCGTAGAAGGAACCGAGCTGTGCACGCAGCTCGGCGACCTGCACGGCATCGAGCCGGGTCGCCAAAGCGGTCGCCTGCTCGGGCCCGAACAGTTCCTCCACCCACGCGCGTCCGAAGAAGTCGTGGACGACTTGCGGGCGTTGCTTCAGCCAGGCCGACAGATACTCCGCATCCCACACCTCGAAGGTGATACCCGCGCGCGCCAGCCGTTTACGCTGCGTCACCACCTCGTCGGCGGTCTTCCGCGGGACGGCCGACAGACTGGTGGCGTAGACGAAGACCCGGCTGACCGCAGCCCACTCGCCGTCCAAGAAGTCCTTGACCGCCTTCTCGAGCCGACCGGCGGTCAGCGACTTCACCCGCCGCGACTGCAGACTCAGGTACGCCCGCTCGGGACCGGAGCCGTCCCCGAGTGAGGCATCAGGCAGACGGACATACAGATCGATGCCCTGCTGCTCCTGGCCCTGAGTGCCGTACAGGCTTCCCTGCGCCCGGGCGTCGTAGGCGCTCATGCGCCCGGTGGCACTGTCGCCCCCGGCATGATCGGCGGAGTCCTCGACTGTCCCGCGCTCCACCGCCCGCTTCAGGCACAGCCGCTCGAAGTTCTCCCAGGCCAGACGCTCCAGCGGCAGGAGCTGCTCGCTCGTATGGACGGGCAGCGGAACCGTCTGCGCCGACACCAGCGTGTGGAGCCTGGTCGGCGCCTTGGCGTACTGGGACGGGCTCGTCGAGGGGGCCTGCTGCATACCCACCATCATCGGCTATGGCAGGGGAACGCAACCGGCGTGTAGATCAACGAGCGGACGAGCGCACCGAGCAGGCTGCCCAGCACAAGCCTGGTGCCCCGACGACATGAAGGGGCCGTACCACCCACCGTAGAGTGGGCTCCTCGAATATGCCGCCGCAGTGGGCCGGTTGGCCAGCGACGGGTGCACAGGAGGTGGGGGACCGGGTGGAACAGCAGCATGTCGTGGGAGTGCACGGCATCAAGCAGGGCCGTACGTCGCAGCGCGAGCTGATCAAAGACTGGGGCAAGGCACTGAACCGCGGCGTCACCGCCCTGCACGGGGCGGACGCGGTGCGCACCGACCCGCGGCTGACGCCCACGCTGGAGATTCCGCACTGGTCCTCGCTGCTGGCACGGGGCGCGGACCGGCTGGGCCCGTCGGACTTCTTCCCGGACGACTCCACCGCCTTCACCACCGACGAGGAAGCCTTCATCGTCGAGGCTCTGGACGATCTCCTGACCCCACAAGAGCGGGCCATCGCCGAAGAGCTGGATGTGACCACCCTCGGTCCGCCGAAGCTGTGGCCGCGCAGCGTCACCCGCCGCGCCATGGTCTACGACCGGCGTACCCCCGACAGCGCCGTCAGCAAGCTGATCACTCGCCTGCGAGAGGTCCGGTTCTACCTCAATCACCCCACCCTCGCCTCCGAGGTGCAGGATCTCGTCGTCAAGGCGTTCAGCGACGACACCGCCACCGTCGTCATCGGCCACTCCCTGGGCAGCGTGATCGCCTACGACCTCATCCGGCAGAAGAAGATCGCCGCTCCCGGCACCGCCGGGACCGCCGTGCACACCTTCGTCACCTGCGGCTCGCCCCTGGGCATCCCCGCCGTGCGGCGCGCCATGAACATTGCGGAGCCGGAGCTGCTCGCCATGCCCGGGCGCATCAAATGGTTCAACGTCTACGACCCGGACGATGTGGTCACCGGCGCAGCCGGTCTGGTCCTGGGCGCCCGCAACGTCACCGATATCGAAGTCGACAACGGCAACATTGATCCCCACGCTGCCCTGGCGTATCTGCGTACCCGCCCGGTTGCGCAGGTGGCCACCCATCACTGGTCATGACCGAAGAACACGTCCCGCTCACCTTCGCCCGCAGCCTGGTCACCATTGCCGTCAGCGACTACGACGACGGCACCCCAGCCGACCGGCAAGCCTTCCGCGCCGGGATCAGCGCCCAGGTAGCCGTCGTGGAGGGCTGGTGGGCGGGCGCCCACCTGGAAGACGCGCGCCGGTTCACGCCGTCGCTCCCGCCCAAGCCGCTGCTCAGCGTCTACGACCTGCGGGCCTTCCTGGTCGCCGAAGAACTGGCCGAAACCGATGACGACGAGGCTCTGGTCATCTACATCACCGGCCACGGTCTCGCCCCTCGCGGACGCCAGCACTTCCTGCGCCTGCCCGACACGGACGAGAACCGGCCGCTGGGCACCGCCTTCCCCACGGCCGAGCTCATCACCACAGCCCTCGACTCCCGCGCCGGGCACGTCCTGGTGATGGTCGACTCCTGCTTCTCCGGGCGTCTGGCCGACGAACTCCTGGACAACCTCAAAGCCCTGGACCAGGACCGCCGGGCGTTGGGGTCCCTGGTCGTGCTGAGCGCTGGCAACGAAGACGCCAGACCCCGCCTTCAGGCCTTCACCTCGCTGCTGGCCGCGGTCCGCGCACACTGCGAAGACCAGACCAACGGGTACGCGCGCTCCCACCTGAGCTGGGAAGATTTCCATGCCATCAGTGGCGCCGTGTGGGACCACACCACCATGGCGGACTTCCACCGTATCTGGCCCCCAAACGACAGCGTCAGCCTCCAACTTGCCGCCCGCGCGCTGAGTCCCTGCCTGCCCAACCCCGGTTACACCGACTCCGCTCTCCTTGAGGACGCCCGCAGCCAGGTTGGCTGGAACCGCGCTGACCTGGACGAGTACTGGATCTCCCGGGCCACCGGCCAGATGTCCGGCAGTGGCCCAGGCTGGTACTTCACCGGACGCGCCGCCCTGGTCACCCGCATGATCGAGTTTCTGGGCGGTGACGACAGCGTCCTCATCGTGACCGGGCCCGCCGGTTCCGGGAAGAGCGCCCTCCTGGCCCGCCTGGTCACGCTCAGCGATCCCCGATTCCGTGCCGACGACGCCTACCGTCCCCTCCTCGACGCCATCCCCGAACACCTTCAAGTTCCTGAAGGCGCTGTCGACGCAGCAGTCCTGGCACGCAACACCGACCCGCACGAGCTGTCCGCCGCGCTCTACGAGGCCCTCACCGGCCACCCGACACCGGCCGGTCATGATCCTATTGAGGAACTGCGCGCCTATGTTCGCGCCTCCATGCTGCGCAACGGCACACCTCTCACTGTAGTGATCGATGGCATCGACGAAGCCCGCAACCCGCGCCGCATCATCACCGATGTCCTGCGTCCGCTGGCCGCCCTGCGCGCCGACGGCAGCCCCCTCGTCCGACTCCTCCTAGGCATCCGTAGCTCCACCGCCGAAGGCGCCCATCCTTTCAGCGCTGACCCCGCCGGTCCGACCGGCAGCGATCTTCTAGCCCTGCTGCAGCGGGCAACCGACGCCGGCCCGACATTGCGTACCGATGCCCTCACTGCACAGGACGACATCGCCGTCTACACCGCCTCATTGCTGCACGCCGAACCCCCGACCGGCTCGCGCCTCCTCGACCGTGACGACGACCGCGTCAGCCGAGTCGCCACAGCGGTGGCCGAAGAGGTGGCCCCCTCTTTCCTGGACGCCCGGCTCGCCGCCCAACAACTGCACGCTCGTACTATCCTGCCTCATCCCACCGACCTGGGCTGGCGCCACCATCTGAGGCAGGGAACGCACGAACTGCTTCGGCAGGACCTCGCCGATGTGGCCCTGCACGGCGACGCAACTCCCGAAGAACTCCTGGCCGTTCTGCGGGCCACCGCCTTCGCCCAGGGAGCGGGCTTGCCCTGGGCCGACATCTGGCCGGCCGCGGTGAACGCCCTCCATCCCACCTGCGACGACGCGGCAGCCGCCATCCGCCAAGTGGTGCGCGATAGCCGCCTGACCGGATACCTGACAACCGCCAACGAAGACGGCAGAACCGTCTACCGCCCCATCCACGAACGCGTCAGCGAGACACTGCGCACCGCACCCCACACACTCCTGACCCCCGCCGGTGGCGGCGCCGAGACAGCCGACACCACACCCGCCCACCGGCGACTCACCCAGGCCTTCGCCCAACTGCTACACAGGGCACCCGAACAACCCCCGCACCCCTACCTGCGGCGGCACCTGATCACCCACGCCGCACTGGGAAATGCAGTCGACGACGAACACATCCCGGCCCGCTTCCTGCCCTGGGTGACCCGTGACAACGTCCGCGGATCCCTTGGCCTGCCCATCACCGCCACCGATCGCATCCGGCACCTGGCTGCGTGGGCCCGCATCGAGCCCTTCGTCGGCGACGCACCCCCCGCCTCCCGGGCCGACAGCCTGGCCCTTGCCCAGCACACCGGCAGCACGCGGCCGCACACACCGACGCGGCACCCACAACTGCGCCCGCGATTCAACCATCTTCATCTGCCCACCAACATCCTGGCAGGCACCCCCGGCAACCCCTACGCGCTGGCCGCCTTCCGCACCGCCGACGACTCCGCGGTGCTGGCAGCGGCGGACGAGAGAGGGAACCTCACCCTGTGGGACCCGCTCTCCGGCAGCCCCTTTGGCACCGCCCTGGAAGGTCTGGGGCCCCACGCGCGCGCCCTGGCCGTCCTGGAGGACGGCCGCCGCCCCGGGGAATCCTCCCTCATCGTCGGAACCGACCGAGGGCTGTGGCAGTGCGACCCCCAGACCGGCGAGGCCGCCCCCCTGCTCGAAGGGCGCATCCGTGCCGTCGCCACCTTCAGTGATGGTGCACGCCGACGGGGCCGCCGCGGCGCATACGGATGGCCGCTCCTTGCCGTCGCCACCACTGAAGACCTCCTCCTGATGGATCCCATGACCGGCCACATCCAGACGCGCCGGCCTTTGCACAGCATCGGCCGCCTGCAGAGGGAACAGGACTTCGGCAGGAGGTACCGCGGCCCCCTCGTCCACGCACTCGCCGTCATCCCAGTACCAGGCGCCGGTCCACTGCTCGCCATTGCCCAGGACGGCAGTTACGTCCCCGTCGTGGATGCCCTGACGTTCGACGACGCCGGGGAACTGCCGTGTGCGGGCAGGGGTGCCTCCGCCGTCGTCGGCTTCGCCACACGTGAAGGCGAACCACGGCTGATTGTTGCGTCCCGCTCCACGAAGTCTGTGCGCATCTGGAACCCGCTGACGCGAGCCCAGCACGCACAGATCCGGCAGGCAGTGGCGTCCCTGGCCCTGCACCCGGGCCCCTATGGCGATCCCCTCCTGGTCACCGGCAGCAGCGTCGACGGCGCTCTGCACGTCTTCGATACCGACACCGGTGTACTAGTTCGCCAACTCCCCGCCGAGCACACCAAGATGGTCCGCGGCCTGACGGTCTTCACCGGCTCACAAGGCCAGCCCCTCCTGGCTTCCGCATCGTTCGACCGCACCATCCGCCTGTGGGACCTTCAGGCGCCGTCTGCCGACGGCGATACCGATCATCCCTCGGCAGACCAGGTCGCCCTCCTGCCGCATCCGTCCGGGCCACCCAGTCTCATCAGCGGTGGCCGCGCCGGCGAGATCGCCGTGCGCTCCGTACAGACCGGCCGGGAAACACACGTGCTGATCCCGCCGGACGACCGCCCCTACAAAGACGTCACCGCGCTGACCGTTCTCGAACCAACACCTGACACCACCGCACGTATCGCCATCGGGTACGCGGATGGAAGCGTCGACCTCACCACGGAAGAAGGCGCACGGCGCGTCCTGCTTCCCTCGTACTACTCCAACAGCAGGGTCCGGGCGCTGGCCCGCTTCCCCCACCCGGAAACCGGACAGTCCCTCCTCGCCGCCGCCATCAGCGACTCCCGCATCGAGTACCTGCGCGTCGACGACGACACCCCCCGATTGCCGACGCTGCGTGCCGAGGCGACCGTTCGGGCGCTCGCCGTCCTACCCGATACCAGATCACCGCTGCTGGCCATCGCCACCACCCGTGCCGTGCGCCTGCTGCACCCCGGCCACGACCCGCACATCGGCCTGCCCCAGCGCATCGGCGCCGTGCGCAGCCTCACCTGCCTGACCACGGCCGACGGGCACCTCCTGGCCACCGGCGGATCGGACGGCGCGATCCGACTGTGGGACCCCTTCGCCCCGCGCTCAGAAACCCATCCACCGCTAACCGGGCACCAGGGCCCCGTCACCGCCCTTGCCGCCCTGCCTCACCCGGACATCGACCGCCACCTGCTCGTCAGCGCCTGCTCGGACGACACCAGCATCCGCGTGTGGGACCACCACACGGGCCAGGAAATTCTCCGCCTGGTCACCGGCGCGCCGATCACCTCGCTTGCCATAGTCCCCGCCAGCGCCGCCAACCGCAGCACCGCCCCTGCCGTCATTGTCGGCAGTCCAACGGGAACGGCCGCTGTCACCGTGCATCTCCAATCCCCAAGAGGCGGCACCACGCTTGAGGATGCCTGAACTGCTCCAGGCACCGTTCCGGTAGGCATACCCGCCGCGACAGCGCACTCCCGCTGCAGTGTTGACATCTGAGGCACGATTCGCGAATCATGCCTCAACTCGGTGCCGCGGCCACAGCCGTGGTCCAGGACGCGTTTGACGCCGAGAGGGCCGGTCAGGTGCTGTTGCTGGACGTGCGCCACCTTCAGACGTCTCCGGTGGCGGTCGAGGACGACAAGCCCGGCGTCCCGCTACAGCCCGGAGCCGATGGCTTCGTCGACGAACCGGCGTACCAGAAGCTTCACTTCGCCCGATGGGACGGTGACGGACCATGCAAGCTCCGGCTGATGCTCATAGCACTGGAACCGGGCCACGACCGATCCGTCGTCCTCGACGTAGAACCACCTCCAGGACAGCTCGTGCGTGCATGCCGCGTGTGGTTCGAATACGGCAAGGCAGCGGACGATGTCGGCGTGGTGCCGAAAGGGGAGGGTCCGCTGAGCGCGGCAATCCGTGCACTGCAGAAGATGCTCGACCGCTCCGGGACGGTCGATGAAACCAGGAGTGCCCTCGGAGTTGTTGCACTTCACGCACAACGGCCCGCGGAACAGATCGTGGGAATGGCAATGGTCCCAGTACAGGGCCCGCCGAGGCTCAGGACACATCCGGCACAGGAAAACCTCGGCGGGAGAGCGTTTGGCGAATCCCTTCGTGTACTGGCGGCCTCGCAGATGGCCGGTGTAGGGCCTGGAGGCCTGGGCGGCACACGACGGGCACAGGACGACAAACCCTGAGGCGCTGGAGGAACGCCACTGCTCGCTGCCGGCCGGTGTTCCGCAGCCGCTGCACACGTCGTCCTGCGCTGCAAGGCTGGCTTCGACCTCCTCGGCCCGGTCCAGCACAGCAGCATAGGCGCGAGGAACCAGCCACTTCTTCCCCGACCAGACCATCAGCGGCAACGGCCGGGTGCTCGCGATGGTCCGCCGTGTGAAAGTTTCGGGCAGCTGCTGCCCGGTGAAATTCTTGGATAGGACACCGGGGCCCTGCATCTGAGGAAGCTCGGACTCATAGGTGGCTTGAGAGATCCACTGCCAGACGCGAGAGCGCCAGGTGTGTGGCTCGCTGCCCTCCAGCCCGGCGTCGACCAGGTCGCCGGGGTCGATCCCGAGTCCGGCCAGCCGCTTGCCGGACTTCTGGATGTCCCGGTCGAGGAAGCGCCATTTCTGCCGGTACTTGTAGCCGGGCACGGCCATATCACCGATGAGCACGTGGCTGGCAGTGGCGAACGTGTAGCGGTTCACATGATCCAGATACGCGGGGACTATCGTGTGATGGGTGAGGCTGGCAAGTCTTTGGTGTGCTGCCTGGAGTGAAAGCCACATGAGGCACAGCTCCTTGAGATCGCTGATAGAGCAACGGACGAGTCACCGAGCAGGCCGACGGGGCAACACTGCCTTGCTAAGGAGAGAGAGATGTTACGGGCAGGACGCCGACCCGAGCCGCGGTGAGGGCACCGGTTCCTGCTGCCCTGGATCCAGCACCTCCTACAGCCCGCCCCCGGCAGCAGACCCTTGAGACAGCCGGCACGGGCCTTCCAGGAGACCCAGGTATCCGCCGCCCCCAGCAGAGGCGACAACTGATAGCCGACGTTGATGCTCGTGACCTCCAGGCCCCGAAGACCCAAGGTCCAACGGTCTTCATGATCGTCGGCAAAGGCAGATGTATTCGCCACCGCACGATGCACAGCCACATACCAGCCACGCCAGTCAGGTCCACTCCGGAAGCCTCACAGGCACCACTATGTGGGGCCAAACTCACCGGTGATTGACGCCCTTCCGATGCCCAGGTGGGGCCAAAACCCGTTCCCGAACGGGGCCACCACTGACGCGTAAAGCCAGGGCTCGTCGCGCGCCTGGCCTGGCCACGCTTGGGTGAGCCGTTGCGAAACGCCCGGACTCGCCAGGGCCACCCCCTCGGCCGTCTACGACACGTCGCGCTTCGAGGGCCTGCGTCGGACCGCTCGGGTGGCGGCCGCATAGTCGGGGCACCGAGCTGGTCGTTGCGGGGTAGTGGCGGCGAACGTGTATGGTTCCGCTGCCCTTGGCGGGCGCCCACCGCGAGGAAAATGATCTGGCTCTGTCAGCTGATGGTGTACCAGGTGCCGGAGAACTCCCACCCATCGGTGCCTTCGCCGATGTCGTCGCAGATGACGAAGTCGATGAAGTCATCCTCGAAGGAACCGTCGTCGAGTTCTCCGCCCTGCCACTTCGACTCGATGGAGACCCAGTGCCCATTACGGCCGTCGATGCGCAGCGGTGCGGTGCCCCGAGCGCCACGCTCGCGCTCATCGGCGCCTGTCTTCACGAGGCCCCGGATCTCGAACTGGTGGTCCTTGAAGTTCTGCGGGATAGGGCCGGCGGGCGTGGTGGCGGCGGCTTCGTAGGCCTGGTGGATGGCCTCGCGGTAGGTGCGGCGCACGGTGTACTCGTCGTCGGCCAGCCACTTCATGAGGGTGGCGTGGGTGACGCCGAGCCCGGCTCGCTCGAGTTCTGCGTAACCGCGATGGGTTTCGGTGAGGTGGACGAGCTGGGCGTGCCAGCCCTTGGCCCGGTAGGACTTGAGCCGATTCCCGGGCTGCGCACCGAAGCCGGCGAGGAGGCTGTTGAGGGCTGCGCCCAGGGTGTTTCCTTCGCCGTGGGGCATCAGTCCTCACTTCCTTGCACGACTTTGACTTTGACCTCGCCGAACCCGGTTCCTACCTTGTACTTGCCGGGTGCGACGCCGTCCGGAGTCCAGAACACGGCCTCGTCGACGTTGCGCAGGGCGATCAGTGTGTGGCCGTCCTGGACGGCGCCCCAGGCCATGATCCAGTGGCGTACGGAAGCCTCGGCGACCATGCTCATGCGCCAGTCCGGGCGCCAGAAGGGGGAGGCCACGCTCTCACCCTTGGGCCACAGCAGGCGTAGAGCGATTGACAGGCGCCGCTTGTACTCGATGTACGCCTCTCCCGTACCGATCAGTTCGGCACGGGCCGTCTTCGCGGCCTGGTAGAACGGCTTGAGGAGTGAGTTGTTGGCCCGCCCGGTCCAGGAGTCGTAAATGCGCAGCGGCTCGGTGAGGTGCCCTTGCCTGATCAGCTTCTCCAGGAGCTCCACGTGCGGCGTGGTCACCCAGATCCGGCCCTGAGCGTCCGGCCGCATGGCCAGACGTCCCAGGGGGTGCGGCATGTGGCCGTGCTTCCAGGCTGGTACATCAATCTGGAAGATGCCTGCCTGGTCCTTGGCACGCTGGTCCAGGGGGCCGGTCTGCTTGAGTTTGTTCGGCGCCAAGGTGACAGCTGAGCAGGCGGAGGGGTAGGAGCCGTTACGGTCGATGGTGCAGAGCTGCCCGGGGCCGAACTGGTCGGGCACAATGAGCTGATGGCGCTTGCCGCCGCGGGTGCGCACGCTGTCCACGTCAGGATGGACCCAGCGGGGCTCGCCGTCCATGACCTCGTTGAACAGAGCCCAAGGCGCCTCGTCCCGCTCGTCCTTGCTGATGACTGCGATCGGGTGCATCTTTGACCGGCTGATGGCCTCCTTGAGGGTCCGCAGGGCGGGGAAGGGGGCGTTTCCCGGCTCGTCATCCTCGTCACCGGGCTGGAGGTCCGGTGCGCCGTGACCCTCTTGGACTTCGGGCTCGGGAGCGCTCAGGCCGGCATCGCCGACAGCGGTTCCAGCCTCGGAGCTCTGTGCGCGCAGGCCCGGCCCGGCGCCGAGGGGAGTGTCGTCGTGCTGGGCTGGGGGCTGTTGTTCCGTCGAGTGCTGCTGCAGGGCGGTAGCAAACGCGTCCAGGGCAGCGCGCAGGCGCTGGGCTGCGGGGTGGTTGGGAAGGTCCAGCGGAGCCTCGCGGGCCAGAGCAGCAGTATGGCGACGCAGACCGGGCAGGGCCTTCTCATCGGCGTTGAGGACGCCGTCGCGGTGATCGGAGAGGATCTGCACGGCGCGGGAGGCAAGGCCCTTGAGGGCTCCGGAGGTGAAGGGCAGAGCGGCGTCAGCCAGTTCCTGTTCCGCCACAGCAAGAGCGGACTCGGCGGGAGCGGGAGCAGGCAGCGCAGAGGGTAGGGGTGCGTTGGTGAAGCGTGCGTGATTCAGGTCGGGCTGGAGGAGGAAAGTGGTCTGGCCCAGGTCGCGTTCGGTGACCGTCACCGTGGCGGTGTCCGCGCCTGCGGGGAGCGCCAGGGTGAGAGTCACGTCGGCGTCCAGAGCGCGCACCACGTGTGTCTCGTCGGTGTTGAGGACGGCCAGGACCGGCACCGACAGCTGGCGGGCCAGGTGCATCAACGTGCGAACCGCGGGCGGAACCCTGGGCCCTGACAGCGGCAGGTGCGGGTCGGGGCTGTGGTGCAGCCGGTCCACGACGATCAGGGCCAAGTCATCGACGTAGGGAGCGGATTCGGCGATCGCCTCGGCGGTCAGATCGGCGCCGTCGTCGACGAGCAGAGGGGCTTGGACCAGGCGGGCACCGGCCTGCTCAGCCGCCTCGCGCTCGGCTGAGGTGAGGGCCCCGGTCCGCAGCTTGCGGTGGTCGGTTCCCGACTCGGCCGCGATGATCCAACGGGTCACATCATCTGCGGTCAGGCCCGCGGCCGCGTACAACACGCGGCGCCCTTCGCCCAGCGCGCTGCGGCGCGCGGCAGCGAGGGCAAGCAGGCTGCCGCCCGCCCCGGGCGCCGCAGCCACCAAAGTGAGGCGGCCCGGCTGCAGACCGCCAGTGGCGGCATCCAGCTCGGTGAGGCCGAAACCGAGGCCGGGCAAGGCGGGAGCAAGGACGCCACTGACCCGGTCCGCCAAAGACGCCAGTTTCCGTGCAGGGTGGCCCTGCGGTGCGGGGGAGGTCTCGCCGTCCACCATGTCCTCCTTCTAGGGGTCGTGTCGCGGCGGGGGCAGGCCGTGCGGCCGAAAAGTCGGTGCGCCATGGGGCAGATGACGGGCCCGCCCTGCGGATATGCACCGACATCACAGGGCACTGCGGTGGTGGGCTCAGCTGGTGGGGGAGCTCGGCTGCGGCGCGGAGGTCTGCTCGGCGGGAGTGGCTGAGACGTAGAAGACCGAGGAGCCCTGCTTGCTGCGCTGAGCCCGCCCCTTGGCCACCAGACCCTCCACCGTGGTGCGTACCACCGTGGTCTTGATGCTGCGCTCGGGATAGGCCTTAGTGAGCGCGGAGGTGATCTCGGCAGCGGAACGCGGTTCGCTGTGCTGGTCGAGGTGGTCGCGGACGAGTTCGACCAGCGTCGGACCCCCGGAGCGTGCGCCCGGAACCTTGGGGACTGGCGTGGATTTGGCTGCGGACGTCTTCGTGCGGGTTCCACCCGCCGTGCTGGTGTTGCGCTGCGGCTTGGGTGCCGGCTTTTGACGGGTGGTCTTCTTCGGGCCGGGCGTTGCTGTGTCTGCCGTACTCAGGGCTTCCTGCACCCTGACCAGCAGTGAGTGGTCGTGCTCCAGCCGCTGCAGTTGTTCCTGCAAGGCCGCGACCTCAGTGGCGATGCGCTCCTGTTCCTTACGGTTGGTCTCGAGGTCCGAGGCCACCTGGGTGGCGTATTGCCCCTGGACTCCTGCAGCTTCCAACTGAACTTCCGGCATGGCGACCTTTCATCGGTGCATCGGGACATCCGAGTGATGGATGCGGATCGTACGCGCAGGTGGCGCATATGTGCTGTAGCGCGCTGCCCCATTCAACCGGGGTGCCTGACGGCTCCACTCATGTCAGCAGCAGGTGGCGCGAGGGAGGGAACGATCTCCGTGTGATCTTAAGGAGTGTACCGCTGGCTGAAATTGCCTGGAGACCTTGATCAAGGCTGTTCTTGCGGCGTCCGATGGCCGCCTCGCATGCGGTGATGGATGGGCCGGACAGGCGGTACGGCGGGGATGTGTCCGGTCGGGCGCTGGGCAACGGCCGGCGGATCGTTGCGGATGCTGCGTCACCCAGGGCGGCAGGCAGCAGCCGGCTGACCGTTGTTCGTCGTCCTGCCCTGTCGTGTCAGGTTGGAGCAATCCCATGCCCATCGGGGCGTGTTCAGTTCAGGCTTCTCCACGGAGTACTGCCTCTTGGACCAAGCTCTGTCACATCAAGGCCGTGGGTCGCCGACAGCCAGTTGGGGCTACGGCCATGACGTTCCGACTACCGTCGCCCTCTGCTGAGGGTCGGCAGGCCCCACGATGTCGTCGTGGGGCTTTCCGGAAGGCTTTGCGAGGCCAGAGCGCATGACCTGAACGTGCTCAGGGTGGAGGACCGCGGCGCGGCGTTCCTATGCACTGATGTTGGCAGTGGCCCGAACTACGTCACCGCCAACCGTGAGTTCCTGCCGGAAGGGCTGGCAGGCGGGGGCCGGGGCTGATGGGCTCAGTCCTGCTCTGTGAGCGTGCTGTCGACGACCATTCGCACCAGCCGCTGCACCTCGGCAGCGGCGACTGTCTGCTCCCACTCGGTCGTAACGGGCTCGTGATAGCAGGACAACTTCAGCGACACCGAACCGTCCTGCTCGAGCCGGGCGAAATGCTTGCGAGGCGGCCTGTCACAGCCCTTGTGGGGTGCTGGTGTGATCAGGCCTTGGACCACTTTGGCGTGGTG
Source organism: Streptomyces sp. NPDC036815 (assembly GCF_055609205.1). Lineage (NCBI taxonomy): Bacteria > Bacillati > Actinomycetota > Actinomycetes > Kitasatosporales > Streptomycetaceae > Streptomyces > Streptomyces sp. NPDC036815. The sequence continues at coordinate 103,451 of NZ_JBVJPW010000011.1, read as the reverse complement.
CTGAGCGGGCAGCATGCGCTCGCGCCGGCAGTCCAGGCAGCGCAGCAGGTGCGCCACGGCGCCCGGGGTCCCCAGGTAGGACCAGGCACCGCCTTCCAGAAGTGTTGCAGCTGGCGCAGAGCGGGCCGCGGCCCTGCCATGCCCGCGTTCGTGGCAGTGGTCCCAGTAGTAGGCGCGGCGGGGTTCGGTGCACAGGCAGCACAGGTAGGTATCGGCCCGGCTGCGCGGAGACAGTGACGAATAGAGCGCTTTTGCCAGGTGCCCACGGTAGACCTGGTAGGCGGCCTGGGCACAGAGTGGGCACAGCGTCACGTAGCCCCGGGCGCTCGAACCGCGTGGCCAGGGACCAGGTGTGCCGCAGCTGCCGCAGGCAGCCGCCCTCGCCGTCAACTGCGCGGTCACCGCCTCGGCCTGAGTGAGCAGGTCCGCGTAGGCCTTGGGGCAGAAACCAACCGCTGCCTGACCACGGTCACCGACGAAATGGGGCTGCGCAGGTGACGAAACGCAGTCCGTGGCAGGCCGGGCCGCTTTGGCAATGCCGTCGCGCACCTCAACTCGGCTCCTATGAGCGGGAAGGCCTGCACCCGTGCACAGGATCCCCGCCTGCTGGGAGACCTGTTCCAACAGGTCAGCGAATTCCATTCGGTTGCCCTGGCTCCACGAACGTCGCGAATACCTGAGACCCGATTGCACTGGCGCGAGGTAACTGCGGGCTAGGCCAGCGTCGATCTCCCGTAGTTGGTCTAACAGTATGCAGCCCGGCCCACCCGCTGGACTCCGGTCTGCCGGATGGCGCTCGGCACCGTAGCGCGCGCCCCCGGCGTGCCACCTATGCCCGACTCTGTGCGGAACCTGTACCCCTGCGCGAAGCGTCCTCGGAAATGAGGAGCAAGGGGTGGACGCCTCATGGCTAGGTTGCAGCATTTCACGGGATTGGACTGGCTTAGGTGGGCGCTGAGGCTGGGCGCGGGCGGCTGGTTGGTCTACACCCTGTCCGTCCACGGGGTGTCCGAGGCCGACCCCGTGTCCTCGGTCCTCTCGGTCGTGATCGTCTTGCTCTCGCCGTTGATCCAGGAGCCCGCCGCCAAGCGGACCTTGGCCGACATCCTGCCCGAGTTCCGCAAGGACATCAGGGCGTACTGGATAGATGAGCGCGACTGGCGTGACCTGACCCGCCAGATACTCATGCCCGTCACATTGACCAATGTGTCCGTCAGTCCGCCAGCCGCTCTGCCGATGTGCGCCGGCTTGTGGTCTTTCCAGGAGTACGGCGAGAAGGTCGCTCACCTACTCACCACGGGGGGCATGCCCAGCCGAGCCATGATCTTCGGTGATGCGGGGGCAGGGAAAACGACCTTCGCCGTCATGCTCTCCAGCGAGCTGGCGAAAGGGGAGACATACATTCCGTTGTACCTTTCCTTGGCCTCCTGGAGCCCGAAGGACGAGAAATTCCCGGACTGGTTCGAGCGGCAAGCACTCACCGAGCACCGCAGGCTCCGCGAAATCATGCCTACGCCCCGGCCTCTGCTGCGGGAGCTCCTGATCAGCGACAAAATACTCCTCATCCTGGACGGCCTTGACGAACTGCGGGACGGCCAGGCTCAGGACACGGCCCTCGAACAGATCCAGGACTGCATCGCCGCCGACCTGCCCGTCGTGCTGCTTACCCGTACCGATCCCACCCTGCCGTTGCTGTCCGGAGCGCAACACCTGCGGCTGGAGCTACTGGCGAGCCACCACGTCATCAACTACCTGGACACTCTGACCGCAGAAATCGTCTCGAACGCACTGGTTCCCCAAGTGCACCGCGACGCCTGGCTGGAGGTCCGCAACGAGTTCGCCAGCGGTACATTGCCCGCCCTGACCTACCTGCTGAGCCGACCGCTGTACCTGGACCTGCTGGTGCGCACTGGGCTGAGGGACACCTCGCTGCCCGGCCGGTTGCTGCACGCCGTCCGCCACTCGAGCGACGGGATCGAGGAGGGAAAGAAGGTCCTGTACGCCTCGTTCGTGGACGATGTGCTCGATCACCGGTTCCACGATGCCCCCCGACGGGCCCGCAAAGCGCGGCGGTTGGCCATCCGCATGGCCACGGAAATGTCGAAACCGCCCACAGCCCGGACGATGGCGTGGTGGCGCTTGTACACGCGGGTGCCGCCGGTCGTGTTCGGGACCGCGATGGCGCCCCTCTCCGCTCCCGCCTACCAGCTGTGCCTGTTCATGCCGGCAGGCCTGACACGAGGCTTCGCCCTGGGCGTGATCACCGGAGTCGTCCTGGGCATGTGCCGGGGTGTGGACACCAGTAGTCCTGCCTGCATCAAGGCGGCGGTGGCCAGCACCAGCGCGGCCGTTCTGGCTATCGGAACCGTCTGGGTCGGCTGGCGGATCGCCGCCGTAGACGCGGTGGAGATCGCGCCCGTCGTCGGTTTGGTCTTCGGAGCCCGGACCATCCTCGCCGCGGGTTCGTGGCGTCACGTCACTGTGGTCATCGCCGGAGCAGGTGCGGTCAGTGCGCTGATGACCTGCGGAGCGGCTGCCGTATGGGCGCCTGGCGCTGATCCGCCGCGCAGCCTCTTCGGCGTCTTTATGGCGGTGTGTATGGGGCTGGGCGTGGCCACGGCGTCCGCGCGTCTGCTGACCGACCCGCACCCTGATCTGTATCCGGCCACCGCCACGTTCCGGCCGCAGGGGAACCCGCTGCCACATCTTGTCGCCGCGGGCACCGCGGCCGCAGCCGTAGGCGCGGCGGGAGGATTCGTCGGAGGCTTGTCCCACGGGCTGTCTCACGGGCTCCACGTCGCAGAATTCTTCGGCGCGGTGGTCGGCCTTGGCATCGGCCTCGCCGGCGGAATCATCCGGTGGCTGAATCAGCCCGGGACCGAAATGACCGCCACACCACAGCGGCTGTATCGTCATGACCGTGCGCTCGCCGCGCTGAGCGTGCTCGGCGTTGCGGCGGGCGCTACCTCCGCGCTGGCGGTACTGAACGCCTTCCTCGGACATTTCCTGCGCTCGCTCAGCGGCAGCTCCTTCACCCCCAGTCCGGTGCACGGCATCCTCTTCGGTGCCACCCTCGGGGTGATCGTTGCCGCCTTCAACACCGCTTGGCCCAACTACGTGGTGTGCATGCTCTGGTTCACGACCCGCTACCGCGTGCCGTGGGCACTCCTGCGCTACCTCGACATACTGCACACCTGCGGCATCCTGCGGCAGGAGGGGTCCTTCTACAGCTTTCAGGCGGAAGGTCTCCAACGACATCTAGTTCAGTGATCGCTCCCCCGCATCACCATATCCGTGTCTCGCGAGAATGCCGGGGCTGACCGCACTTCAGCAGGACACCGGCGACCCTGGTGGGGCACCGACGAAATGGGGCTGCGCAGGTGACGACGCAGTCCGTGGCAGTCCGGGCCGCTTCGGCAATGCCGTCGCGCACCTCAACTCGGCTTCTATGAGCGGGAATGCCCGCACCCGTGCACAGGATCCCCGCCTGTTGGAAGACGGTTACGGTGCAGCGCGCCTGTCGTTACCTCGTGGCCGCAGCCCGGGAGTTTTTGAGGGGTAGACCTGGGACGTGGGTTGAGAGCCTGTCTCTGAACCTCCGATCAGAAGGTTCAGAGACAGGCTCTCAAAGGCCTTTCGCCGTGTCACCGGCAGAGCTTGGCCCCGCAGGGGTGCTGCCGGAACGCTTGGCGGGTGCAGGGCAACCGCGTTCGTGTGCGGATCAAGATGGGGCGCAGATGTACTCCACCAGGACGAGGCGTCCGTAGACGGAACGGGCGGGGCCGCCACGGGGCCGGGCGGGCAGAGGGGCCGAGTCCTGGTCCGAAGTGGTCGAATGGCTGGGGTGCAAAGTGCCCGGGGCGGTCAGGGCGCGGATGCGAGCGACGAATTCAGGTGCTGGCAGGGGGAGTTCGACGTCGTCGTCGACGTATTTGATGGCGGAGACGACGTAGTCCATAACGGCGGCGAGCAGGGGTTGTCGGGCACGGAGGCGACGGCTGGGCCTCAGTCTGCTGAGGATCCGTAGCGTGGTGGGCAAGCTCGCTGGCCGGTGGATGTCGGGAATCTGGTCGGGTGTGGCGGGCAGGTGTTCGTCGAGGTCGGTGGCGCCCGGCGTCTGCTCCATCCACCAGGCGGCGGCGGTGTCTTCGCCTAGGGACTGGTGCTGCAGGGCGAGGCAGTAGGAGGCGATGTGATCGCCGGCGCCGGCGGCGAACTGCCACCAGAAGCGAGCGGCGTCGGGGACGTTGCCCAGCTGGAGGATGCAGCCCAGCACGCGGGCGGCATCGGGTTCGGTGGGGAGCGCGTGGGTGAGGAAGTCCTGGGTCAGGGCATCCAGTGCGGCGCGGGTGAGCACGGTTTCGCACAGGGTGTGCAGGTCGCAGGCGGCGTCCCGTGCCTGCTTGTCGCGACCCCGCCGGTGGATGGGGGAGTAGATCCATGGGGGCGAGGCGCTGGATGTGGACGGGGCGGGGGAAGTGGGGATGGGGGCGTCGATGAGGCGGGCTCTGGCGAGAAGGTGATCAATGGGTGCGGTCACCGTTATCCCTCCGGGGTGGAGCGGTTGGGGAAGAGGCGGTCGTTCAGGCTGCGTCTGGCGTGGAGCTCGGTGGAGCGGACCAGACCGACAGAAAGGCCGAGGACGTCGGCGACGTCCGTGTCCTGCATGCCGCGCAGGTACATGAGGACGGTGACATCCAGCTGGCCGGGCGGCAGACGGCGCACGGCCTGGAAGAGGGTCATGGTTTCCTCGACTTGGCGCAGTTCGGCGGCGCTGCTGTGGGCTTGGTTCAGGGCGAGGGAGTCGAAGGCGGACTCGACCAGGGTGGGGTAGCCGTCGGGATGGGGGGTGCGTTCCATGACGGTCTCGCGCAGGACGCGCCAGGCGAAGCGCGGGGTGTTGTCGCTGGAGCGCGCGTCATCCCAGACGACCTGGAGGAGGAAGAAGACGTCGTTGACGGCGCGCTGCGCGTCTGCCGGGCTGCGCAGAAAGGTGTTGGCGTAGTGGAAGTAGGTGGCGCCATACAGCTCGTAGAAGGCACTCAGATGCACGGGCCGCTCGCTGTCAGGGAAGTCTTTGGCAACGCAACGGTTGATCCACACGGTGCGCTTGTTCACCTCGAGCGCGGCCATGACCCACAGGCCGCGCAGGGCGGCTACTGATGAGTCGGGAACGCCCAGGGCGCGCATGAGGGAACGCACCCACTCCCAGCGCGGGTAGAGACCTACCGCGCGCAGGAGTTCGCTGAGCTTGGAGCGGGACCAGCCCATGCTGCGTTCGAGCTGTTCGAGGGTCACCCCGCTGACCTGGTAGGCATCCCGCAGCGGCTGGAGCCAGGCCCGGTGGGCCGTGCCCGCGCTGGGAATGATCGGCCCGAGTTTGCGGCCCGGCCTGGTCGGCGCCGGACCACCCGGCCCGGTCGGCGGCATCGGCTGGTCACCGCGGGGACTCCCCGCCCTCGTGCGAGTCGGTGGCCGTGCGCCGGGCTTCGGTGTGCTGGGTGTAGGCCTGCAGGATCTGCTGTACTCCGAAGCCGATTGACGGGATAAGCGTGATGGCTGCGGCGACGGTCTCGCCGAGAGCAATCATCACCAGGCACAGGGCGACGAGCGATACAAGCGCCGTTGCGACAACGGCAGTTCTGCTTGTCATGGGCTTCCTTCTGAGGGCGGTTTCCTAGTCCGTGGGGGTCAGCTCCTCGGACGTTTGCCGCGTCCCCCTGTCGAGAAGCCGGGCCCCAGCATGGAGCGCGGACCGGTGTCAGGACTCGCCCATCGGTGATCCGGGAACAATGCGCGACCTCTTAGAGGGCACAGAACGGGCGATTTCGTGTCGTCTCTCGCGCGTTCGTGCACGCTGTGGCCCGGAAAGGGCAATGTTCCGCATTCCGCTTGCGCCGCATTGCCACTGCGGCGCCCAATGAAGGGGAAGGCGCACCCCACCCGTGCCCCGAGGGGCACTCGCACGGTGCCCCTGCGGGATCCCAGTCCGGGAGACGGCCCCCTCGTTTGCCGCGAGGGGGCCACCCCCCCCGGCCGGCGTCCTCCGGCGCGACGATCGCACATCACGCGCGGCTGTCTGGAATGGTCCGAGCGCTTCCAGCACGGGCTGTACCGCGGCGGCACACTCATTGGTGTGTCTGTGCGCGCGGTCCAGGAATGCGAGTACGCCCTCGTGGTCGAATGGGTGTGGTGATGCCGCCTTTAACGGTGCCCTGACCTTCAGCGTCCCGTACGGCACTTCACACCCCGCATCGCGGCCCCGCTCGCTGAGCGTCTTGCTGCAGTCCCATGCCTGGTGAAGCGTCCCGCGGTGGGAGGGCCGTGGCGCCCGTTGTAACAGTGTGGCGTGTTGGGTGTCGTGCCCAGGCGGAGCCTGGTTTCCACCAGCCCGTCATGAGGCAGAAGGCGCAGCGTGCAGCACACCACCTCGAGCGAGATGCGAAACGCCTCGTCAGGTCCGGGTAGGTGATCACTCGGCTCGGTTGCAATACCTCCGTCCGGATCTCGTCCACCAGTACCGCCTAGAGCTGGCAGATCTGTGCACGGTAGGTCTCGGGGAGGCGGTGCACGGTCTTTTGTGGCAAGTCATGTACAGCGGCTACGGCGAGCCCTCGCAGGCTGCTGTGAGCAGGACATCGACGAGCCGGTCTGCGGCGTCGGGGCGTCCGTGGGCGCGGGCTCGGTCGGCGATCGAGGTGCGGTACTGGGGGTCGGCCAGCAGCGGTGCAACGGCGCCCTGGAGGGTCTGCGGTGACACCCTGTCGAGCAGGGCGACCGCGGCGTTCGCGTCGGCCAGGTGTCGTGCGTTGTGGGCCTGTTCGTTGCCTGCGGATGTCGCCAGGGGGATGAACACGGCCGCCTTGCCGAGCGCGGTCATCTCGGCGATGGTGCCGGCGCCGCTGCGGGAGACCACGACGTCGGCCAGGTCGAGGACGTCTGGCAGCTCGGGCCCGACGAACTCGGTCAGGTAGTGACGCCCGGCGAGCTCGCCGGGCCGTTCCGTAGTGCGCTGGCGCAGGGCGCCCAGGTGGTCGCGGCCGCACTGGTGGATGACGTTGGCCCGCTCCAAAAGCCAGGGGAGGGAGTCCATCACCACGTCGTTGATCTGCTGAGAGCCCTGAGCGCCGCCGGTGACGTACACGGTGGGCAGACGGCGGTCGAACGCCTGGAGTCCCAGCGTCTCGATGGCCTTGTCCGCTTGGCCGCTGAATACCTCGGGCCGCACAGGGTTGCCGGTCACCACCGCGGTGTGCCGGGCGGTCTCGGGCAGCAGGGCGATGGTGGACTCCGAGGATACGGCGATGCGTGTGGCGGCCCCGGCGAGCTTGCGGTTGGCCAGGCCGAGGCGGACGGTCTGCTCGTGCAGCACCAGGGGGCGCCGGCACAGGCGGGCGGCGAGTCCGCCGGGCACGGCGACGTAGCCGCCGGTGGCCAGGACGACGTCGGGGTGGAAGTCGGCGACGAGCTTGCGGGCCTGGGCCACGCCGAGCGGGACCCGGACCATGTCCCGCACGTTGGCGGGCGAGGCCAGTTTCAGGGGGTTCTTCGAGCGGCGGATCTTACCGGTGGCGACCTCCGCGAAGGCGATGCCCTCCTTGGGGGCCACGCGAGCCTCCAGGCCGTCCGCAGTTCCGATCCAGAGCACATCCAGCGGCGGTCTGCCTGCGGCTGTCAGACGGTTCTGGAGCGTCCGGACTGCGGTGAGTCCGGGGTAGGTGTGACCGCCGGTCCCGCCGCCGGTCACGATGAGGCGGAAGGGGCGGCTCGGGTCTGTGGGCAGGCGGGGGAGGCTCACGTCGTGGTTCACAAGAGGGGGTTCCTCATCTGTCGCGTTGAGAGAGATCCGTGCCAAACGATTCATCGGGGCGCAGGGAGCAGGGGCCCAGCCTCGGATCGCGCAGGGGCGAGCCTCCCACACCGAGGGGAGCCGCCCGTGCCACTCACGGGCGGCTCCTCCTTGGTGTGGTGAGGGCCTGTTTCACGGGCCACTTGTGATCGATAACCCGTACCTTCAGCGTCCCGTAGGACACCGCACACCGCTTGTCGCGGCTCCAGTCGGCGAGTGTCTTGGCCTCTCCCCATGCCGGGTAGAGCTTGCCAAGGAGGTGGGCGGGCCGCTCGGCCAGCGTGAGCAGGTCGGCACGCGGTGTGCAGTTGACCCGCCTGGTCACCTTCGTTCCGGCCTGCTTGTGTCCTTTCGTGATCAGAAATCCGGCATCGAGCAAAGGGCCGAGACCGGTGCGGACGGTCTTGACGGACACCCCGAACTCCTCGGCGAGCAGCGCCAGGGTCGGTATCCGGGTATCTGGCGGATACACCCGGTCAGCGAGCCTGCGGCGCATCTCTTTTTCGACGTACACGGCGAGCGGCATGTCCTCATCCTGGCCGGGCACGGTCCACCTCTCGCCCTCGACGACGATGCGCGTGCCCAGCCGGGGCCTGGTTTCCACCAGGCCGTCATGGCGCAGCAGCTTCAGCGCGCCCGAGACCACCGCACAGTTGGCGCGGTGACGGCTGACCAGCTCGGCATAGGTGATCACCCGGCCGGGCGCCAGATCCCCGCTGCGGATCTCGCCCAGCAGTACCGCATAGAGCTGAAGGGCTTGAGCGCGGGCGCTCTTGGGGAGCCTTCGCAGGGTCTCCTGTGGCAGGTCATGGAGGTCGGTCATCGTCTGGTGAACTGTGCCTTTACGTCGGGAAACAGGGCCTGGGCGTGCGTGCGGAGGGTGCTTCTCAGGCCGGGGGTGGGTGCGCTGTTCGGGGCACGTAGCGGGCCGCGCCGTTTTCGAGGACGGTCAGACAGCGGTCGAAGGCGGCGCGGGGCCGGCCCCAGGGGTCGGGCACGTCCTCGCCGGGGAGGTAGAGGCGCACCTTGGAGCGCGTGCGCGAGGTGGCAAGGTCGCAGAGTGCGACCACGTTGGACAGGTCCATGGCCAGGACGAGGTCGGCCCACTCCAAGAGCTCGGTGGTGACCTGGGCGGCCCGGTGGCCGGTGAGGTCGTAGCCGTGCGCGGCCGCGGCCTCGATCATCAGCGGGTGGGCGGGCTGGCCTGCCCACTTGTCCCGTATCCCTGCTGAACGGATCTCGAGTCCGGCGCCGCTGTGGTGGGTGAGGATGCACGCGGCTGCGGGGGAGCGGCAGTAGTTTCCCAGGCAGACCGTCAGGATCCGCCGCGGGTGGTGTCCTTCGGCGCCGCCGGTCACCGGTCTGCCTTTGCTGTGGCCAGGGCCTGCTCCAGAAGACCGGCGATCTGCACGACGTCGCTGGTGGTCAGGTGCTGGTGGAAGGGCAGGGTCAGAATCTGGCGGGCGACCCTCTCGGTGACGGGCAGCGACCTGTGATCCAGCGCCTCGAAGGCGGGCTGCAGGTGGTTGGGCGGGTAGTGGACGCCCACCCCCACGCCCTTGTCCTTGAGGAGGCCGAACACACGGTCCCGGTACGGGGCGGGCAGGTGTACGACGCACATCGACGGGGTGGAGTGCTCCACGTCCACGTCCACCACGGTGACATCGTCGATGCCGCGCAGTGCGAGCTCATAGGAGGCCCACAGCGCTTTGCGCTGGGCCATCGCCTGAGGGAAGTGGGCCAGTTGGATGCGCCCGATCGCGGCGTTCATGTTCGGCATCTGGGCCCGCATGCCGCGGCCTTCGACCGTGTAGCTGGTGGCCGCAGTCCGCGCCTGCGCGGACTGCACGATGCCCAGGTTGCGTTGCGAGCGGGCAAGACGGCCTTCGCGCAGGTCCCGCGGGATGATCATGCCGCCCTGGCCGCAGGTCAGGTTCTTGACCGGCCCGAAGCTGAAGCACGTGAGCTTCCCGGACGCACCGACCCTCACCGCGCCCTCGTGGGAGCCGAAAGCGTGTGCGGCGTCCTCGACGATCTGGATCCCGCGCTCGGTGAGGAGGGTGTCGAGCGCGGTCAGGTCGACGGCGCGGCCGCCGTACAGGACAGGAACGACCGCCCGGCTGTAGGGGGTGATGGCCTCCTCGACCGCTGCGGGCTCCACACACAGGGTGTTGGCATTGACGTCGATGAAGCGGGGGCGGGCGCCACAGGCCATGATCGCCTGGATGGTCGCACAGAACGTCAGGGAGGGGACGATGACTTCATCGCCTGTGCCGACACCGGCGGTGCGCAGGGCGATGTGCAGGGCGGCAGTTCCCGAAGCGACCGCGACGGCGTCGGGTACCCCGAGGAATTTTGCGACCTCCTGCTCGAACTGGGTGGTGGCCGTCCCGTGCTGGTAGTAGCCGCCGCGCAGCACGTCGGCGACGGCCATCTCCTCGCCCCCGTACATGTAGGGCTGGGCGCACTTTCCCGCAGCCGCGGAAACTACTTTACGGGGTGGGGTAGCGGTCATACTGCTCTCCTTTTGCGGGCTGGGGGCGCGTGGGGCGTAGCGGTCGGCGGGCAGCGTGGAAACATCCCCCACGGCCAGCGTGTCCGTGAACTTGGTGAGGTACCGGCCCGGCCGGCAGTGCAGCCGGGAGTGGTCGACGGGCTCGCCGAAGAGGCCGTTAAGCGCCTGCTGGACCAAATCGGCACCGGCCGCCTGGGAGAGCAGGAAGCCACCCGCGAAGCGCATGTTCATCTCGGTCAGCACGACCCGATTCGATGTGGGCTCGTCACAGACGAAGCCCTGCACGCAGCACGGCCCCACCGCACCGACAGCGCCCAGCGCCGCGGTGACCAGGGAGCTGACCTCTTCGTCGGCAAAGGTGCTGGCCACGACCGCCAGACCACCCTTGACGAGCAGACGCCAGCGCAGCGCCAGCGAGGCGCGCCCGACGCGGTCGACGAGGCAGTCCGCGGTGAATTCGCTGCCCTCGACCTTGGCCTGGACGACCGGGTCCGGCACCAGGCCGCACAGCGCATGCGCCTCGGCCCGGGTCCAGCAGAAATGCACGTCCCGGCCGCCCTGCCCGCGCCGGGGCTTGACCACCCACTCGCGGCCGTCGTCGGTCAGCTCGGCGTCGGCCTGCCCGGGGAGCAGGGTGAGCGGGGTGGGCAGGTGGTGCCGCCTCAGGACGTCGTGGAAGGCGGCCTTGTCAAGCGCCGCGGTGACGGCGGCCGGGTCCGGCAGCCACGTCCTGGCGCCGAGGGCGCCCAACTCCTCAGCGAGCTCGCACAGGAGCGGCAGCTCCGCCTCGACGGTGGACATGATGGCGTCGGGGCGCAGCTCGTTACAGAGCGAGAGCAGTGCGCCGGCAGCCCGCGGATCACCGGCGACCGGCACCACGCGCGGGGTGACCCGCGCGAGCAGAAGACCGGGAGCCAGGGGGCTGGCGTCGGCCGCGATGACCTCGCAGCCCAGCTGCAGCAGCTGCCGCGCGAGGTCGAGGCCGGGGGCACCGCCGACGCCGGTGACCAGGATGCGGCGCGGGCGCCGTGCAGGGTGCATCACCGGGGGCCGTCCAGCGCGGGGCGGGGCACCTGGATCTGCGCCATCGGGGCGGCGGGGTTACGGCGCAGGGGCGCCCACCGGTCGGGGTGCTGCCGGTACCAGTCCGCAGTCTCGGCCAGGCCCTCATCGAAGTCACGTCCGGGCTGATACCCCAGGGAGTCGGCGGCCTTCGACCAGGTCATGGCGTAACGCAGGTCATTCGCCTGACGGTCGGGAATGTAGGTCACCAGCTCCCAGCTCGCCCCGTACAGGCGCAGGATCCGCTCGGTGAGCTCCTTGTTCGTCAGGTCCGTGCCGCCGCCGAGGTTGTAGATCTCGCCCGGCGTACCGTCCCGCAGCACGAGCTCGATACCGGCGCAGTTGTCCTCGACATGAAGCCAGTTGCGGACGTGCTCGCCACGGCCGTGCAAAGTGACGGGTACGCCCTTGACGAGATTCGTCACGAACAGAGGGATGATCTTCTCCGGGTGCTGGCCGGGCCCGTAGTTGTTGGAGCTGCGGGTCACGCACACCGGCACGCCGTCCGTGAGGTACGCGGAGAGCGCCACCAGGTCACTGGCGGCCTTGGACACGGCGTAGGGCATGGTGGGGTTCAGCGGGTCTGCTTCTCCCGCGGCGCCTTCGGGCAGCGAGCCGTAGACCTCGTCGGTGGAGACGTGCACGAACTTCTCCACAGCGGTGCGCTTGGCGGCTTCCAGGAGAATGCTGGTGCCCACCACGTTCGACATCAGGAACGTGCCGGCCTCCAGGAAACTGCGGTCCACGTGTGACTCGGCAGCGAAGTGGACCACCGCCGTGTGGCACGACACGAGTTCGGTGACCAGCACCCTGTCGAGGATGTTGCCCTGGACGAACTCAAGCTTGGGCGAGAGGAAGGCCTCACCCAAATTCGGTGTGTTCCCCGCATAGGTGAGCGCGTCCAGGACCGTCACCCGGGCGACGTCGTCGGCTTGCAGGAGCCGTTTCACGAAATGGGAGCCGATGAACCCGGCTCCGCCGGTCACGAGCACATTCTCCATGTCCTGACCTCGATCTGAAGGGTAGGGAGAGGCGGAGAGGGACGGGTGGGTCCTGGGTGCCGCGCCCGCACTCAAAAGCGCGGCACCCAGGAGGGGCCCCTACAGGGGGAGGGGCCCGTCCGTGCGCTCGCCTCACGCTGGCCGGCGACGAGCACACGGTGTACCGGTCAGGTGAGGTGCCCATTCCCCACCCGACCGGGGGTAGTGCACCGATCCCGGCCGGGGCCAAGGCCCTCCCGGCGGAGACCGGCGATTCTGTGTCCGCCCGAGACAGAGCGGGGAGTTCGTCGAGGTTGACGACGGTGAATGGCCGCAAGGCGCGCATGAGTTGGGCGGCCGCCATCCAGTCCAGGGCGCCGTCGCCGTATGGCACCGGCACGCCATCACTCGCCATGACTTGGATGCTGCGGTTGACGGTGTTGTACCGGTAGGGCGTGCCGATGACGCCGTACAGGGGGGCGCTCTGCGCCAGCAGCGCGACGTACCCGTGCCTGGACAGGAGGGAGTACCGCAGAGGTGCCTTGCGGGCGTGCTCGACGCAGAACGGCGGCCGGGCGGTGCGGATCGCGGTCTGGGCCTTGGCCTCAGGCATGCTGTCCTCAGCGCTGTGGAGGAACAAGATCCCCTCAGGCGTCCTGGCGGGCTGAACTGGCACGACAGCTTCAGCATCGTCTCGCGCTGCCAGGCGGGATTGACCGTCCGCCAACGCGGCGCGCCGGTCAGCGCTCCGCACGAGTCGAGGGACTGCGAAACCCGCGCCCACAACACGCGCCCTGCACATCGCGGTCCCCGGGCCTCTGGTCCACGTAGCTGATGCGGCTGCCGCCAGCGCTGCTGAAGGAAGTGCGTAAGGCGGAGAGGGATTTGTCGACCTCGCCCTCGCGGGCCGTGATGTACGGGATCGGGTGCTCTCGTCGTGCGTTTGTGTTCCTCCTCTCGCGGTGAGCGGCCCCCGGGCGGCCGGGCGGCGCAGTCCGGGGCGGATACGCCCCGAGCGGGGAGCGTCGAAGAGCAGGCCAGTTCAGCTTCATCGTCGCGCCTTTTTCATATGGGTTCGAGTCCTGTTCGGTGGGCTACGCAGCCGCGGAGGAGCCGAGCGGTCAGTACACCGAGCAGGGGGATTGGGGGTTCAGACCGACCGTGCGGGCAGCGGTGCTGCGGTGGATGGCCGCCTCGCTGTAGCCGTAGAAGTGCCCGAGGACGTCGTCGTCCGTGCAGCCCCACAGCGTCGGCGGCCGCTCTCCCCATTCGACGACGTCACCGTCTGCCGGGGAGTGCCCCAGGCGCGGGGTCGGGAAGCCGGAGTGTTCCCGGAGTGCTTCAAGGATCTTCAGCGCCAGGCAGGTGCAGGACACGGGGAAATCTCCGCCGCGGCGGGTGCCACCGACCGGTACAGCAAGGAAGGGGATCCTCATCGTGCGCAGAGCCGGGCTCTTCTCCAGAAGCTGAGGGTCCGCGATCCGCTGGACGTAGTACTCATAGTCGTACGCCTCCCGCGGCGCGAGAACGATGACGCAGTCCACCGGGGGATGTTTGGCGATTCTTGGGTCATGCATCGGCGGAGTCCCTGATCGCCTTGGTCTTGAGGAGCGTTTCGGTCAGCTCCTCCACCACGAACGCCAGGCGCCTAGCGAGTCCAAGAGCGGGCACGTAGCCCTCCGGCGTCACCTCGTCCCGCACGTGCTCACCCCGCTTGATGATGCTGAGCTGTTCCGAGGTCGGCGGGAACCTCGGAACGGCTACTGCCGCCTCGCTGAGCCGTTGCAGGTGCTCGCGCAGGCGCTCAACCAGGGTGGTGACCACGGCCGGAGGCGGCAACTGGCTGCCGATCGCCATGTCGAGGTCATCGAAGATCTCCTCGGCATGGGGGAACTTCCGCGAGAGCGCCACCAGCACGCGCGCCAGAGCATCGGCGTCGAGCGGAGGTTTCGATTTCGCGACGGGCCGACGGGCGGTGACGCTGCTCATTGTTCCGCCCCGGTCGGTCGAAGCACGGCCTGCACCGTCTTGGTCCGGCCGTCCTCGGTCGTCGCAAACGCGAGCATCGCGCCGACGTGTCTCGCCTGCCACAGGCCAGGCCTACGGCGTTCGAGCCCAGCCGGCTCCCATCGCACGGCGTCCTCATACCCGGGGAATGTCGGCAGCTGGTCCGTTGCCTCGATAAGGAGCTCGCCCGTCTCGATTACGGCGAGACGCATCGGAACCCGGACGGTGTTGCCATGCCGGACAGCGTTGTCGACGAGTACGGCTGCGACTCGGGCCGCCTTCTCTACGTCTCCGGGCCAACACAGCAGGGTGAGGTGCGTCCGGCTGTAGACCCGGGCATTTCCTGCAGCTATTCCCGCGAGCTGGCCGAGGGTCCATCCGATGGGATCGCGCATCCCGACCGTCGTCGACCACTCGCGTACCGAGGCGTCGGTGAGAGGAAGGTCCCGCACGGTGGTGGCAGGTGATGCAGGAATCTTTTTGTGTGTCTGTGGGGTCACAGGGGCTCCCTGGGCCACGGGTGTGTATTCGCTCAGGCACTCACAGCGAGGTGTGACACGAGCGTTGCAACTACGGCGGGACGGCTCTACCCCCACCTTGTCCTCGGCTTTGCGTATCAAGTTGGTGCCATTCCTCGCCTTGTCCTCGGCTTGTCCTGACCTCGTCCTCGGACCAGCTAAATGGCCTCTGTACGGGGCAAGTTGATGAGGGAGACGTTCTACTGTCGAAGGCAGTGACGGCCTGAGCCAACGGGAGGGAAGGGCGACATGCTGTTCTTTCGGCACGTCCTTGAATCACTCGGCATCCGAAGCCACGAGGAGTTCCTTCCGCCGTACCGGAAGGCTGCCAAGCGACTCGGCATGACGGACGTAGACCCGGCTCCAAAGACCTTTCAGGGGTGGCTATACGACGGGCGGAAACCGATCAAGGTCTTCCGCCCCGTTCTCGTCGAGATGCTCGGATACAGCATCGAGAACCTCTGGACAGAAGTTCCCGCGGGATCGGAGCCGAAGATCGCCGCCTTGGCTGGCCCTCCACTGACTGAAGACCATGCCGAGTCCGGCATGGCCCTAAACGAGATGAGAAGGACGGGCGTGATGGCTGCACGGCGCGCAAAGGAGTTTGTTCTCGGAGCAGATCGCGACAGGGTGGGCGATGACACCCTCGGGTTCCTCAGCGAGGAAGTCGCACGGCTCGTCGCCGCATACCCGCGCGAACCCCTCGCGGCGATCTGGCAGGACCTGCTGACGGCGCAGGACGAGACCTTCCGAATCTTGGAAGGGGGCAGGGCCCGGCCGACGCAGCTTCGCGATCTCCACTTCAACGCAGGGATCCTGTCGTTCCTCGTCGCCAAGGGGTTCAACGACATGGAAGACCCGGACCAGGCCATGACGATGACCCGCGTGGCGGGGTTCTGCGCCAAGGAGGCGGAGCACGCTGGGCTCATTGCCCTGGTAGACGGCCTGAAGTCCCTCATCGCGTACTGGGCTGGGAAGACCGGAGATGCCCTGCATTACGCCAGGCAGGGATCCGCGACCGCGGGCCGTCTCGAAGGGACTGTCGCGCTATGGCTCCTGGGCCTGCAAGCGCGATCCGCGGCCGTCCTGGGTGATACGCAGGCCGTGGCCGCAGCGAACCGCGAAGCCACGGACCGGCGCGAGCACGTCGTGCTGGACGACCTGGACGCTCTGGGCGGACTGCTCACCTACGCCTCGGAGAAGCAGCTCTACTACGTTGTGGAATCCGCAGCGCTCCTTGGCGAGGGTGGCGCAGACCTCTCCGAGCAAGCGGAATTCGCCGTGCAGGGCCTCAGCGATCCCCGCTCGCCGAGTTGGGCCTTCGGAGACCTCGCCGGCGCGCAATGCGACCTAGCGCTCATCCGACTGCACAGCGGCGAGTTGGAGGGGGCGGCAGAAGCGGTCCGGCCTGTCCTCGACCTGCCCAGTACGCATCGGAACAACGGCATCGTCGTCTCTGCGCAGCGTGTCCGGCAGGCACTCGTCCAGAGTCCCGCGAGTTCTGCTCTCGTGGCACGCGAACTGCGGGAGGAGCTGGAGCAGTTCCCTGCGCGTCGGCCTGCACTGCCTCATTAGCGCCGCGCGGGTAGAGTCCCGGGCATGTACCCGGTCGAGCGTTCGAGCCCGCGTCTGGCCCTCCGAGAATTCTCCATCGAGGACGCGGACGCGGTGTTCGCGATCTACGGAAGTCCAGAGGCAACGGAACACTTGTCCTTTGAACCTCGTAGCCGCGCAGAGGTTGAGTCCATCGTGGCTCGCTCAATCACCTCGGCCACTACGACGCCCCGCACCGAGTACGCGCTCGCGGTCGTCGAGCGAGTCAGCAGTGAGGTGATCGGCTTCACCCGCCTTGCCGCGGATCCTCATCAACAGCGCGCCGCCACATTCGGGTTCGCCCTGCGCCCTGACACCTGGGGGGTCGGCTACGGCTTGGAAACGGTCCGGCTCCTCCTTGACCTCGGGTTCGGCGGTCTTGGACTTCACCGGATCTGGGGCGCTCGGTCTCCGCTCAACGAGCACTCCGCCAAGACAATGACCGCTGCTGGACTTGTCGAGGAGGGCACAATTCGCGAGCACATCCAGAAGGCTGGCCGCTGGCGCGACTCTGTCGTGCACGCAATCCTCGAACGGGAATGGTCAGTCCAGCCGACATCCCGCCCGCTAACCTAGACCAGCAGGCTCCGCTTACAAGGTCGGAGAGCGGCGCCCGGCGGCCAAGGCTGTACGGGCTGCGGGCCTGCGATTTCAGCGTGCGCTCTGCGGTAGCAGCTTGTTCGTCTGGCTGGGTGCGAGGGCGATAGATTTGGCTATGTGGGCAAGTTGAACAACTGACCGTGACGGGCCTGGAGGCCGACATGGAAACGCCACACTCGGACCCCGAAGCCGTCAGGCCGCGTCCCGACTACCCGCCAAAGAAGTCACCGTCGCCGCCTCCGCCGCAGACGCGTTTGGCAGTTCCCTCCCTTCCAGTGCCGCAGCGCTGTGGTCGGGGCGGGCGGCCGGTGATGAAGAATCGGCCGGGGGGAAACTGGACGCTGGAAGCGCAGCCATGGGCCGCTAAGAAGGCCTACGCAGAGGTGACTGGCAAGCTGGTGAAGTGGGGGCTTAAGCCGCCCACCACGCTGGAGGCGCTGACCCTGCATCTTGTGTCCACTGTGGTGGCCGATGGCGGCCGGCACGTCAGCGTTCATCTCGCCGAGCAGGACCACCATGCGCTCATCCTGGTCTATAGCCACCAGCCACAGCCGCCCGAGCTCGCCAGCGAGGTGCTGCCGCGGCTGCACGAGCTGGGCGCGGTGAGCTGCGGCACGGAAATGACCGAGGAGGGCCGTCAGGTTTGGGTAGTCCTTGACCTGGCCCCTTAGGCCGAGCATGTGCATCGGTGAGGCTGCGCCGTTGCGGGTGGGCAACTGGCGCTGCCAACGGCGAACGGCTCACCCGAAATGGCGAACAGACCGAGGCCAGTTGGCGTGGCTTGACTGATATAGGGCTGCTGAAGCAGTTAGGGTCCCGGGTCGTGACGGAGAAGAGGGAACGGGTCTGTTTTTGCGGGTGCGGCGAGAACGCGGAGATGGGCAGGTGGTTCGTCCAGGGCCACGACGTCACCGCGGCCGCCGCCCTCCGTGCCGTGGAGGAATTGCGCCCGCCACACCTGCTGGTCTCGGCGGGGTTCAGCCCGGAGCGCTCGGTGGCCGAGACGGCTGTCCGGGAGGCGGGCTGGGTGCGCGTACGGCGGGCCGTCGGCCAACCAACCATGCACCGCGCCCCGGTTGGCGACCAGCCCCCTCCTCACCCGAACCTGGGCCGGATCCGGAGCGTGAACGCACGCTTCCGGACCTTGCCACAGTGATGCTGGCCGAGTCCGGGGCTGCCCAGGGCCGACTGCTGCCCGGGGCGGCCGGCCCGACGTGGGAGACGGTGCCGCTGCATCTGCGCCAGCAGCTCAGGGGCCCGCGCCCACCCCCGATGCCTCGTCGCGTCGTCAATGGCCCCGTGCTCCCGCAGTCTGCCCCGGAGCTGGCCTACCCGGAATATGAGGAGCTGCGCGCGAGGCGCGCCTGAAGGACCGCGGGCCGATCGGTGGATAGGCCATCACCTGCGTGGAGGATGCCGTCCGCTGCCGCCGCGGCTCCGATTGGTGCACGGCTGCCCTGGGCCGGCGCTGGCTGTTCTCCACGACCCACGTCTCTCTTACCAGGAGGATGGGGGCGCGGTGCGGGTGATGAGGGCGGGGAGGCGTCCGCTCTCGATGGTGTGCTGCGGCAGGGACAGTCCGAAGTGCTCGCCGATGACCGTCAGTGCCCGGTGTTGTTGCTCCTGTGTCGAAAGTTCCTCGTCCGGGCCGAGCATGTCGTCGATGGAGCCTTGGGGAGCGATGACTCCGGCCGCCTCGAGGGCTGGGCGCAGCAGGTCGGGCTGGGCTCCGGCGGGGGAGTAGCCAGCGCCCAGTTCGAAGTGCAGCTGTACCTCGCCGTCGGCGTGGTAGCTGAAGAAGGAGGGCGGGTCGTCCGGACGCGGATCGAAGATGAGTACCTCGGCGCCGCGGGAGACGGCCGGGTCCAGGGCCCAGCCTTCGCTGCCACCGCTTTCCACGATGAACGCCCAGTCGCCGGCTTGGCCGATGCGTCCCGCGCAGTAGACCTGCGCCAAGTCGACCATGGCGGATGCCTCCTGGAGGGTGGCGCCGGGCTGGATCTCCACCGGCTCGTGATCGGCCATACGCTCGGCCAGCTGCTGCGGGCTGAGGCCGCGGGCGCAGGTGATGTACAGATCGCCGGCATTCATGTTCGCGGCGCGCCACGCATCGGCGATCCACGCAAGGCTGTCAGGCATGGCCACTTTCTCTCTTCGGGCGGAGACTTGGGGCTGGTGGGGCCCGGTGGCTATGCACCGGGCCCCACCAGCGTTCACAAACCTATGGCTTGGGAACCGTGCAGGCCACGGTCACCTTGGTTGCGTCGCAATGCGCGAACTGGGGGAATTCCACCCAGTAGGGATCCTTGTCCAGCAGGCGGTACTTGCCTGAGAAGCCTCCGCTGAACGCTCCGCCCATTGAAGTGGAGTTGATCCAGCCGGACATGGCGGAGCGGCCGCACTTCTCCTTCCACGTAGGAGCAGCCGTGCGGACGTCGTCGTACAGGTGCCATTCGCCCTGCTTGACCCGGGTGGCATAGGTCTGCACGCAGTCGTTGCCGGTGTCGACCTCGTTCATGCCACCCATGCCGGTGGGCATGCCGCCGGAGTTGTAGCTGGCGGCGTAGGCGAACTCGTCACAGGACACCTTGTCGGTGGAGCTGATCTCGGTGACCTTGGTGGCATCCGGGTTGCCGTAGACCTTGGCCCAGTCATCGGGGCAGATCACCTTGCGGTTGTCGTCCGGGTCGCGCTTGGGCTGGTTCTTTTCCTTGGAGGGCAGGAAGAACAGCGGCTTGTTGGCGGCCTTGCTGCCAGGGTGCGTGGGCAGTTTGGACTGGATCAGCCACGCGTGTGCGACGGCCGGCGGTGTCTTGTCGAAGTTCATCACCCACGTCGGGATGTACTTGTGGAACGTGCAGCCCGGAGTGGTCGAGGAAATCTTGTCGCAGCGGATCTCGGCGCCTTCGGCCTCCCACCGGGACGCTGCCGGGTTCGCCACCGGAGAGTAGGCGCTGATCTTCGTCGACAGGTCCAGCAACTCGGAGCTGTTCGCCGCGTTCCAGGTGTGGTCAATCTTCCCGACCGCGGTGTGCGAGAACGGGTCGAGCCCCGTCCATTCCAGGGCCCCGTCCCATGACTGCGGGCCGTTCGAGCACTTGTCGGGCATCATGCAGTTGAACCGGACGTCGAGCGTCACCGAGCCGAATTTCTCGTCGATCGATAGGGGCACGAGCGTGAGCTGCTGCGTGAACGTCGCGGAGTTCGACGCCAGCTTCACCTCCTGCCCAAGGGCCCAGGTAGCGTTCAACGTCTCACCGGTGGGCTTGCCGTCCTTGTCGACGACGATGCCCACATACTCGAAGTTGAAGGACGATATGCAGGCCTCATACCGCTTGATGTGCGAGTTGACATAGGTCTTGCACCAGTCGACCAGGTGCGGCAGATCCGCATTCGACCCCTTGGTGAGGGCGTCGCGGGTGCGCTTGCTGGTGTCCGGAACCAACCGCGAGCACGGCTGTATGTCCGTCTTCGGATTGACCTTCCCGCAGTTCCAGCCGTCATCGGCACTGCGTCCGATGGGCGGCACGGTGGGGTCGACCGCCCCCATGGAGGGCTGGGGAATCTGCTGCGGCTTTTGGTAGTCGTCCTGATCCAGAACCGGGGCGTCCTTGTTCGGCTCTGGCAGCGTGATACTCACCGCCCGGCCGCGGGTGTGGAACTTCGTCCACGACGACCAGTCGGTCTCGTAGAGGGTGCCGTCGAAGGCGCTGGTGCGAAAGGCGTAGGTGGTGTTCGTCTTCAGATCGCCATAGGCGAGCGTCACCTCCGCCCTACCGCCGGACGTCACGTACTCGGACACCACCACCCCGAAGTCCGCAGGCTTCCCGGTATCGGGGTCGGTGAGCTTCACCTGCGCCTTCGGATTGCCGCTGGCGTCGGTCGTGTAGACCTCGAAGGTCAAGTCCGCCTTATCGCCATCGGCATCGGTGACGGTGTTGCTCAGCGTGACGTTGGTGCGGTTCACCTGCCAGACACCAGCTGAGTCCTTGGTGGACGGCGGACCGGCCTTCTGGTTCTTCCCCGAGACGGGCCGGTGGCTGTTGGCGGCCGCGGCCAGCTTCTCCGGGCCGGCAGCAGGCCGTGAGGACGGCGCATAGTCCCAGTCGGGAGTGCCATCACCGCTGTCAGCGGCGGCCACGTTGCCCATACCTAAGAGCAAGATCGAGCAGGCACTGAGAGCGAGTCGTGACAGAATGCGACTTCTTGCGGATCTTCCAGACAAGAGAAAAGTCCCCTCTGGCCCCGCCGTATGTGTGTTTCTGGGCAGGGCTGATCGGATGTGTTTTGTCGCGCTGGAACGTTCTACGGGTGCTTGTTCTGGGGCGGCAAGGACACCAACCGGGACACATCCCTTGAACACCCTGTAGCGGACGTGACGATGAACACGGTTGCGGGCAGGGGGTCACAACCCTGTGAGAGTGCTGTGAAGAAACTGAGCCTCCGTCACCCGCTCCACCGTCATGATCTACATCGCGATGATCGCCCTCATGACCCGCCGCCTCACCCGCGAATCCACACCAACCTGGCGAGGAGTATGAACCACATCAACTACGCGGAACGGGATGAAACGACGGGTCAAAATGCCCTCTGAGTGTCACAAAGTAACGGCACGTCATACCCAGAGTCTGGCAGTGACCATTGACAGGCCATGCCTAATGTCCTGCACCTCCACGGCTCCTGGACCGGATGTGCCAACAACTGTCTGTTCCTCCTGCTTGGCCAAAGACATCTATGGCACCGCCCCCCCGCCAGAAACCATGGAACCGACTCACCGCGAGAGCCGAGGTGGGGCCACTTCACCCCGTCACCACGCCTTCATGTGCCCGAGCGCCCCGCTAACTGGGGCCGTTGGAGCCAATATGCCGGGACCGCTGAACCAACGTCACAACCAACCCGCTGTTGCGATCACGGTGCCCCCAAACTGCCTGCAATCCAGATCAGTTGCCTATCAGAAGAGCATGACTCCACCTTGCGGTTCACGGCCGGCTGCGGTCTCCTTCGTGCGCAGGAGGGCTGCGTGGCTCGCGAGTCTGAAGGTGCGGCCGGCTGTTTGCATGTCACCCCTGCTCGCTGGCCTGGTCGAGGAGTTTGCGCATGAGGATTTCCGTGTCGAGTTCGGTCGCTAGGCCCAGGGAGCGGTTGACCTGGTTCAGGCGGGAGATCGCTGCATGCAGGCCGTTCCGATTGCCTGCGGCTGCTTCGATCTGGAACCAGTCCCGGTAGAGCAGTTCGGCGCTGTCGTCGACCTCGAGTCCGATGGCGATGGCGCGGCGGGCCAGGGTCAGGTCGTGGTGTGGACCTGGCTCCAGACGCAACGTTGCCACGGTGTGCGCTGTACTGACGATGCGCATCGCAATTTCCTGCTGCAGCGGCTCGCTCCAGGGCAGCGGCTGCGCACCGAAGGGTTTCCCGCGGACTTGATGGAGGGCGCGTTCGAGGTCGGGCAGTCCGGCCGGGCCGTGGGGGAGAGCGGCCTCGACGGTGCGCAGGAAGAGGTGCCAGTCGCAGCAGATCTTCGCCGAGATCGTGAACGGGTCGCTCTTCACGGAGCGCCGTGGCACGTACCACAGGCCGGTCTCGTCCTTGCCGAGACTGCGGCGCAGGCCGCCGAGCCGGGAGTTGAGGGTTTCGGCTGCCCAGGGGTGGAACGGGTCCATCTCCGTGCACAGGGTGTCTGCAGTGCGACCGGGACGCAGGTGGAGCAGGGCTGCCAGTTGTGCCTCGCGGGCTCCGTGACGGGAGGCGGTCACGCCGGAGATGGCGACGGGTCCCAGGACTTGGATGAGCGGCACACCGGGGGGCGGGTCGTGAAAGCCCGGGTTGCCGGCGGTTGGTTTGGGCGAGGGGCTGCTGCCGGCGGCCGGTGCGGATGATGTGCTGCTGAGGTTCTGCGAGGGCGCCGGTGACGCCTGCGGGAGTGTGGAAGCGGGCTGTTCGTCGTCCTCGGCTGCGGGGGCCAGCGGTATGTCGGGGCCGTCAAGGTCTTGCTGTGGGTGGGAGGGAAGGCCGGGCACGGTGGTGGGAGAGGCGGAGGCGGTCAGGAGTGCAGGGAAGATTCCCAGCCCGCCGTCATTTTTCCCCTCGGCGCCCGTGTGGCGGGAGTTGGTGCTCTGTGCACCGTCGGTTGGGCCGGGGGAGTCGGTTGCGGGGGTGTGGGGCGGGCCGGTTTTCGGGGAGGGCGTGGAGGCCGTGGTGCGGGCCGCGTGTGCGGTCTGGTTCTCGGACGGCACGTGCTTCCAGGCTCCGTCGGCGGGGCGGGGCTGTTGCCCGGATACCTTGAGTGCGGCCGTGACCTCCTCGAGGGCGTCGTGTTCCAGGCGCTGCAGGGTGATGTCGAGGCCGAGGCTGTCGAGGGCCTGCGGCTGGGTTTCGGCGGCATCCAGGAGGTCGCTGTCCTCGAAGAGGAGACGGGCCTGGCCTGCGGGGATGATGAGTGCGGCCTCCATGGTGTTTCTCGACTTGTGGAAGGTTTCGGCGACCTGCCAGGAGCTGTCGGCATCGAGGTCGGCAGCGCACAGGATCAAGTAGCAGGTGCGGGATTCCTTGGGTTCCTGGTGGGCTTCGAGAAGACGCTCGGCAAAGTCTCGTGCCGCGTCTCCGGTTGCGCTGATGTGCGCGATGCGGCCCGTGGGCAGCAGGTGGTTGAGGCCCTCGCCGAATCCGACGACGACGACTTCCACGTCGCCCGCCCAGGGGCTCATGGCGAGTTCCAGAGCCAGCGAGGTGAGGACCTCCGTGCGGTGCGTGCGATCACCGTCCAGCAGGAGGACACCGGTGTGCGGCAAGTCGAGCAGCACCAGCTGGCCGTCACCGTCGGCGCCGACGGTGACCAGACCCGGGTAGGGGGGCGGCACGTCGGCGGCCTCGTTCTCGGCGAGGAGCTCGGCGGTCTTCTCACACACCCACCAGCCAGCCCGGCCGGCCGTGAAGGGGGGTACGGCGGCGGCCTGCAGGTCGTCGGGCAGGACCTGCACGCTGCGGTCGGTGATCCGGGCCCCGCGCAGGGCCGGAAGAGCGTGCCCCTGCTGGCCGGCGTGGTGGGCCAGGGTGCGTAGCGCACGGTCGAGCCGGAGGAGGCCCGTGGAATCAGCGGCCTGAGCCAGCTGCGCCTCGGTCGGGGAGGTGTTGTCGGGCATGGCGATGAGCTCGCCGGGCCGGGCGCTGCGGCGTTGCAGGATGCGGCGCAGGGACAGAGCCAGGGTCACCGCGGCCGCCAGGGAGGCCAGTACACCCGCGGTGCGCAGAGTGAACACGTCCGATGCCGTGGATGTGTCAGGGTCCGCGGCGGGCACCGAAGTCGGCTTACCGGACGGTGTGGATACCGGGGAGGGGCGGGCAGGCCGCTCGGTGGGCCGCTGACCCTCATGATCGGGTTTTTCGGGTGTGGCCGGCGGCTTCGTGGGACCCCTCTCCCCGGGCCCGGGCCCGGGGCCATGTTCACGCTCGCTGTCTTTGTCACTGTCAGCGGCATCGTCGTGCGGGGTGTGGCCGTCCTTCTTGTCGCCGGGGGTGTCGGGTGTGGTGGAGCCCGTCGCCGCGGGAACGGTGATCTGTTGCCCGGGGTAGATCAGGTCGGGATCGTGCAGCGCCGGTGTATTGCCCGGCTGGTCATGCCCCTTGCTGGCGTCGAATAGCTGCGGCCACTGGTTGCCATCGCCGAGCTC
Organism: Streptomyces sp. NPDC036815; assembly: GCF_055609205.1. Taxonomy (NCBI): domain Bacteria; kingdom Bacillati; phylum Actinomycetota; class Actinomycetes; order Kitasatosporales; family Streptomycetaceae; genus Streptomyces; species Streptomyces sp. NPDC036815. The sequence goes on along the minus strand of NZ_JBVJPW010000011.1, from coordinate 78,660 downwards.
GTCCGCGGCGATGGTGGACAACGACTCCCCGGCCTCGACCGTGTGGATCCGCTCGCCCTGTTCGTCCGTGGCCGCTGCTGCTGGCCGCTCGGCTGCCGCGAGCCGCATCCGTCTCCCCGTTGCGTCGCTGCCCTCTGCTTGTTCGGACACCGGGGCGGGGCAGGAGATGTGGGCGTCGGCCGGGAGCCGCACGTGGAGTCCGGCGGGCAACAGCGCACCTTGTGGAAGATCCGGATTGAGACGGCGGATCTCGGCGGAGCGGCTTCCCGAGCCCAGGTACTCCACGGCCAGGTCCCACACGGTTTCTCCCGTCTCACCCACCACATGGACCGGCCCCCTCTGCGCGGGCGGTTCGCCCTGCAAGGCGGCGGCGGTGGTGGCGGGCGCTGTGGGGGCCTTCGTGTGCGGGACGGTGTTAGCCACATGCAGTGGTGCGGTGGCGGCCACCGCCGGAGCGGGAGAGGCCATCGCCGTACCGGCGGGCAGCACCAGCAGCCCGCCCAGCAGGAACCCGGCCAGCCGTTGCGGCGCGCCCAGCACGCGGCGTTGCCCACGAGGCGGGCGGCGGCGCAGCAGACGGGGGATCTCGGCCAGCACACCCAGGGCGAACCACAGCCACAACGCCCACCCCAGCACGGTCAGCACGGTGAACAGGACCTGCCCGTCGTCCGGCGACATCAGTGCCTTAGTGATGTCCGAGCCGCTGGGCATGCCAGCCGGGAGAGTGCCGGCAGCGGCAAGGACCCACGGCACACCGGTCAGCAGCAGCGCCAAAACAGCCAGGCTGCCCGCGGCGCGCAGCACCCGCGCGGGCCGGGCCGGGCGGCCGGGGGAAGAGTGGGACATCGTTATGCTCCCGGGTCGGTGCGTTCGAGCGTGACGTCGGCGTGCGCGGTGACCTGCATGCTTGAGTAGCCGAACCCGCCTAGCAGCAGAGTCTGGTAGGTGTCGTGGACGGTGACGGTGATGCTCTGCCCGTCCGCGGCAACCGTGACGGTGCCCTGGACGTTGGCGTCGGCGAGGAAGGCCTGGGCGGTGGCGACGGCCCGGCCCGGGTCAGCGCGAGTGCCCTCGCCGGTGATGGCACCCGGCGCGCTGATCTCCTGGCCTGCGGCGCGGGCCGCCTCCGCGGCGATGTCCTCGGCATCCGCGTCGGCCATCAGCAGACGCCCGCCGTCCACCAGCAGCGCGAGCAGCCCGATCATGACGATCGCGAAGCCGAGGAAGTACAAAGTCACCGAGCCGCGGTCGCCGCCGTGGCGAGCCGGGCGGCGGGCGCGGTGGGCCCCGCCGCGGCCCAGCCGGGCAGCTCTCCTCTGCAGCCTCATGGGGTGCGCCCTTCGCCGGTACGGGCCACATACCGGTCCACTGCACTGTGCCGGGTCGCCCGTAACGTCTTGGAGCCCGGCAGCCCCGGCACCGCCAACTGCGCCAGCGGGATCTTGCAGTGCACGGTTACCGTGACACTGCCCGCCTGGCCGGGCTGCGAGGGAAACCGGCTGGTGTCGACCTGGACGTCGGAACTGGCACAGGCGCGCTGCGCCTGCCCCAGCGAGGTGAGCGCCGCCTGCCGGGCCCGGGCTTGCGCGGTAGCGGGGTCGGCGGACTCACTGGCCGCGCGGGCGGCCGCGGCCGCGGCATTGGCGGCCGTGCTGTCTCCCAGCCCGGCCAGCCCGAACGCCGCGGTGATTCCCAGGACCGGCACCAGCACCGTCAGGCACAACACCGCCTCCAACGTGTACGAACCACAATCGCCGTTGCGGCGCCCGGCCAGCGCCGCAGCACGCACCCCGACACCGCGCCGGTGGACAGACGCGGGGCCACGCTGCCCGTTCACTGGTCCCTCTCCACGGTGTCCTCCGCGCTGCGCTCGATGCGCACGTCCCACGGCAGGAAGTTCATGACCCGCCCCGACACGGTCACCCGCACCCGCTGCCCGCTCGACCCGGCGGTACTCACATGGGCCTGCTGGACCACCCCGACCCGGGCCAGCCAGTCCGCGGCACGCGCCGCGCCCTGCCCAGGGCTGGACTTGAACTGCGCACCGGTCTGCGCACCCTTGCGGGCCGCGGTGTGGGCGGCGGTACTGGCCAGGAAATACACCCCCAGCTGCAGCACCACCAAGGAGATGAACAGCAAGATCGGCGCGATGACCAGGAACTCCAGCGTGGAGAGCCCCGACTGGCGCCGGCTGCCGCGCAACGCCTGCTGCCGCGCGCGCCACCACCGCTGGATGTGAGTCCTCATGCGCCGACGGCGGCCTTGAACCGGTCGATCAACGTCGTGGAGGTGCTCTTGAACACAGTGCCGAACGCCACCGCCACACCCAGCACCACCGCACCCAGGATCAGCTTCTCCAGCGTCTCCATCCCGGCATCGCGGCGGGCTCCGGCCATCTGCTCCACCCGCGTCAGCCACGCCGTGTGCAGGCGCAGGGCCACTGTCTCGAACCCCGTGAACTTCATGATCGAAACTCCTCGTCGGAAGGCGCACCACGGGTGCGCGGTCAAGTCGTCAGATGGATGTCAGGGCACTGAAAGCCGGGTAGGCAAACATCACCAGCACGACCGTGAACAGCACCGTGCCGGGCACGACGAGGCGCTCGGATGCGGCGGTCGCCTCGGCCTCCCGGTCGGTGAGCAGCCGCTGGCGCAGCAGCAGCGCCTGGGTCGCCAGCATCTTTTGGATCGAGGCGCCGGCGCCGGCCAGGGAGAACGACTCCGCCGGGGCGGCCAGCTCGGGGATGTCGAGCTGCTCGCCGAGCTGCTTGAGGGCCTCCCACTGCGGGACGCCTGCCAGTTCGGCGCGTTTGAGGGTGGTACTGATGCGGGTCAGGATCCAGTGGTCGCCGACCTCGGCGGTGCGCTGGACCGCCGCCTCGGGCCCCACGTTCGCGCCGCGCTCCAACTGGGCGCGCTCCAGAAAGGAAGCGATGGCATAGCGCACTTCCAGGCGGGCTGCCTTGGCCTTGCGCCGCACATCGGCATCCGCGGAGAACCAGATGTAGGCGGCGAAGCCCACCGAGACCAGCAGCGGCGGAGCAAAGGAGATCCCCAAGCCTGCCATCAGCAGCAGCCCACCGGCCTGCACCATGACCAAGGCCACCAAGGACCCCACCACTTTGGTGCCCACATGGTGGGGCACCGACTTGTTGAGCAGTTCCAAGTCCGCGCGCGGCACGTTCAGGCGGTGGCCGTGAGAGGCCAGGATCTGCACGCCGGCCCGTTCCCACACCGTGGGCGCACCACGTCCGTGCCCGTCCGGCGCCGCCGGTTGCCCAGGTGGGCCTGTGGTGTTCTCCAGACGGTCCAGGACACCGTCCATGTCCGGCCGGGCGGGCAGCAGTTCGCGTACCACCAGGAACAGGCCTGCGCCGGTGATCGCACCGTAGGCCAGTGCACCGGTCGAGATCACAGCAGTGCCCCCTTCTTCCGGTCCGAGGGGCCCGACACAGACCCGGGGGGACCGGCCGGGCCGGGGGCCGGCAGCGGGGCCAGCAGCCGCGGTGCCGGCCGCGACAGAGCGAGTCTGCGCATCCCCACCAGAGCCGCGGCGAACATCAGCCCCAGGGCGAGCAGCACGAGTTGGCCCTGCGCGCTGCGGTAGATCTCGCCCCAGGACGGGTTGGTGACGATGTACGCGGCGATCGCCAGCGAAATGATGGAAACCCAGCGCGTCCCGGTGCGCACCTGGCTGCGCTTGGCATCCACCGTGCGCAGGGTGATGGCCTCCTGCTCGGTGAGGTGGGCCATGGACTGCAGGGCCCGGCTCAGTCCCGGCCCGTGGTCCTGGGCGTGGGTGAGGAACAGCATGACCGCGTTGTCGACGGCACCGTCCGCGAAGGCATCGGCGAACTGCCGGTAGGCCAGCACCGGGTTGGAGCCCACCCGCAGCCGCGCGGCCAGCAGGCGTACCTGCGCGCGGATGGTCACCGGAGCGCGCGTCGCCGACGCGGTGATCGCACTGTCCAGCGTGCCGCCGGACTCATGCACCCCCGCCAGCTGCTGCATCCACTCCGCCAGCGCCTCCAGGCGCACGATCTGCCGTTGGCTGGTGCCAGCCGGATTCCAGATCCACGGCACACCCAGCACCCCCACCGCGGCGAGCAGCCCGTGCACCGGCCGCGCCCAGTACAGCCAGGCCCCGACCGCAGACAGGCCCGCTAGGGCCATGATGAACCGGTAGCGGCGCGCCCAGGCCTCGGGCAGCGCCTCTCGCGCCAACTGCCAGCGCCCCACCCACGGCGAGGGGCGACGCTGGGTGGCCAGGGGAACTGGGACAGCGCCGCGCACCGCGAGGAGGAGCCCGCCCACGAGCAGCGCCCCGCATACCGAGGCCAGCAGATTCCACTGATCCGTGCTCACGCCGCGTCCTCCTTCGTGCCGATCAGGACCAGCGGGGCGGGCCATGCGCCGTACTGCGGCACAGTCAGCCAGCGACGGTCGAACCCGGCCAGCGTCTCCAGCTCCTCGATGAAGGACGGCACGAGCTGTGGGACCCCGCGCGGATCGGATCCCCCGGGCGCGAAGATGTCCTGGATAGAGGGGTGGCCGCTCTCGCCCGGCTGCACCTCCAGGACATGCGAGACGAAACGGTGGCGGCGCCCGCCCTGACGCGTCTGGTTGATCTGCTTGAGGTAGACCACGACGTGGACGGCGGTTCCCACGAGTTCGTGGACGTCGTCGCGGTGCATCCCCCGGCACAGCGTGACCAGGCGGGGCAACACCAGGCTGGGGTAGGCGGCGTGCAGCGTGCACATGGACCCGGCACCGCCGGCGCTCATCGCCTGCAGCATCGCGATCGCTTCGCGGTCGCGGACCTCACCGACGATGATGCGCGTGGACAGCATCCGCAGGGCATGGGGAAACATGTCCTCCACCGTGATCTGCCCGACCGGCCGGCCATCGACGAGTTCGCCGTTGGACTCGCGGGACTCCATCGCCAGGAACTGGGCGCCGCCCTCGACCTGGTCGAGGTACAGCTCCCGGTCCGACTCGAGGGTCACCACCCGCTCGTCGGCGGGAATCTTCTTCGCCAGCGCCCGCAACAGTGACGTTTTACCGGTGCCCATATCCCCGGCGAACAGCACGTTCTTCTTCGCCAGCACGAGTGCGTGCAAGAACGCGGACAGGGCGGGGGAAAGAGTGCCCCACCTCTGCATCTGTTCCAGGCTCGAGGCCATCACGCGGTGTCGGCGCACCCCCAAAAACGGATCACCGGTCAAGGTCGTGGCCTCGGCACGGGAGCCGTCCGGCAACCGGAAGGAGACCATCGGGGAGGAGGCGGACAACCGCCGCTCGCGGTGCCCTGAGTTGGACGCCAACCGGTTGATCAGCGCGATCAGTTCGTCGTCGTTCTGCGCGACCGGCGGGACTGTGACGGTGGGCCGGTTGAAGTAGTCGACCTGGACGGTGTCACCGAGCACGACGATGTTCTCCACGTCCGGGTCGTCCAGATACTTCTGCAAGGGCCCGGCATGAAACAGCGCGTCATAGACGGCCTGGCACAGCGTCTCCACCTGCGCGCGGGTCAGCGTCGCGTGCCGCCGCGCCTGGTCCACCGCCCACCGCGAAACCCGCTCGGCCACCAGCGACCGGGCCCGCTCGCGGCGCGCACTCTCATCGGCCAGCGGCTCCTGCTCATCCGCGCCGACGATGTCATCGCTCACCGCGTCGCGCAGCGCGGCGATGTCCTGCGGCGAGACCGGCAACGCCCCGGCCTGCTCAGTGACCTCCAGCGCCGCGGGCGAGGACAGCGCCGCAGAGTGGCGCGTGTGCGCGTCGGCCGTCGGCGCGACGGTCGGGGCCGGCGCCTGCTGGGACAAGGACTGGCGCAAGACGTCCTGCAGGCGTGGCGTCCCGGGCACCGGCTGCTTCTCAGCCATGAGAGGCCACCCCCAGCAGCCCGGGATCAACCGGCTGGCCCGCCGGGCGGACCGCGGCCAACCGCTGCAGCACCCCAGCCACCTGCGGTGACGTCACCGGCGCGGCGGGCATATCCAGCGCCCGGCGCCGCGTGTTGACCTCCACCATGATCGCCGCAGCCGTTTTCCGAGCCTGCTTGAGCAACGGGAGCTTGGCCAGCCGCGGCGGCCGCAGCGCCCCATGAGTGAACAGCGCACCGGCTGGCACATCCCACGGCAGCAAGTCCACCACCGGGACGCCGAACCGGCGCGCGATGGCATCCGTCCGCAAACCCCCTGCTGCAGAGCTCAGTTCCTGAATGACCAGCAGCCGCAGCGCCTCGCTGCCGCTGCCGCACCGCTCCAGCTCACCCTGCAGCACGCGGGCGACCGGCAGCGTCTGCGCCACCGACGTCAGGGTGTTGCGCAGCACGAGCAGCACCACATCGGCCCGGTAGGCGAGCACGGCCGGGAACAGCCCGGCATGCAGAGCGCCCCCGTTGACGACGACCTGCCCGGCGTCGACCACCACGTCGTACCCGGCGTGCTGGTCCATGGCATGCAGCAGCAGCGCCAGCGGCTCCCAGGTCCCCGACAGCGCCGACGCCTGCGCCGGGTCGGTCAGCCCGGGCAGGATCAGGCGGTTGCCATCCGCGTCCAGCGGCCGCAGGTGAACTTCGAAGGCCTCGGCAAGCTGATGCTGCAGGTGAGCCTGGGCCAAGTGCCACAGCCCCACATCGCCACCCCAGGCGCCCTGGCGGTATCCGCTGCGGATCGACGCCTGCCGGCCCGCGGCCTCCACCAGCAGAGAGGGACGTGGGCTGGACAGAGCCAGCGCCAGACAGGACACGGTGACTCCGCAGCCGTGTCCGCCGGCGAGCACCATGACGGACATGGATCAGCCCCCGGCCTTGAGGACGATCGCTACCCGGCCCGCGCTGGCATCGGAGGCTACCACGCCGCTCTCGACGTCCGAGACAGCAACCTGGACGACGACGTCGCCACTGCTGGCGGGGACACCCACCTTAACTACCCGCCCGGTGACCTCGGACAGCTCCGACTGTTCCTTGTCCATCGTGCCTTCCTGGGGTCGCGTCACCAGACTCACCGCGTCGCCCGGGCGCAGCGCATCCACCGGCGCCATGCCCCGCTTCACCTCAACAGCCACCAGTGCCTCACCGGCCTTGAGGCCGCCACGCCCGGCGAGCTGAGCAGAGGTCAACAAGGAGCCCTGGGACAGTGCGGCCCCGGCTCGGCGGCCCACCACGGTGTCCTTCTTCGCCGCGGCGACCGGCTTGAGCCCAGGATCGTCAGGCAGCGCCACGACCCGCAGGTCCTGCTCGGTGATCTTCTTCCCGGACGGCACGTCGCGGGCCAGCGCCAGCACATCGGAGCGCTCACTCGAGGCGTTCATCAGCCCTGCGAAGCCGATGGCGCCGGCCAGCACCATCACCGACCCGATCACCATGAAGGAGCGGCGTCGCCGACGGGGCGGCTCCGGATCGGTGATGGCGATGTCCGGGCGCATCACCGGGTCAGCGCCGGGCGGGGCGGGCACCTGCGGCCTGTTCTTCGTCATGTTCTTTAACACCACGTGCTTGCCCTCCTGCCTAGTCGAGGACTCTCATCTCGCCCACGGCTACCGTGAAGTCGCTGTCGCGGACCTCGGTGAACTCGCCCGTCTCGCCACCTCCGGTGACGTGCCACTCCACCGCCCAGGTCGCGGTCGCGGTGCCCTTGAAACGGCCTCCCGCCAGCCCCCTGGACGGGACCCGGTAGAAGTGTCCGCAGTCGGGCGACTTGGTCATGCCGTACGACGGCTTGTACTTGGTTCCGGCGCCGCGGCAGAGCACGCTCCTGCCGTCGCCCATCGACCAGCGGATCGAGGACACCTTTGCGGTGGCCGACACGGTGACTCCGGCCAGCGACGCGCTGGCGGCATTCGGGCCGAACGTGGTGGGGGAGGGGTCCACCCACATCCACATCGGGACCCCGACGGTGTACTTGCCCGCCGCCTGGGGGCTGGCGATTGCAGGGCCGGTCAGAAGCATCGAGTCGACGGCTTGCCGGGCCAGCGCCTGGGGGTCAACGTCGATGTCCGGGGCTTCGGCGGCCCAGAACACCTGCGGAACTCCTGCGAGCGGCCCGCCCAGGGCCGCTTGCCCAGCGTCCTCGGTCAGACAGACGCGGGTGTAGATGGCGCCGTTGCCGGGCTTGTGGCCTTTCCAGAGCGGGTCGCTCGCGGGCGGCTGCGGGGCCAGGCGCTCGACGGCGCACAACTGGAAGCCGGCCTGGCCTTTGCTCTTCGACGTGCCTTTTCCCGGTCCGTCTGCCGGGCGGCCGCCACCGAGACTGCGGCTGCCGCCGGCACCGGGCTCGGTGCGGCAGACCGTGACGTAGGAAGACCGGCCGGGGCAGAGGCCGCTGGTGCCTTTGTCGGGCTGCGGAGCTGCCGCGGCGCCAGGCAGAGTCGCGGCTGTCACCAGCATCACCAGGAGCGTGGGCGCCAGACGTCTCAGCAGGTGCGGTTGCCGTGTGTTTCGACCTTGGTGATGATCCACTGGTTCCCCCACTTCTCGGCCTGGGCGGTGGTCAGGTAGCGCATGGGCTGGGTGCTCGGGAAGGGCAGCACCTTGCCGTTGGAGCGTTTGACGGTTGGCCAGTTGGTGATGTCGAGGCAGTCAGTCACCCGTGCCTTGGGGATCTTCGCGTCCAGGTCGATCGGAGCATCGATCTTGGTGTTGCGGTGGGTGGGCGCGCCCTTGGTGGCGGTGCCAGCCTTCTTCATCAGCAGGAGATCACCCATCGCCCGGCCGAGTGCGTCCTTGGTGGCGTACTTCTTGAGGTCCGTGCCCGTGGCGTCGGCCTTCGCATACGCCTTGACCTGCTCGTCCCACATGCGGGCATAAGTGGTCAGTGCTGCCTTTTTCTCCTGCGCCTGCGGGTCGGCCGAGCTCTTGGTCGGTGTCGGGGAGGCTTTGGCGGACTTCGTGGCGGTTTTGTTCGGGTCATCATCCGCGGTGCTGCCGCTGCTGCACGCGGCGACGGCGATGCCGAGCACAGCAGTGAGAGATACCAGAGGCATAGTTCGTCGCGCGTGGACGTAGTGGTGCGATCGCGATGTCATGTGTGCTCTCCCCGCATGGCCTGTTGAGGTGAATGCCCGGTGCAGTCTGTTCAGACCGGCAACTCTGGGGCGGATAGGGCCAGTTGTGGCCGTCGTCATGCGTGCGATTTGTGATGCGAACAGTAGGACGCTCTCTGTCAACGCTCCATGCGATTCGGATAGTTGATGGTTGCGTTCCGCTACGAGTGATGCAATTGCGCCACAGCCCCGCAGGCCTGCAGGTCCTGTGCGTATGCATCGATAGCGGGCTACATGCCTATTTGGTGCTTCACCTACTGTGACTGGGTGTGCGGGCCGGTCACCGCGAGGCCCGCACACACGGCGCGCCACGGTGCCGCCTTGATCGGAAGTAATGCCGTGCCCGTCCATGCCTCCTGTGTGCGCCAGCGCGGCGAGAGGGCAGGGTTGCTCTCCGTTCAGGGTTCTTCGGGCGGGAGCCGAGCGTGGTCGAGGGTGTCCTGAACGGTTGTGTGGCGTCACTGGTAGCTCCGGTTTTTCGTGAGCGTGACGGCAGGGGCCGGTGCGTGTTCGCTCAAAAAGGCGCACACCCGCTGCAGCTGGGCGGTAGCCCGCGCGGTGAGGTCGGGCAACGGCAAAGTGCCGGCGTTGCGGTCGGCGTATCGCTTCAAGGCGCCGACCTTGGCCGGGCGTGCCAGGTGGGCGAAGACGTCGTCCAGGTGGGGGCCGTGGATCAGGACGGGGCCGATGCGGCGCCCTTCGACGGTGAAGGTGGCGTAGTGGTCGTACTGGATTAGGTGTGCGATCTCGGCAGCGCTGGGACGCTCCCCCCATTCCTCGGTCAGGGGCGCGATAGCAGCCCGGGACCCCTTAGTGGTCGAGAGGGTGGATGCATTCTGCAGGAGTGACTGGCGCACATCGCTGGGCAGTCGGGCCAGCAGCTGGGTGAGCGCATGGATCTGCACGCGGTACTTGCGAAAGTCCTCGAACATGCTGGCAATCGAGTCCGAGGACGCCTCGGCGAGGGTGATGAGCTCATCGAAGTAGGCCCTGAACCACAGCCGTTGGTCCGCGGGCAGGTCTGCGCGGGAGCGTCCGGCCTGCAGCAGATCACGATTGAGGAGAGCGGCCACGAGACGGTCGGTGGGACCGCGGCCGGCCGTGCACACCCACACGATCATGCGGTCGTCCATGGCCGCGCGGATGTTGTAGATGCCCTGGCCCTGACCGAGGAACCCGTAGGTGACCGGGTTGCCGGACAGCCGGGTCAGCGGATTGAGCAGGATCGCGAACGCATCGGGCGGGAACGTGGGGAAGGTGTGCTCCCACCAGGCGCGTGAGTCCTCATTGAGGAAGCTGCCGACGGCGCCGAGCGCCTGCGCACGAAAGCCGGCGTCGGTGAGCAGCGCACGGACGTGAAAGATGGTGGCCTGATCCGCCGGGCGCCCGGCCCGGCAGGCGAGCTCGTTGAGCGCGGTCAGCACCGTCAAGGCCGCGGTGAGGATCGCGATCGCGCGCGGTGCGGAGGCGTCGCCCCACCCGAAGGCGGCCGCGAAGGAGTCCACCACGCCCTCGACGACCTCGTGACGGGCCCGCTGGTGATCCATGCCGATCGGATTCCACGAGCTGACCTGTGGGTCGGCGCCGATGCCGGTCAGGTCGATTCGGGCCAGCCGCTGCGCGATGTGTTTATGGGCCAGATAGGGCGCGGCCCGGGCGAAGCTGTCGCGGTGCGGGTCGATGAACAACAGCCCGCCCCCGGCATGGGCATACCCGATCGCCTGGGCTATGGCCAGTTCCGTCTTTCCGCCGCCCGACTTGCCCACGCCCAGCTCGTAGAGCGTCTCGGCGGCGTGTGTGGCCACCAGCCGCCGCCGCCCGTCCGGCCCCCGGTACCAGCCCTGCAGCAGCAATTCGGGATCTCCCGGCCGCCAGGTGGGCAGGTCCGCGGGCAGCAGCGGCAGCCGGCAGTGCACGGTGGGCGGCTTCAGCAGCCCGGCCAGCTCCTCCAGGCGCACCCAGTTCGCGCGCGGCGGCTCGCACTGCCCGGTCCGCCAGCGCCGGTCGAAGACAGCACGGTGCGGCCAGCGGTCGGCCCCCAGACGCCAGGGCCCGATCCTCAGTCCGCGCATCGCCAGCCGCGCCGACCCGCCGAACACGTCGAAGCCGGCCTGGATCCTCGCCATCCGGGCGTGCGCGCGGCCCTCGATGTCGGAGGCGCAGCGCACCAGGATCTGCACCCGCACCAGCTGGTCGTCCTCCGCGAGCTTGCCCAGCGCCTCGGAGCGGTCCACGCGGCCTACCGAGGGCGGCAGGACCACCGGACGCGCGCGCAGCGCCCCGCTGCCGCGCCCGGACAGCAACTGCTGCATGTGAGCGACCAGCGACACGTCCAGGCCCGCCCCGTCGCGCTGCAGCCAGCGGGCCGCGCGCGCCGCCTCCCGCTCTTCCGCACGGCGGGCGTGGCCCATCAGCTGCCAGCGGCGCACCCGCAGGGCCCACTTGGGGGCCCGCTGCAGGTCGATGCAGACCTCGGCCAGGTCGCCGAGGTCGGTGCGCAGATCGGCGACGGCGTCCACGAGCGGCTGCAGCGGGTCGGGCCGCAGCGGAACCTCGCGCAGAGCGGCGACCGGATTGCCGCGCAGGAGGAACTCGGCGCGCACCTCGTGCGCCCGGTCCCGGTCGGCCAGCGGTGCCGCCTGGGTGACGCGGACGTGCAGGCCGAACGGTGTGGTGGACAGCAGGCGTTCGGCGCCCGCGGGTCCTTCGAGCCGGTAGGCGAAGGGATGCCGGGCATCGGCCCGCAGCCGGATCCGCACCGTCTTGGTGCGACGCGGCGCCCACCACGGCAAGGCGGTGCACGCCCGGGCGAGTTCCACGCCGCGTCGGAAGATCTCTTCCGCGGTGGGGTCGAAATAGGGGGCGGGCGAGAGCTCCAGACTCATGCGCTCCTGGGAGGCCTTCATCGCCAGATGGCGGGTCAGGCCCAGCGCGGTACTCAGGACGGCGGCCACGGCCAGGGCGAGCAGATACCAGTGCGCGGCCAGCCACAGGAGCGCGTGCGCTGTCCCCGTCAGGCAGGAGAGCGGGCCGGAGGCCTGCTGTATCAGGTGCGAGGTGACCATGTGCCGGCTCCTGTGACTCGGTGGAAGAGGTAGCGGCTGGTGCGCCCCTCGGTGAAGGTCCCGCCCCGGTCGGCGCCCGCCCACACCAGGTGCACCACCGCCCGGCCGGCGCCACCCTCACGGCGGGCAATGGCGGCCTGGATCCGCACGCGGCTGAACGCGGGCGCCACGAGAGCGGGCGGGTGCGAGCCGAACACCTGGGGGAAGCGGTCTCGGCCGACTCCGGTCGCATCGGCCTGCAGCCATGCCGCTCCCCGGCGGCGCAGTTGCTCCTCGTCCGCCACGGGCAGGTCCGGCGGCCACCCGCTCTCCAGCTGACGTTGTATCTCCCGGTCGGTGACGCGCCCGCCGGCGCGCGGCGCCAAGCCCGGGAGGGAGGCCACCGGTGCCCCCGGCGGGCCGGTCCGGGATGCGCCAGGAGAGGCGCGGGGAGCCTGCGGCCTCTGCGGTCCGGGCGCAGGCGCCGCAGAGGGCTGTCCGCCGGCGCCGGGCTGCCCGGCGCCGGCAGTCAGGAGCAGGTAGCCGGCCAGGGCCAGCAGCAGCGTGCAGCTGAACAGCAGCCACGGAGCGCGCGGCACCGGATGCGAGCGCGGGAGGGCGGGCGTCACAGCAGGCGTGCCCCTCCCGCATAGCCGGGCATCGCATCGACCCGGTCCACGCGCACCCGCGTCCCGGGCCGCGCGGCGTTGACCATCTGGCCCTTTCCCGCATAGAGCCCGACGTGGAAGATGGCGCCGCGGTGGTCGGCATAGAAGACGAGATCGCCCGGGCGCAGCGCGCGCGTGCCCCTGCTGACGGGGATGTGCCGGCCCATCTCGGCCTGGGTCTGGGTGGTGCGGGGCAGGGCCATACCGACCCGGGCGTAGGCATAGGTGGTCAGCCCGGAGCAGTCGAACCCCCGGACTTCGGCGCCGGACTTCCCGCTGGGGGAGCAGCACGTCCCCGTGCTGGGCCCCTTCGCGTTGCCGCCACCCCACGAGTAGGGCGTCCCGCGCTGGGCGAGCGCCGCTCTCAGCACCGTCCTCGCCTTGCCGGACACCGCCGCCAGCTCCACGCTCGTGGAGCGTGTGGCCGCGCTGCGGTACTGCGCGATGCGGCTGCTGACGTTGTTCACGTACTCCGTGGAGCGGTTGTACTGGTAGATCGCCGCGTGCAGTTGGGAGCGCTGGTTGAGGTTGCGGCCGCGGCCGCACAGATACACCGCGGCCCCCAGGGCGGCGTCGAAGCCGTTGTGCGGGTCCTTGACCGTGTCGCCGTTGCCGTCGCGGCCCACGGACGCCCAGGTGGAGGGCAGGAACTGGAAAGGGCCCACGGCCCGTTCGCCGTTCGCGACGCCGTCCCAGCGGCCGTCGTCGGTGTCGGGGAAGACGCTGTGGTTGTGTCCGGCGCCCGACCCGTTGAGCAGCACGCCCAGAATCCGTGGTTGGTGGATGTCGCCGTTCTGGGCGATGACCCGCCCGGCGGCATGATTGCTCTCCACCTTGGCGATACCCGCCAGGATCGGCCAGGACATGCCCCGGCACCGCGGCACCTGACGGCCGATCTGCCGGGAGGCATTCTTGTAGGCGGCCAGCATGGTGGGCGGGATGTCCGCAGCGCTGCCGCCCAGGACCGGCTCCTTTGCAGCGCCGGAGTCCGGGGCGGAGAGCTGGGCCGCCGCCGACAGCACCCCGGCCACGGGAGCCGCGCAGGACGCGGCGACGAGCAGCACCACCAGACACCCCCACTGCGCACGCCGGCGCCGCCTCAACCGCGTCACGGCTCCTCTCCCTCCAGGTCGGCGGCGGCCACGTCAAGGCGCGGCGAACGGTCCTCATCCCGCGCCTGGGCGATCCGCTGCTGCAGGGCCTCGAAACGCCGACGTGCTTCCTCGCGCGAACGCGGGCTGGCGCCCAAGCCCCCGCTGCGGGGCCGCGACGCGGGGGGAGCGGCGCCCTGCTGGGGCGCGAGCCGCGAGCGGCCCGGCGACGCAGCAGGGCTGTCCGAGGGGCCCGCGCCACCCGAGGGCGGGGCGGGTGCAGAGCCCGGCGGGGTGGAAGGGGGCTGTGCCGGGCCGGCCGGCCCCGGTGCACCCGTGCCCCCGCCGGCTGACGGCGGCGGCAGACGCCGCGAGCCGGCCACTGGCCCCTCGTGCTCCCGGTCGTCCTCGCGATGCCCGCGGCCCACCCAGGCCCGCCCGTCCTCGCGCGCGGTGTTGCGCCACACATCGAGCTGCTGACGGGCGTCGTGGGTGTACTGCGAGGCTCGCGCTCGGGCCCGGCGGGTGTTGGCGGGCAGGCCGTAGGTGGCGCCGTGCGCGATCCGGCCCGTGCGGTTCAAGAGGCGGTAACCGCGCAGCCGCACCAGCCGGTTGTGCGCACGGGTCGACAAGAGCGTGCGGTCGCTGTGCTGATCGTGCAGGATGGCACCGGACTGCTCGTCGGCGATGACGCCATCCTCATTGCGGTAGCGGTCCGGCGGTCCCTGACGGCGCACTGCGCCCGGCCCCCGGCCAAGAGAGCCCCCACCCGCCCCCTCGGCGGGCATGCCCGCGTCGTCTCCGGCGCCGGTGGGTTTGCGGATCTTCTCCAGCGCCTGGTCGCCGGGGTCCTTGCCCACCGCCAGCCACCAGGCGCCGCGGGCCCCCCACCGCGCGCCGGCCGCAGCCAACGCGAGCGGCCCCAGACCGCGGGAGGCCTCCGCGCCCGCGTCGGCGAGCAGCCCGGCCGGGTCGATGGGCATGCCGGTGCCCTCCGTCATCGCGCCCAGCGAGCGCATGATGCGCTGACGGGTACCGAGCCGTCCATATCCGCCGCCCAGGGTGCGCAGCCCGGATCCGCCGGCCCCCAGGCCGCCGCCGTGCACGGCCAGCGCCGCGCCGATCTCGGAGCTGTCGCCCGGCAGGTGGGTGCCGCCGATCTTCGCGTAGCGCATCCGCAGCGCCAGCCGCTGCCCGGCCGAGGAGATCGCCCGCAGCAGACGCCGGTGGAAGGCCAGTGCGGCCAGCGCCAGGCCGTTGAGGGCCAGCAGCCGCTCGGCCGGCACCCTGGGGCCGTCGGTCAGCATGATGTCGATACCGATGCCGTAGGCGGGCAGGAACATGCACACCGCGAACATCGCGGCGACGGAGACGCCCAGCAGCGCCAGCCACT
Organism: Streptomyces sp. NPDC036815; assembly: GCF_055609205.1. Taxonomy (NCBI): domain Bacteria; kingdom Bacillati; phylum Actinomycetota; class Actinomycetes; order Kitasatosporales; family Streptomycetaceae; genus Streptomyces; species Streptomyces sp. NPDC036815. Next base: position 63,417 of record NZ_JBVJPW010000011.1, on the reverse strand, counting down.
TCCACACCGCCTGCCGGCTGGGGCCGGGCAGCATCGCCCACACCAGCGCGACCCCACCCACCGCGGCGGCCGCCGCATCCGCGGCCTGCACCCCCATCAGCACGAACGCTCCGGACAGGGCGATCGCGCAGATCAGCAGCGCGGAGACGAACAGCATCAACACGCCGGCGGCCCGCCACCCGGCGGGTTCCCTGGCGTACTCCGCACAGGCCTTGCCCACCGGCCCCGCCTTCTTGAGATCCTTCAAGAACGCGGCGAACTGCTGGTCCTGCTCACTCAAGACCGGGGTCGCGGACTCCAGCAGCTGTCCTCCCAAAGTCAGGTCGGGCAGGTCCTGAGCCGCAGCGCGCTTGGCGCCCGCGTATCCCTCCTGGCAGTACTTTTTGAGAGGACCTGCCACCAGCCCGCACGGCTCCTTCTTGTCCTGCTCGGCGGAGGGCTTGTAGCCGCCGGAGACCCATTTCAGGTGCAGCGCGTAGGCCTGCCGGTCGGCCTTCTTGCCCGGGTCGAGGATCCGGCCGTACTGCACGAGCATGTAGCCCTTGACGACCAAGACGTTGGACAGCGAATCCTGGATGGGCTTGGCCACTTCGGAGGCGGAGTAGGGGCGCTCCTCCTGGACCTGATGGCACTTCTCCAGGGCTTTGCCCCACATCCCCGCGCACGGCCCCGCGTTCCCGCTGGCGAGTTTCCCGCCCCAGTCGTGAGAGGCGACGGTGGCCTGGGCGACCTCGGCGGCCGCCTGCTGGCTTTGCGCGAGCGGACCGTTCTGGCCCAGCAGATAGTCCGGGCGGACGAACGCGGAGGCGGCGAACGCGGCGATCAGCAGCGTCAGGAAAATCTCCCCCAGTCCCTTGCTGGCCCTGCCCCGCACCAGGAGGATCCCGCCGAAGATGAACGCCCAGGCCAGCAACAGGCCCTTGAGGCCAAGGGTGTCCACGACGATGCCGTTATAGGTCTGGGAGACCCGCTGGGCCGGATCGGCCAGCATCTTGATCAGAGGGAAGCGCAGGGCGAACTCAAGCGCCCAGCACGCCAGTCCGGCCAGCAGACGCACCAGCGTGAACAGCCCGTTCATCAAAAACGCGTACGCGTTGCTCTTCAGCGAGAAGACCGAACCGCCCTGCGCCGACAGCTCATAGCCATCCAGCGGCACACCCTCGGAACTGTCCACGTTCAGCGGGGCCATCATGTCCCCGCCAACGTTCGCGGCGTAGGCGACCTGCCCGTTGACGACAAGAAACACCACCGCGAGCACCAGGGCGTGGGCGAAGGTGCGCAGCCGGACACTCTCCGGCCGCCACCTGATCATGAGGGATCCTTCCTTCCGACCCGGCACAGGATCAGGAGCGCGACCACGGCGGCGGCCGGCGGCAGGAGCTGTGCCACGACCACGCAGTGCGCCTGCGGTCGCGCCCGCGCTGTGCGGTCCGGCCCGACCGTGCACGACCCCCGGGCCGGACCGGCGATCAACGCGCAGGCCCCGGCACGGCCTTGAGCCCCGGCAGGAGCCCCGGCCGGGTCACCGGAAGGCGTGGCCCACCCCGACGGCAGACGCAGGATCACAGCGGCCGCGGCCAGCATCAGGCCGGTCAGACACAGGACGGCGGCAGCCCGGCGAGCGGCTCGACGGCGCCGTACCCGGTCCCATCCCCGGCTGATCATCAGACGGCCTCCTGCGGTGCGGGCCCCGACGCCGGGGCCCGGCCGGGGGTAGTGGTGATCCGCGACGCGATCCGCTCCAGGGAAGGGATGACGACTTTGACGCGTCCGGTGTTCTGCCGCGGGCCGGTCAACAGCAGCTCCCCGGCACGGTCCCGGCGCCCGACATGGGAGAGGTTGGAGGTGACCAGCCGCACCAGTTCGCTGTCGCGGCTGTCCAGGCCCACGAACTCCAGGCCGCGGCGAGCCCGTTCACGATCCGTGGTGCGTGCCAGCGCCCGATAGGCCATCAAGCCCCGGTCGGGCCCCAGTTCCTCGGCCTCGTGGGCGCCGGCCAGCAGCCCCGCACCGTGCTTGCGGCCGTCATGGAGGATCTCGTGGACCAGGGCGGTGCCTTCGGCGGACGAGGTGAGCCAGTACAGCTCGTCGAGTGCGACCGCGCAGAACCGCTCGGGCTGGGCGAAGGCGGCCTGGCGGGCGATCGCCGCGATCAGGTAGAGCACCGCCCGGCCGATCAGCGCCTCCAAGGGCTGCTGATGCAGCACCTCGGGGTGCGCGAACGCCTGCTTGGGCGGCAGCTTCAGCCCGGTCGTCGTCACCACAATGAACTCCGAGGCCCCAGTGCCCTCCAGCCGCACCGGAGGCAGCGCCGGGTCGAACACCATGCGGGCCAGGTGATTCTGCTCGACCACGCGCAGCAGCCCGGCCAGCGTGGCGGCCGCGTCCTGACGCTTACCGCTCGCCCCCGCGGCCATCTGCCGCAGCACGGCGACCACCCCGCTCATGGAGCAGGCAGCGGACGAAGCGGCCTGCTCCACGGCGTGATGCAACACCTCCCCGGCCGTGGTCATCGGGCCCACGCCCAGCTGCAGCGTGAGATAGCTCAGCGCGTAGTGACGGCCCCTGGCACCCGGGAACAAGCGCAGCGGATCAATGGACAGCTGTGCCTGCGCGGCGTCAATGATCTGGCAGCGGCCCGGCGCGGCCGCCTGAGCGAACGACGCCCACTCCCGCACCGGGGTGCGATCGATACAGATGACACGGCTGCCCCGGTCCACGACCGAACCGGCGATCAGCTTCAGCAGCACGCTCTTGCCACCGCCCAGATCTCCCACCACCCCCAGCGAGGCCGAGGCATCCTGCCTGGGCGCATCCGAAATGTTGACCAGCACCGGCCGGGTGGTGCCGCAGTCCAGGTCCAACCCCAGCAGCAGCCCGGTCGGATCGCCCACCTCGCTGTGCGCGAAGGCCCCCGCCAGCGCCCAGTCCTCACTGAGCTGATGCTGGGTGAACTCCCGCAGCCTCGCGGCCCGCACTGCTCCGGGCAGCCCGAGCGTGAACAGGTCAATCTGCAGGCCGGACGGACGCACCGCCCGGTAGTCGGCACCCGCCAGCAGCGTCTCCAGCGCCCGCGCCCGCGCATCGCACAGCTGAGCAGTCGGCGCCCACACCGTGAGCACCGTGACGCTCTGGACTTCCACCTCGACGCTGTTGCGCGCCAGCCGCCTCTCCAGCTCACCCAGATCGACCGCGGCCTCGGGCAAGCTGGCAGGCATGCCGGTGGGCCGGACGTCGTACTGGTCGGCCTGGTCCACCAGCTCGTTCTTCTTGCGCTGCACCTGGGCGCGGGCCGTCTCCGCCGGCACCAGCGCCAGATCGACGGTGAAATCGACGGGGAAGTCGAGGACTTCGAGCTGGGTGAACAGATCCGCGGCCTCCTGACGTACCGCGGGCGGGCACTCGGCCAGCGCCAGATGCGCCTGATAGCCCGCCCCGGTCGCACTCTCGACCTGCAGCCACCGACGCCGCAGCGGAGATGCCGACCGCATCCTCCACCACCGCCCCCGGCGCTCCGCCCCGCGCAAGCGCCCAGCGCCGGCCAACTCCCGGGCCCCGAGCATGCTGCGGTCGATGCCGCCCTCCTCCAGGCGGACCTGCCCCAGGTCGGCATAGCTGGGGGAGCGCAGCACCGCACCGTGCACCTGGCCGCCGTACAGGTCGCTGCTCGCCGCCTGGTCGAGCAGCGGCTCGGCCAGACCCCGGTGCACTGCATGCTGGATCATCCACACGATCTCCGCAGGCCTCGCCGGGCGGTACGCCGCCGCACCGGCCAACTGCGCCTCCACCTGCGCAGCTTGTTCCCGGCACACGGTCACCTCGGCGCGCGAAACCGGCGCGGCCCGCAGCCCCAGCGAGTCGGAGACATCCGCCCACAGCGCCGTCACCGCCTTCAGCCCCTGACGGCCGCTCTCCAGCGGGACGGCCAGCCACCAGGTGCGCTGGTGCATCTCCTGCTCCTCCAGCAGATCCAGTGCCACGTCCAGGTGCTCGATCCACGGGCGGGCCCCCAAGGGCAGAGCCCCGTCGGGCTCGGTGAGTCCGTCGACCATGCGCCAGGCGACCTCACCCGCATCAACCTGCGCGCACAGACCGAACAGCCGCGGCGCCCCGGACAGCGAACGCACCAACGTGGTCGTCTTGTCGAGCAGCTCCTCGCGAACCGCCGGCGGCACATAAGTGCCCGGCACCGTCTCCTGGCCGCGGCCCTCGCTGTCGGGGCCAGGATGCAACCGGTAGAGGGCCCACACATGCCCCTGGGCGGACCACAGCAGATGCCCGGCGATGTGCCGGATAGGAACACGCATCACCCCTCCTTGGTCGCGACGGCGTTTTGGGCGCGGAGTTGGGCCTGAGCCAGCAAGGCACGCACCAAAGACACGGGCACAGCAGACGCCACGGCCGATGACCTGGCTGACGGCGAGTAGCCAGCGTTCGGGCCTTGGGCCCGGGCGGCTCGCGGGCCCGGGCGCCCGGCGCGCTGCGCGCGCCCCGGGCGCAGCTGATCGCCGGGGCGGGGAAGGTCTTCGATGGTGAAGCCGCCGCCCAGGCGCCGTGCGGGCCGGTCGCGGGCGGCACGGCGGCCCATGCGGCCACCGGCCGGCTGAGCCGCCAACGCCACCAGACCCAAGGCCGCCGCAACCGGCGTACGTCCACCGATCTTCGGACGCCGCAGCATCCAGATCCCCACGATCCAGGCGGCCACCGGAAGCACCGACAACGGCCCGAACCCGCCCCACAGCCAGAAGGTTTTCACCAGGACGAATCCGCCCACGGTGGCCAGCGCGATCTGGGCCGCGTTGTAAGGACCCAACGGCAGACGCCAGTCGGCGATCTTTCCCATCACCCAGGGATAGCGCCGCGCGGAGGTATAGAAGCGTGCCCGGCGGGGGACGGCCGCCGTACTCATAGCGGCCCCCGCCCGCCTACCGGACCACCCGCAGGTATCGGATGCGCGAAGGCAGGAGCACTCCTGGCCGGGTTCTTCACCTCGTCCTCGAACATGTCCGCCAGCTGGTTACGCGAGTTGTACAGACCCAGCGCGATCACCATGAGGATCAGCGCGCCGATGCCCGCCTTGAGACTGAACCGCTGCAGCATGATCACGACGACGAGGACGACCAGCGCCGCCTGCAGCCCGGCCGTGCCCCAGTCCTTCGCCGTCCCGATCCAGGAATCGCCCAGATCAGCCAACTTGCCCGCGAGCACGACACGGTTGACGGTGTCCATCACCGCTCACCGCCCGCCCCGGAGGACAGCGCGGCGATCTCCCACCGGCCGCCGCGGGCAGCGAGCGTGAGCTCGTAAGACAGCGGCCAGCGCCCGGCCGCATCGCTCGCCTCGACATGAACCTGGACATGCACCCGCGTCCCATCTCCCGGCCCCGCGGCACCGGCCGCCGGTTCCCGGGCAGCCACGTCCTGCACCTCGACGGCCTTCGCAGCCACTGGCGACACCGCCGACATCCGCACCCCGGGCGCCAGATACCGGCCGACCTCGCCCTGCCCGGCCAAGTACGCCGACAAAAACCCCTCGACGGTCTGCCACAGCGGGCCCTCAAAGACGCTCACCCGATACCCGGAAGCGGGCACCGCGTGCAAGGTGGGCGCGGCCACCACGGCCGGCGCGGCCACCACCGCGAAGGAGGCGCCGCTCGCGGAGACGAGCACGGGCACCGCGAAGTAGCGCACCGACTCCGCATACTGCGCAGCCACCGTCACCGACCACTGCCCGCCGCTGCGCGGCACACTGCGCACCGGCGTCACCCGGCGCGGCGCCGGCGCATCCTCGGCCAACGACGGCAGGGGAACATCGGGAGCCATCGACTGCGCGCGCCGCCCGGCCGCACTGCTGGCGTCCTCGCGGCTGCGGAGCCAGACATCGACGAACTGCGCGACATAGCCCGCAGGATCCACCGTGACCCTGTGCACAGGATGCCGCGGGACACTGCGGGGCGCGGCCGCGACCGTCGAAGAAGGCTCCAGCAGAGCCACCGTCAGCGCGAGCGGCCCGGCCGCAACGGCCGCCCAGAGGCCCGCACGGGACCACCGCACACGACGCCGCATCTGGGTCAGCGCCACCCCGGCAGCCACCGGCAGCCCCCCGGCATCAGCTGATTGCTTGGGTCGGTACATGCGTGAACTCCCCGAAAGAGCAGGCAGGTTGGTGACCTGAGAGAACCCGTCCACCCCGACCGCTCCGCCGACCACGCAGCCCCGACCACAGCGTCGAACCGGTCACGAATCCGTGGCCGGCCCGTGGGAGCAGCTACCACCCCACCGATACAGGCCAGCACGCCAGCGGCACCTCACCCCGCCCTCTGCCGCGCAGCAATACGGCCCAGGGGCAGACCCCGCATCACGGCAGCGCCGAGCGGCACAGCGCCAGCGGAATCTGCGCCCCGGCCCCCCGGGGAGCGCCCACACCGTTTGCGTACACGCGCCACCACTACGGCCAGGGGCGCCAGATCACAGTGAGAGCTGCGCACCCCCTGCGACCAGCGGTGGCCGGGGTCGATCAGATGGTGGTTGGGGGCGCCAGCACGTGTGGCCGGGCCGACCACCAGGCGACAGCGGAGAGGACTCAGCACGCACCGCCGTAGTGCACCACATGACGGCGCACCCTCTACGGCACTGCAACCCGCCGGCCGCGGACCGCAAGAACACTGCTCACCGCCGCCGCCCGCCCCATGGACAGTCCCCTCGGGAGACGTAGAGCGGGGCCAGTAGAACCCGGCCACCACGAACCCCGCCCGTTGTGATGCCGTCGTGATCCTGGTCGGGGCTCGCTGGTCGGCGAACCGGTAGAGGCCGCCGGATTTGCTCAGGCCATGCACCACTCCCCGCCCCTCGCGCCCTGGCCCCTTCCGCCGCCAGCCAACACATCGCAGAGGAGCCCATGCCATGACGAACCGTTCCGGCAGCCTTCCGAGCGCGGAAGCCGCGCCGTACTTCCTGTTCGCCCACGAGCCCTACTTCCCGCCACACGGACTGCGCGAGATCAACACCACCATCGTGGAAGCCGCAATCCTGCTCCACAGCCGGGTGCAGCAGCCCGACGGTGACCGCATGCACCGCCTCCTCAACAACGGCCGCCGTGGGACCCGCGAGATCGTGCCGCTGGCCACCCTCACCCATGAACTGGATGGCGGGGCTGGGTGGCCGGCCGTCGGCGACTGGGAGCAGGTCACCCACGATCTCCTCACCCTGAGCCGCTTCGGCACCTGCGACGCCATCCGGCTGGGACTGCCCGCCATCGAACGAGCCTTGATGTGTACCGCACCCAACAGCGAATTGTTGACCTTTGACGCAGCGACCGGGCAGCGGGTCACCTACGGACCCGCTGAGCGAGCCAGCCTCCTCGCTCAGCTCCAGACCCGCCTCAACCACCCCACAGCGGAACACGCCTATGGCGCCGGACCCGTCGCCAGCGCCTGGCCCGACAGGCCTCGACCCTGAACCCAACCCACCTGTGCGGGACCACCCCCGCGGGCGCGGGGATGGTCCCATGACGAACAGCGGGGCAACGGTGCTGCCCGGGTGCTCCCCGCGCCCGCGGGGATGGTCCCTGTGGGGCATGGTCCGGCGCGCGGAGTCTTCGGTGCTCCCCGCGCCCGCGGGGATGGGGCCGCCTCGACGACGCGGAGCACGCCTATCAGCTAGGGCTCGGTGCGGCAGGCCGATGATCTGACACTGGTGGGGAACCTGGCGGGCAGTCTCGCTTATCAGTGGTCGAACAACGGTCGCGAGCGCGAAGCCGTCGACATGGCACAGGCCGCGGTCGACGAGGCGGGTCCCGACGCGGCGCCCGCCGCGCGGGCGCCTCGGGGCGCCGGCGTCCCGCAGGACGGGTCGGCGGCGTCGGGTTCCCGGCGCAGGTCGATGAACCGGCCGCCGTCGCCGGTGTCGATGGCGAGTTCGCTCATGCGAGGCAGTGCGCTGCGTGAGCGCCTGCAGCGTGATCGTTTCGTGGGGATTGGCAGCTGTCCGGGGCCCGGCGACGCGGGCCGGGGTGTGGCGGGTGCGGGTGGGTGTGGACGAGGCGACGCGGGCCTTGCGGCGGCTGATCGAGGAGTAGCCCACGCAGCGCGAAGCTCTCGGGCCGGAGTGGTCCGCGGCCGGCCGGGGCGCCGAGGTCGTCGGTGTGGGGTGGGGGCGCGTCGATAGGATCGTCGTTGTTGTCCGGATGATTCGGGTGTCGGGTGGGAGTGACCTTCGTGGCTGGGCTGGTGCAGGAGCAGCGGCTTGATGTGTTTGTGGACTCTTACGCGTTCGCGTTTGTGGAGTCTTGGGATGCGGAGCTTCCGGTCGAGTTTCCGGATGCGTTCAATTCGGATGTGTTTGTGAATGCGTTTCCTGGCCGAGTGGATGTGTGCAGTGCCGGTAACACGCATACTGCGGCGGTGACGGTGCAGGTGTGGGGCGAGACCCCGCCCGCGGAGGACGGCTCGGTGTGGGATGCGCAGGGTGAGGCGGGGTTTGAGTCGCTGAGCGGCGATGTCGCGGTGTGGACGCCGGCGTTGGGGCGTACCGACGATCTGGTTGAGCTTGGGCGGAAGGGCCCGTGGCGGGTTCGTGTACACAGCGCGGGGCGTGCTGCGGTGGCTGCGCTGCGGGAGTCCGAGTTGCCTGTGGTCGGGGTCGAGTGGTATCTGGTGCAGTTCTTTCCCGCCGGCTGATTCGGGGGCCGGGGCGGCCGTTCGCAGTGGCCGCCCCGGCATCCGTCAGTTCGTGATCTTGACGAGGAAGGCGTCGTCCTCGGTGTCGGCGAGCATTCTGTTCTTCGCGTAGAAGCTCTTCAGCAGTAGCCCGGCCTTCCCGTTGTCAGCAGCTTTTACGGGCTTGACCGAGAAGTTGAACTTCTTGGCGTCCGGGTCGAAGTCGTGTTCGGCGGCGCCTTCCAGGGTGGACCTGAAGGGGTACTCGTCGCACTCTCGTGTGCCGCCCTGTGAGTAGTTGTCGCCCCAGTACCTCTTGCACTGCTTGATGGCGGCTTTGCCGTTGGCATCGCTGCGGTCCTTGTGCCGTGTCCGGTGCAGGGGCGCGCTGGGTATCTGCCCGGGGACCTTCTTCGCCGACATGTAGGGGTTGGTGTTTTCGGGGTCGGTGAAGGCCTTCTTGATGTGCTTGGCGACTTGCTGCTCTACCGCCCCGTCCCTGGTGTGGTAGATCATCGGGACGATGTAGCTGAACGTGGCGGCTCCGGCCTTGTCGGGATTGCCGGAGCCGGTGGAGTTCGCCAGGTACTTGGCTGCGTCCCACCGGGGGGCGAGCAGGAACATCTTCGTGCTCGTCGGGGGGCTCAGCGTCCATGGGGCGGGTGGTGTGACGCCGACGATGGGCTCGTAGACGGCGAAGATCGTGTCAAGGGCGTCGCCTTGGCCGGCTTTGGCGGTGACGGTGTGGGTGAAGGACTTTTGGCGCTTGGCCTCGGCGAAGGTTTTCGTGCCGGGCATGGTCCCGCCGTAGGTGTAGCGGGCGCGGGAGGGCCAGCTCGTTTTGATTTCCGGTTTCACGGAGATCTTCAGGGCGTCGGCGGGAACGGCTCCGGTCTTGCCCATCTCGCTAAAGTGGAACTCATAGTCGATCTTCCGGCTGTTCTTGGCGACGGTGCCCACGATCCGCAGGTTGAACCAGCTTTCCCCCTTGGGACGGCCGTTCTGCACCCAGGTCTGGATGAACGAGGTGCCGGTGCACACCGCGAACCTGGACTTGACGTAGAACTTCTTGCTGCTGCCAAGGCCGTTGCGGCATTCATCGAGCGACATCTTGCGTGGCGGTTCGGGGTAGGTGGCGTCTCCTGCGGCCCGCGGCGAGTGCAGCGGCCGGGCCGGTGCAGGAGGCCGGGGTGTGGCGGAGAGTTCCTGTTCGAGTTGCGCATACGCTGCCGCGGGGCCCACGGTCTCAGCGGCGGTGAGCGAGGTCTGTGCCTGCCTGTCCAGTGACCCCTTCTGCCGCAGTTCCTCAAGGGCGGGCTTAAGGGAGCCCAGGGGGACTGCGTGGGTCTGCACGCTCAGCGCGGGGGCGTCGTCAGCGCCGGCGGGGGCTGCTGCCGCGGGCAGGGCGGCGGCGGTGAGTAAGGCCGCCAGGGCGCCACGGCAGGCCATAGCCAGCCACGGTTTTGTCACGGGGTGCTCCTCGGTTCGGCTTGGAGTGTGCTGCCCCGAATCCTTACAAGATCTACAGAACTGTTGATCGCAAACCGTCACGCAGTGGAGAACATGACGCGATCTTCACCGCAGCTGGCTGAGACATCGTGGGCCCGACCGCCAGGCCCACGCACGTCACGGTCCGGCTGGCGGACGGCACGGAGGCCGAGACCAGCCAACTCCCCGCCACCCAGCGCCCTTCGGTGGGCCGAGCCCTCGCCGGCTCGTTGGGAGAGCCGCTGTTGGGCGGGCGCCACCGCGGCACCACCGAGGTCGCGGTGGGGACGACGCGGCACCGCACAGTGCGGTTCGTACGCCTGCGGGAGGACCTGTTCCCGCCCTCAGGAGCCTGAAGGGCGCCAGCCCTTGCGCCCTGACGGCTCCGCGGAGCCCAGCAGCTCGATCCACAGCCGCTCGCCCACCGTGCTGCCAGCAGGGTCACACGCGGCGCACTGGCCCTCCCGGCCCGCCTTGGACAGGCAGGGCCGATGCCGCCGGGCCTGCTCGTCCCAGGCCCGGCTGGTATCGGTCGCTTTCCAGTCCCAGGCGTGGATCTCCTGCAGGAAACCCGTCAGTTCGGCCAGGGACGTGATGAGCGCGTCCCGGTAGGCCTCCAGTTCCTGCACCTTGTGGGTGTCGAAGGTGTCACCCTCGGCGTCGTTGTCCGCGAGCCGGACGAAGGGCCGGCCCGGTCTGCCGTCCGGCAGCGTGTACGCGTAGAGGTTCATCTCGAACCCGACGTTGCGCACCAGGCTGTGGTGCGGCAGAGACGGGCCGGCCATGGGGCCCATGTGCAGCACCTGGGTCACGTCCGTCCCCTCCGCGCCGGGGTGGTCCTCGGGCGCCGCTTGCATGCTGCACCAGGGCGGACAGTTGAACTCAGGGCATCGGCATCGTTCGTTGGTCACCTTCCGGGTATCGGCGCGCGGCCGGTTGCGCTGAACCCCGTGCTGACGCCTGCCGCGAGCTCGGTGCGGGGCTCGCCCAGGAGCTGCGCCGCGTCGAGGACCAGGCGGCCGCGACCACTCGGGCCCGGACTGCCGTGCAGCGGGCGCTCAACCAGGTCCTACACAGGAGCGTGGGCCGGGAGCGGAAGCTCGATACCGTCTACGAGCTGCGCGACAACGCGGAAGCGATTGCCGGGGGCATTGCGCTCACCACCGCTGCGCTGCGCGAGGTCGCCGCTCAGCTGGCACGGTGCTGAGGGGGCTGCCGGATGCCAGGCACAGTTCTGCGCCCGGCAGGGAGCATCTAGCCCAGCTGGTCGGCGACGTTGTACGCGCCCAACCGCAGCGCACGGATGTCGCTGATTCTGGGCACCGCCGCGAATACCTGTCTGTCAGTCTTGGAAGTCCCGGTCGACGTCGAGCAGGGCCTGCTGCATGGCTCCGGCAAGGGCGGGGTTACTCGGAATGATGCGGCTTGAGACCCGTCACCCGCCAGACCCTTGCCACTGTCGACTGCGACATTCCAGCCCTGCGGGCCATCGAGCGGGTCGACCAGCGGGCGGCGTTCGCAGGCTTCGTCTCCAGGGTGAGCCGTACCAATTCGGCCACCTGCTCGTCGGTGACCGTGCGCATCCGGCCGCCTCGGGGAAGATCCGTCAGCCCGTCCAGCCGGTCGGCGACGAACCGGGCTCGCCACTTGGACACCGTGTTACTGCTCACCTTGAGGTGCTGGGCCACCGAATGGCCCGACCGTGCCCATCTCGATGGCTCGATTTCGGCACACGCCAGCACGATCTTTGCTCTCAACGCCAAAGATGTGGATTGAGCCCGAGCCCACTTGCCGAGCACCGCACGCTCGTAGTCCGACAGCACCAAGGCAGATCGCGGCGCCCGCCCGTCCTCAATCCGAATCAGGTTGCCGTCCCGGCCGACCAGACCGGGAATCCGCTGGTCGGCGAAGCGGGAACGCCACATCCTCACCGTGGTCGTGGCGTGACCCAAATGCGCGGCTACGCTGGCGTTTGACGCTCCGTCGGCACAGGCCAGGATGATTCGGGCCCGCATGGCCGCCCGCGGGAGCGCTGCCTTCGCCCAGCGAGCTAGCTCGGCGCGCTCATCGTCTGAAAGCGTGATCTCGACCGCGCGGGGCCCTCGATGCGACATGCAGGAAGTCTACGAATTGCAGACCTTCGTCCCCACGGTGTCAGGCGCCGATGAGCGCCGTGTCGTAGTAGCGGGCGAGCGCGGCCTCGGCGCCGGAGCCCATGGGCAGTGACGATGCGCTGGAAGCGGGCTGAGCGCAGATCCCCGGCGGTCCAGATCCGTGGGTGCTGCTCGTCGGGCGGGCAGTAGCCGTCCGTGGCCTGGGCGAGGTCGTCGAGGGCGGCGGGCCGGTTGACGAGGTTTCCGAGGACGGTGCCGGCGATGTACTGCCGCTGCTCGCCGCCGCGGTGGTCGACGTCGAGGATCCAGCCGCTGGTGGGTGCAGGGGTGATGGGGACGGCGCTGCACCGCACGAGGTTCACGCGCGGGTCCTCGGCGATCTCGGTGGCTTTGTAGTCGTCCTCTGGTGGGCACAGGACGCTGATGGTGCGGGCGACGGTCGGGTGGGCGCGCAGCCAGGTGCCCAGCGGCCGGTCCGCGCCGAGCACCCACGTCACGCCGCTCATCTGGTCGGGACCGGTGCGCCACAGCGGGTCAGGCCAGAAGCCGTCGGGTGCGGTGATCCAGGGGGTATCGGCGGGGGGGAGGGTGGTGACGCCGGTGGCGATGATGGCGGCGACCGCGGTGTGCTCGGTGCCGTCGGCGAGGCGGACGAAGGCGTGTGCGTAGTCGGCGGACACCGCGACGGCGGTGGCGGTGGTGCGGCGCAGCAGGTTGGTGGAGGCGATCCGCTCGAGGTCGGCGGCGAGCGCGGGTCCCGCCTGCCGGATGTGGAGTAGCTGCTGGACGATCCGGCGTGGGCGCAGTGCCAGGGTGGGCGGGTTCACCGCTATGAGGGGTGTGGCCCGCCCACCTGACGCCATCTATGCCGCGGTGGTGTCCGCCGGGGCCTTCACGTACTCAACCTCCTGCCGGCCGCACTCTTCGGCGAGCTTCTCCAGGGCGGTGACTTCGGCTTTGTTCGCGGTCAGGCTCCAGCGGAGTTTGGTGGCGGTCCAGTCTGCTGCGTAGGTGCAGCGCGCGTCCGCGAGCGGCGGCAGCCACTGAGCGGGGTCCTTATCGGCTTTGGCCCGGTTGCTCTTGGCGGTGACCGCGACCAGCGAGCGGTCGGCGGTGAGGTCGTTGGCGTAGTCCTGGCGGTGCTTGGACGTCCATGTCGAGGCGCCGGAGTCCCAGGCCTCGGCGAGCGGCACCACATGGTCGATGTCCAGCGCGCGTGGCTCGGTGAGGGTCTTCCCGTCGTAGTACGAGTACCACCTCCCCTGGGTGACCTTGCAGGCGCCCTCGACCGCCGGCTTCGTGCGGGACTCAGCGATGAGGACCTCGGCGCGGGTGCTGCAGCTGTCGTGGTCGGCGTCCACCCAATGCTTGAAGCTCGTGCGGATATAGCCCTCGCGGGATTCCGTGGCGCGCGGCAGCTTGTCGATGGCCTTGGCCAGGGACAAGCGGTGCGGCTCGGGTGCGGCCGGCGCGGAGGGGGCGGGTGCCGCGGCGAGGGCGGGAAGGGCGAGAAGCGCAGCGGTGAGGCCGCGCAGCATGGTTTTGGTCATGGACCGGTGATAGCCCTGCTGGGCTGGCGGGGGTGGGCGAAGCAGTCTGTGATCACCCGCATGGAGGGATCAGTCATACCGAGGAAACGTCTCGGCGGGCGGCCGGCCGAGGTGGTCGCCCAGTACGGACGGCAAAGCCGTCACTATCGACGGGTCCACAACAGCCTTCAGTCTCTGATCATGATGGGTTCCACCGCGGTAACGACGATCGCCGCGCTGAGCCAGCAGGAGTGGACCTGGCAGAGCGTGTCCATCGTCGTCCTGGGGTTCAACGTAACCCTCGCGTCCGCCTTCACCGGCTACTACAAGTACCGCGAACGCAGCTATTTCCCGCGGCAGACAACGGACGCCATCGAGGAGGAGCTCAACGCCGTGCTGCTCGGCATCGGTGACTACAGCCACTTCACCGAGGACCAGGAGGACGAAGCGCTCGCCAAGTTCACTCAGCGTGTGGAGACGCTGCGCAGTGAGCAGCGGCGCCGGGAGCAGCAACTCGACCAGCCTGCGGACCAGGCTGCGGCACTGGGATTGCCTGCGGCGTGATCGCACCGGGCACGGCGCTGCGTGTTCCCCGACGCAGGAGAGGGATGCGTCCCGGCCGCCGCGGTCGGCGACGGCTGATCGGGTGACCCGCCCCGCGTTCTGTCCTGGCGGGGAAGAGCTTGGTCATGTCCTGGACGTTGCCCGATCCCATGCTCGCCGTCGCCGTGCCCGATCCGCTGTTGCCGCCCGGGTGGGCCGCGGAGCCCAAGTGGGATGGCTACAGAGCACTATTGGCGCGGTACGCCGATGGTCGGGTGGTACTGCGCTCGCGCCGCGGGACCCTGATGACGGCTGCGTTCCCCGAGATCGTTTCGGCCGCCGCGGTGCTGCCCGGCGACATTGCGCTCGATGGGGAGCTGGTGGTGTGGGAGGACGGCCGGCTGGCCTTCGAGCGCCTGCAGGGCCGTCTGAACCGCACGGCGGCCGCGGCTACCCGCAACGCTATGGCCTGGCCGGCGCACTTCGTCGCCTTCGACCTCCTGCGACAAGGGGAGGACCTGGCCTCCCAGCCGTATACCGTGCGCCGGGCCGCCCTGGAACGCCTCTTCGCCGACCACGCGCTGGGGCCAGCCTTCGCGCTGTGTCCGTCGACCACCGACCTGCAGCAGGCCACGGAGTGGCTTTCGTGGTCGGCCGTGGGCATGGAGGGCCTCTGCTTCAAACGTCTGGACGAGCGGTACCGGCCAGGCCAGCGGACCTGGCGAGGACGGTCAGGAGCAGACAGGAACCGAACTGATGCAGCACACGTCTCCCGCATCATGATCTCCGACGAGCACCAAGAGCACGCGAGCTCCACCGGGCTCACCTCGCCGTCCGCGGTGACTGTAGATCCACCAAAGGCCAACGACTACAACAGCTTCGCCGAGGCGTACACGGCCGAAAATGAAGCCAACCTCATCAATGCCTACTACGAGCGGCCCGCGATGCTGGCCCTTGCCGGAGATGTGACCGGTCGGCGGATCCTTGATGCCGGCTGCGGCTCCGGGCCTCTGCTCGGGGTGCTGCGTAACCGTGGCGCCATCGTGAGCGGCTTCGACGCGAGTGCCGGGATGCTGGAGCTGGCACGGCGACGGCACGGCGACGGTGTTGACCTGCAGGTGGTCGACCTGGGCAGCCCGCTTCCGTACTCTGATGACACGTTCGACGATGTAGTCGCGTCTCTGGTGCTGCACTACCTGGAGGACTGGGGTCCGACGCTGGCTGAGCTGCGACGCGTACTCAAGCCCGGCGGTCGGCTGATCGCGTCTGTCGACCATCCCTTTGCCATCAACCTCATGCACCGCCAGGCCGGCCGCGAGGCCGAGTACGACTATTTCGACACCACCAACTGGACCGACGAGTGGACCATGGGCGGCCAGACCGCGCTGATGAGTATCTGGCACAGGCCGCTGCACGCGATGATCGAGGCGTTCACCGGGGCCGGTTTCCGGATAACGGTCATCAGCGAGCCGGAGCCGGATCCAGCCGCCCGTGAGCTGTTCCCCGAAGCCATCGCGGCCAAGCCGCGCTTCTTGTGCTTTCTGTTCTTCGTCCTGCAGGCTGAGTAGCACCCGGGTACTCCCAATCATCACCCGTCACTTGAGTCAGAACTCACCTGCCGACTGGTCTCAACGCTCGCTTATAGAGCCGTGTGGCGGCTCCAAGGCTGAACTGTCTGCGGGATCAAGGGAGTTCGTGGGGAAGTGGGCTCCCGGCCGGGAGCCTGGGTCGGTCCGGGTGGTGTTGCCGACCGTGAACTTGAGAACGATCAGTGCCGGTTGGCCTCGCGGGATGTGGGCTGTCCGCTCCTGCGGGAGGGCCGGCGGGTGATGCGCCTGGTCATCAGCGTGATCGCGGCCCAGGATGAGTCCTGTGCAACCAATCGTCGAGGGTGACGAAGTCCGATTCGGTGAGGCCCAGGCGGGGGTCGACGCGATGGAGCAGAGCATGTCCTGGATGGTGCGCGGATACCCAGGCGCGATCGGTGTCGGTGATCTCATCGTCGACCCATGTGAATGAGCGTCCGGCAGCCCAGTCGACGAGGGCGCGGGTCTTCCAGTGCAGTCCGTCTCGCTCGTCCTGCTCTTCTTGGTCGGGCGACTCCGGCCAAAGCACAACTGCCAACTGCGGCAGGCCAATCCGCGGAGCTATGTGTTCGTTCGCATCGGCCATCCATGTCGTGGCCCAGACCAGATCGCACGGCAGCGCCGCCAACCGGGGCCCGTGCCCTGGATTGATCCTGGCCAGCAACGGATTCCCGTTGGTCCCCTGCGGTTCGGGGACCGGGTAGGTCGGATAGCCGTTTGGGTACTGCTGCGGCGTCGCTCCGAAGGGAATGAGAGGTCCGTCGACATCGAGGAAGAGCAGTGGAGGCTGCGCAGAACCGGTCACTGCCGCACGATAGCGGCTCGACGTGATAGTCCCGAGTCGATGAGCAGGATCGCCAAGCGGCAGCGGGCCCGTCCTTCGCGAGCTGAAGAGCGGGTTCCTGTCGGAGATCAGCTTTTGAACCCGGCGCTGCTTCGTCCGGCGTCGCGGCGGAAGTCGGGCATGCCGAGATGAACGGTGGAGGGCTGCGCTGCACGGTCGCGCATTTCCTCCAGCTTCTGCGCGGCGGCGGCCACGGTGGGCTCGATGGCGGCGACCTCGCCGAGCCAGCCCTGGTCCTTGGCCTCCTGGAGGCCGTCGATGCGGTTGGCGTGGATCTTCTGAAGACGAGGCAACGGGGCCGGGGCAACGAGAAGTAGGGGACATCTGACACAGGCTTCTCTGAACTAGTGCTCTGACCATATTGGTTCGCCGGGTTGGTGGTCGGGGCGATTGGATGTGCGGTGAGGTCCGATCCGAGTGCTGGGGGTGCGGTGGCTGAGCCTGTTCGCGTGCGCAGGTTGACCGACCAGGAGGGGCAGAAACTGCAGCAGATCGTGCGCCGGGGCAGCACCGGTTCAACGAGATCGGCCTGGCCTGTCTGGACCCTCGGTGGGCGGGAGGCCGTCCCCGCCTGCTCAGTCCTGACGACGAGGACTTCATCGTCCAGACGGCCACCACCCGTCGGACCAAGCTCGGCCAGCCCTTCACCCGCTGGTCCATCCGCAAACTGCTGGACTACCTGCGGAAAGTCCATGGGCGGGTCATCCGCATCAGCCGCGATGCGTTACGCCGTCTGCTCACCCGCCGCGGCATCACCTTCCAGCGCACCAAGACGTGGAAGGAGTCCCCGGACCCCGACCGCGAGGCAAAGCTGGACCGGATCGAGGAGGTCCTGGACCGCTTCCCGGACCGGGTCTTCGCGTTCGACGAGTTCGGCCCGCTCGGCATCCGCCCCACCGGCGGTGCGGGCTGGGCCCCCGCCAGTCACCCCGAGCGGCACCCGGCGACCTACCACCGCACGCACGGCGTCAGGTACTTCCACGGCTGCTATTCGGTCGGCGACGACACGCTCTGGGGCGTCAACCGCCGGAAGAAGGGCGCCGCGAACACGCTGGCCGCGCTCAGGTCGGTCCGGGCCGCCCGACCGGACGGCGCCCCCATCTACGTCATCCTGGACAACCTGTCCGCCCACAAGGGCGAGACGATCCGCCGCTGGGCGAAGAAGAACCGCGTCGAGCTGTGCTTCACGCCGACGTACGCGTCCTGGGCCAACCCAATCGAGGCGCACTTCGGGCCGCTGCGGCAGTTCACCATCGCCAACTCCAACCACTGCAACCACACTGTGCAGACCCGGGCCCTGCACGCCTATCTGCGCTGGCGCAACGCGAATGCCCGTCACCCGGACGTGCTGGCAGCCCAGCGCCGCGAGCGCGCTCGCATCCGCAGAGAGAAGGGCATCCGTTGGGGCGGACGTCCCCTCGCCAATGCCGCTTGACCAGCCCGGCGGGTCCTAGCAGTAGCCGTCCACCCTCGCGCCGACTGGAGCGAGGTTGGGCCAGGGATGTCCTGCTCTGTCGGAGGCAGCGGACCGTAGGAGGTCGAGAATCGCGCACCCCGGGTAGCCCCGAAAACTCGCGTAGGTGCCCCGGTAGTAGCAGCTCCAGTAGCTCACGACCCGCCGTTGAGTGCGCGCGAAGAATGCAGGGTTGTCCACGATGAACTGCCCGTAAGCGAGGTGGCCGGAGGTGCCGGCCGTGGCGAGATCACGGAGCTCATCGCAGATGACGACCAGGATCTCCAAGACGTACTCGCCAACCAGCTGCACGACGAAGGGGACGACCCATGGGTCCGTGGAACCAACGACCTTCTCCAGGTGGCGCTGTCTGACCATGCCGTCGCAGTGCCTTGAGTACAGGCAGTGCAGAAGCTGTTGTTGGCGCGACGAAAGCGACGCTACAGCGTCAGTTGGCGGCTCGTCGTTGTAGAGGCGCTCGGGGATCAAAACCTGCTGGCCCTCGACAGCGACCGAGAACGAGGTATGTGGCTGGAGCCGAGAATCAGGCATCACCGCCAGGACTGCCTCGGCATCGCTTGCAAGCTCGGCTGGGAACGCCGTGATCAACGGATTGCTGCGGTCGGAAAGCGGCTGCACGAGCCGAGCATAGGCGGATGCCTCGGCCAGGTAGCTGGCATTAATGGCCCCACACCCGCCCAACCCGGCGAAGGTATGCGGTCAGAGCACTAGGGAACAGGGTGTGGCCCCGATCTCTGGAGCGGGCATCCCTGGGCTGGCACGATGAGTGTCCATGAATGATCAAGAATCCCTGCCGCCCAAGCTCTGCGCTTGGTCACAACTCACTTCCCACACGCCCTGGGCGCCATGCTGGGAGGCTCGGCTGCCCAGGGGTCGTGCCAATCCGACGAGTGATCTCGACGTGGCTGTCCTCCTGCCGGACTCGGACACCAGCCGTCGTGAGGTGATACGCCATGAGGGCCGCCTGGCCGAGCTGTTCCTAAACATCCTTGCGGACGTGCCGGAATTCTTCGAGTGGGACAGAGCCCGTCGTCGTGGCACGGTCCTGTGCATCTATGCCCAGGGGCTGCCCTTGATGGACCCCCAGGGCCATCTTTCCTGGACGTGTGAACAGGCCCGAGCGATACTCGCGGTCGGCCCGCCTCCGCTCACCCCAGCGGAATGGGAACGAGGCCGCTACGGCCTCACCTGCTTCATGGACGACTTGGTCGACACCCCGCCGACCAATCGGTACGAACAGCTCTCCCTCGCCGACTTCATTCTGCGCGAGGCAACACACCTTCTCACTGCCTAGCCAGCGTAGAGGGCACAGGGCGGTGCCAGGTGGTCTCCTACTCACCCTCCACGCTCACCGCCGATGAGGTGCGCCGTGCTCATGGCCCGCCGCGACAGCACCAGTGCGGTGTAGCCGCACTGGACCGGTCGTCCGCCTGGTAGCCGACGAACGGTGTCTGCAAGGCGGTTGCGCAGTCAGGACGATCATCGGCCACCGGTTTTCACAGGGCGGCCCAGGGTCGGGGGCTGCCGCCGCTCAATGGCGCCCATATGTTGCTGGCGGGCCCGTGCTCCTCGAGGTCTTCCAGGATGGCTGCGCCGAGTGGGACTGCGCGGCTCAGTGCAGCGACGAGCGGGTGCTGGGCAACCATCTCTTGCAGATCACTGATCCGGTTGGCCAGTCGGGTGCGGGAGGCGTTGGTCAGTACGAACAGCACTCGTGGGAAGACCGGATACCAGCGTAGCCAGCCCGGCCCGGCTGCGGCGGGTGCTCTGCGGTGGCCCGCGGGCTGTGCGTCGTAGTGATAGAGCCGTGCGTAATCGATCAGTTTCGTGGCCAGGCGCTCGCTGCTCATGGTGGTGCGGTCGACTTCTACGAAGGCGCGCAGCTTTCGCCGTTGGGCGTCTTCGAGGAGGGTGTAGTGCATGACGGCGTCGGCCACCAGGCGGTCGCCCTCGCCGATGGAGTGCGAGACCTCAGGAGTCCAGTCCCAGGGGCCATGCTCATGGCTGCGTCGGCGGGCCTCTGCGCTGAAGACCAGATGGGTCCGTACGACGGTGAGCGTGTGCGGTGTTTTCATCGATGCCGCTGCTGTCGAAGCGATGGTGTAGGGCTGGCGCCCCCGGAGGACGGGCAGGCCCCGGACGAGGTGGCCACCCTGATCGGTGAGGTGCCAGGCGCGGGGATGTGACCGGGATGTGCTGGGCAGCACTGTGAAGTCGACGAATCCCTCGACACGCAATCTGGCCACGGCTCGGGAGATCAACTGCCGGGTGCCGTCGGGACGGAGCATCTGGTGCAGCTGGCTCGTGGTGGCGATGCGGTGCTGGGCGAGCGCCGCCAGCACTTGGTGGCGTAGCGGTTCACCGGTCATCGGGGTCCCTTCTTCACAAGGGCGCCAGGCCGGAGGAGAGCTTGTCAAAGCTCGCTCGTTCGGCTGAGGGGCGTCTGTTCAGGCCGTGCACTAGGGGCCGTGAGGATCTGAGCCGACCGGTGTCGTGCTCGCCTGTGGGGGAGGAAACCCGAGAGCCTCGACCGGGTCCTCGACCACCAAGGCCCGGCCACGGTCACGGACAAGACACGCTGTCACCACTGCAGGCACGTACTCCGACCACCGAGTTGCAGATGGCGGCGGCCGACGCGGACTTGGCCTGACTGAAGCTATGGAGCGGCGAGGCTGGGGCGCATCGGAGCACTGGGCGGCATGCCGATCTGCCTTACGGGCCCCAGAAAGGATGGGTTCTCAGGTACCCGCCGGGGCCGCGCTGAAGGTTGCTCGCGCCGTGTCGTTCCTCGCACACCTCAGACACCGGTAGGCCGAGATGATCAGTGCCGAGTGCCCCACCGTCGACACGTCGGCGTCGTCATGCGAGGTCGGCGTCCCGCACACGGCCCACAGGCGGAACTCCATCTCAGGCGCCGCGCAGGACGGGCACCACAGCCGACTCGGCTGCTCGGTAACCGGTAAGGTCCAATAGCCCCAACGGGGCGTGAGCAGGCGTGGAGAAGCCCCCGGCGGTGACCCGGGCCCTCAATGCGAGCGCGGCCGCCAAGCAGAAGGACACCCACCTGCGCGAGTACCTGGAACCCAAACGGGACGTGGGCTTCTTCGAGCGGCGTCGCGCCGGGTTCACCCTCAAGCAGCTGGAGGCCGACATCAGCGCCGTGACCGCCGAGCGCGCGGCGCTGTGGACGGAGGCGAACCGGGCCCAGAATGTCGCCCGCGACCACCGGCTGGAGGCGTGGAAGTTGGTGCGCGAGAGCAACTTCGCCGGGCAGTTCCGTGACCTCGGCGCCGACAAGCCCGCTCCGAAGGAGCTCGACGTCGTCATCGAGCGGCTGGCCACGATGCGCGAGCGGCTGCCGGACGTCGAGATGCGCCTGGACCGCCGCGACGCCCAGACGCTGGCCCGTCTGCAGGGGGAGGCCGCCAAGTTCAAGGAGGCGGCCACCAGCAGCCGTGCCACTGTGGCGGCCGGGCAGGCCGAGCAGGTCCTGCGCAAGACGATCGCCACAAAGTACCCCGAGCTCCACAACGTCGAGACGAAGGCCCGCCGGGCGCACATCGTCGAGCAGAAGCGCGCGGCCGCCGAGCAGGCCCGGGCCCGGGCCCAGGAGTCGGCCAGCTACCACCACCAGCCGCCCTCACAGGGCCGTGGAGGGCCGTCCATGGGCCGGTAGACCCATTAGGTCCAACAGGTCTGACGAGCCGTGAGCGGGCATGAAGAGGCCCCGGCGGTGCTCGGCGCACGAGCGGCCGCCGGGGCCTCCTGGGTGGCTCGGGCACCCGCTGGAAAGCGCCGGGAGGTGGAGTCTCAGGGGGACGTGACCGTTGGGACGGAGCCCTGCGGACGTGAGGCGGACGGACCTTCACTGTGGTGCCGCCCGCCGTCGTGTATGCCCCTGCTACCCGCCGAGATCGGGGAGGGTCGAGCCCAAGCCGACCGCGCGGAGCTTGACAGGGTCGATGACCCGGTAGGTCCGGTTACTTCGCCCGTGCGTGGTGTCGGCGAGGATCTCGTGCTCGCGCAGCTCCTTCAGGGCCTTCTCTACGGTGGAGACCCCGAAGCCGAGGGCGTTGGCGAAGTCGCGCTGGGCGGGGCCGATCAGCACTTGGGGGTCGAGAGCGCCGGAAAGGATCTCAGCGCCGAGATCTTGGTGGTAGGTGAGATGGGACAGGAGCCGGGCGACGCGGTGGAGCGGCTTGCTGGCGTCCATGCCGTAGACGGCCTCGAACTCCTTGACGAAGTTCATCAGCCGCTGGTGGATCATGCGGACGACCGGCAGGTTGCGTACCGCGAGCGAGCGCAGGGCTGCGCGCGGGATGCGTACGGTACGGGTGGCGGACAGGAACTGGACCTGCTCGAGCCTGGTGACGGACGGCACGTCGGTGAACAGGTCAAGGTTGCCCAGGACGTAGTTTCCCCCCCAGATGTGCCCGTCGACGAGCACCGTGCCGAACAGTACGAACTCGATGTGCTGGGAGTTCAGCGGCTCGGGCTCGGCGGAGCGCGGGTGCCGGTACAGCTGACTGAAGCTGGCGAGCTCCTCGGCGACGTCCTGATCGAGGCCCTGCTGCATGTAGTAGTACTGCAGCACGCGGCGGGCGCGGTTGTTACGGGATTCTGCGCCGCCAGCAGTGTTCACCTCGTGCACGGGGGAGACACGCGTGGCGGCGAGTGCCGCTCGGCTCAGCCTCGGGAGCGCGGTGTGCTTGTGCGCCTGGAGGGGCACGCCACCCCTGGAGCGGATCTCGTTCACAGCAGCCCCGCCTTCACGTCGGCCAAGAGCGGCGCGGCGACGACGTGCACAGCCACGGGCGGAGCCGGAGGCTCGGTGAGGGCCTTGGTGATGGGCACCATCGACCCGACGAGCGTGCCGATGCCGACGATGACGGCGACGACGCGGCCCGGCGTCGACTTGAGCCGGTCGACGGCGAACGCGATCGTCGCAAAGACGATCAGGAAGATCGCCACGAGAACGACGAGCCGCACGAGGGCGGTCTCGGGCTCGGGCGGGGGCTCCATCAGGATCCGGGTGATGGGCACCAGCGCCCCGATCAGGGTGGCGATCGCGGTGACGATCGCAGCGACCCGGACGGGCTTGGACTGGAAGCGGTGAACGACGAAGGCGATCGTCGCAAAGACGATCAGGAAGATCGCCAAGAGGGCGACCAACGGAGCCGTGGCGGACACGAGCAGTTCTCCCGAGTACTGGACGGACGGGGGACCACGGCTGCTGCCCGGCTTCCCTCCGGTGGCTTAGGCCGGAGGGAGGACGAGCCCGGCACAGGTGCCGGATACCGCGCTGGACTGTTCTTCGCTCTTCTTGCGTGGCCGGGCTCGGCACCCCAAGTAACAGGCTCCATCGACCGGTTAATCGCGAACGATACCGAAGTCCGACAACGTGCCCAACTAAGGCATCCGGAGAGGGAATCGGGCTCAACTCAGGCGTCTGGTGCGGGTTTTGGTGCTCATAAACAAAGGTACTCAAGTCGGCCAAACGAGTACTTGTCGTATTTTCTGAGCTCTGATTGGACGTCAAGAAACCCGTAGACGTAGGGCTTTGAGGGCGTCGCCTCCTGAAACCCCTCCGAATAAGGCATGAGGAGACACCAAGTTCGGTTACATATTCCGTGCTGGACACGGGCCCCTGGACTGGCCTTCGCTCAGCATCATCGGGCATTTGCCCGGAGGGTTGGCCCCCTTCGGGTGCCCGATGTCCATCGTCACTGAGGGCCCCGCCGACAGCGGGGCCCTCAGTGTTTCCGCAGTTCAAGCCAGTTGTGCATCCGCGGCGTTCGTGGCCGCCCCTTCAGGCCGGGCCTCCTGTCGTTCGCCAGGCTAAAGAGTCAGAGCGGCCTCCAACTCTGTTCCTCACGCAGCTCAAATAAGTGGTGAAAACGGGAGAAAGTTACCTCTGCTCTGAGATTGCAAATCTTGCTACATGCTGTAAGGTGCCGCCTCTGTCACCTGATGCGATCGACTTTCACGTACGTGTAGTCAAAAGTGCAGGGAAAAAGCAATTTTAGGGCGCTTAAGTGCCAAGATGCCGCTTTCGGCACATGGCCACGCTCCGTCTACTTTCGGTGCAACACCGAAAGTGTTCCGCGCCCCTTACAGCGACGACCGCGGCCAACTAGCAGCCTCATGGGGCCCGGCTTACCTCCCGGGCCTGCGTTCGTCGCCCGGCGTACCAAGGGAAGCGCCGGAAGCCGTGCTCAGGGGGACGCGGCCGTCGCCTCTTCGGCGGGCACGGCGGTCTGCAGGCGGTCGAGGCGTTCGTACAGCGCGCGGAGAAGCCGGGCCCGGTTCTGCACCCTGTGCAGGCTCGTGCACGGCTGCGAGAGCCGTCCGTCGGCCTCCTGCAGGATCAGCTCGGCGAACAGCCGGCGCCCGTCGTCCTCGTCGAGGCGGGCCGCGCTGACGCGGACCTCGTCGGCGACGGCCCTCGCCGCCCCGCCGAGCAGGTGCCCGATCTGCACGACCTCGTCGGCCGGTACATCCGGCGGTGAGGACCAGGCCAGCGCAGTACGCACGATCCGCTCGTGCGTCTCGCGGTCGGGCGGAAGTCCCGCCGTCAGGCGGTCCTTGGGGTCATGGAGAACGCTGTAGGAAGTGCTCATGAAGGATCCGCCTTGGGCTGCACGGCGCTCCCCAGGGCGCGCAAGTGGTGGACGAGCTGGTCCGGACACACCAGCGGGAGGTCGTTGCCGGGCGTGCTGAGCCAGTGAGCCGCCGGGCTGACCGCGCCCGGGGCCGGAACCAGCAGCTGGTGGCCGGCGTCCAGGACGCGCACACCGGGTAGGTCCGCGGCCGCGCGTCCGGTGCCCGGCGGCACCATCACGTACAACTGGTCGCGCAGGTGGTCGGCGAGCACCGGGTACCCGCGTCGCGGGCTGACCCGCAGCGCGGCCAGCGCGGCGAGTCCCAGCGATATCGGGGTGATGGCCACCGCGTCCCAGCTCTGGCCGCACGCCTCCCAGCGGGTGAGCTCGGAGCGGTGCTGCCACCGCTCGCACAGCCGGTCAGACGGCTGTGCGAGCTGGTGCCACATCGAGGTGGATGCCTTCACGGACTGGGCCATATCCGGACCGTAGGCGCGGTATACAGAGGGTGACCCACACGATGTGTGTGGGTCCTCAACTCCCCTGCGGAGCACCTGATGGACCGGATCCAGTTCGGCCGCCGAGTCGCCTACTGGCGAGGCCGCCGCCGCTACTCCCAGCAGGAACTCGCCTCCCTCATGCGCCGCTCGCTGCGCTGGGTCGAGGAACTGGAGGGCGGCCGCCGTCAGGCCGACCCGAACCTGTCCGTCGCGACCGAGGTCGCGATGTGCCTCGATGTCACCCTGGACCGCCTGCTCCACGACCCGGCGGTGCTGTGCCCCGCCGAGAGCGAGATCGACGCGGTCCGCGCCGCCCTGCAGCGCCACGACGTCCTCACCGGACGCTGCGCCAACGACGCCACCGACCCCGTACCGGTCGTCGTCCTGCAGCGCAGCCTCTGGCACGCGCGCACCGGCTTCCAGGCCGGACACTTCGCCCAGCTCGGCACGCAGCTCCCCCAACTGCTCGTCGAGGCCACCCGGGCCGCCGCCCGGCACGAGGGCGACGACCGGCTGGAGGCGTACCGGCAGCTCTCCCTGACGCTGGAGCTCACCGAGGCCGCGGCCATCAAGTGGGGCTCCAGCGAGCTCGCGGTGACCGCCGGCCAGCGTGCGGTCGCGGCCGCCGAACGCTCCGAGGACCCCCTCATTCAGGCGTCCGCGGCCCGGCACCTCGCGGACGCCATGACCGCCCACAGCCAGGCGGCGGCCGCCGTCACCTTCGCCACCTGCGCCGCCCGCCGCCTTCAGGACGAGCTGATGCGCAGCGGCCCCGAGGGGCTCTCCGTGCTCGGGATGCTGTTCCTGAAGGCCGCCATGGCGCAGGCCACCGCCGCCGAGGCCGACAACGACCGCCCCGACGTCCTGGCCCGCGCGGTGCCCGGCTTCCTCGATCAGGCCGACGAGCACGCCGAACGCCTCGGACACGACGACAACCTCCTGTGGACCAGCTTCGGGCCAACCAACTGCGCGCTCTACCGCGTCGCCGCCCACGTGCAACTGAGCGAGGGCGCCGCCGCCGTGGCGGTCGCGGCGGGCATTTCCGCAACCGCCCTCGCCGGACTACCGCGTGAACGCCGCGCCCATCTGCTCACCGACCGTGCCATCGCCGAGAAGCAGGCCGACCGGCGCGCGGACGCCGTCGACACCCTCCTCGAGGCGGAGAAACTCGCCCCCGAGGAAGTCGTGTGCCGCCCGCGCACCAAACGCCTCGTCGAGGACCTCCGCCTGCTGGGCGTCAGCCCCACCGCGGAGGGCCGCTTGCGCGGCCTCGTTGATCGCTGTGGACTGCCCGGATGACCCAGACCCGCACCCTGTACTTGATCGCCTGCGCCGCCCCGCCGGCCCGCCGCCTCGACGTCCCCATCCGCGCTGCCCAGAAGGCCGGTTGGGACGTCTGCCTGATCCTCACGCCCTCCGCCCACCGGTGGCTTACCGAGGATGCCGAGGACGAGATCGAGGCCCTGGAGGAACTGACCGGGCACCCTGTCCGCTGGCAGTACAAGCTCCCCTCGCAGCCCGACGTCCTGCCCGCGCCGGACGCCATCCTCGTCGCCCCGCTCACCAACAACACGCTCGCGAAGTGGGCATCGGCCATCAGCGACACGCTGGCCCTCGGTCTGATCACCGAGGGCATCGGACTGGGCCTCAAGATCGCCGCCCTCCCCCACTTCAACGATGCGCAGGCCGCGCATCCTGCCGTCCGCAAACACGTCGACTTCCTGCGCGAGGCCGGTGTCACCGTGCTGCTCGGCGAGGGCGGCTTCACCCCGCACAAGCCCAAGCAGGGAAACGTCGACGCCTACCCGTGGCAGGCCGGGCTCGACGCCCTCTGCTGATCAGTTGGGACCGTTAGACCCAACGGGCCCAACCGTTGCTGCATCTTTCTCCAAGCGTCGGCGGCGCCATGCGGTGTACCTGCGCTTTGAAAGATTTTCTTCAGGTGCGGCCGCACGACGGTAGCCGCACCGGGCAGCGAATGCCGTAACCATCGTTCAGCTAGGAGGGGGCCCGCCGTCTCCGCCCGAACCCAGCAAGAGGTAAAGGAGCGTCACCACCCCCACGCTGACCGCCAGCGCGGTCCCGAGGGCGGGGTGGCGATACACGACGTAGCCGACGAACGCCCCGGCGAGAAGAAGGACGAGGATGCGCAGATCGAGCAGACCGTTCACCGGGTCACCGCCGAGCTGACCGAGGGGATCACGATGAGGTCGGCCGCCGCGAGCTGATGGGCACGCCGTCGGACCCGGGCCAGGCGCCGCTCGACCGTCTTCCTCGTGGTCCCCAGCTGCTGCGCGATCTGCTCCTGGGTCGCCCCAGTGGCCAGCATCGCCTCGCAGACCGCCCGCTCCTCCATCGACGCCTTAAAGGCGCTAACAAAGCCGTTGAACGTGGCGGTGAGTGATCAGACAGACGGCGAGTCCGAGGAAGGCTTCGTGGATGTCGTCGCGTCGTTCCCAGCGGATGCGCAGGCGGCGAAAGCCGTGCAGCCAGGCGATGGTGCGTTCGACGACGTAGCGGAAAATGCCCAGTCCTGTGCCGTGCGGCTCGCCTCGTTTCGCGATCACGGGGCGGATTCCGCGCTGCCAGAGCAGGCGCCGGTACATGTCGTGGTCGTAGCCGCGGTCGGCCAGCAGCGCATCAGGCCGGTGTCGAGTCCGGCCGACCAGCCCGGCAACGGCAGGAATCTTGTCGACCAGCGGCAGCAGCTGGGTGATGTCGTTGCGGTTTCCGCCGGTCAGCGTGACCGCGAGCGGGATGCCCTGGCCGTCGGTGATGAGGTGGTGCTTGCTGCCCGGCCGTGCGCGGTCGACCGGGCTGGGGCCGCTTTTGGGCCCCGTCGAGCGGCCCGGACGTGCGAGGAGTCGATCACCGCCCGCGACCAGTCGAGCTGGTTCTTCGAGCGCAGCTTCTCCAGCAGGAGGACGTGGAGTTGGTCCCAGACGCCGGCCTCGTTCCAGGCGGCCAGCCGCCGCCAGCAGGTCATGCCCGACCCGAAGCCCAGCTCCTGGGGCAGGTACTCCCACTGGATACCGGTGTGCAGCACGAACAGGATCCCGCACAGGGCCTGCCGGTCGGGCACCCGAGGTCTGCCCTGGGCCAGTTTGGGTCCCGGCTCGGGCAGCAACGGCTCGATGAGCGACCACAGTTCATCCGACACGATCCACACGGCCGCGACTGATGTTTCGCCACAACCAGACCAACGAGCCGACACGCCAACAGTCACATGATCAACCGCTTTTGTTAGAACCAGTTAGCGAGGTCACCGAGGAAGCCCGTCGCGTGATCCTCCGCGATGGGGCCGGGTGGGGCCCGTACGCACCATGGGGGCTCGTGCTCGACCGCCAACAGCTCATCGCCGCCAGGGCTCGGCCTGTCCTCTACGTCTCCCGCGAGGAACGCACCAAGATGCAGGCCGCGCTGCCGCGGCGGACGTACAACCGCTGCGTCGCCTATGAGCCAGCCCCTGCGCAGGGCACCCGTTCGGACTGGCTGCACGAACGGGAGTGGCGGATCTGCTTCGAGCCCGAAGCCGAACCCGTGCTGCCCCTCATGCCGCAGCTCGTCAGGAAGGCTGGAGTGGTGTCCTTCACGCCGCGACCGGTCGTCGGCGTCATCGTCGGCACCCGGGGTTGGACCCCGCCGCCCCGCTATCGCAGCTACGACGAAGCACAAGCAGAACTCGACACCGTGGTGCAACGGCTGCAGGCCCTGATGAATACCGAACGGGACCACCAGTGGCCCAGCATCGACGTCGAGGCGTACATCGTGGAGTTCGCCAGGCCCGCGAACGGCCTGGCCCGCTGGTTCTGGGACGGGTCCGAGCTCGTGCGGGACGGCCACATCGACATCCAGGCACAGGAATGGGAGATCAAGATGCTCAGCGGGGGCACCGTGCCGGGAATGAGCACCACCGTTCACCCCGAGACGGACCTAGGGGAGCTGCGCGGTGACGACCGTATCTGAGATGACCGCCCCCAGCCTCGACGATGTCTGGCCGGTGCCACTGGATCCGGCGGCCGCCGAGCGTCAGTGCTCATCGAGCGGTGGGCCGAGCGCCACGGCGTCGACGCCGCCCGCCGCCTGGCCGAGGCCGAGGACCTGGCCGACGCCGTCGCCGCCGAGATCACCCCGGACAACACCACCGATACCTACAACAAGAGAAGCAAGTCTTCGCTGGCCTCCTCAATAGGGTCGTCCCCGTTGAGGAGGCTGCCGACGTTGATCGGAGCGCCGTCGTCCATGCGTAACACACCCTTAGTGACCGTGGAGAACGAGCGTACTGCCGGGCTCTGGCTGTAGGGGCGGCATGCGGACAGAGGTGGGAAACACCTTGGCACTGCCCATCCACAACCAGCGAGGAGGGTGCACCGGTTGCGCGCAGAGGAGCTACCTCCTGGAGATGGCGAGGAAGGCAGCGATCGCACCTGCGATCGTGACGACGAGGGTCACGCCGGCGACCGCGACGGTGAGTGGGGTCGCGAGCGAGGGGTGCGCGATCGTCACGTAGAGCAGGCCGGCTCCGATGATGAGGATGACGAGGACGAAGAGCAGGATCAGGAGAGGGAGCAGGGCCGCGGCAGCCGGGCCAATGGGAGCCGGGTAGGGCTGATGGGGCTGGGCGGAGGGCGTCTGAGTGGAGCTGCTGTTGGTCATGGCACGAGCATCGTTGTGATCGTCGGGAGATCCTGCCCGACAAAATCGGGGGTGTTCTCTGGACGACCGGGACGGTGCCGAACGAGGGCTTGCGCGATAGTGGCCGTATGGCATTCGGGATGGGGTTCGGTGAGATCGAGATGGACCTCACCGGGACAGGCGTCACCCTGCGGAATCTCTACGGATGGCCGGGGTGGGTGATAGAGGTCGACATCAACTGGTCGACCTGGAGTGCGCGCACCCTCCGGGACATCCCGCCCCCTCGGACCCGGAGCAACGCTCGGCGACCGACAGACGACCCCGAACTGGTCCGGCGCATCAGGAAGGCGGCTGAGGCAGCCAAGGAACTCCCCCGCAGCTCGATCTGGGTGGTCTCCTTGGCCCTTCCCACACCGCACAAGAAGAAGACGGACGGTGTGCAGTTGCGGGCCGCCACCATCGGGGCGATGTACAACTACGCGCTCAAGCTGGGCCTCTCCCCGAAGCGCGCCATCTCGGAGGTCTATGACCTCCCTCTGGTGGAAGCCGAGGATGAGCGCGCGCAGCCGTCCCGCAAGTACGAGCGCTGGATCGAGCAGGCGCGCAAAACCATCAACCCAGAAACCGGCAGGCCGTATCTCCAGCCCTACAATAGCGAGCTTCACGCTCCCAGGCTGTGGCCGATCGGCCGCGGACACCCGCTGGAGCCGCGCCGTGCAAGGCCAGTGTTTCCCGAGCCGGTCCGAGAGGGACAGTACGCCGGCCACGTCCTGACCTTGAGGGTGTCGAGAACGGCGCCGCCGGACTGGGCAGCCCAAGAGGCCCGGGAACGGGGATCCCGGATGATCGGCCCGGACCTGGTCATCGAGGGGGCCTGGTCCAGTGGCGAGGAATTGCCGCGACTTCCCGTGCTGCGGGGTGTCAGCCCAGGGGAGACCCCCCGCCGGGTACAGAGCCTGGTCACGGAGCTGGAGGGACGCTATCCCGGGGCGAAGGTCACGGCCATCGTCAGCGCCCAGGCGATGGGGCAGCGCCCCGGAGCGAACTGATCACGGCGTCGGACCCTGAACGTGGCCGGGCCATGAAGCTGACCCCCTTCGGCAAGAGGGCCGTAGCAGTCGTCAGCACCGGGTCGTGTCAGCCCTGACGCTGAGTGTCATCCGCCTCGAACTGCGAGCCGATGTTGTTCCACATGAAGTCGACCTTCCAGTCGGCCTTGCCGGCCGCCCAGCCGAGCATCGCGGTCAAGACCTTCTCCTGGGAGACGGTCCGCGTCTGATAGTGCTCGGCTGCCACGCCGTCCCGGAATTCCAGTTGGTACGTGTTGTCGTCGCGCAGCAACACCTGGACATACCAGCTGCCTTTCAGGCCCTCCTCCACGCGCTCCAGCACCAGATGCGCATCACCGCGCCGGAGGTTGGCCAGCATCCTGCCTATCGCGGGCTTCGAAGGCCTCTTGACCACGCGCCCTGCCTCATCAGTTGCGATCAGCATGGCGTGATCCTTCAACATGGCTCTGACATTGCCCTGCTCAGCAACCAGGACATGTCGTCATCATGGGCTGGTGACGACATGGATGCGCTGCTACTGGGACGAGGAAGATGTCTGGTTCTACTTCGAGGTCGACGCCGAAGGTTGGGTGACCCAGCAGATCGAGCTCGAAGGTCCGGGGCTGACCCCGATCGCAGCTGCCTCCCTGGCCGAATGGCAGCGGGCCTCCGACACAGACCGCCTCGACGAGTACAACAGCAGGTTTGGAGTCACGGCAGAACTGCCCGTCTCTGAGCGGGAAGGCCACGATCCGGAGCAGCTGACCTCTGACGTGTTCGAGGAGCTCTGGGACTCTGCCCGCTGGCAGATCACAGCCCAGCCGTCGTGATCGCTTGCCGGGACGGATAGTCACTTGCCGCACCCGCCCCGCCAGCAGCAGTAACGGAGGTGCAGCAGGTGAACAACACGGGGCTAACCATGGCTCGCGGCGTCTATGAGGTCAGCAGTACAACCGACCTTGTAGTGCTCATCGTTCTCGCCATTGCGGTTCTGGTCGGCATGGTGTGGTGGCGACGGCACCGCCGCAACTAGGTCATCAGCCCCACATCTCACCTGGAGATGAACGATCGTGCTGAGAGGCGCCGCTCCCCGTCTCCTACCGCCCCGGCTGGTCCTTCCTGTCCAGCCGGGGCTCTTGCACGTCCCTTCTCCGTGGCCACCGTCATCGTCACCAGCTGTCTGCCAATCACAGGCCGGGACGGCGGCCGCGGCCCCAGACGGCATCGCTGTGCAGGACCGCGTGAGGAGGGGAGAACTCGAGGCATCAGGGCGGCGGGTAAGAACGCCGGCGATGCGGGAGGCCTCGGCGACCCACGTCGCGGCGGTCGGCGCTATGAAGCCGAGCACGGTCTGGATGTCCCCCCGGCGGGTTTCGAGGGGCAGGCGCCAGATCCCCTCGCGGCCGGATGCAGCGACCCCACAACTCGTTCGCAACCGCTCGCACTCTTTAGCCTGTCCCGCGTGCGCGCCGCGACGTCCGAGGCGCTTGGGCTCCAGGTACTCGCGCAGGTGCGTGTCTTTCTGCTCCGCCTCGGCCCGCGCATTCATCGCCCGGCCGGTCCACCACGCCGAACCCGGCGCCCACGCGACCCTGGCCGCGCGGTCACCGACACCGACACCTCATACGCGCCACGTAGGTGCCGCGGGAGATGCCGCCCCGAAGGGTATTCGTCAAGGTACCCGTGGATGCATACTCGGGGTATGGCAGACACCACGATGAAGGTTGACTCCGAGACCCGGGACCGGTTCGCCGCGATCGCCGCGGCCCGCGGTCAGAGCGTGCGCGCGTACCTGGCGCAGCTGGCCATCGAGGAGGAGAACCAGATCAAGCTGAACAAGGCGACGCAGGTGTTCCGCGAGGTGACCTCGAGGCCCGGCATCGCCGAGGCCTTCGACGCCGCGTTCCCCGATGACGCCCCAGGCCCCCGGCGCACGGCCGGGCGGGCGGCCTGACATTGGAGCTGCACATCGACATCCGATGGCTCCTCGACCGCCAGGAGGAACTGCTCGGCAAGGACCTGGGAGTGCGGGACTACTCAGCTCTCGTGGCCGCCGTCGCCCGGCACAAGGTGAATACGCCGGCGCTCGACGCGGGGGAGCCCGATGCCTACTGGCGGGCCGCCGCGCTGCTGGAGCAGCTGGTGCTGCTGCGCCCGCTTCCGGCGCGCAACGCCTACTTCGGCTACGGCGTGGCCGTCGCCTGCATCCGGGCCTCCGGCGAAGCCGTCGACGACGACTTCGCCGCCTGGCGGGACCTGATCACTGATATGCGCGGCCTGCGGCTGACGGTGTACGACGTCGCCGACCGGCTGCGCTCCCTGAGCCCGGCAGCCTGAACAGACCAGGGGCTGGAGCTGCTCAGCCCTGCGGGCGATCGGATCGCGGAGGTGTCGTCAGCAGCCGTGCCGGAGACCGGTTCTCCGGCACGGCTGGCTCCCGAAGAGCCGTCCGGGCCTCGGCGGGCGGTGGAAGAGCCAGGACGAATAGCTTCCGGCAGGTGACGGCGAGCTGCGGATGGAGTGTGCCGGTGTTGTAGGGAATGCCTGCCTCTCACGGGGCACGCACCTGCGGGGCGATCTGCGGACAGCGGCTGGAAGGCACGTCGGGGAAGGGTAGGAACGGACCAGAGAATCGGTGT
This sequence comes from Streptomyces sp. NPDC036815, assembly GCF_055609205.1. Taxonomy (NCBI): domain Bacteria; kingdom Bacillati; phylum Actinomycetota; class Actinomycetes; order Kitasatosporales; family Streptomycetaceae; genus Streptomyces; species Streptomyces sp. NPDC036815. Next base: position 29,758 of record NZ_JBVJPW010000011.1, on the reverse strand, counting down.
CGCTGTCCCCCTCGTCCACACATTGAGTGTGCGCGCCGGCGGTCTGGGTGCATGCGGGGTTCAAAGACAGGCTTTTCGCAGGGCTCGTGATCGATTATTCCGACACCGGGATCCCTCCGCCATTCGCTAATTGGCGTATTTTAACGCGGCTAAGTCCGGCAAACAGGTTGCACTTGAGACCATCAACCGCACGCCGCAACCCCCGCCACACCACACAGATTGGGCGGCCGGTGGAGCCGGTGACATCTAGGATGCTTCGCACAATTTCGGTGACAAGTGGCGCGCTAACCTAGTGACAACCACCGTGCTTTGCCGCCATTGCAACCGCAGGTCAGCAGCCACCGTCGGTGACAACTAGCGCGCTTCGGCTCACCCATTGAGCCGAAGGCCGATAGTTGTCACATAGGCAGGCCGGTTGTCACCACGATCTAGGTTGACGGTCTCGTCAAGATTTCCGCCCTGAGCCATGGACTACCGCTCTCTTCGGTTTGGTGTCGGGTAGTGACAGGTGCTGATCCCTGCGATAGGCCGGAACTATGCGGTATGCGCAGGTTGGTGGGCCGACCGCCGAGCGGCGGCGGTTTCGTGAGGGGAGCCAGCGGGAGACCGGGGAGCGGTTTGCCCGTAGTGCGAAGACGTCGGTGATCGCGAAGGACCTGTGACTGAGCAGTCGGTAGAACGCTGGCGGCGTGTGTGGCGGGAGAGCGGCGTCAAGTTACGGGTGTCCAAGGGGCCGCCCTGATGTCCGAAGCTGTCCGATGCGCAGTTCGCCGGCCTGGAGGCGGAGCTCTCCCTAGAACCAGCCGCACACGGTTGGGAGGAACAGCAGTGAACCCTGCTGCGAATCAGAACGGTGATCGTCCCGAAGTTTCGGACCTTCTGCTCGATGGCTGGGGTGTGACGGCTGCTGCCTGCCCCGGCACAGCTGGTCCAGGCAGTTCCCGGCCCGCCAGGCACTGGAACGGGACGAACCGCGGTCCAGCTGTGGCAGAAGGAAGTGTGGCCACAGGTGGAAGCGCCGCGGCGGCGTTCGGAGCCCACATCGTCTTTGCGGATGATGCCGGTTTCTCGATGACGCCGCCCTGGGCCCACACCTGGGATCGATGCGGGCACACCCCGATGGTGCGGGCCCGCGGCAGGTCCTGGCGGCGCTGGTCGATCGCCGCGATGTGCTGCTACAGGCCGAGCGAAGCTTCCCAACGCATCTACCGGCCGCGCCGCCACAGCAAGCATGCAGACTCCGACCGCAAGAGCTTCGCCTGGACCGATTACCGTGATCTGGCCGTCAGCGCCCACCTCCAGCTCGGCACCCCCATCGTCATGTTGAGGGAAATGATGGGGCGAAATCTCCTTCCACCGCCGTTAGTCGATGCGGAATCGGTGGGAGGTGGCTAGGAATCGAAGGCAGCTACGAGCCCTGCCTGGGCATCCCTTGCGCGAACAAAGGCGTCAAGGTAGACGTCCTACTGGCCTGTCCCGGCCGATCACTGTGGTCGTGATCTGCAGCAGCCTGCTGCTGGTCGCCTTCGTGACAGTGATGGCCCCCAGATACTTGCTGAGCTGGGACGTTCCAGGAACGCCCGTCTCGGGTCGGGCCAAGGCTATTAATGACATCCGTACCACGTTGCTGCAAGGTCTGGCCGGAATCGCTTTGCTGATCGGTGCCTTCTTCAGCTGGCGACAACTACAGGTCAGCAACCAAGGCCAGATCACTCAGCGTTTCACGGCCGCTGTGGAGCAACTGGGCAGCCCGAGCCCAGAGGTGCGGCTTGGAGCGATCTTCGCGCTGGAACGTATCGCCGACGACTCCCCCTACGACCGCGTGACAATCGCAGAGGTACTCTGCGCATTTGTCCAGCGCAGCGGGCCTGCCGATCCACCCTCGGCAAGGCCGGTGGCACGGGACCCGGCTCACAAGCACGAACTTGCCCTTATGCACCGTGCAGCGGATTCCTTGTCCGTCCGCTGCACCGACCGTCAGGCGGCCATGGCAGTCCTCGGCCGTCGAGCTCTGGTGCCGAATCGGCACGTGTTGGGATTGGCTCGGACCGACCTGCGGGGGGCGAGGCTGGTTTTTGCAGATCTCGAAAAGGCCGACCTGCATTACAGCGACCTCTCGGATGTGAATCTTGAGAGCGCAGATCTAAGAGGCGCAGATCTAACCGGCATCTGGCTGGCAGGGTCGTTCCTTCGCGGTGCACGACTGCACCAGGCCGACCTGCGGGCTGCGATCTTGTGGCATGCGCGGCTGGAAGAGGCTGACCTGCGGGCGACAGACTTGAGCAATGCCGATTTGACTGGTGCTGTCCTCAACGGCGCGCGCCTGGACCAGGCCGACCTGCGCGGTGCCGATCTAACCGGGACAGAAGCCTCACGCGCCAGCCTGGCAGGAGCGGTCGCCGACGCCAGTACGGTTTGGCCCGGCGGCTTCGACGCCGCAGCCGCCGGAGTAGTTAACGCTGATGACAGTGCGCCACCGCCCCGCCCGCAGACCTGGTACGACCTGCCGAGATGATGCTCGGATGCGGACGTCCCGGTTTGAATTCCACGCGGCGGAGCTGTGTTCGCACCCGCCCAACCGTCACGCCGGTTACAGGACAACCTCTGAGTGAGCATGATCCATTATGTTGAGACGTGCTGGCCTATGGGGCGATTTGCTCCTCTGCGGCTTGCACGAAGTCCGTAATAGCCTGATGGACGGCGTCACTTCGAGATTCACGCTCCCGCTCGTCAGCTGCTCTATGGATGTATTTCACCTGACCCAGCGCGTCTTCGGCTAGCTGTACGAGGCCTGGATTGCGTGCGAGGAGGCGTACCCGAAACAGTTCTTGACGTGCGACGTAACGAAGGCGGTGATATTCGAGCCGCGCCGCAACAGCCTCGGGGCTGTCCGGAGACTCGTCCTGACGATGCCATCGGTCGAGGGATCCACGCTGATAGGTGGCCAGTGCGGCGGCAAAGGCGCTGTAGGCGGCAATACGTTCTTGCAGGAACAAATGCTCCCGAGCGAACGACTCTCCGCGCTGACTAATCCTCCGCTGAATGACATAGCTCAGCGCTACGCCAAGTAGCGTACCGATCACTGCGACAATGCTCGTGAAGATGCTGGCCACACCGATAGGGCAACACAACTTCTCGCCGCTTGAGAAGAGAGCGCGCATCGGTCTTTGCGAGTACCGATCTTGATAGACGCGCGGGAATGGCGGAGTCTCGATCTTCGTTTCCGGTGACTGAATAGCTACCGTATACGTGTTCGTGACAAGCCGAGTGCCTCGTTGATGACAACCAAGTAGTCTCGACGGGCCTCATTCGCTAACTCGGCTGCCCTTCTGGTGACAACTATCGAGCTTCGGCTCACCCATCGACCGCGACAAGGACCACCTGATCCGCGCGGACTACGACAGCGTTCGTATCGCCGACGCGCTGCGCCGCAGCCCGCACTTCACCGCTGCGTACGCCAACCCCGGCGACTACGACGTCGTCTTCGCCACCTCCGACACCGGTGACAGCCGGGCCTGGCTCCTCACGCTGAAGGACCCGGCCCCCTCCGACGGCGACGACATGCTCGGCGAGCCCGTCCTGCACGAGGCCCTGGCGGCCGCGGTCCTCAACCACCCCGACTTCGTCGCCGCCACCCCGGACTACCCCAGCGACGGCGACATCACCATCCACACCCGCGACGGCCAGCGCTACCTCGGTGTCATCGGCATCGCCACCGACGAGGACACCGCCCTGCTGAAGCAGCCGTCCCCGGCCGTCGACGTCGCCCTCGCCGCCGACAAGCTGCTCGCCAGTGACCCGAGCGACTCCGAGCGCGCCACGGCCGAACTCCTCAACTACATCGCGGCCACCTGGGACAAGCAGGACCTGCCGCTGCGCGAGCACGCCCAGGCCGTCGCCCGCACCCTGACCCGGTAGGAGGGGATCCGCCCATGACCGCATCCACGGCCACCCGGCGCGCGTACGGTGAGGTGACGACCCGCCGGGAGGACCAGATGAGCGCGCAGCCCGACCACGCACCCGTCACCGCCTACGCCCCCGCGCCCGGAGCACCGGCCGAACTCCTCGCCCAGCTGCGCGCCGACAAGCGCGCGGAGAAGTGGGTGCCGGCCTTCGAGCGCGAGTGGTCGGCCGCCCTCGAGGAATCCCGCCGCAGCTTCTCCCTGGCCGGGCTCTACGAGGTCGTCCAGGACTGGCAGGGCCGCATCGCGCACGCCCCGGCCGTCGACGCGTTCGTCGCCTCCGGCTACGACGACAGCGACGCCGTCGACCTGGCGGAGCTCCGCCGCCGTCGCGGGTGAGCCCGGCGCCGTACGCGGTCCGCGTCTCCGCCCCGGCCGCCAAGGTCCTCGACGCCCTGCCCGAGCACGCGGTGGACACCGTGTGGGACATCCTCACCGCGGCCGCCGCCGACCCGTGGGGCTTCCGGCAGTTCGACACCGACGACGAAGAAGGCGAGGACGTCCGCTACGCGGCCGTCGGCCAGCTCTCCATCACCTACTGGATCAACCGGCCCCTGAACAGCATGACGGTCCTGAACATCGTCTGGCTCGGGTAGCCACCCTGTGACAACGGCCTGACCCCGGCATCGCAACTGCCGGGGTCAGGCCGTTTCCGATCGTAGCCACCGCCGTATCCACCGGTAGTCACCCCGGCGGCAACGCGTAGCCGGGCGGTTGTCACCAGGCGCCGCGGGGGCGGTCGGCACCGAGCTGCACCTCGCGCCGGCACTCCGGGCACTCCGGCAGGCCCTCCATGCGGCGCGGCCTGTCGTCCTTCGCCCAGCTGAACCCGCACAGCGCCGTGTTCGAGTACAGCCCGACCTGGTCGTCCTCGCTGGCGTGTGAGCCGTAGCCCGGCACCCTCCAGGTGAACGTCGCCTCCCCGTCGTACGGGCCGCCCTCGGGCCAGTCGTAGACCGCCTCGGTGGTCGTGCAGCGCATCCGCAGGTCAGGCCCCGTCCACTTCTTGCCGTAGACGATCTCCGCAGCGGCGTCGGCCGCGTCCGCGAGGCGCTCGAAGGACAGGTCGTAGTCGTGCATGTGCTCCCACGAGCCCGGCTTCTGCGTCTCGCGCATCAGCGAGCGGAACATCAGCAGCAGCCGCGCCAGGTCGTGCTGATCGACCCGGACCGTGTTCGTCTCCGCGTCGAACCCGTACGTCGGGTCGTGGGGCTTCTTCGGCATCGGTCCTCGCTCGCGTCGCTCCGGCGGCCAGTACCCCGCCCAGGGCGGCCGGATGCTCAACGACCCAGGCCCGCCGGAGCCACGCCGACCTACGCCGTCCGTGCGTCGGCCGAACCGTGGCTCAGGCTGGCGGCGCCGTGGCGCTGGGCAGTTCCCCGGAGAAGGCCCACTACTGCTCGATGGTCCACACGGCGACGCTGGAGCGGTCGGTGGACATCCGCAGCCACACCTCCTCGCCGCCGGGCATGAGCGCGACCTCCAGGTGCGCCTCGTCCCACGTGCCCACCGGGTACATCCACTCGATGCCGTCGGGCCACGTTCGCATCGCCACGGTGCGCACGCTCAGCGCCGCGGCGAAGGCGTCCAGCGCTCGATCCCCGCCACCTGGTCCCCTTCGGCTCATGCGACGGGGCCCGCACCCGCTGTTCGGTGACAGCGATGTTGGACTGATTGCCATCGAAGTCGGACCAACCTAGAGCTCGGTGACCCGTGGAAGACCAGGGAGGATCTCGGATGCCAAAGGGGCGGGGCCGTGGGGTTGGGGAACGTAGCGATCACGCGAGATCGGCATAGTGCTGGGCAGGTCGGTGCGGGCCGTGCTGCGCGGTGTCGGACTGAAAGGGACCGGGCATGCCCTGGGCGAAAGAGCGGTGACCACAAGGGGGGATGGGCGATGACGAAGCTCGGCCAAGGGGCACTGTTCCTGTTCTACTACCTCGACGTTGTGGCTGTTCTCGCCATCGGGGACTGGATCTCCGAGGTAGGTCCTCTTCTGCTTTACGGCAGCCCGGCCGCTTTCGTCACGGGGTTCGTCACCCAGGCGGCACATGACGTCTATCGGCGAAATGCGGAGAGCAACGCGCGTCTGTAGGAGCTCTGTTGGACAGCGCAACCTGAAACTGTGCTGGACGTAGTGCAGCACCTTCCCGCGCCGCGCTGCCGGGCAGTCCAACTTCGATGGCAAACGATCCAGCATCGATGTCACCGGACACCCGCCGTCGCAGGTCAGCGTGACAGACCCACGCCGCGCACGGTGTCACGCTGTGAGGCTGTCAGGCTCACAGGCCGTTTTCCCAGGTGGACGAGGTGGACTGTGAGGCTGTGAGGTGGAACTCGCGGCCCATTGTCCCCTGACAGGTGATCTTGACTGGCCAAGTGATCTTGACGGTTGGACGGTACTGCTGGCTGGTGACGGCGCCCGGTCCGAATCAGGTGGCCGGAGGCATCAGAATCGGTCGGCGGCCCGGACGGGACCTGAGCATCGAGCGCAGGTCATGGACGGTGCACGTCTCCAGGTCGGCAACCAGCGGGACGCCACCGTGAATCGCCGGATCCTCAATGAAGCCAACCACTGGGTCCACGAGGTCGTCCTCCCCGTCCTTGCACCACCTGACGGTCCAACCTGGCGGGGCCGGGAAGCTGTGCTCGTAGCCTGCACCCTCGCGGACGCACTGGAAACCGGGCTGCTTGCTGGCCTGCACGAGACGCCCAGCTCGGCGGTCCAAGATCAAGGCATTGCGATCTTCATCCCCATCTGCGACTGGGATGAACTGCTCCGACTTCTCCCCTGGATGTACGAACACTGCAACCCAGCGCGGGCCGACCATGCGCTTCTCCTCCAGTCAGGCAGGTGGTGCCGGTCATCGTAGGGCTCCAGCGGCCGCGCCGGGAGGCGGTCAAACTCACCCGTCAATCGGTCAAGTTCCTCTGTCACTAGCTGTGCTCAATCCCCTGACCTGTGACGTTCGGTGAGTGGGGGCGCCTTCTCTAAGCCTTGGATGAACCTAGGAGTGCTTGATGTGGTCTCCGAGCCAGAGGGTGCACTGCTTCATGCGTAGACGGTCGTCAGAGAACCAGCCTTGCCACGGCTCATCCAGGCGATGCCAGGCAGCTGGCTGACCGCTTTCGGCCACCAGTTGACGTGCGTCGGTCCACGACTGCCAGATAGGAAAGGCCCGCGGTGGCTGACCAGGCGGGGTGGTACGAGCGCACCGTAGCGGCCGCCGGGGTCGCGATCAGGTCCGCCTGCACGCCGGTCTCCTCGAACAGTTCTCGCCGAGCCGCCTCGCGCGGCGTCTCACCGGGATCGACTTTGCCGCCCGGTGCCACCCACCCGCGCCAGCGGTGGTTGACCAGTAGCACATGGTTAAAGGTGCGGTCGAAAGCCCAGACCTCGGTTGCGAGGGGCCCCTCCAGGGCCGCATCGGGGCGGAGCATCCACTCCAACGCTCCGTCGTAAACAGCGAGTGCCTGGTGCGCATCGCACATCGCCGCTTCAAGAGCCTGTGCCTCTATTTGATGTCCTCTCACTTGCCGGACGGTACGACCCACCACTGACAACTCAGGCCCTTCATGGTGGCGTGGGCTTCAAGGCTGGTCAGGCGAGGGCGGTGGGGGTCAGGCGGATGGTGCGCGGCTGGTGCTGGGGCCGGAGGCGGATCGGCCTGGGCTTGACGACGGCATCGGGTTCGACGGGGTGGGGCTCGCTGCACGGGGCCGGGGTGGGCGGGTGAGGCGGCGGACCATGAGCGTGATCATGGTCCAGGTGAGGTGGGCCTCGCTGTGGGAGATGAGCCGCTCGTAGTCTCGGACGTTTCTGCGGGCCCGCATGATCCAGCTGATGGCCCTTTCAACTCGCCACCGCTTCGCCAGGACGGCAAAGCCGTCCTGGTCCTTGCGCCGGGGAACGGTGTGCAGAGTGATCCCGAGGAACGACTTCGACCACCGGACGAGCTCGCCGCCGTAGGCGGAGTCGGCCCAGGCGACGGTGACTTCAGGGTGGGCCAGGCGAAGGCGGAAAATCTGGTCGCGGGCGGGATGGTCGTCACGGTTGGTCGCGGGGGCAACCATGATCTGCAGGGGCATGCCGCGCATGTCGACGGCCAGGTGGCGCTTGCGGCCGTTGATTTTCTTCCCGGCATCGAAGCCGCGGGTGGCGGCCCCCACCGTTTCGGCGGCGGAACCCGACGGCGCTGCGCCAGTCCCTCGCCCGGCTGCGCGCGCAGCGCGACTGGAGCTACGACGAACTCGCCGCGCACAGCGGCCTGTCCAGGCGCACCCTCATCGAGATCGAACAAGGCCGCACCATCGGCACCCTGGCCACCTGGCACGCCCTTGCCCACGCCTTCGACCTGCCGCTGGGCGAACTCCTCGCCCCTCTGTGCACCGGCCACGAACCTCCACGCGGGGAACGCCAGGCCCCCTGAAGACCCTCACCCGATCGGAACCCCGGCATCGCTGACCTGTACGGGCGCGGTCCAGGTGTTCCCATTTCGTCACCCTTGCGAAGGCACTCGACGCGACACGCCCCGGAAGCGGACGGACCGGCTGACACCTTCAACTCCGGTACCCGCACTGCCCGGTGCAGGCCCTTCCGCATGCCCGCACCCCCGCGGTCTGCCACGGCTTCCCGGAGACCCTCTTCCATGACCTTCACCCCCACCGCAGAACAGGCCGCCACCCTCGAGGCGTTCACCAGCGGAGGCCACCTCGCCATCCAGGCCGGCGCCGGCACCGGCAAGACCTCCACCCTCGCCTTCCTCGCCGAACAAACTCCCAAGCGTCGCGGCCGCTACCTCGCCTTCAACCGCGCCATCGCCCAGGACGCCGCCACCCGCTTCCCCTCAACTGTGCAGTGCAAGACCGCGCACTCCCTGGCCTACGCCGCTCTCGGCCACCGCTACCGCGCACGCCTTAACAGCCCCCGCCGGCCCGGCTGGAGGATCGGAGCGGACCTCGGCCTGAACACCCCGGTACGCATCCTGGGTCGCGATCTTCTGCCCGCCACCTTGTCCAACACCGTGCTGCGCACCGTGACCCGCTACTGCCAGTCCGCCGACACCGAACTCGCCCACCACCACGTCCCACACCTGCGAGGCCTCGAGGCCGAAGCTGCGCACACCGAACTCGCCGAGCTGCTCTGCCCTATGCCGCGAAAGCCTGGGACGACCTGCAAGACCCCGCAGCGGGAACCATCCGCTTCGAACACGACCGCTACCTCAAAATGTGGGCCCTGACCGAACCCGTCCTCGACGCCGACTTCCTCCTCCTGGACGAAGCGCAGGACACCAACCCCGTCCTCGAACAGATCGTCCTGGACCAAAGAAAGCGCAGCCAGATCGTCATGGTCGGCGACTCCGCCCAAGCCATCTACGGCTGGCGCGGCGCCCGCGACGTCATGACCGGCTTCACCGGGGACCACCTCACCCTCACCCGCTCCTTCCGCTTCGGCCCGGCGCTGGCCGCCGAAGCCAACCGCTGGCTCACCCTCGCCGACGCCCCCATCCGCCTGGCCGGAAGCACCGACCTTCCCACCACCGTCGGGTCGTCCACCGACCGGACCGGCGCGGTGCTGTGCCGCACCAACATCGGCGCCGTCACCGAAATCCTCGCCCTCCAGCAGACGGGCACCGCCACCGCATTGACCGGCGGGGGAGACACGCTGCGCGCCCTGGCCCAAGCCGCCCGCGACCTCATCCAGGGACGGTGCACCCACCATCCCGAACTGGTGCTGTTCACCACCTGGAACGAACTGCGCGACTACGCCGAACTCGACCCCGCCGGCGCCGACCTCCAGCCCTTCGTAGGCCTTGTCGACGGCCACGGCCCCGATGCCATCCTCCAGGCGGTCGACCGCCTGGTCCCCGAAACCCACGCCCAGGTCACCGTCTCCACCGCTCACAAAGCCAAGGGCCGCGAATGGCCCCAGGTACGCATCGCCGCCGACTTCACCCCGCCTGCCGACACCGACGAACTCGATGCCGAAGGCCGCCCCGTGCCCGGCCCCATCGACCCGGACGAGGCGCGCCTGGCCTATGTCGCCATCACCCGAGCCCGCCGTCACCTCGACCCCGCCGGCCTGGCCTGGCTCGACAACCACCCCGACGCCCCCAAGGCGACCTGATGACCGCCGGCACGACGCCTGTCCGGCGCATGAACATGCCATCGCCATCGAGGAAGGCACAGCGCGCTGGTCTGCTTCCTACGCCAGCCGCCACCACTACTTCGACAACCTTCACCACGTCGACCACGAACTCCTCACCACCATCGACCACATGACCGCCCACCTCGAAGTCAGCTTCCTACGCGCCGCCGACTGGGAAAGGCGATCATGACCGGTTACGACGCTTGGCAGCAGTTGCGCAAGCATGGCGCCGGCCGCCTCGAACTCGACCTCGACGCACAGACCCTGACCTACGTCGAACCCTGACCGGCTGTGCCGGCCGTTCTCCGATCTGCAGTCCAGGTTCGTCCGCTCGGCGATCGAGTCGCTAATGCCCTGCACGGGACCGGCCTTCAGGCCGCGTGTCCGAAGGCGACGACGGAAAGGGCCTGCGCGCGTGTGCGGGTGCTTCTGTCTGTTCATCAACGGGTCGGCCGCGGCCGCTGCGCTGACGAAGCGGAACGGTTACTGCACCTGTCGCAAGGACGGACAGCAGCTGCACCAGCAGTCCGGCCCGTTCCACAGGAGCGAAGAGCACGAGCCCGACAGCCCCGATCGCGATGAGCACACCGATGGCTATCGTTCCTCTCGAACGCGGCACGGGTGTAGCCAGAGCATCGTTGGGCGGTTCGTTCACCACGGCATCCCTCTCGGCTGGTTCGGTCACACAAACCAGCCTCGCCCACGGCGAAGACCAGTTGATCGAGCTGGTTGAGCCCTGCCGTCGCGTTGTCGAACTGTGCCAACAGAAAGCCGAGTTGGGGCAACCTGTGTCATAGACTGCATCGCAGGTAGAGGCCCAACTCGGGGGAGCGGGATGCCGAGGATCATTCGCATGCCGAGCGAGGCCGAGCTGCCATCAGGTGCCCAAAGGCGCTTCCTCGCCCTTCTCTTTCACCTGTACCGGGACGCTGGGCGCCCTGCGCTGCGTGTGATCAGCGACCGGATCGCGGAACGTGATGAAGAGTTTGCCGGCACGGCAAGCCGCGAAACGGTCCGGCGGATGCTGCACGGGGCGGTCCCGACGGACTGGCGTGCCGTGGAAGCAGTGATGGTGACGCTCTGCGAGTTGGGAGACCTTGATCCCGAGAAGGTTGTCGACGTTGGTGACGGTTACGGCCGATCACTCCGCCCGCATCTCCGCGAACTGTGGAACCAGGCGCTAGAAGATCCAAACCCAGACCCCGCAGATGCATGGGTGACCAAGAGCGTTCGAGGTCGGCGGGCCGAGCTCGGACCTCCTCCCGATCCATTCGACTGAGGTCTCTTCGGCGATCGTGCAGGGGCAGATGATGTTCCACGCGCGAGAAGGGGAGGGGCCAGAGTCCCGCCGATGACCTCATCTCGTGAGGTGCACAGCCGTCGGGCGTACGTGCCGGGGCGCACCACTATCCGCAGTGCCAGCAATGTCGTCTGCGGGTGACCGCGTTCCGCTACCCGGCGGCTTGCCGAGGGGATGCACCGGCGGTCAATTGTCGAACGCGTTGTCGAATTCTTGGTTTTGGCGGTTGCATTCCTATCTCGGTGCACGCCTGGATGAATCTGGCTGGATTCGGATTGGTTCGGCAGGGCAGGTATGCACGAAATTCCGTGGCACCAGAGAGAGCGGAACGCGGCGCCGTGTGCACAATTTCCGCAGCTCACGGCCGCCTTTCGTGTGCCGGTTCCGGGCGGGAGGGGGTGCGCTCGCCAGATGCCCTGACCCGCCGCGGCCGCGGGGAAGGCGGGGGAGGGGGCGGCGGATTCAGGTCATGGCATCGCGTGCGGAGTGCCGCAACCTCCTTTTCCACAACGGTAATTGTCAGTGGCGGCCTCTAACTTTTCGAGTGTGCCCAGGAAGTCGAAGCCATCCTTGCCAAGGGGCAATGTCTTGGGTGCAGATGCCGTTGTCCGTTGGGGAGGGGAGTGCGGTTGCGTTCGCGGATGTGGTGGCAGGAGGCCGTGCCGGGGGACTGGTACGTGTTCGGAATGCCCGACGACCTGGTGCGCGAGCGGTATCTCGCGCTGTTGGCGGCATTGGAGGAACTGTCCACCCGGGGGCCGATGGCGACACTGTCCGACATTGCCGCCCAGCTGCCGGTGGTCGGCTATCACGATGTGCTGCCGGAGAGTGAACTGCGCGCCTGCCTGGACCAGTTGCAGGCCTGGCGGTTCGCCGAACCGTTCCACGACTACGCGGCCCCGCTACGCCGCCTGCAAGGACTGTCCGCACGCGAGGAGGCCTGGGCGCTGACCCACCGGGGCCGCGGCATCGTAGCCGCGGTGCGCACCGCCGTCGTCGACGTCGTGCGCGCCTTGCAACTGCCCAGCCGCCTGCTGGACAGCGTCGAGCGCACCCTGCGAGCCCTCCTCGACCACCTGGACGGCGATCACGGTCTGCTGCCCGGAGACCTGGAGGACGTGCGCACCCGCATCGACGAACTCCAGCGGGTGACCGCCGACTTCTACGCCGCCCTGGCGAAGATGGTGCAGGCCGACGTCACCGACAACGCGGTGTTCAGCGAGAACCGGGACCGCGTGGTGGAGGCCCTGCGCCAATTCCCCCGCGAGTACGGCCGCGGTCTGCCCCGGGTCGAGGCGGCACTGCAGGAGCTGCGTGAGCAGGGCATCGCGCGCACCGTCGAAGCCGCAGCTGCGCACGCTGGACTGGTGGACGCGGCCGACCAACAGCACTGGATCGACGAACGCATACGCCGCCTGACCGACCTGGACGCATGGTTCACGCCGGATGGCACCGTGTACCGCCTCATCGACTCGGCCAGCGGAGCCGTGCACACCCTGCTGGTCGCCATCGACCGCCGCTACATGGCCCGCCGACGCGGCAGCGACCTGGGAGTCGACTTCCGGGCCCTGGCCCGCAGCCTGCACCGACAGCCCGACGACACCGAGGCCCGCCGCGTGTACGCGGCCGCGTTCGGCAACTGGCCCGCCTGGCACGCCGTGCTGCCCGCAGCCGAGGACGACGTCGCACACGGAACCGTGGCCGTGGCCGCAGCCACCCGCCACCAGGTCGAGGTGACCTTGCGGGAACACGAACGGCACGGACCCTCCACCGGACGGCCCCGCAAGGTCCCCGACACCTCCGCCGACCGCACCGCCGCCCACGCGCAGGCCCAGGCCGCGGCCCTGCGCCGCCGCCACCTCGCCGCGCTGCTCGCCACCGACGGCGAAGTCGGCCTCGATCATCTCGACCAACTTCCTTGGGAGGCAGCCGTGCTGCTGCTGAACGCCATCGAGGTCGCCCTGTCCCACTACCGGCCCATCGACGGCGTGGGGCACGCCGCCATCGACGAGGCGGGCCTCGCGGTGAGCGTGCGCCCCGGCCGGCCGGATACCACCGTCACCGTCGAACTGGCCGAAGGCCGCCTGAGCGGACCCGACTTGCGGATCGCCGTCACCCCCCAAGAGCAGCAGCCCTCCCTGCCCGCCCCGGCCGCTGAGCAGCAATGGAGCGTGGCATGAGTGAACTGCTGGATGCCGACCTCAGCGAGAGCGCCCGCATTCTGATGGCGCGCGGACGCCTCACCGCAGAGGGCGACCCCGAGCACTACCGGGCTGCCCTGAAAGGCCATCAGGAGCTGACCGACTTCTTCCGCACCGAGCTGAACTGGACCGTGGGCGTCCACGAAGTCGCCGACCTCATCTGCCTGCACAAACGCCGCAGTGACGTCCCCGCCGACCGCGGCCCGCGCCTGGTCCGCGACCGCCAGCCGCTGGCCGGCTCCCTGGTAATGGTCCTCATCTGCCTGGCCTGCGAACAGCTGTGGCGCCGCCCGCGCATGAGCGTACGGGAACTGCTCCAGGCCATCGCCCAGGTCTGCGCCGCCGAAGCCGACACCGGCCACCTGCCCCGCTTCCCGGTCGTCGCCGCCAAGGACGTCACCAAACAGCAGGCACGCCGCAACCGCCAAAGCCTGGGCGACGCGCTGAAGATCCTCGTCGCCGAAGGCTTCATCACCGTCGACGCCGACCTCGACCGCACCCTGGCCGATGAGGACGGCGACCTGATCATCACTGCCTCCCGCGACCGGCTCGCCACCAAGTTCTCCTCCCTGCCGCCCACCCTCCTGCAACTCGACAACCTGCCCCCCGACCAGCACGCCCCGGCGCTGTCCGCCGAGTCCCTCCTGGACCACACCACCGACACCCCGGCAGATGCTCCCAGCCTCCAGCAGCGGCGCCTGAAAGCAATCCGCCGCCTCGTCGACGACCCCGCCACCGACCCCCTGGACGACGCCCCCGACACCACCCCCTACCTGCACACCCTCACCGGACGCGAACGCGCCCTCAACGTCGCCGCCGCCCTGGGCCTTACGGCGACCGTGCGCCGCAACTGGTGGGAGATCACCGACCCCAGCGGCCAGGCCGGCAGCCTCGACTTCCCCAACGGCCGCCGCACCGAACGCCAGGCCGCCCTCGCCCTACTCGCCGCCCTCCCCGCGCGCGACGACCCCACAGCGTTGCTGGAGATCGACGAAATCACCGCTCTGTTCGCCGACATCCGCGCCCGCCAGCCCCGCTGGGCCGCCGCCTACGAGCGCCTGCCCTTGCTGGCCCGTGCCGCAGCCGCCGAACTGACCAGCGTCCGCCTGCTCACTGCCGTCCCCGATACCCCGGATCGATGGCAGCCGACAGCCGGGGTGCATCTGTGGCGCGTGCGGGTGCGCCAGCCCGCCCCGCCCCCTGCCGCGTCACCCGAGACTGATCCCGCGCCGGCAGCCGACGGCCTCCCGCTCTTCCAGTCGGCGCAGAGCACGGATCCCGCCCTCGACACCCAGCCTGCGGTGAACCAAGGAGACGTTGACGGATGAGGCCCACCGAACACCCCGCCCCGTACCTGAGCCTGAGCTCCGCTCACAACCAGACGCTGGGCGTGCCCGGCGCCAAAGGCCGGTGGCAGCCCACCCGCGCCGGCATCGTCAACTCCTGGGCCTGGAGCAGCGAACAGCTGTACTTCCAAGACGGCTGGCTCGCCCTGGTCGGCCCCAACGGATCCGGCAAGTCCCTCACCGCAGCCATGCTGATCACCGTTCTGCTGGACGCCGACACCTCACAAACTGCCCTGTCCGTATCCGGGAAAGCCGCCGGCACCCTCACCAGCCGCCACACCGACTTCAACGACCGCGAAGACCGCACCGGCATCTGGTGGCTCGAGTACGGCTTGTGTGATCCCAGCGACGGCAGCACCCGCTATGTGACCACCGGCCTGTGGCTGCGGGCCATCTCCGGCCGCCTGGAGCGGGCCTTCTTCCTCGCCCCCGGCCGGGTGGGCAGCGACCTGCTCCTCGAACATGACCGCGAACCCGTCCGCCTCGACGCGCTCGCCGAACAACTTGCTGCCTGCCAGGGGCAGTTGTTCACCGATGCCAAGGCTCTGCGCGGCTCCCTGACCCACCTCACCGCGCAAGACGAGCGCTCCTACCGCAACGCCGTGCGCACCCACCTGTTCACCCCGCTCAACGAGGTCCAGTTCGAAGCACTCCTCGCCGTCCTGCGCAGCCTGCGCAGTGTTCGCACCGCCGAGGCCATCTCCCCGAACCGGATGCGGCAAGTCCTCACCGACGCCCTGCCCGCCCTGGACGCCGACAACCTCACCCAGGTCGCCGAGGCGATGGAACGCATCGCCGAGCTCGAGACCAAGCTGGAGCGCACCCGCAAGGAAGCCAAGCTGCTGGAGGGCACCGACCGCAGCTACCGCCGCTATCTGCGCACTGTGGCCCAGACCGAAGCGGCCGCCCTGACCGCCGCCAACACCGAGTTCGACGACCAGGCCCGCGACCTGAAGAAGGCCACCGACGACCTGCACCAGGCCCAGCTCACCTCGCGCGAGGCAGGCCAGGACCACACCGCCGCACTCCTCGAGATCGCGCAGATCAAGGGACGGCTGTCCGCGGACCAGACGCTGCTGGGCGACCATGCAGGGGCCGACCTGCCGCACCTCGAGGACCGGGCCCGCGACCTGGCCGGCCAGGCCGACGCCGCCGCCGGACGCGCCCGGGATGCCGGCGACGACGCCGAGCAAGGCGAAGCCAAGGCCGCCGACAGCCGTCAGGATGCCGCCGCCGCCCAAGCCCAGCTCACCCGGATCGCCACCGACCTGCGGGCCGGCGCCGGCGATCTGGGCGCACAGGCCGCCGTGGAGAACCTCCTGGACGCCTCCGCCGCGCTCGCCGACGCGCACAGCGGCACCGAGGCCACCGCAGACCCGCAATGGCTGTGCAGCCACCCGCTGGCCTGGGCCGAAGACCACCAGCGGCAGATCCAGGCCGTGGACCGGGCCCTGACCGCGTACCAGCACACCCAGGACACTCAGCACACCGCCGCCGACGAACAACGTGCCGCCGAGGACACCGAAACCGCGCACCGCGACGCCGCCGGCGAGGCCACCAACCAGCGTCGGCACGCCGAACAGAACCTCCACGCCGAGCTGCACACCTGGCAGCAGGCCGCGCGCCAGCTCGGCCCGCTCCCCACCCCGCTACCGGGCGGGGACGAGACCAATGACCGCATGGACACCACACAGCTGACCGCTTGGCTCGATACGGCAGCCGACCAGGCACGCAGGCGCATCGACGTCCCCGGACACCAACAGACCGCGGCCGCGGACGCCGCACATTCCCAGGCCGCCGCCACTGCTCTCGATCAAGCCCGCGGCCGGCAGAGCACAGCCCATGCCGCCACCGAGCAGGCGAGTGCCGTGCACGAGCAGACCCTGCAGCAGGCACACGCGCAGACCCATGCCGACACCCACGCCCGCACCCAGGCCCAGCAGACCCATCAACAGGCCCACACCGACGCCCAGCTGGCGCTCAAGGAGGCCGAATACGCCCTCACCGAGGCGGACACCGCCCGCCTCCAAGCCGCCCGCACCTGGCTCGGCACCCTCCGCACCTGGCGCGACAACCTGATCCACCTGCACGCCGATGCACTCGAGCTGCCCCCTGCTGACGTATCCGCGGCCGAACTCGGCGCCCTCAACCACTCCACACTCGCCCTCGCGGCGGCCCGCGCCCACGCCCAGGCCGCCCAACGCCTGCAGCAGGACACCGACACCGCCCGCCGCGCGGTGGATGCTGCAGCCGTCACCGTCGAAGACCTCACCGGCGACCTGCAGCAGGCCCAGCAAGCAGCCCCGGTCCCCGCCCCGCCACCCTGGCGTACCCGCAGCCCGCACGACGGCGTCCCGCTGTGGGCCCTGGTCGACTTCGCCCCCCACCTGCCCGCAGCCGAAGCCGATCTCCTGGAGGGAGCACTCCTGGTCGCCGGCCTCCTCGACGCCCTGGTCACCCCCGACGGCCACCTGGGCGACGGCGATCTCACCTTCACCCCCACCGCCGCAGCCGCAGGCCGCAGCCTGGCCGACGTACTGATCGTCGACGATGCGCCCGCCATCGACGCCGCCCACGTTCGCCGCCTCCTTGCTGCCGTCCCCCTGGACACCCCCGGCCGGCCGGCAGCGCCGGGCCGGCTGGCTCACGGTGTCCTGACCGCCAGCGCCCCCAGCGGCTACGTTGCCGCGTTCATCGGCCGCACCGCCCGCGAACGAGCCCGCCAACAGCGTGTGAACCGCCTCGAACACGACCTGGCCACAGCCCGGCACACCCTGCGCACGGCCGAACAGCACCTGGCCCGGTGTCTTGACGACCTCGAGACCGCGGCCGACGAACGCGACAGCCTCCCGCCCGATACCCAGTTGCAGGAAGCCCGCGCTCACGCCAACCGCCAGCACACCCGCACCCAGCAAGTACGCCAGGACACCACTGCCGCCCTGGCCGATGCCGACCGGACGCTGGAGCGGACACTGACCGCGCTGGAGGCAGCCGCCACTGCCCGTGCCGCCACCCTCGATGCCGCCGCTGCGCTCCTGCGACAGGCCCGCGACGCCGAGGCCCAGGCTGACGAGGCCGTACAAGAGGCCGCCACCACCGCTGCTGAGCAGCAGATCATCGCGCAGACCAGCGCACAGGCCCGCGACCAGGCCCTGGCCGACCAGCGCGCCGCCGACGCCGACCACAGCGCCTTCCCCTGCACGGCCATTGACGCCGTACGCCAGGCCCAGCAGACCGAAGACACCACCCACCAGGACCTGAACCGGGCCCGCGCCGACGTCCTGAAGGCCACCGCCCGCTACGAAAAGGCAGGCAAAGCAGTCGGCGACGCCTTGCGCGCCCTGAACTCCGCGGCCACCCTGCCCACCGGCGGCATGCTCCGCACCGAACCCGCCCATCTTGAGCGCCGAAGCCAGGCCGTCAACCTCCTCATCGGACACCTCCACGCCTGGGCCTCGGCGGCCCAGCGCGTCACCGACCTGCTGGCCCACGCCGACACCGACCGCAGCCGCGCTGTCGAACTCAGGCGGCGCCACACCCGCGCCCAACAGGACGCCGCACAAGCTCAGCAGGACGCCGAACAGGCAGCCTCCTCAGCCCAGGAGGTGCGCGCCCTGTACGGAGCCGAGTACCAGGACCTCCTCGCCCGCCGCGACGAAACCGCCGCTGCCCTCACCCAGGCCGAGTCCCACGCCGAACAGGTCCGCACACGCCGTCAGGACGCCGACACCCGCGCGGCCGTCGCCCAGAGCGTCCTGGACCGCACCGAACCCCTGAAAGCCGCTGCCGAGAACAAGCGCGAAGCCTGTCTGAGCATGCTCAGCCGCCTCGTTGATGAGCGGCTGACCGCATTTCCAGACGACCTGCCCGCCGACACCCGAGGCCGCCCCGCCCACGTCACCGCCGGCCTCGCCTGGGCCCGACGCCTCCTGACCGACGCCCCCGGCGGAACCGACCGCCTCACCGTGCTGACCCGCCAGCGCGACCGCGACCTGACCACGCTGGAGAACACCGCCCGCACCGCAAGCGCCGGCTTGGCCGGATTCGACCGACAGGTCACCCTGATCAGCATCGAAGACGCCCCGTGGCGGCGCGCCGTCGTCGCCGACCCCGCCGCCCTGCGCGGCGAAGACGTCTCCACCGCGCTGCAGGACCTGCACGCAACCGCCGCCCAGATCGAGGGCGACCTGCGCGCCGACATCAAACAAGTCCTCAAGACCAGCATGTTCACCCGCCTGCAGCGCGACATCCAACTGCGCCGGGAAGCCGCCACCGAACTGGTTACCAAGATCCGCGCCACCCTCAAGGAGGTGCGCACCGGGGTCGCCCAGGTCGGCGTCCAAGTCGTCTGGGAAGTCCGCGCAGACCCAGAAGCCCAGCGCATGGTCGACCTCATCATCCAGCCCCCGTCCGACGAGACGTTCGAGCGCATGTATGAGGTGCTGCGGGACCGCATGAACGAGAAGGCAGGCGAACCCTGGGCCGAACGCGTCGCCCACACCTTCGACTACCGCCGCTGGTACGACTGGACGATCAGCGTCACCCACGCCTCCTTCGAAGCCGCCGGCAAGGAGAAATTCCGCGAAGTCACCGCCCGCTCCAACCCGCTGGAAGCCCTGTCCACCGGCGAGCGGCGCCTGGCCACCATGCTGCCGCTGCTCGCCGCCGCCTGGTCGATGTACTCCACCCGCGACTACAACGGACCGCGCCTGCTGTCCATCGACGAAATCGACGCAGCCTTCGACGACACCAACCTCCGCCAGATCCTGGCCCTGCTGCGCTCCTGGGACTTCGACGTCCTGGCCACCGCCCCCTTCATGACCCCGCTGATCAAACGAGAGACCCGGCGGGCCATGGTCCATCAGGTCCACACCGCCGGACGTCGCCGCGTCACCGTGCCCTGGCTGTGGAACGGGCACGGCGAACCCGAGCCCCTTACCCTTGACCTGACCTTCACCCCGCCCCAGGACACGCCGTGACCGCCGATCCGTTCCGCCTGGCCGGCGACCCGGATCTCGTCCCGCTGTGGCAAGTCGTCCACGACCGCCTCGCCGCCGGCACCGACCCCATCGCCATCGCCACCGTCACCGTTCCCGACCTACCAGCGGGCGCGACGGCCGCCCTGCGCTCCTGGCTCGACACCCCCGCCCAGCGCCGCCGCGGCTACACCAACGTCCCCCACACCGCCCGCGGAACCAAGGTCCCGCTCCGTCTCCTACTGACTGCCGTGAGCCTGCCCCCGCAGGCGCTGCAGCCACTGGTCGAACAGGCCCTCGGCCGTGCCGTCATCAACCGCAAGAACGGCCAACTCACCCGCACCGCCCTGCGCCAGGAACTCTCCGACTACGCCGCACGTCGGCTGCCGCACCTGCCCCGACTGCGCGCCCGGATCCTCTCGCAGAGCATCGACTCCGCAACGGCTCCCGAGATCCGTCGCCTCATCGATGCCCTCGCCTCCCTCACTGGCTGCCTGCCCCACCAGCCGCCGCGAGCCCTGCCTAAACTCGCCCACGACCACGCCGGTGACCCCCACTACTTCGACGCCACCACACTGCCCGGACAGCGTCTCATCACGGCTGTCGCCGAACTGGCCGACCGCCTTGAGCCCACCCGCCCCGACCACATCCGTGCCCTGCTCGCTGAGTACGGCATCCTCGCCGACCGGCTCTCCGCCACCGTTTTGCTCCACCAGGTGAAGGCCATCGGCGACGGCCCCATCGACCGCCGCCTCAACGACGCCACCACCCCCGTGCCCCTCAACCTCCTCGACCTCACCCGCACTCCGCCACACCTGGAACCCCAGACCCTCACCGTTATCGAGAACCCCTCCGTCCTCGAAGCAGCGATGGAACGCGCCAGCCCTCACCCCATGGCCTGCACCAGCGGCCAGCTCCGAGCCGTCGACCACGCCTTGCTGCAACTGGCCGTCGACCAAGGCCTGCACCTGCGCTACGCAGGAGACCTGGACACGGCCGGATTCCAGATCGCCGCCGTGGTGCAGCACACCTACGGAGCGGACCTCATCGCCATGGACACGACTCTCATCCGCTCGACAGACGCCGAATATGACATCGCGCCATCCGATGCCAGCGCCTCCATGGCAGCCACACAACTATCCGGTGCGGGGCGGGTGTTGTACCAGGAGCACGACGCGGTTCTGGACCTCTTGTTCCCGCCGGGGATTCCGCAACAGAGTCAGTGAGGACGAGCTCCTGGCTCCACTCCCAGCCGCCCCGGCGCACGGTTTTCTGCGCCGCGGTGTGGTCGCCGGCCTCGTCTTGGTCGGCGGCGTGCCGCAGCAGGGTCCGCACCGTCGGCGAGGTCATGGCGGGCAGCACGCGGCGCAGGACCTGGGCCAGCTCGCCGGGGCCGGGGGCGGCGGGGAGGTCGGTCTGCTGCTCGGCGGGCAGGTGCCACGGGGCGATGAGCGTGCCGGGGCCCGGCGTCGTCTGCAGGGGGTCGAAGGTCATCGGTGGTTCTCCTTGGGTGTGGGGTCGAGGGGCTTGCCGCTGAGGAGGTCGTGGGCGAGGGAGCGGTGGGTTCCGGCGGTGCGCTTGTGCTCGCGGCCCAGGGGGGCTTCAGCGGCGGCGAGTTGGTCGTAGGCGCTGGCGCGGGCGAGCAGGGCGGTGGCCCATGCGGCGCGCTTGTGGTCGGCGTCGGCGGTGCCGACGGCTGCCATGCTCGCCTGGTAAGCCTCGTCGGCTGCCTGCCGCAAGCTCTCTTGCTGTTCGCGGAGTTGGGCGGCCTGCTCGCGTTTTTCCTGCGCGGCGGTGCGGGCTGCGGGGTCGGCGTAGGAGGGCAGGGTGGCGGTGATCGCGTCGGTGCGGCCCTCGTGGTCGAGTTCGGCGAACCACTCGTCCAGGTTCGCGGCGAGTTCGGCGGAGGGGGTGCCCGCGCCGATGCCGGTGCGCTTGCGGCCCATCAGGGCCCAGCCCTCGACGGCGGGCGACCAGCGTTCATGGGCGGCCTGGCGGGAGACGCCGGTCATCTCGGCGATGGCGGCCCAGCTGGCGCCGCGCTCGCACTCGACGACGACGGCCTCCCGCACCAGCCGGTCGGCCAGGGACCGGACGTACAGGGCGTCGGCGAGGAGGTCGGCGTTCGCGTCCGCGGAGCGCGGCAGGTCGTCGAGGACGGCGATGATCACATGCTCGTCTCCGTCACGTAGCCATGTCAGTTGGACCACGCTGGGGGCAGTAACAACCAGGCCGGGGGTTCGCTCGTCGGCAGACCTAAGGGCGCTTCGCCTGTCGCCCCGTCGAAGTTGACCGTGCCGCCGGAGAACACCGCCCCGGAGAGGTCGCCGCCGTCGAACGTGACGTCGGTGAGGTCGAGGTCGTGGCCCTGCCAGGAGTGCGGGTGCTCGGGGGGCAGGCGCAGATGGTCGCGGATGAGGCGGATGACGGTGTGCCGGACCTCCCGCAGGGCGCGGTAGGCGTGCCGGGCAGCTGTGTCGCCCGACGGCAAGTCGGTCTCCGCTGTGTAGGGCAGGCGCAGGTAGGCGCACAGAACGTCGATGCAGGTCTGGCGTAGTTCGCGGGTGGGGGCGTCGTCGGCGAGGCCGGCCAGGGCATGCACCCCGCCCAGGCGCACGGCGGGGGAGTCCTCGCCGAGCTGGGCAACGGCGCTGGTGAAGCGTTCGGTGTGCAGGCGGGTGGCCTCGCGTAAGGCGCCGTCCTCGTCGACCCGCTGACGCCGGTATGCCACCACCAGGGCGACCAGGGCACCGGCCCCTGCGACCACCCCAAAGGACAGCTTCACCAGGTCGAACAGCGTCTGGGAGTCGATACGGTGCTCGGTCTTGAGCCCCCGGGCGCCGAGCAGGTCCCACCCCGCGGAGAACACCGCGGCGGCCACCAGGAGCGCGGTGGTGAAGGTCAGGACCAAGACGGTGCCGACCGGCCACAGGCGCAGCCCGCGCCGCTCCGTCCGGCGTCGGGGCAGTTGTGCTCTCACACACTCTCAGGACGGTCCGGGCCTGTCGCCGGTTGCGGCCCCGCCATCATCGCTCTGGAGTCCTAGCTCAGATACCAGCCGCAAAGCAGCCGGATGATCACGTGCTCACCGCCGTGGCGCCCTGCTCGTCGTACTCGCGGAATCCGCATGACGGTGGCGGGCGAGGGGTGCTGTACGGGCGCGGTCGGCTACCCGCGACCTACTTTGCAGCTGGTGTCTGAGCTAGGACTCCCAGGCCGGGTAGGCGCACCGAGTATCTCCCAGCACCCTCAAGTCGCCGTGCAGGAAGAGTTATCCACAGCTGTCGGACCGCAGTGCGGGGGTGTGGCCGGGGGCCAGTGCCCGGCCTCCTCCGGAAGGCGTGCGAGGTCGTCGAGCGAGGCCGGGGGATGCGGGCTGCAAGCAGACGGTTTGCCGCGACGTAGTGCTACGAAAACGCATTTCACCTTTCGAGGGGGATGAAGCTGACGTTCACACGTACAGGGGTGCACTAAGACTTCTCAGTACGAGATGGAGTGTTGCCTGTGTCCACCAACGTCACCCCGGCGCTCACCGCGCCCGCGTCTGTCGCCTCCCCCCGCCGGGCCGACGAAGAGCGGGCCGCCGCTCAGCGGGCCGCTGACGGGGAACTGTTCGAGCAACTGCAGGCGGACGGGTTCAAGGGCGCTCGCTTTGACATGCTCCGGGACCGCTTCTGGTTGTACGGCTGGAAGGTGCTACGGGCCTGGATGAGGGACGGCACGATCATCGAGCGCTGCCGTGAGCGCCGGATCTACTTCCCCGCGCCCTACACCGAGGTCGAAGAGATGATGCGGCGGGATGACGTCCGGCAAGACATCGTCATCGACTGCCTGAGCCGGGCTGTCCCTCGCTTCATGTCGGACTGCCTGCAGGACTGGAAGCCGGACGGCGGTCGGAGCCTGAACACCTTTTTCCTGCACCTTGCCCTGCACGTCTACCGGGACGCCTACCGGCAGTGGGCCGGCGGCCACCGGCAGCGGATGCGGGAGATCCTCGGACCCGACAGGGTTCCGGTCGACGACGACCCCTTTTCTGATGAATGGGGGTACGAGCCCGTGCCAGGTCCGGAGAGCCAGTTCGTGCTGCAGGAGACCCTGGACATCATCCTGGAGGGGTCCTCGATGGAGGAGCGGGCGGTGTGCACGGCCATGCTCAACACCGGGGCTACACAGGAGAGGATCGCGCAACAACTCGGGACCACCCGGAAGTCCGTCGAACGGCGCCTGAGCAAGGTCCGGCAGCGGGCCCGGGAGCTCGCCGCGGCCGGCGTCATCATGACCCCCTCGGTCAGCTCGGCGGTGACCCGGTGAACGGTCCCCTCGACCTGCGTGTCCTTGTACTCTTCCTTCTCGGTGCGGCCACGGCGTACATCGCGTACAGGCACCCGGACGTCGGCGTCGCCGTGCTCGTCGCCGTCGGTGTGGTGACCCTGGTGTACCTGCTCCTGGGGTCCGGCACGAACGGAGACCCTCCTGCGGGCTGACACACACCCTCGGTCGGACGGCTCGCGCGTACGCGTGCGCGCATACTGGGGGGTCCAGAAAGTCCAGGAACTCGACCGTCCCCCGGGTCCGGCCCGGCCCGGTGCGCGACAATCGCGGCGTGCAGACGTCGACGTTCCTCTCAGTCCGCGCGCTCGCCCAGCTCCTCGACGACCTGGGCGCCAGCGCGGCCCGTCGGCGTCAGCTGGACATGGTCCGCGGGGAGCTGGAGCGGGCGCTGGAGCGGGGCGCGCTGCCGGTCGGCGCCCGACGCAGCCTGCGGCGGCTCCTGGAGGAAGAGGCGCTCGGCCCGTATGTACGGCTCGCGGAGTCCGGGGCGCTGCGGCACCGCCGGGTCGAGGGCGGCTTCCCGCCCACATCGGAGTCGACCAACGAGATCCGCCGCAAGTGCGTCGACCTGCTGCGCGAGGCCCTGGGGATGCCCGCACTGCGCCTGGGCGGCGGGGAGATCCCGCTGCAGCCCGCCGGCCCGCAAGGGACCAACGCCCGTAACCGGCTGCCGCGTCGTGGAGGCGGTGAACTAGGAGGGCTCACCGCTGAATTTCACCTTCTGGACTTGCGCAGGGCGGCCTGCTCCAGGATGCGCCGGCGCGTCCAACGCCGGCGCCCGTTCTGGCGACCGGCGTTCTCGGCGACTGCATCCGTGGTCTTCAGCAGCGGCAGGTTGCCCTGGGAAAGGCTGCTGGAGAAGGAGCCGATGGTCTTGTACCCCAGCAAGGAGGCCGCCGCCGTTGCCCCCAGAAGCTCGTCGGGATCGCCGTCGACGGGGACGTCAGGCAGGGCCGGCGCCGTTTTGCTTGTCGTTCGTCTTCCGCGGCCTGGCCGGGTGGCCATCCAGTCCAGCAGAGTCTGCACACGCCACAGCTGCCGGCGGTAGGGGTTCTCGGCCGTACCCAACTCTTCGACGACGTCCGGGTCGGGGAAATACCCCGGGTGGTCGCGGACGAAGGTGGTGACCTGATTGGGATTCTTGTAGCCGAGGAACCGTGAGGCATCCGCCGCATTCAGCAGTTCCTCCGGGTCGCGGGAGGGTGGTGAGTGTTCCTGGAGCCTTGCCGGCTTGCGGTGGGCGAACCAGTCGGTGACCTTCGCGTGGTCCCACAGGCGGGCGCGGCCGCGCATGCCCGCAACCTCGGGAAACGGCACGCCGGCCGCGTTTTCCGCGCGCTCGGCGTAGAGGCCGCTGATGCGCGCGGGCGTCAGGCCTTGTTCAGCCGCGATCTCGGCAGCGTCGGCCAGACGAGGCTCACGGCGCGAGGCCATGGCAGAACCGCCGTTCTGTCAGGAGCGGACCGGCCCGCCCGGCCCACAACATAAATAATGGCAGGAGTTGCGGTGGGGGGACCAGTCCGCAGTTCAGGGTTTCTCCCGGACGGCCGTGCTCATGGCTCAATCCCCAGGGATCAAGCACACGCCGCGCCGTGCGGCGTCCTCCGCCATTTCCGCGTACGCCATGGCGGCCGGCGTCATCTCCCACTCGGTCACAGCCAGAAGCAGGATCACCTCGTCGCGGTCCTGCGATGCATCACAGGGCATACCGGCCGTGGCCGCGGCGGCCATCAGCTCCGCAGTGGCCAGCCCGCCGAGGCGCGCTGCCACACTTCGGTGCAGATCCTGCAGTCCCTGCTGGTACAGCTCGTTTGCCTCATGCAGGAGCAGCACCAGGTCCTCGTCGGGGCTGGCCGCTGCCGCCGCAACAAGGTCGAAAATCCGCTGGGTCGTCATCATCATTGAGTATGCCTCCCGGTTGGGAGCGAAGGCCGGTGTGGTCAGCGGCAGCTCTCGTATATGGCGTGGCCGCTGGCCCCGAGCCAGATCGGGTCCCCTCAGGGAGGCCGGTGGCGCCGCCGGTAGCCCGGGCAATCCGTGCGGCCATTACCCCTCGACCGTCGTACTCGCGGCATGTCTGTCCAGACGGCAAGGGCCCGTCTCGCCGTCCCCTCGGCGGGGCAGAGGCAGTGACGGTCGAGGCACTGGGCGAGAGCTCTCCGCGGAGATCGGCCGGTATGTGCCGCACGACGACTACCGGCCCGCGGGGGCAGCCCCGCTCACTCTGGCCGCATCGCTCCCGATTATGCGCAATGGCTTCAGCGTCGAGGGAGGGCAAGGGCGGCTCACTTGCTCACGGTGTGTTTCTGCTACCAGGAGGATGGGGGCGCGGTGCGGGCGATGACGCCGGGTAGGCGTCCGCTCTCGATAGTCTGATGCGGCAGGGACAGTCCGAAATGGGTGTGGCCCCTCTGAAGTGACCAGTGGTGATACCCCGTTGGCGACAGAATGGCCGTGTGCTAGTTCCGTCGCTGAGGAGGAATTCATGCTGGCCGTTGCGGAGCGTATGCGTGGGACTGATGGTGTGCCGGATGTGGTGCTCTGGCATGCCTCTGGTGATGGCGCCGAGTGTGACGGCGACTGTGACTTCCATGCTATTGCGTGCAGTGACGACGAGGGCATTGCGCTGACTGCGCCGAAGCGCGACGTGCCGCTCGACCTGGGTGTTCCTGGGGAGAGGTGGTGTGACGACTGCTTGGCGATCATCGTCCGCTCCGGCAACTCGTAATCGGGCGGAAAGGACGTAACGTGGCCTGGCCACTGGCCAGATAGATCCGCTGGTGTTCGGCGGCGGGATGGTGTTCCCAGCGGGCATTGAGGTCGCCGTTGGCGGTTACGGCTCGGAGTTTAAGGACGGCTTCGGCTCCGCCGAGGGCCCAGCGGGCGCCGCCAATGTCGAGTCTGTCGGCGATACAGGTGCCTGGCTGCTCCCTCAATGATCCCGGTGGTGATGGGCCAGCCGGCTGCGAGGGCCTGGTCGTAGTGCAGGAAGTCGCTGTTCGTGCACAGGTAGTGGGCGCACGTATCGACACCGCGATGCTGATCACCGGCCAACTCCGCCTGCTCTGAATGGGCTGAAGGGTAGGGATCACGTGTTGCGACGCTCCCTGGAGTCTGCCCATCCGGCGGGGCCCTTTGTCGTGCGCAGTGCCGGGAAGCGTGGACTACCGCGCGTGTGGTGGTTTCCGGGGTGGAGGGATGGACGGCAGGATTTCCCACAGCGGTCGACGGCCGCTGGCCCATTGCTGCAGGAGTTGCCGGTCGACCAGGTGCAGATGCTGCTGCCGGGCGAGTTCGCGGGCAGGCTGCGAGATCTTTCCGTTGGTCACCATCACGACGACGTCGCCGCCGTGCACGGGTCGGCCGGTGCCGTTGAGCGTCTGCAGTTCCGGAGTGCCGACGGCCGCGCCGGCGGGCCC
This sequence comes from Streptomyces sp. NPDC036815, assembly GCF_055609205.1. NCBI lineage: Bacteria > Bacillati > Actinomycetota > Actinomycetes > Kitasatosporales > Streptomycetaceae > Streptomyces > Streptomyces sp. NPDC036815. The sequence continues at coordinate 2,074 of NZ_JBVJPW010000011.1, read as the reverse complement.
TTTCCTGCGGTGCTTGCACTGGATCACCCAGTACCGGCCCTGAGGGTCATGGCCCTTCACATCGGCACCGAGGTCGCCTCGGCCGCCGCAGCGCAGTGCGTCGCGTGATCCGTCCCGGGCGAGCAGATCGCGCACGGCGACCTCGAAAGCCGTGTGGTGCATCGCGTCCAGCTGTCCGAGCGAGTACGTCAGGCCCTCGACCCTCAGTCGCGCAGAGCGCATCTGGTCAACCTGCCGGTAGATGAAGGCCGCGAGCACGAGCAGAGCAAGGAGTCCGAGCACGATCAGCACCCACCAGTGCGCCCACATCCACCGTCCGACCTTCATCAGCGCCAACCCGGCCACGACGAGCATGCCGAGTGCGACGAGCAGGTCTTCGTCGCTCTTGCGCCGGCGCCGGCGCGGGCTCACCGGGAGGCCTCCGCAGCCACCGCACGCTGCGCCCGGTGCCAGTCCTGTTCGGTGCGATTGGTGCCGTTGTATCCCTTGTTCCCGCGCACGGTGCCCCCTCATCTGCAGCTCCCCGCCGCTTTCATGAGAGCACCCGGTACTGACAGCGGACCCGGCGTTGAGATCCTCGACGACAACGACGCATGGCAGCTTCTCCACGGCCTCACGAACGTCGTGATCTACGACGAATCCGAGTTCACCCGCGCCCTCACAGACCGAATTCGTGAGCTCCAGGACGCCATGACCGCGTTCGGGCGCGCGTACGCGGAGGCCGCCCTCCCGGCGCTGGAGCAGGTCGCGCGCGCGTTCCAGACGATGCGCGAGGCGACTCGCCGGGGGCCACGGAGAGCCCGCCCGCCACCGTGAACGGCCCGCCTGGCAGTCGCCGCGGGTCCGCAAGGAGGCGACGTTGAACAGCCTCGGCTGGTTCATGGCGGGCCTGGGTGCAGGCATAGCCCTCGCCTGCGCCACCCACCTCCGCACCATCGCCCTCCACTGGGCACGACTTCCACGAAGCCTTCGGACAGCCCTCGCAGATCGGCGCGTTCGGCCTCGGCCTTCACGGCTACCTCGCTCGCCTCGACCAGGCCGACGCCGAGCAGCTGGAGTACGACCGCCACCAGGCCGCGCACCTCCGCTTGCTGGAACGTTCCTCCGACTAGCTCGGAGAGCGGCCGGCGCCCGTCCGCCTCCACATCCTCGACACCATGCGCGGAGTCGAGGCCGCCCTCGTCGAGACCGCAGACCAGACCGCGGCCGTCGTCCAGCGCTCGCCCATGAGCTACGCGCCGCGTGGGTGGCCGGCCGGCGACCGGGCCCGCCGGGACGTGCTCGCTCGGGGGGACGCGCTCGACCCGCGTCGGTGGCGGTACACGGGCCGCCGCACGGCCCCGTACGCCGCGCTGTGGCTCCTCACCCGCATCACCCACGCCCCGGGCCCGTTCACGGCGCTCCCGGAGAGGGAGGAGCGGCGCATCGTCGCGGTCGCGGCGGGCGCGGCCGCGGCGGGTGGAGCGGGCCCTCGACATCGCCGCGCAGCGCCGCACGCTGGAGCAGCGCCACGATTGCGGTGGTGCAATCGACATCCACGATGGCGAAGGCCGGCAGCCCTTCGCGCACTGCACCGGGTGCGGACAAGTGTGGTCAGAACGCGGGGCGGTCGCGGCATGACGCCGAAGGGGCAGCGTCAGGGGCTTCTGCGCCAGCTGCACGAGGAGGGCGTGAGGGCCCGACGGCGCCTCGCCGCCCGGCGCACGGGTTGGTGCCTGCTGCTCGCCGCGCTCATCACGACTTGGGTAGCTGCCTGGTCGTGACGGCGGGCGGGCCCGCGGGGGATGAGCCTCACATGTCAGCTGGGACACGGAGGTCGGAGTGGTTCGAGCACCGGGACCAAAGTCCCTTTGGTGGGATTTTGGTCCCTTTTCTTATTTAGATCCTATAACCGGCTTTTACGGAGCCTGCGCCATATGGCGCAGTCCTTCAAGATCATCATGGTGCAGGAGGTTCCGCCGTATCTCCTGCGCGGATGTGCTTTGAACGTCAGACCGGAAGGGCCTCATGAATATCCGTCAGCGCACTGCGACCGGCATGGTTGCCGCAGTGACTGCCACCTCGCTCATCATCG
>NZ_JBVJPW010000010.1:0-323881 GCF_055609205.1 Streptomyces sp. NPDC036815 | reverse complement strand
CGCGTCGACGAAGCACTCAGCCTCAACCCCGACATCGTGTCGACGGCCTGCCCCTTCTGCCTCGTCATGCTCACCGACTCCGTCAACGGCAAGAAAAACGATGGCCAGGCCAAGGAAAGCCTCCAAGTCGTCGACGTCGCCCAACTCCTCCTCGACTCCGTGAAAACACCGGTCGAGGACGCCACCGGCGAGACGGCCGGTGAAGAGGCCACGGAGCACGAGCCCGCCACGTAACACTCCTTCGGGCGCCCCGTTCCACGAGACAGGGCCGGAACCGCACTGTGCGGTTCCGGCCCTGTCTCTCTGTCTGGCTTTCTGCCTGGCCTTCTGTCTGTCCGGCTACGCGTCGAAGTCGAGCCCGACGTGGTCCGACGCCGGGCGGGCCTGGCACGGCAGGGTGTAACCCGCGTCCTGTTCCTCCTGCGTGAGCGCGTAGCGCCGGGCGAGCACGACCTCGCCGTCGACCACCCGCGCCCGGCACGAACCGCACAGACCGTCGCGGCACGAGTACGGGGTCTCCGGCCGGTGCCGCAGGACGGCCGCGAGGAGCGAGGGGTCCCGCGGGGTCATCTCGGCCTCGGTGCTGCGGCCGTGCAGCCTGGCCGTGACGCGGGCGCAGCCACCTCCGTCGCCCGCGGTCGCGACCGTGTCCTCACGGGCCGCCACGTCCTGGTCCGCCGGGCTCGCCGTGAACAGTTCACGGCGTACGCGGGCCGGGGCGGCGCCGAGCTCCCGCAGGACGTCGTCCGCCGACTCCACCAGGCCCCAGGGGCCGCAGAGGTAGAAGTGCGTGCGGGCGTCGCGCGGTTCGGCGCCGAGCCCGGCCAGCAGGCGCGGCAGCTTCGACGCGTCGACCCGGCCGGACAGCACCTCCGACTCGCGCTCCTCGCCGGACAGCACGTGCAGGACGAAGAACCGGCCCGTGTGACGGTCCTTGAGGTCCGCCACCTCCTCGGCGAGGAGGGTCGAGCGGGCCGTGCGGTTGGCGTAGACGAGCGAGACCCTGCACCGCGGGTCCCCGTCCAGGGCGGCGGCCGCCATGGGCAGCAGCGGGGTGATGCCGCTGCCTCCGCCGATCAGCACGTGGTGCGCGCCGGGCCGGTCCGCGAGCGTGAAGCTGCCCTTCGGCGGACCCGCCTCCAGGGTGTCGCCCGCGGCGAGCCGGGTGACCGCGTACTCGCCGAAGCCGCCGGGGCCGAGCTGTTTGACGACGATGCGCAGCGTTCCGGGCGGCGCGGAGCCGGGCGGGGGGCAGAGCGAGTAACTGCGCCGGATCTCCTCGCCCAGCCGGTGGCGCACGGCGATGTGCTGGCCGGGGCGGTGGGCGAAGGTGGCGGCCAGCGCGTCGGGGACGCCGAGGGTGATGGCCACGGCGGTGTCGGTGAGCCGGTCCACGCGGAGTACCGGCAGCGCGTGGAAACCGGGCCCGGCCGGGGCGGGGGTGAGGCGGGCGGGAGTGGCGGGGGCAGGGGTGGCGGGGGCAGGGGTGGCAGGGCTCTGCATGCGCTCCATGAGGGTACGGACAGCTCCGTCTCGTGGTGTCATATCGCCTTCATGTGACCGAAGGTCTCCCGGCAGGAGAGACACACCAGCACGGACTGACAGCGCGTCGCCCCGAAGGGGCTCTGCGGCCGGGTGGCCGTCGAGCCGCAGTGCGGGCAGGCCACGCCGGTGCCGAGCCGCAGGTCGAGCGGTGCGGTCCGGCTGCCCGGCGGTGAGATGCCGTTCTCGGCGAGCTTGCGCCGGCCGTCGGCCGTGATCCAGTCGGTGGTCCAGGCAGGTGCGAGGACGGTCCGCACCCGCCCGTCCGGATGCCCGCAGCGGGCGAGTTCGGTCCGGATGTCCGCCACGATGGTGTCCATGGCGGGGCAGCCGGTGTACGTGGGCGTGACGGTGACTTCCACGGTCCCGTCGGGGCCCGCCGTCACCTGACGTACCACTCCGAGTTCCCCGAGGGTGATCAGCGGAAGCTCCGGGTCGGCCACCGCGGCGACCCGCTCCCGTACCTGCTCCGGAGCGAGCCGCTCGGCCGCCGAACACTCGGGAGCCGACCGCTCGGGAGCCGACCGCTCGCGCACCGCCGTCACCACGTGCCCCCGGGGTACTGCCGGTGCACCGCCTGGAGTTCGGCCACCAGCGGACCGAACCCCTCGGTGTGCAGGCCGTCCCGGCCGCCGCGGGCGTGCCAGGTGGCGGTGGGCAGGGTCAGCCCGGCCCGGTCGACGACGGTGCCGACGGCCGCGTCCCACTCCGCCCGCAGCCCCGCCGGGTCCACGGCGACACCGTCCGCCACGAGCCGTGCGGTCACCGCGTCCGCCGCGAACAGCTCGGCGGTGTACGGCCAGACCTGGTCCAGGCCCGCCTGCATCCTGCGGTGGCTCTCCTCGGTGCCGGTGCCGAGCCGGACCGTCCACTGCTCGGCGTGCGTGCAGTGGTAGGCCGACTCCTGGACCGCCTTTCCGGCGAATCCGGCGAGTGCCGGGTCCGCGGAACCGGTGAGCGCGGCGTACAGCAGCCTGGTGTGCTGGGCGAGGCAGAGCTGGCGCGCGAGGGTGAGCGCGTAGTCCCCGTTGGGGATCTCCGCGAGCAGCACGTTGCGGAACTGCCGCTCGGTGCGGGTGAACGCGAGGGTGTCCTCGTCGCCGTGTCCGGTCAGCTCGGCGGAGTACGCGAGCAGGGTGCGGGCGTGGCCGAGGAGGTCGAGGGCGATGTTCGAAAGCGCCAGGTCCTCCTCGATGGAGGGCGCCCTGGTCACCCAGGCGGAGAGCCGCTGACAGAGGATCAGGGCGTCGTCGCCGAGGGCGAGCGCGTACCGTGCGGTGTCGCTCTCCAGCGCGGCGGTGTCCCGCGACGCGGTCGGGTCCGGCGTGGCCGGGCCCGGCGTGGTCTGCGCCGGTGCGGCCAGGGTCTCAGTGGCCATGGTCGCTGCCGCCCGCCGGGGCCGCGTACTGCTCGGAGAGCCGGTACGGCTTGCCCGTGCCGTTGCTGAACAGCGGCTCCTTCTCGTCCGGCGCGGTGGCCCGGATGTCCGAGGAGCGGACCACCCAGATCGACGACGGCTCCCCGCGCCGCGTGTAGAGGTCGCGCGCGTTGGCCATCGCGAGGTCGGCGTCGGCGCCGAGCACCGAGCCGACGTGCTGGTGGCCCAGGCCGCGGCGGGTTCTGACGAAGACCTCCCACGGGGTCTCGGCTCTCGTGGTCGGGTACGTACTCATCACGGTGTCCCCCTGCTCTGCCCGGTGGCCTGCTCGGCCCGCTCGGTCTGTTCCGTCCGCTCGGCCTGTTCCGCCTGTTCCGCCTCGCGCTGGGCGGCCGCCACCGCGGCCTCCCGTACCCACGCGCCCTCCTCGTGCGCGGCGACCCGGTGCGCCAGGCGCTGCCGCGCGCACTGGGAGTCGTCCGAGAGCACCTCGCGGTACTGGTCCCAGCTGACGGGCGTGAAGTCGTAGTGCCCGCGTTCGGCGTTCCAGGCGATGGCCGGGTCGGGCAGGCTCAGGCCCAGCTCCTCGGCCTGCGGCACGACGATGTCGACGAACCGCTGGCGCAGCTCGTCGTTGGGGTGGCGCTTGATGCCCCAGGCGATGGCCCGCCTGGTGTGCGCCGCCCCGAAGGCGGCGGCGCGGTCCTTGCTAGCCGGGGTGTCCGGCGGACCGAACATCAGCGCCACGGCCGGCAGCCACCAGCGGTCCACCGCGTCCTGCGCCATCCGCCGCTGCTCCGGGGTGCCTTGGCACAGCGCGCGCAGGGAGTCGAAGCCCTGGCGCACGTGGAAGGTCTCCTCCTGGCAGATGCGCAGCATGGCGCGGGCGTACGGCCCGTACGAGGTGCGGCACAGCGGCACCTGGTTGATGACGGCGGCGCCGTCGGTGAGCCAGGCGATGGCGCCGGTGTCCGCCCAGGTCAGCGCCGGGTGGTTGAACGTACCCGCGTACCGCTGGCTGCCGTTGTGCAGCGCGTCGAGCAGTTCGCTCCGGCTGACGCCGAGGGTCTGCGCCGCCGCGTAGAGGTAGAGGCCGTGCCCCGCCTCGTCCTGCACCTTCGCCAGGAGGACGGCCTTGCGGCGCAGCGAGGGGGCGCGGCCGATCCAGGCGCCCTCCGGCTGCATGCCGATGATCTCCGAGTGGGCGTGCTGGCCGATCTGCCGTACGAGCATGCGGCGGTAGCCGTCCGGCATCCAGTCGTGCGGCTCGACCCGTTCGTCGTCGCGGAGCAGCTCGTGGAAGCGCTCCGCGAAACGCTCCTCCAAGTGCTCGGCGAGCGCGGTGTCCGCGGTCAAGTCAGGCCTCCCGTCCGGTGCCGACGGGTTCACGCGCCGGGGCGGCGGCGGGTTCGTCCCGCTCCTGGAGGCCGCTCAGGAACCGGGTGTGGAAGCGGCGCAGCGGGCCCGGCGCCCACCAGTTGGCCTTGCCGAACAGTGCCATCAGCGACGGCACAAGGAGTGCCCGGACGAGGGTGGCGTCGATGATGACCGAGACGGCCGTGCCGTAGCCGAGCTGCTTGATGAAGATCAGCCGGGACAGTACGAGGGCGCCCATCGGGATGCAGAAGAGCACCGCGGCGAGCGTGACCGTGCGGCCGACCTTCTCCAGGCCGCCCGCGATGGCCTCGCGGTCGGGCAGCCCGTGGTCCACGCCCTCCTTGATGCGGGAGAACAGGAAGACCGTGTAGTCGGTGGACATCGCCAGGGCCACCGCGAGCAGGATGATGAGCATCGTCGGCTGGAGCGCGCCCTGGCCGGTGAAGTCGAACAGGCCCTCCAGGTGGCCGTCCTGGAAGACCAGGATGAGCAGGCCGAGGGTGCTGGCGAGGGTGAGCAGGTTGGTGATGACCGCCTTCAGGGGGAGCACCACGGAGCCGGTCATCGCGAAGAGGATGAGCAGCGTGGTGATCGACATCAGGGCGATGCTCAGCGGCAGGTGGTCGCCGAGGCTGGTCATCATCGCGTCGTAGAGCGCGGTGTTGCCGGTGGTCACGGTCGGGTACGGGGCGTGCACGGCCTGGACCGCGTCCAGGGTGTCCTGGGCGTCGAGTGACAGCGGGGCGTCCTTGAGCGCCAGTTGCGTCTCCCACATCCCGTCGCCGATCGGGCGGGGCTGCGTCACGGCGGCGACGCCGTCGAGGCCGGCCAGCTGTTCGCGGTAGGCGGCCAGCTTGGCGCCCGCGTCCTTCGGTGCCTCGGAGATGAGGTGGACCGGCGACTGGAGCGAGCCGGGGAAGTCCTTCTCCAGCGTCGCGTACACCCGGCCCGCGTCGGAGTCCGCGGGCATCGAGGCGGAGTCGATGCCGGTGAACTTGATGCCGAAGGCGGGCAGGGCGAGGAGGATGAGCACCGCGCTCGCGGCCACCGCGGCGCTGACCGGGCGGCGCATCACGCCGTGCGAGAAGCGGTACCAGCGGCCGCCGGACTCGTTGCCCGTGCCGTGCTCCTGGGTGCGCTGCCAGCGCTTGGGCGCCCACTTGTTGATGCGTCCGCCCAGCGCGGTGAGGAGCGCGGGGAGGCCGAGCAGCGCGAAGAGCAGGGCGCCGAGTGAGGTGGCGATGCCCGCGATGCCCATCGTGTAGAGGAAGCGCTGCGGGAAGACGAGCAGCGAGGCCAGCGCCACGGCGACGGTCAGGCCGCTGAACAGGACGGTGCGGCCGGCCGTGCGCATGGTCCTGCCGACGGCGTCGAGGGTGTCGTGGCCGGCCCGCAGCTCCTCGCGGAAGCGGGAGATGATCAGCAGGCTGAAGTCGATGGACAGGCCGATGCCGAGCGCCATGACCAGGTTGAGGGCGAAGATCGAGAGGTCGAGCACGGTCATCACCGCGCCGAGCACGCCGAGCGCCACGGCGATGGAGACGAGGGCGCCGCCGAGCGGGATCAGCGCCGCGATCACGCCGCGGAAGATGAAGAGCAGCAGGATGAGCAGGATCGGGAAGGCGAGCGCCTCGGCCTTGCCGAGGTCCTCGCTGGAGATCGTGCTGGCCTCGACGTTCGAGGCGGTCGGGCCGCCGAGGGTGACGTCGTCGGCCAGTTTCTCGTCCGCGTCGAGGGCGTCCTGGGTCGCGGTGACGGCCTTGGTGACGGCGTCGCCGGGCGCGAATCCCTTGACGGAGGCGACGAAGTAGGTGCTCTTGCCGTCCTTGCGCACCATCGCGGGGTTCTTGGCCGAGACGTAGTCCTCGACGCCCGTGACCTCGGGACGCTTCTTGATCAGGTCGACCGCGCGCCGCAGCCGCTCCGGCCGGTCGGCGGAGCGGGCGTCGACGGGCTCGTCCAGCTCGACGAGGACGACGTAGCCCTGTTCGAGGCTGGCGCCGGTGGCCTTCTCCACGTCGCCGAGGACCCGGACGGCGGCCGACTCCGAGTCGTCGTAGTCGTCCACGCCCATGGTCATGGACTTCATCTGGGATCCGCCGCCCGCGAGGCAGACGAGCGCGAGCAGCCCGACGGTCCAGAGCAGACGCCGCGGTCCCCTCTTCAGCAGGTGCAACAGCCTTTCGAACACTTCTCAAACTCCCTTTCGCGGGGGGGCGTGACAGGGCTGAGGGCGGGACGCCCCCGTGGGTGATGAGGTCGCGGACCGGCCGCGCAATCCACGGCAGGGCTATGGGGTACGCCACAGCGGCTTTCTCGGGGGTCGAGGGATTGCGGGGGCGGTGCGGCGGACTCTCTTGATGTGCGTGCCGCTTCGGTGCGCGGGTCCCGTGCCGTTCTCCGTACCTCTGCCGTGTCCCTGCTGTACCTCTCCGCAGTCCCTCTGCCGTACCTCTCCGCAGTACCTCTTCCGTGCCGCCCCCGAGCGCCCCGCCGCTCGCTCGCGGCGGCCACCGTCTGCCCGCCTGTCCAGGAAGGACCGCGCCACCATGTCTTCTGACGTCCGCGCACGCGCTGCCGCGCCGCCCCCCGAGGGGGACGACGGTGCGGACCCCGCGCTGCGGCCCTGGCTGACGGCGCTGCGCGAGCTGGTGCCGATGCCGGAGGAGTACCGGGAACTGCGCGTGGGCCGGGACGAGGCGCGTGCCCTGCTCGGCTGCAAGGACGAGCTCCTGGACCGGCTCGCGGCGGGCGGCCTCGCCCACGAGGGCTCCGGCGCCGAACTCCGCTTCGACTACCACGACTTGGCGAACACGGCCCTGTACTCCGGCGCCGTCGCCAGCGTCCCGCTGGCCGGGCAGCGGATGATGCTCCGGTTCGCCTCGGGCGCCCCCGACACCTGGACCCCGCCGCGCCACTGGACGCTGGACTGGCGGCTGCGCTGCCGCGAGCCCCGGTGCCCCGGCGGCAGCTGGCGGATCGCGCTGCCCACGCCCGAGGTCTTCGGCGGCGGCATCGACGCGCTGGAGTGCGACCGGCCCGCCGTGCACGAGGAGGGAGCGCTCGTCGTGCACGACGCCGCGTCGCTGCGCCTGAGCGGCCGGGTCACCACCTCCGGATGGCGCGCCCCGCTGCTCTCGGCCACCGCACGGCGCCACTTCGACGCGCTGGTCGGCGAGTTGCGCGACGGTACGTACCGCTTCCAGTGGATGCACCCGCGGCTGCGCACCGATCCGGCCGGGACCGAGCGGCTCGGGATCATGGACTGCACGGTCTGCGCCCTGGAGCTGCAGCGCCGGGCCGCGGCGGACGGGCTGACCACCCGGACCCGGCGCGGCCGCTACCTGGGCGTGCTCGACGCCGAGCACGCCTGGTGCGAAGTACTGGACGAGGACGGCGTGTTCAAGCCCGTCGACCCGGTCTTCGCGGTCCTCTCCGAGCGGCACAGGCCGCCCCACGAGGAGTTCTCCGACTTCTGCGCCGGCTCCGTCCCGAGCCGGTTCCTGCCCTGGTCCGTGCCGGCCGGCGAACCGCTGGCCGTGCACGACTGCCCCGTCGGCGACGGGTCCTGGGACAACACCTTCAGCGGTACCACAGCGAAAGGCAACGCATGAGCACCGTACGGGAGATGCTCGTCGAACTGACCGGCATGACGGAGTTCGGCGGCGAGATCACCGACGACGCCGACCTCAGCACGAGCGGCGTCGACTCGGGTGACCTGGTCCGCCTGGTCCTGCTCATCGAGGAGCGCACCGGCGTGGAGGTCACGGCGGACGACATGGACGGCCTGTCCTCCATCGCCGACTACGAACGCATGATCGCCGCCCGCCGTGCGGCGGCGGGAGCCGCCTGATGTGGCTCTCCCAGGTCCTGCACCGCAACCAGCAGTGCTTCGGGGACCGCACGGCGCTGATCGACGCCGACCGTTCGCTCACCTGGACCGAGCTGGAGGAGCGCACGACCCGGCTCGCCCGCGGTCTCGCGGCGCTCGGCGTCGCCAAGGGGGACCGGGTCGCCGTCCTGTCCCTGGACCGCGTCGAGGTCATCGAGGCGTACTTCGCGCTGGCCAGGCTCGGCGCGCTGTTCGTCCCGCTGAACCACAGCCTGACGGCGCCCGAGGTGGCCGACATGGTGCGGCGCACCGGGGCCGGGGTGCTGCTCGGTGAGGCGGCGCTGCTCGACCGCCACCCCGATCTGCCGGTGCGGCTGCGGCTCGCGGTGGACGGTCCGGAGTACGCGGAGCTCACCGCCGCGCGGGCCGGGGACGCTGACGCCGCGGAGGCGGAGTTCTCGCTTCCGGCCGTGGCCGACGGCGACCTCGCCGCGATCCTGCACACCTCGGCCACCACCGGCCGGGCCAAGGGCGTCACCGTCGACCACGGCTCGTTCCGCGGCATCTCGCTGGGCTGGCTCGCCGTGGCGGCGCCGTCGGAGGAGATGGTGCTGGTCAACTGCTGCCCGCTCTACCACGGCAGCATGACCGTCATCCTCACCTACCTGGCGGCGGGCGCCACCGTCGTCCTGCTGCCGGGCTTCACGCCGCAGCGGGCGCTCGCGGCGATCGAGCGCCACCGTGCCACGCACGTCTGGCTCGTCCCGCAGATGCTCCGCTTCCTGCTGCAGAGCAAGGCCATGGCGAGCACGGACCTCGGCTCCCTGCGCGAGGTGATGTACGGGGCGGCGCCGATGCCCGTCGAGCTGCACGCCGAGGCCGTCGAGCGGCTCGACTGCGGCTTCCGGCAGGTGTACGGCATGACCGAGGTGGGCGGCCCGTTCGCCACCCTCGGCCCGGCCGACCACCTCGCCGCGGGCCCCGGCCCGCTGCCCGCGGGCCGGGTCATCCCCGGCATGTCGGTACGGGTCCTCGACGACGCGGGCGCGGAGCTGCCGCTCGGCACCGTCGGCGAGATCACCGTGCGCGGCCCCGGGCTGATGCGCGGCTACTGGAACAACCCGGCCGCCACCGCCGAGATCACCGTCGACGGCTGGATCCGCACCGGCGACCTCGGCGTCCTCGACGAGAGCGGGCTCATCCGCCTCGTCGACCGGCGCAAGGACCTGATCCTGCGCGCCGGGCAGAACGTCTACCCCGCCGAGATCGAGCGCGCACTGCTCACGCACCCGCTGGTGCGCGACGCGGCCGTGGTCGGCGTCCCGGACGCGGACTACGGCGAGGTCCCGAAGGCGTACGTCGTCACCGGCCCCGCCGACCCGTCGGACACCGCGGCCGACGAGGCGCCCGCCGTCACCCGGGCCGACCTGATGGCCCACCTCGCCGAACGCCTGGCGCCGTACAAACGCCCCCGGCATCTGGAATTCATCGACCAAGTGCCCCGCAGCCCCGCCGGAAAGATCCTCAAGAAGCTGCTGCGCGCCTGAGCCGGAAGGAAGGCCATGACCAGCGCACCGACGCTCGACCTGCGCTACACCGCGGAGCGCACGCTCCGCGTCTCGGACGACACCGAGCTCTACTACGAGATCCAGGGGGACGAGGGCCCGCACCTCACCCTGGTCAACAACTTCTTCATCATCGCCCCGATGTGGCGGAACTTCACCGCCGAACTGGCCAAGCGGAACCGGGTCCTCACCTACGATCTGCGCAACCAGGGCGCATCCTCGGTCTCCCCGGACATGACCTGGGACGACCACGTCGAGGACCTTCGGGTACTGCTCGACGGCCTCGGCATCGAGCGCACCCACCTGCTCGGCACCTCCGCGTCCGGGTTCATCTGCCGTGACTTCGCGGCCCGTTACCCCGAGCGCGTGGACGGCCTCATCCTGACCGGCCCGTCCTGCACCCCCGGGGACGGCGTCCGGCGCCGGGCCACCGAACGCGCCTGCATCAACTCCCTCGAACTGGGCGGCACCCAGGCGCTCTGGGACCACCTCTACTCGGTGGTCTTCAGCGAGGCGGCGATGCGCGAGATGGGCGCCACCGGCTACCTCGGGCTGCGCTCCGCGTTCACGGCCATCCACCCGCCGGACCCGATGCTCACCAACCTCAAGTGCGCCCAGCAGGTCACCGACGGCCCCGAACTCCTCGCCGCCATCAAGCAGCCGACGCTGCTGCTCCTCGGCGACAAGGACGACATGTGGAACGAGACGCTCGGCGCCGAGGCCGGGCGGCTCATCGAGGACTCCGAGGTCGAGTGGATGCACGACGTCGGCCACCTCCCGTACATGGAGGACGCCGACGGCTTCCAGGCGCGGGTCCAGCGCTTCCTCGACGCGCTGGCGGCCCGCGAGGCGGCCGTGGCCCCGCAGACCGGTGCGGACGACCGGATTCCGGCGGGTGGTCAAGGCGCCGGGGAGACGACCGGAGGCGATGCTTCCGCGCCGGTCGCCGAGGTCGCCGAGACCGATGACGCGCTGCTCGCCGTCCTCTGCGCGCTGCTCCGCGAGATCGTCGCCGACCGGGCCGACCTGCCCGTGACGGGCCTCGCCGAGACGCCGCTGAACAGCATCGGCCTGGAGTCCTGGGCGTTCACCCTGCTCCTCGGCCGGATCGAGGAGCAGTTGTCCGTCGAGTGGGACATGGACGTCCCGCCGGAGGTCTTCGAGAGCCTCGCCTCCATCGCCGCCCACCTGCGCGCCCACCACAGCCCCGCCCTGCCCGCCACCTCCCAGGAGTCCGCCCAGTGACCGCCACCACCACTCCCGCCGTCCACGTCATCACCGGGGCGACCGGCTTCGTCGGCGGCGCCGTCGCGCTGGAACTGCTCCAGCAGACCTCCGACCGCCTGGTGTGCCTGGTGCGCGGCGAGGACGACGAGGCCGCGACCCGCCGCCTGCACGACGCCCTCGGCCACGCCGCCGAGATGTACGACGTCCCCGACCTGCTGCCCGCGGTCCTTGAGCGCACCCGCGCGATAGCCGGGGACATCACGGACGAGGCGCTGCCCGAGTCCGCGAGCCGGTTCCTCGCCGCCGCGGAGGGCGTCGCGCCCGGCGCCTTCTGGCACGTCGCCGCCTCCCTCAAGTACGAGGACCGGCACGCCGACGAGATCAACCTGATGAACGTGTCCGGCACCCGCAACGTCCTCGCGCTCGCCAAGGCGCTCGGCGAGCCGGAGTTCAACCACGTCAGCACCGCGTACGTGGCGGGCAAGCGCACCGGCCTGATGCGCGAGGAGTTCCCCGGCGACACCGAGTCGGCCAACAACGTCTACGAGGCCACCAAGACCATCGGCGAGCAGGAGGTCGCCGCCTCCGGTCTGCCGTGGCGCGTGCTGCGCCCCTCGATCGTCATCGGGCACTCCGCGACCGGCGCCGCCACCAGCTTCACCGGCATGTACGGCTTCGTCTCCTCGGCGCTGCGCTTCCGCCGCGCCGTGGAGAAGGAGTTCGGCAACCTGCTCCAGCACCGGCAGGTGCCGATCATCGCCGACCCGGACATCGAGTGCGACCTCGTTCCCGTCGACCTGGTGGCCAGGAACGCCGTCGCCATCGGCCGTACGGGCGCGCTGAGCACCGTCTACCACCTCAACAACGGCGGTTCGCCGAAGGTCGGCGAGGTCATCGAGGAGGTCTTCGCGCTCACCGGGCTGCGCAAGCCCCGCTTCGTCTCCAACCGGGGGCTCCTCACCGCGATCGACCTGAAGCTCGACGAGGGCATCCAGTTCTACGCCTCGTACATGATCAACGGAAAGCGCTTCGACCAGACGAACACCGAGTCCGTCTGCGGTGCGGGCGCCCAGCGCTTCGACCTGGACCGCGCGGAGGTCAGCCGCTTCGTGCGGTGGTACCTGGACCGCATCGAGTCCGACGGCCGCAGCTCGGCGCCGGCCCGCGCCTCCTTCGCCTTCAAGGCCACGCGCCGGCTGGCCGGCGCCACCGGCTGAGCACCGCCCGCGCCGACGGTGTCCCCCAGCACCGTCGGCGCCCGGCTCCCGCACCCCGCCGTACGCCTCTTCCGTACGCCTCGTACGCCCGCGTACGCGCCGACCACCCACGCCCGAGACGCCGCCACCCGTCTCCCGTCCCCTCCAGGAGAGGAGACCGCGCATGCACCTGCCCGACGATCTGCCCAAGCCCGGGAAGCTGTTCACGCTGGGTCTGATCACCCAGCAGGCCGCGAAGAAGTACCCCGACTCGCTGTTCTACCTGGACCGGCCCTTCGACCTCGCGCCCGAGCTCGGCCTGCGGCCGACCTACGCGCAGGTCGCCGCACTCGTCGAGGACACGGCCGCCCGGCTGTACGCCGCGGGGGTGCGCCCCGGCGACACCGTGGCCGTCTTCAAGAGCCACAACGCCGACATCCTCTTCCTCGCCTGCGCCATCGGCCGGGTGGGCGCGGTCCCCGCGATGCTCGCGCCCTTCCTGGAGTGGCCGACCGTGGTGACGATGATGAGCCGGCTCAAGCCGGACCACTTCCTCACCGACCCGGACATCCTGGCGCGCGCCGGGGAGCACCTCGGCGCGCTGCGCGAGCACGCCCCGTCCGTCCTGCTCGCGCACGGCGAGGCGGCCGGGCTGCCCTCCCTCGCCACCACCGTGCCGGGCGAGGCGCCGCCGTACCCGGACATCCCCGAGGACGCGCCCGCGCTGATCACGCACACCTCCGGCACGACCGGCGTGCCCAAGCTGGTCGCCGCTGCCCGCCGCGGCACGCAGCTGCCCATCAACACGCAGGCGAAGATGGCGAAGCTGCTGCGCTACCGCGAGACGTTCGCCATGTGCATCTCGTTCGTGCACGCCCGCACCTACGCGGCCCTGGCCACCGCCCTCCAGCTCGGCATCGGCATCGCCCCGCTCGCCGACGCGGACGTGGACAGCGTGCGCGAGGTCCTCTCCGAGTGCCGCCCCGGCTGCGTCGAGGCGCACCCCAACATGTACCTGCACTGGGAGGAACTGGCCGGGATCCCGGACGGCCCCTTCGAACGGGTGCGCATCTTCATGAGCACCTTCGACGCGATCCACCCGCGCAGCATCCGCACGCTGCTCGGCGCGAGCAGACGGCGCTCCCCGCTGTTCATCCAGACCTACGGACAGACCGAGACCGGCCCGGTCACCATGCGGATCTACACCCGCCGCAACATCGAGAAGGCGGACGGCCGTTGCGTCGGCTTCGTCTTCCCCGGCATGACCAAGGCCCGCATCCGGCCCCGCCCGCAGGACGAGGGCACCCGCAACGGCTACATCCAGGCCAGGTCGTCCGGCGTCGCCCTCACGTACGTCGGCCAGCAGGAGCTGTACGACGAGCGGTGCGAGGACTCCTGGTGGAACCTCCAGGACATCGGATACAAGACCCGCTGGGGCTGTGTGCACCTGATGGACCGGGAGTTCGACCAGACCGACGGCCTGGAGAGCCTGCTGGCCGCCGAGGACTCCCTCATCGAGGCGCTCCCCGAGCTGACCGAGGCCGTCTTCGTCCGGGTCGGCGACACCGTACGGCCCGTCGTGTCCACCCGCCGCGACCTGCCGCTCGACCGCACCGCCTGGCGGGCCGCCGTCGCGCAGTTGCCCGAGGTCGCGGAGCCGGTGCACGTGGCGTGGGAGCACATGCCGCACACCGCCACCTGGAAGGTGAAGCGGAACGTCCTCGCCGCCGGGCTGACGGACGGTTCGATTCCGGCTCTGGACGGGGTGCTGAGCTGAGATGACCACCCACCCCCTGCCCGTGCCGCTCCCCCGGGAGTGGACCACCGGCGGCGGCGTGCGCGTCGAGCGCGCCCGTACCGCCGTCGACGGCGAGAGCGCCCTGCGGGAGCTGGAGAACGCGCTGGACACCCACCGGGGCGCCGTCCTGCGCTCCGACTACGAGTCCCCGGGCCGCTACCGGCGCCACGCCGTCGGCTACAGCGACCCGCCCGTCGAGATCGTGCTGCGCGGCCTTCGCACGGTGGAGGTCCGCGCGCTCAACGCCCGCGGCGAGGTGCTCCTCCCGGTGCTGCGCGCGGCGGCGCGGCGGACGCTGCGGGACGTCCGCGCGCTCGGGGACGCCGAAGGGCCGGGCTTCACCGGCCTGGTCCGGGCCACTCCAGGCCAGGACACGTTCAGCGAGGAGGACCGGTCGCGCAGGCCCGGCGCCTTCGACTTCGTGCGCGCCGTGCGCGACGCGCTGTCCGGCCCCGCCGGGGACTTCCTCGGCCTCTACGGCGCCTTCGGCTACGACCTCGTACTCGCCTTCGACCCCGTGCCGCTGCGCCGGCCCGACCGCTCGGACCACGACCGCGACCTGGTCCTCCACCTGCCGGACGAGGTGACCGTCACCGACCCGGTGGCGGGCACCGCCTGGCGGCACACCTACGAGTTCACGGCCCACGGCCGCAGCACGCACGGGCTCGCGCGGACCACGCCCGCGCGGCCGTTCCGTGCCGGGGACCCCGCGGGCGCCCCGGTCGGCGACCACGCCCCGGGCGAGTACGCCGCGCTGGTGGACCTCGCACGGGAGCGGTTCCGCGCGGGCGACCTGTTCGAGGTGGTGGCCAGCCGCACCTTCGACCGGCCCGCGCCCTGCCCGCCATCGGAGCTGTTCCGGGCCCTGCGCACCAGCAACCCCTCGCCGTACCAGATGCTGATGAACCTCGGCGAGGGCGAGCACCTGGTGGGCACCTCGCCGGAGATGTTCGTCCGGGTGCACGCCCGCCACACGGCCGACGGCACGGGCTGGCGCGTGGAGTCGGCGCCCATCAGCGGCACCGCGGCCCGCGGCCGCGACGCCCTGGAGGACGCCGAACAGGTCAAGGCGCTGATCGTCTCCGAGAAGGAGGAGGCCGAGCTGACGATGTGCACCGACGTGGACCGCAACGACAAGTCCCGGGTGTGCGAGCCCGGCACCGTCCGCGTCATCGGCCGCCGCCAGCTGGAGATGTACTCGACGCTGATCCACACCGTCGACCACGTCGAGGGCGTGCTGCGGCCGGAACGGGACGCGCTCGACGCCTTCCTCAGCCACATGTGGGCGGTGACGGTCACCGGCGCGCCCAAGCACGCGGCCGTCGCCTTCCTGGAGGAGCACGAGCGCTCCCCGCGCCGCTGGTACGGCGGCGCCGTCGGCCGCGTCGGCTTCGACGGCACCCTGGACACCGGCCTGACGCTGCGCACCGTGCACCTGCGCGACGGCGTGGCCCGGGTCCGCACCGGCGCGACGCTGCTCTACGACTCGGTGCCCGAGGCCGAGGAGCGGGAGACCGAGCTGAAGGCGAAGGCGCTCCTGGACGTGCTCGCCGCGCCGTTCGGCCCGGGGGCGGCGGGTTCCTCCGGTGCGGTCCGCCCGCCCGGTGCGGTCCGCCCGTCCGGTGCGGCGGGCGTGGTCCTTCCGGCGGGCGGGGACGGCTCCGCGTACCGCCCGCGCGTGCTGCTCGTGGACCACCAGGACTCCTTCGTGCACACGCTGGCCGGGTACCTCCGGCAGGCGGGCGCCCGCGTCTCCACGTACCGCGGCGGCTTCGACAAGTCCCTCGTGACGGACCTCGATCCCGATCTGCTCGTCCTCTCGCCGGGTCCCGGCCGCCCGGCGGACCACGACACGGCGGGCACCCTGCGCGTCGCCGAGGACCGGAACATCCCCGTCTTCGGCGTCTGCCTCGGCATGCAGGCCATCGTGGAGTACCTGGGCGGGCGCCTCGCGGTGCTCGACCACCCCTTCCACGGCAAGCCGTCGACGGTCTCGGTGGTGGACGGGGGCGGGGAGCTGCTGCGCGGCCTGCCGCCGCGGTTCACCGCGGGCCGCTACCACTCCCTGTACGCCGATGCCGGGGCGCTGCCGCCCGGCCTGCGGGTCACCGCCCGCTGCCCGGACGGGGTGGCCATGGCCGTCGAGCACGAGAGCCGGCCGCTGGCGGGCGTGCAGTTCCACCCCGAGTCCCTGATGACGCAGTTCGACGACCACGGGCAGCTGCTGATCGGCAACGTCCTCGCGCGACTGGCACGGCGGCCGCAGCCCGTCGGCAGCGTGCCCCGTGTGTGATCCCCGCATGTGATCCCCGTATGTGATCCCCGTGTGTGATCCCCGTGTGTGTTGGAGAGAGGTCCACGAGCATGACTGACACCGTTGCCCCGGCCCGGACCGGTGCCGCCGTCCGGCGGACCTGGCAGGCCCCCGGCGAGCTGCACCCCGACGACCGCCACGAGTTCGGCGCGATGCTGCGCTACTGCCTGGACGGCACCGACGAGAGCCGGATCGACCTGGAGTCCGTGCCGCGGATCGAGTTCGGCGCCGCCGACGACGCGGACGCCGACCGGGTCGAACGGCTCCTCGGCGAGGCCTTCAAGCGCTTCGCGGGCGCCCCGCAGCGCGCCGACCGCACCCGCCTGGACCGCTGGGACCTGGCCGTCGAACCCGCGGCGCCCGCCGCGCCCGGCCCGCTCGGCCACACCCCCGCCGACGGCCGTATCGGCCCCGGCCTGTTCGTCAGCGGCCCCCGCAACGCGCTGCTGATCCGCACCCTGGAGCGGCTGCTCGGGCAGACCGCCGCACGGCTCGGCGCCGCCGAGTACACGGTGCCCGCGCTGCTGCCCTGGACCACCCTGGAGAAGGCCGGCTACACCGGCAACTTCCCGCAGCACATCACCGCCGCCGGGGTCGTCCGCGCCGACCTGGACGCGCTCGACCGCTTCGGCGCCGCCACCGGACAGGCCGCCCGCGCGGCCGAGTTGGAGTTCACCCCGGTCGCCCTCGCGCCCGCCACCTGCCTGGGCCTCTTCGAGCGCTTCCAGGGCGCGCGCCTCGACGAGCCGCTGACGGTCACGGCCACCGGCCAGTGCAGCCGTTACGAGGGCAAGGCCACCGCCGACACCTCGCCGACCCGCCGCTGGTCGTTCAGCATGCGCGAGATCGTGTACGTCGGAGACCGGCCGGGGGCCCGCGCCTTCCACGCCCAGGTCCTGGAGGAGCTGCTCACGCTCGCCGAGAGCCTCGGCCTGCCGTGCAAGGTGCAGCCGGCCTCGGACCCGTTCTTCACCAGCGCCCGCCCGCAGATGGCCCAGTACCAGGCGGCGATGGACGTCAAGTACGAGCTGGTGGGGCGGATGGCGCACGACGGCTCTGGCGTCGCGATCTCCTCGCTCAACTACCACAACCAGCACTTCGGCAAGGGCTTCGACATCGCCTACGCCGGGCAGCCGGGCTTCTCCGTCTGCTGGGCCTTCGGCCTGGAGCGCTGGGCGGAGTGGCTGGGCGGCTACCTCGGCGACGACCCGACGGGTTGGCCCGCGCAACTGCGCGAGCAGTGCTGACGTTCTGCTGACCCGGGCGCGCGCCCGGGTCAGCCCCCTGGTCAGCCTCTCTGGTCAGCGCCAGGCTTCCTCGAAGTTCCGCCGGGCGCGGTGCAACCGGGACCGCACCGTGCCGACCGGCAGGGAGAGCACCCGTGCCGTCTCCCGCTCCTCCAGGCCGTAGACGGCGCGCAGCGTGAGGATGTCCCGCTGGTGCGAGGGCAGCCGGTCCAGTACGTCGGCGATGGCGACGCCGAGCGAGGGGTCGGCCGGGGACGGCTGGTCGACCAGTTCGGCGGTCGCGGTCTGCCCCGCGCGCCGCGCGGTCCGCGCGGCCTCCCGCACCGTCACGGCACGCACCCAGCCGTAGAACGCCGCCGGCTCCCTGAGCGTGCGCAGCCCCCGGTACACGGCGAGCAGCGATTCCTGGACCGCCTCGGGCCGGTGTCCGGCGTCCACCGAGGAGCAGAGCCGCCGTACGAACGGCGTGATGTGGAGCAGCAGATCATTCACCGCGCGGCGGTTTCCCGCCTGCGCGCTCAGGATCAGTTGGGCAACTGGTTGGGCCGTGGCCGTCTCGTTCATTCCCCCGCCTTGCTGACATGTCGCGATGACCAGTGGATTCACGGGAAGCGAGCACGCTGAAGGCAGCCGGAATAACCAGCTCCACTCTGCCCAACCCCCGTGCCTTCGAGGCTAGTGACGGAGATTGGCTGGACAAGTAATTGGCACTGGCTGGATTGCGCCATGGCAAAAATTCGCCATGCCGCTCGCCGCGCCGCCCGCGTGCCGTTCCGCGCGTCCAGCCGTCCGGGCCGCGGCAGCGCACCGCCCGAGTCGCAAAAGAGGAGAGTCCGCCCCGTTTGTCACAACTCTTCTGCACGAGGCGTGATCTGACTCTCACTTACCGCTCCCACCTGCGAGGTCGCCCTAGAGTGACCATCTACTCGTCGGTAGCCGCTGGACAGCGCCAAGCTCATTCACCGGAGGGCCGCTCTGTGAGAAACCGTGGACCCGGCACGGACGCCCAGGTATCCGAAGCCTCACGGCTCGCTGTCTATATGGAGCTGCGAGAGCGCGGGGGCTCCGATCCGGAAGAATTGACGGACAGTTTCGGAATGTCGCATTCCGAAGCGCGCGCGACATGGGGCTCCCTGCGCCGCCTCGGATTGGTGAGCTGGCCCGCCGAGACGGGCGACCGCGTCCTGCCGGTGGACCCGGAATTCGCGCTGATGCGGATGCTCCGGCAGCAGCAGGCCATGGCCCAGCGCAGCCTGGAGGAGTCCCTGCGGATGCACGAGGCGATGGAGTCGCTCCTGGAGGTCTACCTGCCGGCGACCGGCTCCTCCCAGTCGCGCGTCGAGGTCACCGCCGCGGGGACCGTCGACGAGATGGTGCAGGCGCTGTACGACGTCACCGACTCGGCGCGCTCCACCCTGCGCACCGCCTACGCGGAGGCCAGCCTGCCGGCCCGCCTGCGCCGCAGACTCGGTCCCATCCGGCAGCAGATGTTCGACCGCGGCATCCAGATCCGCTCCGTCAGGCTCCGCCGCGACTCGGCGTCCCCCGGCACCTACGACACCTTCAGCCGCCTTGCGGCCGCGGGGGTGGACCTGCGCCTGGCCTCGGTCATCCCGCTCAACATGGTGATCATCGACTCCGACTTCGCCGTACTCCCCGCGGCCGACGGGGAGTCGGGCAGCTCCCAGCTCACGGTCCGCGGGACGTCGCTGGTGAGCGCGTTCTCGGCGGTGTTCGAACACACCTGGCGCGAGGCGCTCCCCCTCGCCCCGCAGGGCGAACGCTCCCCGTCCTGCCTCTCGGACGAGCAGCGCACCCTGGTGCAGCTGCTTGCCGACGGCATGAAGGACGAGGCCATCGCGCGCACGCTCGGCGTCTCGCCGCGCACCGCCAGCCGCCTGATCTCCGACCTGATGCAACGCCTCGGCGTCACCAGCCGCTTCGCGGCAGGCGCCCGCGCCGCCCAGTACGGCCTCCTCGCCCCCACCGGCCCCCAGCACGTCACCTCGCTGTCCCCCCTCACCCCCCTCACCCCGCTCACCCCCGAGCCGGTCACCGCCGACATCTCGGGTTCCGGACGAGGCGACTCGTCCAGGTCGAGGGTGTAGGTAGGCCCCTTCGGCGCCGTGCAGACGTACTAGGCCGCGTCGATCTCGGAGATCAGGGCCTCGACGCGCGTGCGGATCGCGTCGCGGATCGGGCGAACGGCCTCGATGCCCTGGCCTGCGGGGTCTTCGAGCGCCCAGTCGAGGTACCGCTTGCCGGGGAAGACCGGGCAGGCGTCGCCGCAGCCCATGGTGATGACGTAGTCGGACGCCTGGACGGCTTCGGCGGTGAGGACCTTCGGCTTCCGGCCGGAGATGTCGACGCCGATCTCCGCCATGGCGTCGACGGCGGCCGGATTGACCTGGCCGGCGGGGAGCGATCCTGCCGAGCGGACCTCGACGCGGTCGCCGGCGAGGTGGGCGAGGAATCCGGCGGCCATCTGCGAGCGCCCCGCGTTGTGGACGCAGACGAACAGCACGGAGGTGAGCGGCGTGGAGGTGAGCGGCGTGGAGGTCATGGAGGGCCCTTCACGGGTCAGTACGGGCTGGCATCAGTCGCTGCTGATGTGACAGTATCAGCGCATGCTGACATCAGTCGACGCTGAACTGATGCGGGTGCTGGCCGATCCGCTCAGGCTGAAGATCGTGACCCTGCTCGCCCGCGAGACACTGTGCACCACGCACCTGGTCGAGGAGACGGGCGCCAAGCAGACCAACCTCTCCAACCACATGAAGGTGCTGCGCGAAGCCGGCGTGGTGGACACCGAGCCGTGCGGCCGGTTCATCTACTACCGGCTGAAGCCCGAGGTCATCGACGCCTTGGTCGCCTCCTTCACGGAGCTGGCCGCCACCGCTCGGGAGACCGTGGAGACCGGCCGTAAGCGAGCCTGTTGATGACCTCCACCCAACCCGCCCGGACCGGAACGGCGGACGCCCGCCAGGAGGCGGGCGTCGTCGCGAAGCTCTCCACACTGGACCGCTTCCTCGCCGTGTGGATCCTCGCGGCTATGGCCCTCGGCCTCGGCCTCGGGCGCCTAATCCCCGGCCTGAACGACGCGCTTGCCAAGGTCGAGATCGGCGGGATCTCCCTGCCGATCGCCGCCGGCCTGCTGATCATGATGTATCCGGTGCTGGCCAAGGTCCGTTACGACAAGCTCGACGCCGTCACCGGCGACCGCAAGCTGATGGTGTCCTCGCTGGTCATCAACTGGATCATCGGCCCGGCCGTGATGTTCGCCCTCGCGTGGATCTTCCTGGCGGACCTGCCCGAATACCGCACCGGGTTGATCATCGTCGGGCTCGCTCGCTGTATCGCCATGGTCATCATCTGGAACGACCTCGCCTGCGGCGACCGTGAGGCCGCGGCCGTCCTGGTCGCGCTCAACTCCGTCTTCCAGGTACTGGCGTTCGGCCTGCTCGGCTGGTTCTATCTCGACCTGTTGCCCGGCTGGCTCGGCCTGGGCGACGGTGAGCACCTGGACATCTCGATGTGGAAGATCGCGCTGAACGTTGTCATCTTCCTCGGCGTGCCCCTGCTGGCTGGCTTCCTGACCCGCCGGATCGGCGAGAAGAAGAGGGGCCGCGACAGCTACGAGGCCAACTTCCTTCCGAGGATCGGGCCTTGGGCGCTGTACGGGCTGCTGTTCACGATCGTCGTCCTCTTCGCCCTGCAGGGCAAGACGATCACCTCGCAGCCCCTGGACGTCGCGCGGATCGCACTGCCGCTGCTGGTCTACTTCGCGCTGATGTGGTTCGGGACCTTCGCGCTCGGCAGGGCGATCGGCCTCGGCTACGACCGCACCGCGACGCTCGCCTTCACCGCCGCGGGCAACAACTTCGAGCTGGCCATCGCGGTCGCCATCGCCACCTTCGGCGTCACCTCCGGCCAGGCCCTGTCCGGCGTGGTCGGTCCGCTCATCGAGGTGCCGGTCCTCGTCGCGCTGGTCTACGTATCACTGTCCTGGCGGCGGAAGTTCAGCACCGCCTGACCTCTCGCGTGCGGACCGGTGCGGGTGCGGATGCGGGTGGGGGTGCGGATGCGGGTGGGGGTGCGGATGCGGGTCAGCGGGCCGCCGTGGTCAACAGCTGACCCATCGCCGCCAGGACGCCCGGCTCGACCCGGTAGTACACCCAGGTGGCACGCCGCTCCGAGGTGAGCAGACCCGCTTCCTTGAGCTTCTTGAGGTGGT
Source organism: Streptomyces sp. NPDC036815 (assembly GCF_055609205.1). Lineage (NCBI taxonomy): Bacteria > Bacillati > Actinomycetota > Actinomycetes > Kitasatosporales > Streptomycetaceae > Streptomyces > Streptomyces sp. NPDC036815. The sequence continues at coordinate 302,171 of NZ_JBVJPW010000010.1, read as the reverse complement.
GGGAGACGGTCGGCTGGGAAACCCCGACGTCGGAGATGTCGCACACGCACGCCTCGCCGCCCTCGTGCGAGGCGACGGCGGAGAACAGCCGCAGCCGCACCGGATCGCCGAGCGCCTTGAACATCTTCGCGGTCCGCTCCGCCTCCTCCGCGCTCAAGGGCCGCTCGGTGAGCGGCGGGCAGCACGGCACCACGCTCTCGCTCGACCGGTTCAGGACCGGCAGCTCCACCCCACTCGGATTCGACATACGCCAATATTGACACCCATCGAATCTGCGGGCAAGCTCCACTGCATCGACAGACGTCGAATCAGAAGACTCCGGCGTCACCGGTCTGCCCCTGGAGAACGTGATGAGCGAAAGCACGCCCGCCGCCCAGCCGATCGTGGTCATAGGCGCCGGTCCCATCGGCCTGGCCGCCGCCGCCCATCTCGTCGAGCGCGGCATCGAACCGCTGGTCCTGGAGGCCGGACCGTCCGCGGGCAGCGCCGTACGCGACTGGTCGCACGTACGCCTCTTCTCCCCCTGGGCCGAGGTCGTCGACCCCGCCGCCGAGAAGCTCCTGGCCCCCACCGGCTGGGTCAAGCCCGACGGCGCCACCTACCCCACCGGGGGCGACTGGGCCGAGCGATACCTGCAGCCGCTCGCCGACGTCCTCGGCGACCAGGTCCGCTTCGGCGCGACGGTCGTCGGCGTCTCCCGCGTCGGCCGCGACCGCGTCGTGGACGCGGACCGCGGACAGCAGCCCTTCACCGTCCACGTCCGGCACGCCGACGGCCACGAGGAGCGGCTGCTCGCCCGCGCCGTCATCGACGCGTCGGGCACCTGGTCCACCCCCGGCCCGCTCGGCGGCGACGGCCTGCCCGCGCTCGGCGAGCAGGCCGCGGCAGACCGGATCTCCTACCGCGTCCCCGACCTCGAGGATTCGGCGGTACGAGCCCGTCACGCGGGCAAGCACACTGCGGTCGTCGGCTCCGGCGCCTCCGCCTTCACCGCCCTCGCCCACCTCGCCGACCTGGCCAAGGACGCTCCCGGTACGCACGTCACCTGGATCCTGCGCCGCGGCATCTCCGGCTCCACGTTCGGCGGCGGCGACGCCGACCAGCTGCCCGCCCGCGGAGCCCTGGGCCTCGCGGCCAAGGCCGCCGTCGACAACGGGCACGCCGACGCTGTGACCGGCTTCCGCATCACCGCCGTCGAGTACGCGGAGAACGCCCAGAACAGCGAGTCCACCCGGAACGGCCAGAGCGGCCAGCTGGCGCTGATCGGCGAGGACGGTCGCCGTCTCGACGCGGTCGACGAGATCATCGCTCTCACCGGCTTCCGCCCCGACCTGAGCTTCCTCGACGAACTCCGCCTCGGCCTCGACGAGCGCCTCCAGGCCCCCACCGAGCTGGCCCCCCTCATCGACCCCAACGCCCACTCCTGCGGCACCGTCCGCCCGCACGGCGTGGGCGAGCTGTCCCACCCGGAGAAGAACGTCTACCTGGTCGGCATGAAGTCCTACGGCCGCGCCCCGACGTTCCTCGCCATGACCGGATACGAGCAGGTCCGCTCCATCACCGCCGCCCTCGCAGGCGACCAGGACGCTGCCGAGCGCGTCGAACTCACCCTGCCCGAAACCGGAGTCTGCGGCGGCGCCGGCCTCTTCGACGACCCCGGGGCGGGCAAGGAAACCGGCGGCTGCTGCGCCGCACCGACCGCTCCGCAGGTCGGCGGACCTCCGGCCACCTCCGACGACCGCTGAGTCCCGCCCCCGCCCAGGGAGACGAGAAAACCCCACCTGACCGCATTTACGCAGGTCAGGTGGGGTTTCTATACGTGGAGCCTAGGGGAGTCGAACCCCTGACATCTGCCATGCAAAGACAGCGCTCTACCAACTGAGCTAAGGCCCCGAGCCAATGCCTCGACCGGAAGAATCACCTCCCGGCGTGCATCGCAGACCAGAGTACCGGGTCACCCCCCGGATCTCGCAAAAGGATTGGGGCTCCCGGTCTACGACCACGCTCCGTAAGATGCACGACGTGGTTCGCGGCAGCGAACCGCGGTCTTAGGGGAAGCGATGGGGAGACGCAATGGACGCCGCACAACAAGACACCACCGCGAGAGCACGAGAGCTCCAGCGGAACTGGTACGGGGAGCCGCTGGGGGCGCTCTTCCGTCGCCTCATCGATGACCTCGGCCTGAACCAGGCACGCCTCGCCGGCGTCCTCGGCCTCTCGGCGCCCATGTTGTCCCAGCTCATGAGCGGCCAGCGCGCCAAGATCGGCAACCCTGCCGTGGTCCAGCGCGTCCAGCTCCTGCAGGAACTGTCGGGCCAGGTCGCGGACGGCAGCGTCAGCGCCGCCGAGGCCACCGACCGCATGGACGAGATCAAGAAGTCCCAGGGCGGTTCGGTCCTCACCAACACCGCCCAGACGGCGACCAGTTCGGGCGCTCCCACGGTCAAGCGCGTGGTGCGCGAGATCCAGTCACTGCTGCGCTCCGTGGCGGCGGCCGGTGACATCATCGATGCCGCCGACTCCCTCGCCCCGACCCACCCGGAACTGGCAGAGTTCCTCCGGGTGTACGGCGCCGGGCGCACCGCGGACGCGGTCGCCCACTACGAGGCGCACCAGAACTGAGCCGTCGACCGGCCGTCGACCGGGTCGCCGCCCGGCCCGGAAGGGGAGCGGAAGGGCCCGTAGGGGAACGGAAGGGCAGCGAAGGGCCCGTAGGGGGAGCGGCACGGCCCGGAGGGGAAGCGGAGCGCGACCATGGGTGAGGTCTTCGCCGGCCGGTACGAACTGGTCGACCCGATCGGACGCGGGGGAGTCGGAGCGGTCTGGCGGGCCTGGGACCACCGGCGCCACCGGTACGTGGCCGCCAAGGTGCTGCAACAGAGCGACGCACACTCCCTGTTGAGGTTCGTACGGGAACAGGCCCTGCGCATCGACCACCCCCATGTTCTCGCGCCCGCCAGCTGGGCCGCCGACGACGACAAGGTCCTCTTCACCATGGACCTGGTCGGCGGCGGCTCGCTGGCGCACGTGATCGGGGACTACGGCCCGCTGCCGCCCCGCTTCGTGTGCACCCTCCTCGACCAGCTCCTCTCAGGGCTCGCGGCGGTCCACGCCGAAGGCGTCGTACACCGGGACATCAAACCGGCCAACATCCTGCTGGACGCCACCGGCGCCGGCCGCCCGCATCTGCGCCTGTCCGACTTCGGCATCTCGATGCGCAAGGGCGAGCCCCGGCTGACCGAGACCGACTACGTGGTGGGGACGCCCGGCTATTTCGCCCCCGAGCAACTGCTCGGCAGCGAGCCGGACTTCACCGCCGACCTCTTCGCCGTCGGCCTGGTCGCGCTGTACCTCCTGGAGGGCGCCAAGCCGGACAGCAAGGCACTGATCGAGTACTTCGCCGAGCGCGGGACGCCGCGGGCGCCGCAGGGCGTGCCCGAGCCCCTCTGGCAGGTCATCGCCACCCTTCTCCAGCCTGATCCCCAGACGCGCTTCCGTACCGCGACGGGTGCGCGCAAGGCCCTGGCCTCGGCCGTGGAGGTGCTGCCCGAGCCCGGCCCCGACGACGAGCTCATCGAAATCTTCGACCAGCTCCCTCCCCTGCCCACCGGATTCGGCCCCGAGGGCCCCCTCACGCCCACGCCCCGTACGGGTTCCCGGGCCCGTCACGCGCGCCCGCCCTCCGCGCACGAGACGCCCACCCCGCCACCGCCCCCGTTCCCGACCTCGGCTCCGGCGCCGACCCCTACCCCGCCCCCTACCCCGGCCCCTGCCCCGTCTCCTGGACCGGCACCCGCCGCGGGCCCGCCCCCCGATCGGCTGCCGTCCACCACCTCGAACTCGGGCGGCTTCCCCCTGCCCCCGCCCCTGCGGCCGCCTCAGCCGTCCACGCCCCCCACCCCCATGCCGCTGCAGCCGCCCGCGCCGACGTACACGCCCGAGCCCACGCACGTGCCCTCCCCGCACCGGATCGCCCCCGGACCTGCCCCTGTCCCCGCACCCGCACCCACACCCGCACCCGCACCCCCACCCGCACCCCACGACCCCGCACAAGCCGTGACGTCCGCGGCCCACCGCGCTCCGGCTTCTACTGATCGGTCCACCACTCAAGCCGCCCAGGTTCCGCCTTCGAACCGCCAGCTTCCCCAGCCCCTCGCCGCAGCCTCTCCCGCCCCGCCGAAGCGCCCCGGACCGCCTGCGAAGGTTGCCGTCCCGCTGCTGCTTCTCGCCCTTGCCTGCCTCGCAGTGGGCTTCTGGGCACTCACACAGCTCTGACCGGCCGTGGGGAGGGCCCCACGCCCCGGCCGACGGGGACGGCCCCACGCCCCGGCCGACCTCACCAGCCCTGCGGAGGCCCGCCCCGCGCAGGAGCGCCCACCTCAGAACCACTCGCGGCGCCCACCCTGCGCCGCGCGATCAGCGTCCACGCGCCGAGAATCCCCAGCAACGACACCCCCGCCCCGATTCCACCGGCGGCGACCACCACCATCAGCCCGTCGTCCTGCGCGTCGGCACCGCTCCCGACCGCCGCCTCCCCGCGCTCCGCCGCCTCCGTGTCCCGCTCCGTGACGCCGAAGTCGTCGGCGGGCACGGACGACCCCGCGTACGAGGGCCCCGGCCTCGGTGAACCGTCGACGTCCACCCGCAGCGTCAGCTCCAGCGGGGCATCGCCGAACTTCTCCGCGACCTCGGGACTGAGGTGGACCGAGAGGTAGTACCACCCGGCGAACCGCATCGCGGACACCTCGTCGGTGAGGGCGAACCGGTTCTCGTACGCGACGGGCGGCAAGGGCTTGAGCGCAGCCGACTTCTGCTTGCCGTCGTACGCCGTGTCGGCGGTGTCGGCCTCGGCGCGCACCGGGTTGGACAGGGTCATGACCAAGGCGGACGAGACGTACCCCGTGCCCCGGCCGACCCCCCGCCCCGCACTGCCCGTCACACGCCCCGTCCCGCTCGTACCGGACGCACCTCTCGCACCTCTCGCACCGCTCGTACTGCCCAGCTCGGCCGCCACCGAGACCTGCTGCCCCCAGTCGAGCGGCAGGCGGTAGAAGAGCGTCTGCCCGGGCTCGATACCGGCCCCCCAGACGCCCTTGTCCAGCCCTCGCGCCGTGCTGAAACTCGTGCCGCCCTCGCGCGGCCTCCGCTCACCCGACGGCAGCACGGGGGCCGACGAGTTCCACGTCTCCGGCGGCACCGTCGCACCGCCCGCCCGCAGTACGGGTTCTGACGCGACGTGAAGTTCCAGATCCCAGTCGTCCTGAGCGAAACGCCGATCCGGACGCTGCGCCGTCCCCGAAGCCCTGGTCCGCTCGACGAGCACGTAATACGTACCGGCACGCGCGCAGCTCTTCTCCCCGGGGCCGACCCGGCGCACCGCCGTGGCGGTGATCGGACGCGGGCTCTCCGAAGATCCGAACCGCGCCTCTTCCGACTCCACAGGGCTGCAGTTGTTGCCGTCGGCGTCCTGCACGGACACCTCGACACCGTCGGCATAGGAGACCTCGGCGTCAGCGCCGGGGACAGCGGTGACGGAGACGTACGCGTTTTCCTCCGCCTTGAGCTCCAGGCGGTAAAAGCGCTGTCCCACGCGCGGGAGGGAGCTTTTGTACGTCTTCCCGGGGCTGAGCCGGCGCCCTTCCACGTTGCTCGCCGCTCCTGAGACGGTCTCGGCGCCCTCAGCGAAGACGTAGGCGTAGGGGCTGGGTGTTCCCGCGGCCTCGGCCCGGCCAGGAGCCACCGCGCACAGCCCGACCGCGACCACAGCCACGGCCGCCACGGTTCGACGACGGCTCGCTCCCGGCTCGTTCCGACACCCGCTCAGCCGCCGCCCCATCACGCGCCACCCCTTGTCGCGAACCCAGCCGTCCCACCCGTCCCGACCGTCCTGCCCGCCCGACGCCGCACGGACACCACCGCGAACCCGCCACCGGCGCAACCGCGCCATCCTCACATTCACTTATGCAAGGAATTAATTTACGAATGAGAACGCAGGGACCATAGGGCCACAGGGCCACAGGGCCACAGGGCCACAGGGCCACAGCGCGAATCTGCCATCCGGGTCCCCCACACCGAGACCATCCCCACGGCCGCACCCGCCCCACTGCGCGCTACCGCCTCACAGACCCCGCCCGGCCCCCGAACACCACAAAGCCCCGGCCGCAACTGCGACCGGGGCCTGTGAAGTGACTGTCGTCGATACTCACGAACCCGTGGGCACGGAGTCAGTCGCCTCCGTCCACAGATCCTGCTCGGCGCGATCCGCCTGGATCTGGCGGTACACGAGGAGCCCGCCGATGGCGGCCAGTGCGACCAGGAGAAGCTTCTTCACCGCGCGACCTCGTCTTTCCTTGACGTAGGGGACTTCTGGCGCCCGACTATACACACCGAGCGATACCGATCGGTGACCTGGATCCGCCTCAACTCCCGCACTCCGCACAGCAGTCGAAACGGACCCAGAAGCTCCACACCGTTCCCGTCCCCACTGTGACTTTCGCCGCTTTGCCCCTTCTCGGGCCTCTTGGGGCCATCCGGGTGGTGTTCATCTGAACATCGACGCCACGCGAGCGTCGGTCCACCACTCCGGGTCCCGCATACACATCATGAGGAAAGTACGCAAATCGCCCAACCCGAATTGAGGGGCCATGACCGGCAACAAGGCCATGAAGCTGTGGACCACGATCGTCACCGCATTCCTCGCGCTCTTCGCCGCGCTGGGATTCACCACGACGGCCACCGCCGCCACGACGGCACAGGAGACCACGAACGCACGCAACGCCACGGTGTGCGCGCCTACGCCGATGATGGCGGCCCTCTGGTCCGCAGCGTACGAACGGTCCTTGCCGCCCACGATGAAGCAGCGCATCCGCGCCGAGGCCCATGGATCATCCCCCAGCTGCCGGCACCTGCCCCCGTCGGACACGGAAGCCGAGGCTGAGACCACCGCGCATGAACCAGGACTCGCCGCGGAGCCGTAACCCCGGCCCCGCACCCAGGGCACCCGCCCTCCTGAACCTCAGAAGACCCCCGGCCACAGGCCGGGGGTCTTCTTCATGCACGCCGCGCGCTGATCACTTCGCACTGATCACTGCACACCGATCACTACGTACCCGTCACTGCCCACCGAGCCCGAGAACGGAACTGCCCACCGCCCTCACCGGGAACACGCGGAAGGCCGGTAGATCCTGGAGATCTACCGGCCTTCCGACCTGGCTCTGAGCCACTGTGGGGCTAACAGGATTTGAACCTGTGGCCTCATCCTTATCAGGGATGCGCTCTAACCAACTGAGCTATAGCCCCGCCGCGCTGCGGTGTCCCGCGCGCTGACCTCTGAAGATTAGCGCACCTGGGCGCCAGTCCCAAAATCGATACCCGCGCGCGGGCGAACAGCGGAAGAGCAGAGGGGGAGCAGGCGCTACTCGTCCTCGGCGAGGGTCAGCTCGACGCCGCCCACGAAGCCCGCGGAGAGGTTGTAGATGAAGGCGCCCAGCGTCGCCAGCGCGGTCGCCAGGACGACGTCGATGACCGCGATGATCGAGGTGAACAGCAGGACGCGCGGCAGCGACAGGAAGGACTGCAGGTCGAAGCCGTTGGACTCGTTCGAGCCCGTCGCCTCGGAGATCGTGCCGCCGACCGTGGAGAAGACGCCCATCGCGTCCATGACCATCCACAGGACGGCCGCCGCGACGATCGTGCAGATGCCGAGAGCGATGGAGAGCAGGAAGCTGACCTTCATCACCGACCACGGGTCGGCCTTGGCCACCCGGAGCCGCGCCTTGCGCGTGCGCGGAATCGTGCGTGCCCCGGTCCGCGGCCGTCGCACGGCGCCCGACTGGGCACCCTGCTGATACGCCTGCGGCGGGTGGTAGGGCTGGGACGACTGCTGCTGGGGCTGCCGCTCCCCGGGCAGCGCCCCGCCCGTCTGCGTGCCCTTGCCGGCCGCGTACGAGGTGTCGTACTCGCCGGACGTCTGGCCGGCGGTCTGACCAGAAGTCCCCGGCCCTCGGGTGTCCGTCACAGTCCCCCCCTGGGATCCATGAGACTCGTGAGAGTCCTGTGCATCAGTGGCGGAGCCACGGGCACCGTCCGTACCGGTACTGCCGGTCCGCTTTGCCTCGGCGCCCGTGGCTCCGCTCACGATGATTCACTCCTCGCGCTACTCGGCCGAGGAATCCGTGCCCTCGTCCGTTCCGGTGGCCGGCTCGGCACCGTCCGATTCGTCGACGACGATGTCTCCGTCGACTTCCTCGGCCTCGCGCCCGGCCTCGGCGTTACGAGCGATACCGACCACGGCATCGCGCTTGCCCAGGTTGATCAGTTGGACGCCCATGGTGTCACGGCCCGTCTCCCTGACCTCGTTGACTCGCGTACGAATCACACCGCCGGACAGCGTGATGGCGAGGATCTCGTCGGTCTCCTCGACCACCAGGGCGCCGACGAGCTCGCCGCGGTCCTCCACGATCTTGGCGGCCTTGATGCCGAGGCCACCGCGACCCTGGACGCGGTACTCGTCGACGTTGGTGCGCTTCGCGTACCCACCGTCGGTGGCGGTGAAGACGAACGTACCCGGACGAACCACATTCATCGAGAGGAGCTCGTCGCCGTCGCGGAAACTCATGCCCTTGACGCCCGAAGTGGCGCGGCCCATCGGGCGCAGCGCGTCGTCCGTTGCGGTGAACCTGATCGACTGGGCCTTCTTGCTGATGAGGAGCAGGTCGTCCTCGGCCGAGACGAGCTCGGCGCCGATCAGCTCGTCGTCCGAACCGTCGTCCGTCTCGCGGAGGTTGATGGCGATGACGCCGCCGGAGCGGGGCGAGTCGTAGTCCTTGAGCGGTGTCTTCTTCACGAGGCCGCCCTTGGTGGCGAGCACCAGGTAGGGCACCGCTTCGTAGTCACGGATCGCGAGGATCTCGGCGATCTGCTCGTCCGGCTGGAAGGCGAGGAGGTTCGCCACGTGCTGGCCGCGGGCGTCGCGTCCGGCGTCGGGGAGCTCGTACGCCTTGGCGCGGTAGACACGGCCCTTGTTGGTGAAGAACAGCAGCCAGTGGTGCGTCGTCGACACGAAGAAGTGGTCGACGATGTCGTCCTGCTTCAGCTTCGTGCCGCGCACGCCCTTGCCGCCGCGCTTCTGCGAGCGGTAGTCCTCGGTCTTGGTGCGCTTGATGTAGCCGCCGCGCGTGATGGTGACGACGATGTCCTCTTCGGCGATCAGGTCCTCCATGGACATGTCGCCGTCGAAGGGCACGAGCGCGGAGCGCCGGTCCTCGCCGAACTTGTCGACGATCGCCGCGAGCTCCTCGCTGATGATCTGGCGCTGCTTCTCGGGCGAGGCCAGGATCGAGTTGTACTCGTTGATCTTCGCCTGGAGCTCGTCGTGCTCGGCGACGATCTTCTGGCGCTCCAGGGCGGCGAGGCGGCGCAGCTGCATCTCGAGGATGGCGTTGGCCTGGATCTCGTCGATCGAGAGCAGCCCCATGAGGCCCTCGCGCGCGATGTCGACGGTCTGGCTGCCGCGGATGAGCGCGATGACCTCGTCGATGGCGTCCAGGGCCTTGAGGAGGCCACGCAGGATGTGCGCCCGCTCCTCGGCCTTGCGCAGCCGGTACTTCGTGCGCCGGACGATGACCTCGACCTGGTGCGTGACCCAGTGCCGGATGAAGGCGTCCAGCGAGAGGGTGCGCGGCACGCCGTCGACCAGGGCCAGCATGTTGGCGCTGAAGTTCGACTGGAGGTCGGTGTGCTTGTAGAGGTTGTTCAGCACGACCTTGGCGACCGCGTCACGCTTCAGGACGATGACGAGGCGCTGGCCGGTGCGCGAGGACGACTCGTCGCGGACGTCGGCGATGCCGCCGACCTTGCCGTCCTTGACCAGGTCGGCGATCTTCTGCGCGAGGTTGTCCGGGTTGGTCTGGTACGGCAGCTCGGTGACGACCAGGCACTGGCGGTTCTGGATCTCCTCGACCGCGACGACCGCGCGCATCGTGATGGAGCCACGGCCCGTGCGGTACGCCTCCTCGATGCCCTTGCGGCCCACCACCAGGGCACCGGTCGGGAAATCGGGGCCCTTGATGCGCTCGATGAGGGCGTCGAGCAGCTCCTCGTGGGAGGCCTCGGGGTGCTCCAGGGCCCACTGCGCGCCCGCCGCGACCTCGCGGAGGTTGTGCGGCGGGATGTTGGTGGCCATGCCGACCGCGATGCCCGCGGAGCCGTTGATCAGCAGGTTCGGGAAGCGCGCCGGCAGAACCGTCGGCTCCTGGTTGCGGCCGTCGTAGTTGTCCGTGAAGTCGACGGTCTCCTCGTCGATGTCACGGACCATCTCCATGGCCAGCGGCGCCATCTTGCACTCGGTGTACCGCATGGCGGCCGCCGGGTCGTTGCCCGGGGAGCCGAAGTTGCCGTTGGAGTCCACCAGGGGCATCCGCATCGACCACGGCTGGGCGAGGCGCACCAGGGCGTCGTAGATGGAGGAGTCGCCGTGCGGGTGGTACGTGCCCATGACGTCGCCGACGACGCGGGCGCACTTGTAGAAGCCCTTCTCGGGGCGGTAGCCGCCGTCGTACATCGCGTACAGGACGCGGCGGTGGACGGGCTTCAGACCGTCCCGTACGTCGGGCAGCGCGCGGGACACGATGACGGACATCGCGTAGTCGAGGTAGGAGCGCTGCATCTCCGTCTCGAGCCCGACGGGCTCGACACGCATGCCCACGCCGGGGACGGCGGGTTCCTCTTCGGGCGTCACAGGGGTGTTCTCGTCGGCCATTGCTGGTCAGAGTCCTTTCGAGGTGCGGCTTTGTACGGGCCGACTCAGATGTCGAGGAAGCGGACGTCCTTGGCATTGCGCTGAATGAACGAGCGCCGTGCCTCGACGTCCTCTCCCATCAGCACCGAGAAGAGGTCGTCGGCCTGCGCCGCGTCGTCCAGGGTGACCTGGCCGAGCACGCGGTGTTCCTGGTCCATCGTCGTGATGCGCAGTTCCTCGGCGTTCATCTCGCCGAGGCCCTTGAAGCGCTGGACCGAGTCGTCCCTGATGCGCTTGCCGGCCTGCCGCCCGAGCTCCACCAGGGCGTCGCGCTCGCGGTCGGAGTACGCGTACTGGAAGTCGTCCCGGGACCACTTGATCTTGTAGAGCGGCGGGCGCGACAGGTAGATGTGCCCGGCCTCGACCAGCGGCCGCATGAAGCGGAACAGGAAGGTCAGCAGCAGTGTGTTGATGTGCTGGCCGTCGACGTCGGCGTCCGCCATCAGGATGATCTTGTGATAGCGGAGCTTCTCGATGTCGAAGTCCTCGTGCACACCGGTGCCGAAGGCGGAGATGAGCGCCTGGACCTCCTGGTTGTGCAGGATCTTGTCGACGCGCGCCTTCTCGACGTTCAGGATCTTGCCTCGGATGGGCAGGATCGCCTGGTACATCGGGTTGCGGCCGGACTTCGCCGAACCACCGGCGGAGTCACCCTCGACGATGAAGATCTCGCACTGCGTCGGGTCGTTCGACTGGCAGTCGCTCAGCTTGCCCGGCAGCGACGCCGTCTCCAGGAGCCCCTTGCGGCGGGTCAGGTCGCGCGCCTTGCGGGCGGCCACGCGCGCGGTGGCGGCCTGGATGCCCTTGCGGATGATGTCCGCGGCCTCGTTCGGGTTCCGGTCGAACCAGTCCGTGAGGTGCTCGTGGACGACCTTCTGCACGAAGGTCTTCGCCTCCGTGTTGCCCAGCTTGGTCTTGGTCTGGCCCTCGAACTGGGGCTCGCCCAGCTTCACCGAGATGATCGCGGTCAGACCCTCGCGGATGTCCTCGCCCGTGAGGTTGTCGTCCTTCTCGCGGAGCAGCTTCTTCTCGCGCGCGTAGCGGTTGACCAGGCCCGTCAGCGCGGCCCTGAAGCCCTCTTCGTGCGTACCGCCCTCGTGCGTGTGGATGGTGTTCGCGAAGGAGTACACGCCTTCGGTGTACTGCGAGTTCCACTGCATCGCGATCTCGGCCGAGAGCAGGCGCTCCTTGTCCTCGGCCTCGACGTCGATGACGGTGGGGTGAATGACCTCGCCCTTGCGGGAGTTGAGGTACTTCACGAAGTCGACGATGCCGCCTTCGTAGTGGTACGTCACCGTGCGGACCTCGTCCTCGGCCGCCTCGGCCGTGTCCGCGCCCGCAGTGGCCTTCGCCGACTCGCGCTCATCAGTGAGTTTGATGGTCAAACCCTTGTTGAGGAACGCCATCTCCTGGAAACGCCGTGCCAGCGTCTCGAAGGAGTACTCCGTCGTCTCGAAGACGTCCGGGTCGGCCCAGAAGGTGACCGTGGTGCCCGACTCCTCGACCGCCTCGTGCTTGGCGAGCGGGGCCGTCGGCACGCCCAGCTTGAAGTCCTGGGTCCAGCGGAAGCCGTCGCGCTTGATGTCGACCGAGAGCTTGGTCGAGAGCGCGTTCACGACCGAGACGCCGACGCCGTGCAGACCACCGGAGACGGCGTAACCGCCGCCGCCGAACTTGCCGCCCGCGTGCAGCACGGTCAGGACGACCTCCACCGCGGGCTTCTTCTCCACGGGGTGCATGTCGACCGGGATGCCACGGCCGTTGTCGATGACGCGCACGCCACCGTCGGCGAGGACCGTGACGTCGATGGTGTCCGCGTGCCCGGCGAGGGCCTCGTCGACGGAGTTGTCGACGACTTCCTGGACCAAGTGGTGCAGGCCACGCTCACCGGTCGAGCCGATGTACATGCCGGGTCGCTTGCGGACCGCGTCCAAACCCTCGAGGACGGTGATCGCGCTGGCGTCGTACGAGGGTGTGACCTCGCCGTTCGCGCCGGCGGCGGTGGACGGGATGTTCTCGTTGGGGTTGCCGGAATCGGCCACGAAGCGCCCTTTCTGGCACAGCACAACCCAAGCTCCCGGCGGTGGCCGGAGCGGCTGCGGCGTGTTTGTTCGGTAAGCCTTAGTCAGCGTTGCTCGGTGCGTCCCACAAGTGGGGCGGGATTAGCTTCCAGTCTACCGGTAGCGCTGACAGTGATGGGGGTTTGCCGGTACCTGAGTCCTCATGTGCCGCCCTGAACCGGCCTCGGCCGACTCCCCATATGCGGCCCAGGGCTCCAGAACGCTCACAGCGGCACTCAGCGCTTCGGGACGTCAACCCCCAGCTACGGTCGCCGGCCGGCTCAGCCGTAGGTGTCGCCGGGGCCCGTGCTGCCGGGCGCGCGCAGGGGTCCGAAGCGGCGCGCGGGGCCACCGGGACCGAGCACCTTGATGAGGCGCACGGTGCCGTGTCCCAGGTCCTCGTTGAGGCGTGCGACCAGCTGGGGGGCCATGAGGCGCAGCTGGGTGGCCCACGCCGTCGAATCGCACTGCACCGTCAGGACGCGCTCGTCCTCGTCGTACCGCTGCGGGACGCAGTGATTGGCCAGGTCGTCGCCGACGATCTGCGGCCAGCGCCCCATCACACCGCCCACCGCGGCGGGCGTCTCCCAGCCGCGCTCGGTGATCAGCCGGTTGATCGCGGATCCGAGCGGCAGCGGGTCGCGCCCGTCGGCGCGCGCGCCGGACCGCAGTCCGCCGCGCCGGGCCTGCTTCTTCTGCTGCGCGGCGTCGCCACGCGCGCGTGCCTGTTCCTTCGCGGCGCGCAGGGCGACCCTGGCCAGGTCGACGCCGGAGGGCTCGGGCGTCTTCGGCGCTCCCCCGGACGCGTCCTCGGGGGCGCCCTCCGCGGGCTTCTCGGAGCTCATACGCGATCCACCGCACCGTCCGACACCGAGTACCGCGTGCCGCTCAGGACGGCCGGGACGTCGTCGTCCACGGCGGCGGTGACGAGAACCTGCTCGCCCGGGGCCACCAGCTCCGCAAGGCGCTCCCTGCGGCGGACGTCCAGCTCGGCGAAGACGTCGTCGAGGACGAGCACCGGCTCGTTGCCCTCGGCCCTCAGCAGGTCGTACGAGGCCAGCCGCAGCGCCAGGGCGTACGACCAGGACTCGCCATGGCTCGCGTACCCCTTCGCGGGGAGCCGGCCCAGCTTGAGCACGAGATCGTCGCGGTGCGGGCCGACCAGGGTCACGCCCCGCTCGATCTCCTGCTTGCGCGCTTCCTCCAGGGCAGCGGTCAGCTGCTCGTAGAGCGCCTCGCGGGTGTGTCCGTCGCCGGGCGCCGAGGGCTTGTACTCCAGGGAGAGCGGGCCGCCGCCGGGCGCCAGCTGCTCGTACGCCTTGTCGGCCAGGGGCTGCAGCGCCGAGATCAGGTCGAGCCGCTGGGCGAGCAGCTCGGCGCCCGCGCGCGCGAGGTGCTGGTCCCACACGTCGAGCGTGGACAGGTCCATGGAGCGCCCGCCGTGCCGACGGGCGAGAGCGGCCGACTTCAGGAGGGTGTTGCGCTGCTTCAGGACCCGGTCGTAGTCGGACCGGACGCCGGCCATGCGCGGGGAGCGCGCGGTGATCAGCTCGTCGAGGAAGCGCCGCCGCTCACCGGGGTCGCCCTTGATCAGCGCGAGATCCTCGGGCGCGAACAGCACCGTACGGACGATCCCCAGGACGTCACGCGGTCTGACCTGCGAGGACCTGTTGATGCGGGCGCGGTTGGCCTTGCCGGGGTTGAGTTCGAGCTCAATCAGTTGCTGGCGCTCGTCCTGGCGGACCGCGGCCCTGATGACGGCGCGCTCGGCGCCCATGCGCACCAGCGGTGCGTCCGAGGAGACCCGGTGGCTGCCGAGCGTGGCGAGATAGCCGACGGCCTCGACGAGGTTGGTCTTGCCCTGGCCGTTGGGCCCCACGAACGCGGTGACGCCCGGGTCGAGAGGGACCTCGACCCGGGCGTACGAACGGAAGTCGGCCAGCGAGAGATGCGTGACGTGCATGGTGTGCGCCGACCTCCCCCGGCTTCCTTCACTTGCTGAGAGGCCTGTGCGCAACCGCCCCGGGTTACGCACAGGCTGTGGATCAGTTCTCGCTCTTGGACTCGACCGCGTGGCCGCCGAACTGGTTGCGCAGCGCGGCGATCATCTTCATCTGCGGGGAGTCGTCCTGGCGCGAGGCGAACCGGGCGAAGAGCGAGGCCGTGATCGCGGGCAGCGGCACGGCGTTGTCGATGGCGGCCTCCACCGTCCAGCGGCCCTCTCCGGAGTCCTGCGCGAAGCCGCGCAGCTTCTCCAGGTGCTCGTCGTCGTCCAGGGCGTTGACCGCGAGGTCGAGCAGCCAGGAACGGATGACCGTGCCCTCCTGCCAGGAGCGGAAGACCTCGCGGACGTCCGTGACCGAGTCGACCTTCTCCAGGAGCTCCCAGCCCTCGGCGTAGGCCTGCATCATCGCGTACTCGATGCCGTTGTGGACCATCTTCGAGAAGTGGCCCGCGCCGACCTTGCCCGCGTGGACCGAACCGAAGTCGCCCTCGGGCTTGAGCGCGTCGAAGATCGGCTGAACCTTCGCGATGTCCTCGGCGTCGCCGCCGTACATCAGCGCGTAGCCGTTCTTGAGGCCCCAGACGCCGCCGGAGACGCCGCAGTCGACGAAGCCGATGCCCTTGGCCTTCAGCTCCTCGGCGTGCTTCTCGTCGTCCGTCCAGCGGGAGTTCCCGCCGTCCACGACGACGTCGCCGGGCTGCAGCAGCTCGGCGAGCTCGTCGATGGTGGACTGGGTCGCGGCACCGGCCGGAACCATCACCCACACCACTCGCGGGCCCTTGAGCTTGCCGACCAGCTCTTCGAGGCTGGCGACATCCGCGACGTCCGGATTGCGGTCGTATCCGATGACGGTGTGACCTGCGCGGCGGATGCGCTCGCGCATGTTGCCGCCCATCTTGCCGAGGCCGACGAGACCGAGCTCCATCAGAGTTCCTTCACTAGCGAGGTGGCGTTACGGCACTTTCGTACCTGCGCCCGAGCCTACGCCCGGACGCACGCTCACACCTGTGGGCTCAGCCGCTCAGACGTACAGGCATGATCAGGTACTTGTAGGCCTCGTCCGCCTCCGCGTCGACGGCCGGCTTGCCGCTCAGCAGCGCGGGCTTCGTCGACGTCGTGAACGACAGCTGGGCGACCGGCGAATCGATCGCGCTGAGGCCGTCGAGCAGGAACGTGGGGTTGAAGGCGATCGAGATGTCGTCGCCGTCCAGCTGGGCGTCGACCCTTTCCACAGCCTGTGCGTCGTCGCTGGAGCCCGCCTCCAGGATCAGCACGCCCTGCTCGAAGCTGAGCCGCACCGGGGTGTTCCGCTCGGCGACCAGGGCGACACGCTTGACGGCCTCCACGAAGGGGGCGGTCTCGATCACGGCCACCGAGTTGAACTCGGTCGGGAAGAGCGTGCGGTACTTCGGCAGGTCGCCCTCGAGGAGACGCGTGGTCGTACGTCGTCCGGCGCCCTCGAAACCGATCAGGCCCTCACCGGCACCCGAGCCGGACAGGGCCAGGGTGACCGTGTCGCCGCTCGTGAGCGCCTTGGCGGTGTCCAGGAGCGTCTTGGCGGGCACCAGGGCCACGGCGGACGCATCGGGGTTCTCCGGCTTCCACAGGAACTCGCGGACCGCGAAGCGGTAGCGGTCGGTGGAGGCCAGGGTGACCGTGTCGCCCTCGATCTCGATGCGCACACCGGTCAGCACGGGCAGCGTGTCGTCGCGGCCCGCGGCGATGGCCACCTGGGAGGCGGCCGAGGCGAAGACCTCACCGGGGACGGTGCCCGTGGCGGTCGGCATCTGCGGCAGCGCGGGGTACTCCTCCACAGGAAGCGTGTGGAGTGTGAATCGCGAGGAGCCGCAGACCACCGTCGCCCGCACACCGTCTGTGGAGATCTCCACCGGACGGTTGGGGAGCGCGCGGCAGATGTCCGCGAGCAGCCGGCCCGATACGAGGACGGTGCCCTCCTCGTCGATCTCGGCGTCCACCGAGACGCGTGCCGAGACCTCGTAGTCGAAGCTCGACAGGCTCAGTGCGCCTTCCTCGGCCTTCAGCAGCAGTCCTGCGAGGACGGGCGCTGGCGGCCGGGCCGGGAGGCTGCGCGCCGCCCAGGCCACCGCCTCCGCGAGTACGTCGCGTTCAACCCGGATCTTCACCGTAAGCCGCCCTCCTGCTGTTGCTGGCTGCTCTCGCCCGCTGGACCTGTGGCCCTCGTCGTCTGACTCGGTGTCTCTCAGCCATGCCGTGGGAAGGACACCGGGGACCAGTCTGACGTACGGCGCTGACAGTCGTTGCCTGTCGGGGTCAAGTCGTGGCGAGCGGCGTCGGAGCTCCGGAGCGAGAGTTGTGCACAGCCCCAACTTCGAAACCATTTCCCCGGTCTCTCTAGTTGGGAGTAGTAGTAGGGGCTGTGGAAACCGTGGATAACCCCGTTTTCGCAGGTCAGCATCGGTTTTTTATCCACCGGTCCTGTGGGCGGAGCCCGTGGACAACCGGGTGTTTCTGTGGACGGGCGAAAGTTCTGCACACCCGATGCACAGGAGGGGGCGACTTCTCCCCAGCGCTGTCCCCAGCTTTACCCAGCTTCCCCACAGGCCAACCGACCACCTTGGTGTGACGCCTTTCACTCGACCCGGTGAGAGGGCGCGTTGCGTTGCCGAACAGTGGACAGCCGTGTGGAGAAGCTGGGGAAAGCTGGGGACAACGGATCCCAGCCTGTGGGCCGCCGGTGGACAACTTCATGCACAGCCTGTGGACAAGATTTTCCTCCACAACCTGTGGAGACTCTTCGTCCACGAATCCACAGCCACTTGACCTGGCCTGATGATCCCTCAGCAGCGGCCCCTGTGGACAGCGTCTGGACAACTTTCCAGTCCCCAGGGTGTGGAAGGAAAAAAGTAGGCACATCTGTGGAGAACAGCCGTATGAGCAGGGGAAATCGAACAGCGGGCGGCTGCCGTACGACGCCTCTGTGCGGGTCCGCGCCCTCGGAGCGCGGCCCGACGGACCCCGAAACGGCCTCCACGCGCGCGTGAGCAACGAAAAAGGGCGCCCCAGGAGGTGCCCTGGAACGCCCTCAGCGACGTGTCGCGGCGGTCGTCAGCCGTTCTTGATGCGGTTGGTGAGCTCGGTGACCTGGTTGTAGATGGAGCGACGCTCCGCCATCAACGCGCGGATCTTGCGGTCCGCGTGCATCACGGTGGTGTGGTCGCGACCGCCGAACTGCGCACCGATCTTCGGCAGGGAGAGGTCGGTGAGCTCCCGGCACAGGTACATGGCGATCTGGCGCGCCGTCACCAGGACGCGGCTGCGCGAGGACCCGCACAGGTCGTCCACCGTCAGACCGAAGTAGTCGGCGGTCGCCGCCATGATGGCCGTCGCGGTGATCTCCGGAGCCGCGTCCTCGCCGCCCGGGATCAGGTCCTTGAGGACGATCTCGGTGAGCCCCAGGTCCACCGGCTGGCGATTCAGCGACGCGAAGGCGGTGACCCGGATCAGCGCGCCCTCCAGCTCACGGATGTTCCGCGAGATCCGCGACGCGATGAACTCGAGCACCTCGGGCGGAGCGTTGAGCTGCTCCTGCACCGCCTTCTTACGAAGGATCGCGATACGCGTCTCCAGCTCCGGCGGCTGGACGTCGGTGATCAGCCCCCACTCGAAGCGGTTGCGCAGCCGGTCCTCCAGGGTGACCAGCTGCTTGGGCGGCCGGTCACTGGAGAGAACGATCTGCTTGTTCGCGTTGTGGAGCGTGTTGAACGTGTGGAAGAACTCCTCCTGCGTCGACTCCTTGTCCGCGAGGAACTGGATGTCGTCGACGAGCAGGATGTCCATCTCGCGGTAGCGCTTGCGAAAGCTGTCGCCCTTGCCGTCGCGGATGGAGTTGATGAACTCGTTGGTGAACTCCTCCGAGCTCACGTAGCGCACACGCGTGCCGGGGTAGAGGCTGCGGGCGTAGTGCCCGATGGCGTGCAGCAGGTGCGTCTTGCCGAGCCCCGACTCCCCGTAGATGAAGAGGGGGTTGTACGCCTTCGCGGGTGCCTCGGCGACGGCGACCGCGGCCGCGTGGGCGAAACGGTTCGACGCGCCGATGACGAAGGTGTCGAAGAGGTACTTCGGGTTGAGGCGCGCGGTGGGCTCGCCGGGCCCCGTCGCGGGCGCCGGCTGCGCGGCCAGCGGGCCGGGGGCGCCGCTGGACGAGGTGGGCCCCACAGGCCCGCCCCGGTGCACTCCGTGGCCCCCGTGGCCCCCGCCGCGGTGGCCGCCGGGCGGCTCGGACATGTCGCGCCGCTCACGCCGGTCCTGCGGATCGGAGCGCTGCTGCTCGTAGTGCGAACGCTCCTGCGGCGGCTGCGAGCGGTAGTCGTGCTGCGGCTGCTGCACCGGATTCGCGTACGGGTCCCGCTCGGGGAAGCCGAGCCGGGGTTGCTGCCAGCCGTAGTCGTCCTGCGGCTGCGGCCAGGCGCCGGGGGACGGGCGCTGGTACTCCGGGTAGGCGGGGCGTGCGGTCGGCATCTGGTTGGACCGCGAGCCGTCCTGGTGCTCGTCCGAGGGGCGGCGCCCGTAACTCTCGTAGGAGTCGTGCCCCTGACCGGAGGCGGGCGGCAGCTCGGGCTCCTCGTAGCGCTGCTGGTGGGACTGCGGGTGCTGAGGAGCGGACTGGTGCTGGACGGGCGGGGCCGGGGGGCCCATGGGTTCGCCGACGGAGTCGTCGACGGTGATGGCGATACGGATCGGGCGGCCGCACTCGCGGCTCAGGGTCTCGCTGACCACGGGGGCCAGGCGGCCTTCCAGTACGCCCTTGGCGAATTCGTTCGGAACGGCCAGGAGTGCGGTGTCGGCGACGAGTGCCAGGGGCTGGCAGCTCCGGAGCCACCGCTCGTCCTTCGCCTCGACGCCCTGCCCGCGGCCCTCACCCAGCAGATGTTCCAGAACTCGTGGCCACACTGCGGCAAGATCGGCAGGTACGTCAGCCACAGGGCACGCTCTCTCACGGGGTCCCACGAACGTGTGGTTCTCGGGACGGAAATCGGTATGGGGAGAAGGAAGGGAACGAATCGGAGTTCCGTCACGGTAGTCAGGGCGACCGGTAGGGTTCAAGTTGTTGTCCACAGGCTGTGCACAGTGTCTCCCCCCGGCGGCCGGTTTGACCGGATGGCGTAGCCCCGCGTACCGTGACCAGGTCGAGTTGTCGATGGCTGCTGCCGCCTGCCTCCGATGGGCAAAGATCACGATCTGTGATTGTGAAGCGGTGCACTCGGTGCGTATTCGCGAGCTTCTCGTGGGCGCACGGTGACAGCCAGGCGATGTCCCGCCACCACACGATCATTTCTGGAGCCCCCGAGTGAGCAAGCGCACCTTCCAGCCGAACAACCGTCGCCGCGCCAAGACCCACGGCTTCCGCCTGCGGATGCGCACCCGCGCCGGCCGCGCGATTCTTGCGAACCGTCGTGGCAAGGGTCGCGCCAGCCTGTCCGCCTGATCCCAGTCAGGTCATGACGTCGTGCTGCCTACCGAGCATCGGCTGAGGCGGCGCGAAGACTTCGCGACCGCGGTACGTCGAGGACGCCGGGCCGGACGCCCGCTTCTCGTCGTCCATCTACGCAGCGGTGCAACGGACCCGCACGTGCCAGGGGAGAGCCTTCCCCCGACACGTGCGGGTTTCGTCGTCAGCAAGGCCGTGGGTGGAGCGGTCACACGCAATGCGGTGAAGCGCAGACTTCGCCATCTCATGCGCGACCGGGTGGCCAAGGTGCCCCCCGGTAGCCTGGTAGTAGTACGAGCGCTGCCCGGAGCGGGCGACGCCGACCATGCACAGCTGGCCCGAGACCTGGATGCCGCCCTCGAGCGGCTGCTGGGAGGGGGCGCGCGATGAAGTACCCGCTGCTGGCTCTGATCAAGCTGTACCAGTGGACGATCAGTCCACTCCTGGGCCCGGTGTGCAAGTACTACCCGTCGTGTTCCCGCTACGGCTTCCTGGCCATCGACCGGCACGGTGCGATCAAGGGAACGGCGCTCACTGCCTGGCGCATCCTGCGGTGCAATCCGTGGTCGCCGGGCGGAGTCGACCATGTTCCGCCGCGCAAGCGTCCGCGGTGGCACGAGATGCTGCGCGCTGCCTGGCGCGAACGCAAGGGCGGGCCCTCCGCCGCAGGCGCGCCGACCGGGGACCTGCCCCCGGGAACGGCCGCCGAGACCGAGACCCCGTCCCATGCTCAAGGAGCCTGATTAGTGGACACGATTGCCAGTCTCTTCAGCTTTATCACGACACCAGTTTCGTGGGTCATCGTCCAGTTCCACTCGGTGTACGGGAAGATCTTCGGTCCCGACACGGGCTGGGCCTGGGGCCTGTCCATCGTGTCCCTGGTGATCCTCATCCGGATCTGCCTGATCCCGCTCTTCGTGAAGCAGATCAAGGCCACTCGGGCGATGCAGACGCTGCAGCCCGAGATGAAGAAGATCCAGGAGCGCTACAAGAGCGACAAGCAGCGCCAGTCCGAAGAGATGATGAAGCTGTACAAGGAGTCGGGTACCAACCCGCTCTCCTCGTGCCTTCCCATCCTGGCGCAGTCGCCGTTCTTCTTCGCCCTGTACCACGTGCTCAACGGCATCGCGACCGGCAAGACGATCGGCGTCATCGACGACCAGCTCCTGGAGAGCGCGCGTAAGGCGCACATCGTCGGTGCCCCGCTGGCCGCGAAGTTCACCGACAGCGCGGACAAGGTCGCTTCCCTCGGCGCGACCCTGACCGACGTCCGGGTCGTCACCGCGATCATGATCATCATGATGTCGGCGTCGCAGTTCTTCACGCAGCGCCAGCTGATGACGAAGAACGTGGACACCACGGTCAAGACGCCGTTCATGCAGCAGCAGAAGATGCTGATGTACGTCTTCCCGGTCATGTTCGCCGTCTTCGGCATCAACTTCCCGGTCGGTGTCCTCGTCTACTGGCTGACCACCAACGTGTGGACCATGGGCCAGCAGATGTTCGTCATCCGCCGCAACCCCACCCCCGGCTCCAAGGCGCAGGCCGCCTTCCTGGAGCGCCTGCAGAAGCAGGTCGTGCACTCCAAGTCGGTGCGGGGACGTGGCAACACGAACGTCATCAAGGCGATCGTCGCCAAGGGCCGTGACCGCAACGAGTTCGAGCGCAAGTTCATCAACGGCCTGACCAAGGCGGGCCTCGCGGCCCAGACCGACGGCACCGTGGTGGAGAGCGACAGCACCGTCGTCACCGAGACCGAGGACGGCACCACCGCGGGCGGCGCCCCGAAGCGCCAGCAGCCCAAGCGGCAGAGCAAGTCCAAGCGCCAGGCGGCCCCGACACAGGGTGCGGCCGGTGCCACCAAGGCGGACGCCGTTCCCGACGCGAAGACGTCGCTGGAGAAGTCCGAGGCCGAGCCCGCGGACGACTCCCCCATGACCAAGCAGACCGGTGGCGACAACAAGCAGGGCAACAAGCCCGGCTCCGGTCAGCGCAGCCGAGCCAAGTCGGGACAGCAGCGCAAGGGCCAGCAGCGGCCCAAGCACCCGTCCTCCAAGAAGTAGAAGGAGCCCATCCAGTGACGGAAGGCACCACCACCTCCGCCGCAGCTGAGGCCGGCGACACCCTCTCCCGCCTCGAGCAGGAGGGGGAGATCGCGGCGGACTACCTCGAGGGTCTGCTCGACATCGCCGACCTCGACGGCGACATCGACATGGACGTCGAGGCCGACCGGGCCGCTGTCTCGATCATCAGCGACGTCAGCAGCCGCGATCTGCAGAAGCTGGTCGGCCGCGACGGCGAGGTCCTCGAAGCCCTCCAGGAGCTCACCCGTCTCGCCGTCCACCGCGAGACCGGTGACCGCAGCCGTCTGATGCTGGACATCGCGGGCTACCGTGCCAAGAAGCGCGAGGAGCTTTCGGAGCTGGGCGCCAAGGCCGCGGCCGAGGTGAAGAGCTCGGGCGAGCCGGCCAAGCTCGAGCCGATGACCCCCTTCGAGCGCAAGGTCGTGCACGACGCGGTCAAGGCCGCCGGCCTGCGCAGCGAGTCCGAGGG
Source organism: Streptomyces sp. NPDC036815 (assembly GCF_055609205.1). Taxonomy (NCBI): domain Bacteria; kingdom Bacillati; phylum Actinomycetota; class Actinomycetes; order Kitasatosporales; family Streptomycetaceae; genus Streptomyces; species Streptomyces sp. NPDC036815. The sequence continues at coordinate 279,285 of NZ_JBVJPW010000010.1, read as the reverse complement.
CGAGGAGCCGCAGCGCTTCGTCGTCGTCCTCCCTGCCTGATCGGCACAGCGTTTCCCGGCCCCGTCTGTTCGCAGGCGGGGCCGATCTTTGTCAGCCTGATAGACAGCCACCCCAGTGCGGTACGGAAGGACGGTCCCCGTGACGGAGGCAGCGGAACTCCCCCCGGCGCCGGAAGAGGCCCGGACGGTATTCGGTGATCGCTTCTCGGACGCGGTCCGGTACGCGGAACTGCTGGCCGATGCGGGAGTGCAGCGAGGCCTGATCGGCCCGCGCGAAGTGCCCCGGCTGTGGGAGCGGCACCTGCTGAACTGCGCCGTGTTGTCCGAGGTCGTGCCCGAGAACGTCACGGTGTGCGATGTCGGCTCGGGCGCCGGCCTGCCGGGCATCCCTCTGGCGCTCGTCCGCCCGGACCTGAAGATCACTCTCCTCGAGCCGCTGCTGCGGCGCACGAACTTCCTCACCGAGGTCGTGGAGCTGCTCGGGCTCGACCATGTGACGGTGGTGCGGGGCCGCGCCGAGGAAGTCCTCGGCAAGCTGCCGCCCGTCCACGTGGTGACCGCGCGAGCCGTCGCGCCGCTGGACCGTCTGGCGGCCTGGGGCGTACCGCTGCTCCGTCCGTACGGGGAGATGCTGCTGCTCAAGGGCGACACCGCCGAGGAAGAGGTCAAGGCGGCAGGCGCCGCCCTGAGCAAGCTCGGTGCGGTGGACATCTCGGTGCTGCATGTGGGCGAGGGCGTCGTGGACCCGCAGTCCACCGTTGTCCGGGTCGAGGTCGGGGAGAGCCCCGGCGGTGTGCGCTTCGCGGCGAAGCGGGCCAAGGCCGCCCGCGCCGGCCGCGCCCGTCGTCGCCGCTGAATCTCAGCCAGCTCCGTCGGCGCGTCTCGGGGCCTCCCGCAGCGCCGTCGCTGATCCGTCCTGACGACGAGCCGTACTCCACAAAAGCAGTCAAACGTACCCATACCGGGGTGTCGCACCAGCGGCACCCCGGCTGCCGTGCATCGTGTTTCACGTGAAACGTCGCTCACTGCTGCATGGCATCATCAGTCGCGGCCGCGCTGCGGAACCTCGCGACCGCCGGCCACTCGGTTCCCTCGATAAGGGCACGGAGTTTTCCACAGAGGTGGATTCGTCCACAGAAGACCGGGCCTCGCTGGTTCACGAACCTCAAAGCATGGGAGGCTCTGTTCATTGCGAGCCTGATGTCGAGGAGAGTGAATCCTTGCGGTCCGACGCCAACATCGCGGGACCGATGACCGATCCGGTCCCCGGCCCCCGTACCGAATCGGCGGGGGAGGATGTTTCACGTGAAACACCGACCCCGATGGACGACACACCCATCGGTCGTGCTGCCCAACTGGCAGTAGAAGCACTCGGCCGCGCAGGCGAGGGTCTGCCACGTCCTGAACAGACCCGCGTCATGGTGGTCGCCAACCAGAAGGGCGGGGTGGGCAAGACGACGACGACCGTCAACCTCGCCGCCTCGCTCGCTCTGCACGGTGCCCGTGTCCTGGTGATCGACCTCGACCCGCAGGGCAACGCCTCCACGGCTCTCGGCATCGACCATCACGCCGAGGTCCCGTCCATCTACGACGTCCTGGTCGAGAGCAAGCCGCTCTCCGACGTCGTCCAGCCGGTATCCGATGTGGAAGGACTCTTCTGCGCCCCGGCCACCATCGATCTCGCCGGTGCGGAGATCGAGCTGGTGTCGCTGGTAGCACGGGAGAGCCGCCTGCAGCGCGCCATCCAGGCGTACGAGCAGCCGCTGGACTACATCCTCATCGACTGCCCGCCGTCGCTCGGCCTGCTGACGGTCAACGCCCTGGTGGCCGGCGCCGAGGTGCTGATCCCCATCCAGTGCGAGTACTACGCGCTGGAAGGGCTCGGCCAGCTCCTGCGCAACGTCGACCTGGTACGCGGGCACCTCAACCCGAACCTGCATGTGTCGACGATCCTGCTCACCATGTACGACGGCAGGACGCGGCTCGCCTCCCAGGTGGCGGACGAGGTGCGCAGCCACTTCGGCGAAGAGGTCCTGCGGACGAGCATCCCGCGGTCGGTCCGCATCTCCGAAGCCCCGAGCTACGGCCAGACGGTGCTCACCTACGATCCGGGGTCGAGCGGCGCCCTCTCCTACTTCGAAGCGGCACGAGAGATCGCGCTGCGCGGAGTCGGAGTCCGCTACGACGTCCAGCACGCCCACACGGGCGCTCAGAACGACCAGCACAGCATGACGGAGGGGATGCAGTGAGCGAGCGACGGAGGGGACTGGGGCGAGGCCTCGGCGCCTTGATCCCTGCGGCCCCGACGGAGAGGCAGCCCTCGCAGAGCGCGGGAGGCGCCTCTACCTCTCCCTCGGCGGTGCCGGTACTGACCGCCGAGCGAGGAGTGGCGGCCGCGAAGGTGACAGCGCTCTCCCAGAGCCCTGTTTCACATGAAACGGTCGAGCCGCCTCAGCACGCGGCGGAGGCGCCGGAGAACCAGACTGTCGCCGGTGCGCACTTCGCCGAGCTGCCGCTCGACGTCATCAAGCCCAACCCGCAGCAGCCGCGTGCGGTGTTCGACGAGGACGCTCTCGCCGAGCTGGTGACCTCCATCAAGGAGGTCGGGCTTCTCCAGCCGGTCGTCGTACGGCAGCTGGGTCCCGCGCGCTACGAGCTCATCATGGGCGAGCGGCGCTGGCGTGCGTGCCGGGAAGCGGGCATGGAGCGCATCCCGGCCATCGTGCGGGCCACGGACGACGAGAAGCTCCTCCTGGACGCGCTGCTCGAGAACCTGCACCGTGCCCAGCTGAATCCGCTGGAAGAGGCCGCCGCCTACGACCAGCTGCTGAAGGACTTCAACTGCACGCACGACCAGCTGGCGGACCGCATCGGCCGGTCCCGCCCGCAGGTCTCCAACACCCTGCGGCTGCTGAAGCTCTCGCCGACGGTGCAGAACCGGGTCGCCGCCGGGATTCTCTCCGCGGGCCATGCCCGAGCACTGCTCTCCGTCGAGGACTCGGAGGAGCAGGACCGACTCGCCCACCGGATCGTGGCAGAAGGCCTCTCGGTGCGTGCCGTCGAGGAGATCGTGACCCTCATGGGTTCGCGGCCGCAGCGGGCCCCGAAGGCGAAGGGGCCGCGCGCGGGTGCCCGGCTCTCGCCAGCGCTGAGCAGCCTCGCCACGCGGCTCTCCGACCGGTTCGAGACCCGGGTCCGAGTGGATCTGGGCCAGAAGAAGGGGAAGATCGTCGTCGACTTCGCCTCTCTGGAGGACCTGGAGCGCATCCTCAGCACGCTGGCTCCGGGCGAGGGCCCGGTGCTGAAGAGCGGCCAGGGCGAGGACGAGGCGGAAGACGCCCACGAGGACGACAAGGGCTGATCCTCGGGGATCGGCACCGCGAGAGCGGGCCGTGTCCGGTTGGTACCGGAACACGGCCCGCTCTTTGCTTTCTTACGGTTTCGATGCAATCACATCGTGGATACGATGCGATCGGGTATGGCGCATCCACCTGACGGCACCTCTTTGGGGAGGCGGGGGCCATGCGATCGATGAGCCGCACCGGACTGATGACCGCGGGCCTGGGGTTGGGAGCGGTCGGCGGCTTCGTCGGCAGCCTGCTCAGGGAACGCAGCGCTCTGACAGCTGCCCGTAGTGCGGCGGCCGATGGAAATGAGGAACCGCCTTCATGGGGCGTCGGCTCGTACCGCTCACACTGGACAACCTCCCGGATCTCCCCAAACGGTGCCGGACATGCGTCTTCTGGGAGCTGGACCCGGTCAGCGGCCAGGCCGCGGTAAAGGCCGGCACCGCGGAGACGGAGAAGGAGGCGTGGATCTCCGCCGTCCTGCTGGAATGGGGCTCCTGCGGTCGCGTCGTCTACGTCGACGACGTGCCGGTCGGCTTCGTGCTCTACGCCCCTCCGGCGTACGTGCCCCGCTCCACGGCCTTCCCCACGAGCCCGGTGTCTCCGGATGCCGTCCAGCTGATGACGGCTTGGATCATGCCCGGGTACCAGGGGCAGGGGCTGGGCCGAGTGATGGTCCAGACGGTCGCGAAGGACCTGCTGCGCAGAGGGTTCAAGGCGATCGAGGCCTTCGGGGACGCGCGGTGGGAGAAGCCCGCGTGTGTGCTGCCTGCGGAGCATCTTCTGGCGGTGGGCTTCAAGACGGTCCGCCCGCACCCCGCCTATCCGAGGCTGAGGCTCGAACTGCGGACGACGCTCTCCTGGAAGGAGGACGTCGAGCTGGCGCTCGACCGACTGCTGGGGGCGGTGCAGAAGGAGCCTGCGCTCCGACCGTTGTGAACTCGCGGGCGGTCCTCACGGGAGGAACGGAGCCGGAGCAGAACGAAGGTCACTGAACGACGAATGGACCAGCCCCTCGGGGGCTGGTCCATTCGTGTTTCACGTGAAACATCGCCAATGGCTACTCGGCGATGAAGTCCGCCAGGTCCTTCTCGATGGCGCCCTTGGGCTTGGCGCCGACGATGGTCTTGGCGACCTCGCCGTGCTGGTACACGTTCAGCGTCGGGATGGACATGACGCCGTACTTGGCGGCCGTGCCCGGGTTCTCGTCGATGTTGAGCTTGACGACCTCGATCTTGTCGCCGTGCTCGGCAGCGATCGCCTCCAGGGAGGGCGCGATCTGACGGCACGGGCCACACCAGGCGGCCCAGAAGTCCACCAGGACGGGCTTGTCGCTCTTGAGGACGTCCTCCTCGAAGGAGGCGTCCGTCACGTTCTTCAGGTTGCCGGCCACTGCGGGCTCCTCATTTCTCGGGGTGGTGCACAGATGGGGTAGGTCAGACGCTGGCGGTCGGGGTCTTCTCGGGCTCGGGAGCCTCGGCGTCGGACAGTGCCGCCAGGTAGCGCTCGGCGTCGAGAGCGGCGGAGCAGCCGGTGCCGGCCGCCGTGATCGCCTGACGGTACGTGTGGTCGACGACGTCACCGGCGCCGAAGACACCGGTCAGGTTCGTCCGGGTCGAGGGCGCGTCGACCTTCAGGTAGCCCTCGTCGTCCAGCTCCAGCTGCCCCTTGAAGAGCTCGGTGCGCGGGTCGTGACCGATCGCGATGAAGAGGCCCGTCACCGGCAGCTCGGACGTCTCGCCCGTTTTCAGGTTGCGCAGCGTCAGACCCTCGAGCTTGGGGTCGCCCTTGATCTCGGCGATCTCGCTGTCCCAGACGAACGAGATCTTCGGGTCGGCGAAGGCACGCTCCTGCATCGCCTTGGAGGCACGCAGGGTGTCACGGCGGTGCACGATCTTCACGGACCTGGCGAAGCGCGAGAGGAAGGTGGCCTCCTCCATCGCGGTGTCGCCGCCGCCGATCACGGCGATGTCCTGGTCCTTGAAGAAGAAGCCGTCACAGGTGGCGCACCAGGAGACGCCGCGTCCGGAGAGGGCGTCCTCGTTCGGCAGGCCCAGCTTGCGGTGCTGCGAGCCGGTCGTGACGATGACGGCCTTCGCGCGGTGCACGGTGCCCACGGTGTCCGTCACGGTCTTGATCTCACCGCTGAGGTCGACGGCGACGACATCGTCGGGCACGAGCTCGGCGCCGAAGCGCTCGGCCTGGGCCCGCATGTTGTCCATGAGCTCGGGGCCCATGACGCCGTCCTGGAAGCCGGGGAAGTTCTCCACCTCGGTGGTGTTCATCAGCGCACCGCCGGCGGTGACGGCGCCCTCGAACACCAGCGGCTTCAGCGACGCGCGCGCGGTGTAGAGCGCCGCCGTGTAGCCTGCGGGCCCGGAGCCGATGATGATCACGTTACGGACGTCGGTCACGGCTTGATTCCTCGTCTCTGGGGACTGCTGTGTAGTGCTGGTGGGTGCCCGTCTCAGGACTCTCACCCCACCCAACGGATCCTACGGGGCATGCATTCCCCGACATGGCCGAGCGCACGGAAGCACGACAGGCGGAAGAGTGCCATGTGCCACAAGAGCGCTGGCCGAAGCGTCGAGCGCGGCAGGGCGAGGCGAGGAAAAAGCCCGGGGCTGTCAGCCCTGAGGGTAGGCGTGCTTCGCGAGAACCTTGCCGGTGTCCGGTGAGGACTCGCCCACGCAGGCGGCATCGACGATGTACGCGGAGACCTTGGTGCTGTCGGAGTCATGGGGGACGACCACGAGGTAGGCGTCCTTGCCGTCGTAGGAGCCCTCTTCGGCGGCGAGCGGCGTCCTGTCACCGATGCCGCGCTGGATGCACTCCGGCACCTGGACCGTGATCATCGGAGAGTTCTTCTCGGGGGACTCCGAGCTGGAGCGTGTGTCGAAGGACGGCGTCGAGGCGTCCGACTGCCCTTGGGGCTTACGTACGTGGTTCTTGTTGAGGAGATCGGCGACGCGTCCCTCGAGCTTGCCTTCGGTGAAGGAGTTCGCGGTGTTGGGCCGCTTCGAGGCAGATCCGGCCGTCCCGTCGGTGTCGCTGCCCAGGGTCTGGATCAGCAGGGTCCCGAGGCCGATGGCGGCTGCGGTGAAGACGGCGCCGAGCACGGTCGTCCGTCGGCGCGTGCTCCGGAAGCGGCCGCCGCGTCCTGGTCCGGTGGCCGCGCGGGAATGTCCTGCGGGCCTGTCGGTGCCCCCGGCCGAGACTGGGGCGGACGATGTTTCACGTGAAACACGAGCGGCAGCGGGCGCAGAGTCGAGGAGTGCCTCGGCCGCGAGGGCGGCGTCGATGCGCCCGGCGACGTCGTCCGGCATCCGCGACGGGCCCGGAAGGGTGCCGAGCATGCCGCGGATCTCCTCCAGGGAGGCGTAGACGTCGGCGCAGAGCTCGCAGCCGTCCAGGTGCCTGCGCACGTCGCTCGTGCGCGACGGGGGGAGGAGGCCCTCGGTCAGATCGGAGATCTCAGCGACGTCCGGGTGCCCGGCCGTATCGGTCGTGCTTGTCACGCTCGCCCACCTCCGCCCTTCACAGCAGCTGAATCGCTCGGTCCCGTATCCCGTGGTTCCGCTGCCGGTGGGACGGATGCCCCCTGCGTCCGGTTCCTTCCCGAGCCGGGCTTCTCGCTCCCTTGGCCGTCGCCGCCGTCCTCGTCCCCCTTGCCCGGAGCGGACTCCGTACGCAGATGGGTGAGGAGCGGCAGGAGTCTGGCTCTGCCGCGTGCGCAGCGGCTCTTGACCGTCCCGGTGGGGACGTCGAGGACACTGGCCGCCTCGGCCACGGGGTAGCCCTGCATGTCGACCAGGACGAGAGCGGCGCGCTGATCGTGGGGCAGAGTGCCCAGCGCCTCCATGAGCTCCCGGTGCAGGTCGCCCCGCTCGACCGGCGCGGCAGCCGACTCCTCCGGCTCCAGGAGCTGCTCGAGGCGCTCGGTGTCGTCGATCGGTGTGGCCTTGCGTGAGGCGGCTTTTCGCGCCCGGTCCAGGCAGGCGTTCACGGTGATCCGGTGCAGCCAGGTCGTCACGGCGGACTGCCCGCGGAACGTGTGCGCGGCACGGTAGGCGGAGACCAGGGCGTCCTGCACCGCGTCGGCGGCTTCCTCGCGGTCTCCTAGCGTGCGCAGGGCCACGGCCCAGAGCCGGTCACGATGACGCCGCACGATCTCGCCGAAAGCGTCCTTGTCACCGGCCACATGCCGAGTGAGGAGTTCCTGATCGCTCAGGTCACCGTGCGCGGTGCCGTCCATCGCCGAACCCCCTCCCCCAGCGCCGTGACGGGCCGATCCTTCAGCCCCTGAGCTTCACGTCCGTGATGGCTTGCTTGTATCCCGCCTGGTAGTACCCGTCCTGGCCGGAGTTGGGCACCTCGGTCATCCAGAGGAGAACGTACTGCGACTTCACGGGCTTCTTGCTCTTGATCGTCGCCGTCTTGCCCGAAGTGGTGGCGGTGCCGATCTTCTTCATGGACGCGATGTCGGTGGAGGGAGTCAGCGAGTCCGTGGCGTACAGCGCGACCGTGGTGCGGTCGCCCTGGTAGCGCAGGGCCACCGACGCCTCCGAGACGTCCTTTTCCGATCCGAGGTCGTAGACGATACCGACACCGGGCTTGTACGGGGCAAGACGCGGGCCTTCCCTGAACGTCTTGGTGCGCCAGAGCGTGGAGGGATCGTCGTCGAAGGTTTTGGGGACGTCGCTCGGAGCCTGGGGATCGCCCTTGAGGACCAGCTCCTGGCCGCTCTTGATCTGAATCGGCTTCGCGGGCTTCGGCTGACCCTTGTCGCCGTCGCCTCCGTTGGTGTGCGACGTGCCGGGATCGCTGGAGTTCTCGCGGTCCATCAGGGCATCCGCCAGCTGCCAGCTGCCCAGTCCGAGCGCGGCGATGAGCAGTGCGGAGACGGTCCACTTGAGTGCCTTGCCGGTACGGCTCTGCAACGGCGGCAGCGGAGCCGGTACGGGCTGGGTGACTCCTGGATGGGCCGCGGGGCGGCCGTACGTGCCCTGTTGGTACGTGGTGCGCTGATACTCGGGCGGCGCGGTGAACACCGGCTCGGGCGGACGGATGCGGGGCATCTCGCCGATCGCCTTCACCAGCTCCTCCGGCGTCGTGCACGGGGGGTCCTGGCGGGACGCGGTCGCACCGTCGTTGACGAGAGCACGCATGGCGAGCTCTGACAGGCCGCGGTGGACGCCCGCGCGCACCTGGTCGGGGGCGATGAGGCCAATGTCCTTGGGGAGCCCGGAGAGGCCGTACGCGTCGTCCTCGTACGGCCAGCGCTGGGTCAGTGAGGCATACAGGAGGGCGCCGATCGCCTCTGTGTCCGCCCGCTGGGGGGTTTCGGAGCTGATGCCGCGCAACGCGGCGTTCACGGCGAGACCCCGGATGCGGTACTGGCCCGTGGAGGTGCGCAGCACGGCGCCCGGAGTCAGCCGCAGATGCGCGAGGCCTTCACGGTGGGCGGCGGCCATGGCCTGGGAGACCTGGCTGACGAGCTGATAGGCGTCGTGCGCCTCCAGCGGGCCGGCGGCCAGGATCGTCGTCAGCTCCGTGGCGTCGGGGAGCCACTCGTGGACCACGTAGACGAGGTCGTTCTCCTCCACGGCGTCCAGGACCTGCACGAAGCGCGGGTCGCCCAGCAGCGCCGAGGAACGGGCCGCGGCGAGGACCGAGCGGGCCCGCGGGTGGTCGGCGGGCAGGAGATGCACGCCGACGGCACGGCGGAGCTTCTCGTCGACCGCGCGCCAGCTGCTGAAACCGTCCAGACGGGTGACGCACTCTTCGAGTCGATAGCGTCTGGCGAGTTTGTGGCCGCTGTGCAGTTCTGGGGGTGAGGAGGCCCCGTGGCCCGTGGGCTCGTCGTTCTCCGCCACGTCTTCTTCTGCTGCCGTTTCCCGCTCCCGGGTCTGGGCCACCCCGTCGGCCGTGGCCTGCTCCGCCTTGGCGGTCAGCGGCTCGTCACCGCTGTTGTCTGCCACGTCGACGGCAGCCGTGCTCCGTTCCGCCACCGTCGTTCCTGCCTCCCCATCCATTGCGCTTCGTCAGACGCCAAAGCCAATTGTGCCCACAGTCTGGCGCTATGCACGACACACGGTGGCCGACGATGGTTGTGCGAGGCCGACCATCTCAGCGACCGAGACGGCCGCGCACCATGCCGACCATCGAGTTGAGCTCCGCGATGCGCATGCGCTTCGCGGCGACGAAGAAGACGCCGAGCAGCACCACACCCCCTGCGAGGAGCGCTGCCAGGGATCCGACGACGCCCTGTCCGAGGCCCTTGGTGACCACGTAGGCGGCGCCGCCGCCGAGCAGGGTGCCCGGCAGTGCGGCGATGCCCAGGCGGGCGTAGGTACGCAGTACGTGGGCGCCGTCCAGATCGCCGCCGAGACGCTTGCGCAGCCTGCGCCAGGCCACTCCCACGCCGATGGCGTACGCGAGGCCGTAGACGGCGGCCATGCCGGTCACCGCCCAGCGAGTGGGCAGGGCGACGTAGCAGGCAGCTGACGCGGCGGCGTTCACGACGGCGACGATGACCGTGTTGTAGAAGGGCGTCCGCGTGTCCTCGTAGGCGTAGAACGCGCGGAGCACGACGTACTGCACGGAGTAGGGAATGAGGCCGAGGCCGAAGGCCATCAGCATGAAGCCCATGTTCGTGGCCTGCGCGCTGCCCGAGGAGCCGAAGATCAGCGTGCACATGGGGATGCCGAGCGCGACGAACCCGAAGGCGATCGGCACGATGGCGACCGCCGTCGTGCGCAGCCCCTGGGAGATGTCGTCGCGGACGGAGCCCGTGTCCCCGTCCTGCGCGGAACGGGAGAGCCTGGGCAGCAGGGCCGCCATCAGGGAGACCGTGATGATCGCCTGCGGGAGGCCCCAGATGAGCTGCGCGTTGGCGTAGGCCGCGAAGCCGATGCCGCTCGTCGAGGGCAGGTCGACGGTGGACGCGGTGGCCAGTTGGGTGACGACGAGGGCGCCCGCCTGGTTGGCCAGGACGAACAGGATCGTCCACTTGGCGAGCTTGGCGGCCTTGCCCAGGCCGTGGCCCCGCCAGTCGAAGCGCGGGCGCAGCTTGAACCCGGTCTCGCGCAGGTACGGGATCATCGCCAGGGCCTGGACGACGAGACCGAGAAGCACACCGATACCGAGGAGGCGCTCGGCCTCCGGCGGGATGCTGGTGACCGTCATGCCGGACGACTCTGAGGTGCCGTACACCCAGATGAACATGCCGAGCGTGGAGATGATGACGATGTTGTTGAGGACCGGCGTCCACATCATCGCGCCGAACTTGCCGCGTGCGTTGAGGATCTGCCCCATCACCACGTGGACGCCCATGAAGAAGATCGAGGGCAGGAAGTACCGCAGCAGCGTCGTGCCGACCTCGGTGGCCGCCGGATCGTTGGCGACCGGGACGGACATCAGCCGCACCAGCTGCGGGGCCAGCACGATGCCGAGGACGGTGAGCACGCCCAGTGCGGCCGTCACGAGGGTCAGCAGGCGGTTGGCGTAGGCCTCGCCGCCGTCGTCGTCCTCCTTCATGGAGCGCACGAGCTGCGGTACGAACACGGAGTTGAGGCCGCCGCCGACGGTGAGGATGTAGATCATCGTCGGGATCTGGTAGACGACCTGGAAGGTGTCACCGAGCAGGCCGACGCCGAGCGCCGAGACGATCAGGGCGGAGCGGACGAAGCCGGTGAGGCGTGAGACGAGCGTGCCTGCCGCCATGACGGCGCTGGACTTCAGCAAGCTCGACGCGCGGCCACCGGACTTGCCGGCGGGCACGGGTGCGGGCGCCGGGACGGGCGGAGTCGGGTCGGCGGCCGGCGCGGGGACGATCGGCTGCTCCACGGCGGGCGGATAGCCACCGCTGACGGGCTGCTGGTAGCCGTTGTCCTGCGGGTAACCGTTGCCCTGGGGATACGAGCCGCCCTGCTGGTAGTCGTCCCCCTGCGGGTAACCGCCGCCCTGCTGGTAGCCGTTGTCCTGGGGGTAACCGTTGTCCTGGGGATAGCCGTCCTGCTGATACGCGCCCTGTGGGTAGCCGCCCTGTGGGTAGCCGCTCTGCTGGTACCCCTCCTGCTGGTAACCGGCCTGCGGGTACGCGTCCTGCTGGTGGTCGGCCTGCTGACCGCGGTAGCCACCGGGCTGCTGGTCGCGGAAGAGGTGAGCGAAGGCATCCGGCTCGTGGCGTTCCTCGCCGGCCTGGGTGACCAGGTCGTCGACGCCCACGAACTGCGTCGTACGGGCGTCGTCGCCGTACGGGAGGTGCCGGGTCACCCCCTCCGGCTCGGGGGGCGGGGTCTGCGCCCACACGCGCGGGTCCGGCGAGTGCTGCGAGGCGGGTGGCTGGGCGTAGAGCGGCTGCTGAGGGTAGGTGCCGGGCGGCGGCGGGGGGTGCGCCGCGCGGTCGTAGAGCGCCTCGGTCACCGGATCCTGGGCGGAGAGGTCCTGTGCCCGGTAGGGGTCCTGGTCGTAGGCGTCCTGGAGATACATGTCCGGCGCGGGCTGCGGTGGTACCTGCCCGTGCTCGGGGGAGCCGGGCGGTGGGCCCTCGGGCGAAGCGGAACCGCCCGTGCCCTGGCCACGGTCACCGTCGTACGGCGCGTTCATGGTTACCCCACCTCATCGTCCCCGGGCCCACCGGCCACGACATCGCTCAACGGTCCACTCTCTCACCCGTGTCCGACGGGTCGGTGCTTTCCGGGGCGGTGTCCGGTGTCGGGTCACTCGGCTGCTCGGGGTCGTCCTTGCCGGGTTCGGTGCCGGATTCGCCCTCCGGTCCGTCGTCCGGCCCCGTGTCCGGGCCTTCCTGGGCCTGCTTCCGGGCCGCGCGCTTGCGCTGCGTGTACATCCGGAACCCGGCCAGTACGAGGAGCAGCAGCCCGCCGGCGATGACCAGCATCACCGTGGGGGTGACTTCGGTGACGTTGACGTCGAAGCGGACGGGCTCGCCGTAGGGCTCGTTGTCCTCCGTGTACAGCTGGGCGTACACGGGGACGGGGCCGTTGGCATTGGCCGTGGTCGTGAACTTCACGGACTGGGAGTGCCCACCCGAGATCTTGATCGGCTTCTCCTCGAACTGCCCGTCGCCGATCTTCAGACGGGTGGGGTTCTTCGAGGAAAGCCGCAGGACCAGGTGCTCGACGCCCTGCACCAGGTTGTTCTGCACCGACACGGGGATGGTCGCGCTGCGACCGGAGAGCTTCGCGTCGGCCCGCTGGATCAGGGACACCTGCCTGGTGAGGTCGTTCAGGTAGGCCCAGACGCTGTCCTGGTAGGCCCTGGCTTCCTTCGGGCGCCCCCGCCAGGACGTGGACATCTCACGGTCTATGGCCCTCCCGAAGGGGGTGACCACGCGGTCCTTCTCGGTGAGGATCACCTGGAAGCGGGCGAGCCGGTTGTGGGTGTTCTGGATGTTCTCGAAGGACCGCTGCGGCAGCTCCTGCTTGCGCAGCGACGCCGGATAGGAACCGGCCGACGGGACCCGGGTGGTGGCCTGCGGGTCCGGCTTCGCCTTCGCCGCGGCGGTCAGGTCCTCGGACTGCGACCACTTCTCGTCGGCGAGAGCGGAGAGCGCCTTGTGCATGGCCTGGGCCTGGCTGGCCGTGGGCATGCGCTGCGGGGCGACGACGATGTGCCGCTGTTTGTCGGGGTTCTGCAGGTTGACCATCAAGCTCTGGGCGAGGAACTCCTGGACGGCGAGCGTGGAGTTCCCGGCGTCGGTCATATCGCGCTGGAAGGCCGTCGAGAGGCGCGCGTCGGCCACCACGGCGGTCGTGCCGCCGCCGATGGGGCGGGCGGCGTTCGGCGAGTACTGCAGGTCGTCCGATTCCCCCATGCTGTCGCTGCGGGCGATCACCGAGTGGGCGCCCGCGGAAGTGGCGACGTCGACGATCGACGGGTCGATCGCTCCTTCGGCGGGCCACGCGAAGTCGGTGCTCGGCTTCACCTGGAGGATCGTCTTCACCGCGTTGGCGCCCACGTCGGTGGCTTCCTTGAGGTGGCCGAGCGAGCCGGTGACCGCCTTGCCGGTGTGCGCGAGGGACGCGAGGTCGGGGTCGGCGAAGGGGAGGGCTACGACCTTCTTGCCCTTGACGGCGGCCTGGAGGTTGTTGAGCCACTGATTGGCGACCGCCTGGTGTCTGCCCGGCCTGGTGGTCTTCCCGTCGGGGTTCTCGATGCGGTAGCTCTTCGTCATCGCATCCACCGAGGAGAGCAGGTCCGGATCGACGACCCAGGTGACGTCCAGGCCGCTGCCGAGGGACAGCAGCTGCTCCAGGCGCCCGCCCGTGGCCAGCTCGTCGGCCAGGTCGTCGTTCTTGAAGACGGGCGTCTGCTGTTCGTCGGAGCCGGTCTTCGCCGTGAGGTGGTTGGTGGAGGCGAGCGGCCAGAGATACGAGGTCTTCGTCTTCGTGCCCGCGGCGTCGGGCTGCCACGGCAGGAAGGTGCGCTCGATGCCCAGCACCTGCGGGTAGGGCTGGGCGCTCGTCTGGCCGGTGAGGGCGACCCCCAGTTGATAGACGCCGTCCACGTCGAGGGGCAGTTCCTTGACCGGCACGGAGATGCTGAAGTCCTGCCGGACCCCCGGAGCGAGCCTGCTGAACTTGTCGACGTACTTCCCGCCGACCTCGGTGCCCTCGGACCCGGGCTGGAAGCCCGTGCGCCGGGCGGCGCTGTCGATGGAGCTCCGGGAGCCGACCGGTGCGACACGCAGGCCGACCTGGGCACCGCTCACCGTCTGCTTGCCGTTGTTGGTGACCGTCCCCGACACCGTGAGGGTGTCGCCCTCGCCGGGAACGGTGGGGGTGAGCGAGTCCACAGAGACATCGACGGTGCGGGAGCCCGTCGCGTCGGCCTTCGCGCTCTGCACGGCGGCGCCCTGGGCGCCGGGCACTGTGGCGTGTGCCACAGGACCTGCCGGGACCTGCAGGAGGCCGGCCAGCAAGGGGGTACCCACCAGCAGTGCTGCGGTGCGCCGCAGCCACCGGCGGGCAGGTGAGGGGCTTGTCCCCGGGGTGTCTGCCGCCTCGGCCACGCGTTCGCCCGTCCCTCGTCGTCAGTGGTCGTCGGTTGTGCGTCCACGCATGGTAACGATGCGCGCTGTGGCGAAGTGCCGCGGACTGCTCCACGTGATCGGAAGACCTGTCCGGAGCGGCGGCGGGAGCCCTGTGGGGCCGGGGAGGAATCGGGTCGGCCGCGGGCGTCCGGGCCACGTACCCTTTTCTGTTGTGCCGAACGCCAACGAAGACAATCCCAGCGCACTGAGCCAGGTGCAGCGCCGCGCGGTCAGCGAACTGCTGCGTGTGTCCCCTGTCGCGGACGATCTCGCCCGCCGTTTCCAGGAGGCCGGGTTCTCCCTCGCCCTGGTCGGCGGCTCGGTCAGGGACGCCCTGCTGGGCCGGCTCGGCAATGACCTGGACTTCACCACCGACGCCCGCCCCGAGGACGTACTGAAGATCGTCCGCCCGTGGGCCGACGCGGTGTGGGAGGTCGGGATCGCCTTCGGCACGGTCGGCTGCCAGAAGGAGGGCTACCAGATCGAGGTCACGACGTACCGCTCGGAGGCGTACGACAGGACCTCGCGCAAGCCCGAGGTGTCCTACGGCGACTCCATCGAGGAAGACCTCGTGCGCCGCGACTTCACCGTCAACGCGATGGCCGTGGCACTCCCCGAGAAGGAGTTCGTGGATCCGCACGGCGGCCTCGACGATCTCGAGGAGCGCCTGCTGCGCACCCCCGGCACGCCCGAGGAGTCCTTCTCGGACGATCCGCTGCGGATGATGCGTGCCGCGCGCTTCGCCGCGCAGCTCGACTTCGAGGTGGCTCCCGAGGTCGTCGCCGCGATGAAGGCGATGGCCGAGCGCATCGACATCGTCTCCGCGGAGCGTGTGCGGGACGAATTGAACAAACTGATCCTCTCCGCACACCCGCGCAAGGGCCTCGCCCTGCTCGTGGAGACGGGGCTGGCCGAGCGGGTCCTGCCCGAGCTGCCGGCGCTGCGTCTGGAGCGGGACGAGCACCACCGCCACAAGGACGTGTACGACCACTCGCTGATCGTCCTCGAGCAAGCGATGGCACTGGAGACGGACGGCCCTGATCTGACGCTGCGGCTCGCGGCGCTGCTGCACGACATCGGCAAGCCGAGGACACGGCGCTTCGAGGGCGACGGCCGGGTCTCCTTCCACCACCACGAGGTGGTCGGCGCCAAGATGGTCAAGAAGCGCATGACGGCGCTCAAGTACTCCAACGAGCTCGTGAAGGACGTCTCGCGCCTGGTCGAGCTTCACCTGCGCTTCCACGGCTACGGCACGGGAGAGTGGACGGACTCGGCCGTACGGCGCTACGTACGCGACGCGGGCCCGCTCCTTGAGCGTCTGCACAAGCTGACCCGCTCCGACTGCACGACGCGCAACAAGCGCAAGGCGAATGCCCTGTCGCGCGCGTACGACGGCCTGGAGGAGCGCATCGCCCGCCTCCAGGAGCAGGAGGAGCTGGACTCGATCCGCCCCGACCTCGACGGCAACGCCATCATGGAGATCCTGGGCGTGGGCCCGGGTCCGGTGATCGGCCAGGCGTACAAGTTCCTGCTGGAGCTGCGCCTCGAGAACGGGCCGATGGAGCGGGAGGCGGCGGGGGCGGCACTCAAGGAGTGGTGGGCCGCGCAGAGCTGAGGCTCGAGAACGGAGCCGGGGTGGGGATGTTTCACGTGAAACATCCCCACCCCGGGAAACGCCGAAGGGCGCTGTTTCACGTGAAACCGTGAGACAGCGCCCCTCGGCGGTCTGCTACTTGGTCTTCTTCAGACAGAGCACGACGTTGTGGCCCTTGCCGCTCTGGTAGTAGGCGACCTCGGAGGTCTTGACGGCCTCACACTTGTCACTGTCGCTGGTGTCGTCGAACTTCTCGACCACCTTGAACTCGGACTCGCTGGAGGAGCAGTCGACTTCCTTGAGGTCCGGCGAGAACTGCGTGCCTTCGTTGTGCATGCAGCTGCCGACCGAGGTGGACTCCGCGTCGCTCTTGTTGAGCATCGTCTTGCCGACGGCTATGAGGATCGCCACCAGGATGAAGCCACCGATCCGCAGGAGCAGTTTCTTGCCACGCCCACGCGGGGCGGCCGGCGGGGGCACCGGACCACCCTGGTTGTAGGGCGGGTACGGCTGCTGCGGCATACCCGGCTGTCCCTGATGCGCCGGGTACGGGGCCGTCGAGGCCTGCTGGCCGTACGGAGCGCCGCCCTGGGGCTGGCCATAGGGATTCTGGCCCTGGGGCGGGTACGGCATCTGGCCCTGGGGCGGCGGAGTGGTCACTTTGGGGGTCCCCCTCGAACGGAAGCGCGATGGCGCGAATACGACGCCCGTAAGTTATCCGTGCGCAGCGCTATCTCTGAACTCCAGAGAGCCTCTGTGTCACTGATGTGACACTTACTGCGCGTCAAACCGGGCCATAGCGCCAGCAACCGCCGCGTAGACCAGAGCCACCGAAACGACCAGCGGAACCGATCGGCCGTCAGGCGGCAGCATCAGGGCGGCCACTGCCGCGGCGCCGACGAAGGCGACGTTGAAGAGCACGTCGTAGACGCTGAAGATCCGCCCGCGGAAGCCGTCGTCCACCGCGGACTGCACCACCGTGTCCGTGGCGATCTTCGCGCCCTGGGTCGTCAGGCCCAGGACGAAGGCCGCGACGAGGAGCGGGGCGGACTCGAAGGAGAGGCCGAGCCCGGGTTCGAGAACCGCCGCCGTCGCCGCGCAGGCGACGATCCAGCCGCCCGCCCCCAGCCGCCCCACCGCCGCAGGCGTCACCAGAGCCGCCACGAAGAACCCCGCCCCGGAGACCCCTACGGCCAGGCCGAGCAGCGCGAGCCCGTCGGGCTCCGTCGACGACCAGGCGTACCGGCACAGCATCAGGACCATGACCGTCAGCGCGCCGTAGCAGAACCGCATCATCGTCATCGCGGCCAGCGCGCGGGCGGCCGCGGGTCGTTGGGTCAGGTGGCGCACCCCTGCCTTCAGCCCGTGTGCCGTTCCGGCCAGCGCGGCAGCGAGCCGTGGCGGCACCAGGTCCGGGTCCGGGCCGAGCAGTTCACGGGCCATGCGGAGCGAGGCGAGCGCGGCGCAGAGGTACAGGCCGGAGCCGAGGAGGACCACCGCCGCGTCCGAGTCCGACGCCACCAGACGGACGACGAACGCGAGTCCGCCGCCGACGGTCGCGGCGAGCGTCCCCGCGGTCGGCGAGAGGGAGTTGGCGATGACCAGGCGTTCGGCGTCGACGACGCGTGGCAGCGCGGCCGAGAGTCCGGCCAGGACGAAGCGGTTGACGGCGGTGACACAGAGGGCGGAGATGTAGAAGAGCCAGTCGGGGACGCCGCTGAGCATCAGGACGGCCGTCAGCGCGGCCAGGGCGGCCCGCAGGAGGTTGCCGTACAGGAAGACCTGGCGGCGCTGCCAGCGGTCGAGCAGAACCCCCGCGAAGGGGCCGATCAGCGAGTACGGCAGGAGCAGGACCGCCATGGCGGAGGCGATGGCCGCCGGAGACGTCTGTTTCTCCGGGGAGAAGACGACGTACGTGGCGAGCGCGACCTGGTAGACGCCGTCCGCGCCCTGCGAGAGCAGCCGTACGGCGAGCAGCCGCCGGAAGTCCCGCAGCCGCAGCAGTATCCGCAGGTCACCGACGACAGCCATGGGACACAGCCTCACATACGAGGAGGGCCCCCGGGCGGAATGCCCGGGGACCCTCGACAAGCGACGAGGAGAGGGCTGTTTAGCGCTCGACCTCGCCCTTGATGAACTTCTCGACGTTCGCGTAGGCCTCGTCGTCGAAGTACTGCACCGGCGGCGACTTCATGAAGTAGCTCGACGCGGAGAGGATCGGGCCGCCGATGCCGCGGTCCTTGGCGATCTTCGCGGCGCGCAGGGCGTCGATGATGACACCGGCCGAGTTCGGGGAGTCCCAGACCTCGAGCTTGTACTCCAGGTTCAGCGGGACGTCGCCGAAGGCACGGCCCTCGAGGCGCACGTACGCCCACTTGCGGTCGTCGAGCCACGCGACGTAGTCCGACGGGCCGATGTGGACGTTCTTCTCGCCCAGCTCACGGTCCGGGATCTGCGAGGTGACGGCCTGCGTCTTCGAGATCTTCTTGGACTCGAGGCGGTCGCGCTCGAGCATGTTCTTGAAGTCCATGTTGCCGCCGACGTTGAGCTGCATCGTGCGCTCGAGGCGGACACCGCGGTCCTCGAACAGCTTCGCCATCACGCGGTGCGTGATGGTGGCGCCGACCTGCGACTTGATGTCGTCGCCGACGATCGGGACACCGGCCTCGGTGAACTTGTCCGCCCACTCCTTGGTGCCGGCGATGAAGACCGGGAGGGCGTTGACGAACGCGACCTTGGCGTCGATGGCGCACTGCGCGTAGAACTTCGCGGCGTCCTCGGAGCCCACGGGCAGGTAGCAGACGAGGACGTCGACCTTGCGGTCCTTGAGGATCTGGACGATGTCGACCGGGGCCTCGGCGGACTCCTCGATGGTCTGGCGGTAGTACTTGCCCAGGCCGTCGTAGGTGTGGCCGCGCTGGACGGTGACGCCCTTGTTCGGCACGTCGCAGATCTTGATGGTGTTGTTCTCGCTGGCGCCGATGGCGTCCGAGAGGTCGAGGCCGACCTTCTTCGCGTCGACGTCGAAGGCGGCGACGAACTCGACGTCACCGACGTGGTAGTCGCCGAACTGGACGTGCATCAGGCCCGGGACCTTGGCGTCCGGGTCTGCGTCCTTGTAGTACTCGACGCCCTGGACCAGCGAGGCGGCGCAGTTGCCCACGCCGACGATGGCTACGCGAACCGAACCCATTCCGGTTGCTCCCTGTGTGATCTCGGTATTCCGGATGAAACCCTGCGGAACGCTGGGTCTCACTTGGCGGGGTCGTCGGACGGATCCGGCGGCGGGTTGGTCTCCCGCCGCCGGGGCAGGCCCGCCGACTCCCCAGATGTGCTGTTCTGCTGAGCGGAGCTGTCGGGGGCGGACCGTTGCTGGTCCCGCCCCGCTCGCTCGCTCTCGATGAGCTCGTTCAGCCAGCGCACTTCGCGCTCCACGGACTCCATGCCGTGCCGCTGAAGCTCGAGCGTGTAGTCGTCCAGGCGCTCCCGGGTACGGGCCAGGGAGGCGCGCATCTTCTCCAGACGCTCTTCGAGGCGGCTGCGGCGGCCCTCGAGCACCCGCATCCGTACGTCCCGCGAGGTCTGCCCGAAGAAGGCGAAGCGGGCGGCGAAGTGCTCGTCCTCGTATGCGTCGGGGCCGGTCTGCGACAGCAGATCCTCGAAGTGCTCCTTACCTTCCGCCGTCAACCGATAGACGATCTTGGCGCGACGTCCTGCGAGTGGAGCTGCGAGGGCGTCTTCAGGGGTGCCGCCCGACTCCTCGATCAACCAGCCGTTGGCGACCAGCGTCTTGAGGCAGGGGTAGAGCGTCCCGTAGCTGAAGGCGCGGAACACTCCCAGTGACGTATTGAGTCGTTTACGCAGCTCGTAGCCGTGCATCGGGGACTCCCTGAGCAGACCGAGCACGGCGAATTCCAGGATGCCGGAGCGCCTGCTCATCTTCGCCTCCCGTCTGCCACGGTCCCTCAGTACGGCCTTTATGCCGAGCTGATGTATCGACTCGATACATCGAGACGATAGAACGGCGATCCGGTTGATACAAGAGGGGGCACGGTGAACGGCGTCACATCACCGATTCGTAGGAAGTAACTTGCCTGATTTGGGGTGAACTTCGGCTCTACGAGGGTTTTGACGGTGCGTAGTCTGTGCGCCATGTATGCCGCCGGGAACCAAGTGACGCCGGGGAGCGTCGTGGTCCCCGGTGCAGTGCGGGTGCGTTCCGGACCGGGCGCGACCGCACTTCGGGGGGACCGGAAACCAGCCGCCGTTTCCAGGCGTGGACAGCTGCGCCTGCCCGAGGAGTAATCGTTCGATGAGCGAGCACCGTCGCAAACCGCCGCAGCCGCAGGGCGGCGGACGCGCCGCGGCCAGGCGTGGCGCCCAAGCGCCGCCTTCGGGCCGCCGTGCGGCACCGCGAGGCGACACCGGGTCGCCCTCTTCCTCCTACGGGACGCCCGCACCGGGCGCTCCGGACGACGGAGGCCGAACTTACGGCGGCAGGGCCGAGGCCCGGCGTGCCGCACAGCGCAGTGGCTCGGTCGGTGCGAGCGGTGGGCGACGCCGGGCACCCGACGGCGGTGGGCGCTCGGGCGGCGGTGGCGGCCGACGCGGTGGTGGCGGCTCAGGAGGCCCGGGCGGGGCCGGCCGGGGCAGAGGCCGCGGCGCGGAGCCGCCGCGCAAGAAGCGGTTCATCGACTACCCGCGCGCGAACAAGACCGGTGCGCGGCGCTGGGTTCCTTCGTGGCGCCTGGTCAGCGGCCTGTTCCTCGGGTTCCTCGGCAGCCTGATGGCGGTCGCCGGCATCTCGTACGCCCTGGTGGAGGTGCCGGAGGTCGACAAGGCGGCCAAGGCCCAGAACAACGTCTACTACTGGGCCGACGGCAAGCAGATGGTCGCGACCGGTGGTGAGCGCAACCGTCAGATCATCGACTACGACGACATCCCCGAGGAGATGCGCTTCGCCGTCATGTCGGCGGAGAACAAGACCTTCGAGAAGGACAAGGGCGTCGACCCGATGGGCATCACCCGTGCCCTGGTCAACATGGCCAAGGGCGGGCAGACCCAGGGTGGCTCCACGATCACCCAGCAGTACGTGAAGAACGCGCGTCTGGGCGACCAGTCGCAGACCTTCTCGCGTAAGTTCAAAGAGCTCTTCATCTCCATAAAGGTCGGCCGGACGGTCCCCAAGGAAGAGATCATGGCGGGGTACCTCAACACCGCCTATTACGGGCGTGGGGCCTACGGCATCCAGGCGGCCGCGCGGGCGTACTTCAACATCGAGGCCAAGGAACTGGACCCGAGCCAGTGCGCTCTCCTGGCGACCGTGCTCAAGGGCGCCACGTACTACGACCCCGCAGGAGCCCCGGAGATCGACCCCGCGGCGAACAAGACCGACAACACCGCGCGTGCCAAGAAGCGCTGGTCGTGGATCCTCGACGAGGAGGTCAAGGACGGCCGTCTGACCGCCGCGGAGCGGGACAAGTACAGGAAGTTCCCCAAGCTGCAGAACCCCCGGTCGAACATTGACCTGCGCGGCCAGACCGGCTACCTGGTGGACCTGGCCAAGGCGTACGTCATCAGGAACACCAGCATCACCGCCGAGCAGCTCCAGCGGGGCGGCTACGAGATCCACACGACCTTCGACAGGACGAAGGTCAAGGAGCTCGAGAAGTCGGTGAACAAGGTCCGCAAGAAGCGGATCAACCCGAAGGTCCGGCCCGAGAAGGACACACACGTCCAGTTCGGCGGCGCCTCCGTCCGTCCGAAGGACGGTGCGATCCAGGCCATCTACGGCGGTGTGGACGCGACGAAGCACTTCACCAACAACGCCGACCAGACCGGTGCCCAGGTCGGTTCGACGTACAAGCCGTTCGTGCTGGCCGCGGCCTTCAAGTACGGCGTGCGGAACCCGGATCTCGGTGAGGTGCAGTCGAACTCCGAGCGCACCATCGTCAACCCGAAGAGCTTGTACAGCGGCAAGAACGAGCTCAAGATCCAGAAGTACAACGGCCAAGTCTGGACGGACCGCGAGGGCAAGCAGTGGAACCAGAAGAACGACGGTGGCCGGTCGTACAACCCTCCTAGCTTCCAGATCGACCTCCGCGAGGCGATGCGGGAGTCGGTCAACTCCGCCTACGTGCAGCTCGGCATGGATGTCGGTCTGGACAAGGTGAAGGAGTCGGCCATGGCCGCCGGTCTCAAGGACGACGGGTCCATGGCCAGCGCCAACTACCCGTCGTTCTCGCTCGGTACCTCGTCACCGAGTGCGATCCGGATGGCCGGCGCGTACTCCACCTTCGCGGCCAGCGGCAAGCAGAACGATCCGTACTCCGTCACGGAGGTGACGCACGAGGGCGACACGGTCTACCAGCACAAGACGGAGACCAAGCAGGCCTTCGACGAGGACGTCGCCAACAACGTCACGGACGTGCTGCGGACGGTCGTGGAGCGGGGCACCGGCACCTCGGCCAAGCTCGCGGGACGCCAGGTCGCCGGCAAGACCGGTACGACCGACGGCAACAAGTCCGCCTGGTTCGTGGGCTACACCCCGCAGCTGTCGACGGCGGTGAGCATGTACCGGCTCGACGACGACGAGACCAACAAGAAGCGCGAGTTCCTGGAGATGTTCGGCACGGGCGGCGAGGAGAAGATCCACGGCGCTTCGTTCCCGGCGAAGATCTGGCAGGACTACATGGAGCAGGCGCTCAAGAACGCGCGAGCCATCCCCTTCCCCGTGCCTGGTCCGATCGGCGAGCTCGTCGGTGAGACCCCGCCCCCGACGACGGCCCCGACGAAGACCGAGGAGCCGGAGAAGACCACGTCACCCACGCCCTCGCCGTCCGAGACCACGAAGAAGCCTCCGACAAAGTCGCCCGACCCCGGCGAGTCCTGTGACCCGTTCGACTGGGACTGCAACCACAACGGCGGTCAGGGGAACGGAGGAGGCCAGGGCGGCGTCGACGGCGGCCCAGGGGGCGAGTCACCACCGGCGACAGAGGATCCGGCCGGTGGCGGAGCCAACGAGGGCAACGAAGACGGCGGAGGCGGAGGCTTCATTCGCGGCGCGGGAGGCTGAGCCGGTTCTGTGGGCGCTCCCCGGCAGGCCGCCGGGAC
The DNA here is from genome assembly GCF_055609205.1 of Streptomyces sp. NPDC036815. Taxonomy (NCBI): domain Bacteria; kingdom Bacillati; phylum Actinomycetota; class Actinomycetes; order Kitasatosporales; family Streptomycetaceae; genus Streptomyces; species Streptomyces sp. NPDC036815. The sequence continues at coordinate 256,175 of NZ_JBVJPW010000010.1, read as the reverse complement.
TCCCCCACGGATGTTTCACGTGAAACGAGGGCCGTCGCACCGATGGGTGCGGCGGTCCTCTCCGCGTTCCCAGCTACGTACGGCAGGATGGCGGGCATGCCCAGCGCAGACCCCCACAGTGCAGACCCCGGCGCGGAGATGGCCCGTACGAACGCGTACGAGCCCGCGAGCCCGCGGGAGCCCGTACGGCCGACCGAGGAGGACGAGGTCGCCAGGGCCGGCAGCGAGCTGATCGGGGGCCCCGTCGGCCGAAGAGTGCTGTTCACGGCGAGCTGGTGGACCCCCGTGCGCGTCATCCTGCTCGTCGCACTCGGGATGTTCGCGCTCGGGATGATCCAGAAGATGCCGTGCTACAACGGGGCGTGGTTCTTCGGAGCCAGCTCGCAGTACACGCACGCGTGCTACTCCGACATCCCGCACCTCTACCAGGGGCGCGGCTTCGCTGACGGGCTCGTGCCGTACTTCGACCGGCTGCCCGGCGACATGGAATACCTCGAATACCCGGTCCTGACCGGTGTGTTCATGGAGATGGCCTCCTGGGTGACTCCCGGCAGCGGATCCATCCAGCACCAGGAGAAGATCTACTGGATGGTCAACGCCGGGATACTGATGGCCTGCACCGCGGTCCTCGCCATCTGTGTCGCGCGCACCCACCGGCGCCGCCCCTGGGACGCGCTGCTCGTCGCGCTGGCGCCGGCCCTCGCGCTGACGGCCACCATCAACTGGGACCTGCTCGCGGTGGCTCTCACGGCCGCCGCGATGCTGATGTGGGCACGCGCGCGTGTCCTCGCCTTCGGTGTGCTGCTCGGGCTCGCGACTGCTGCCAAGCTCTACCCCGTACTGCTGCTCGGGCCCCTGTTGGTCCTGTGCTGGCGGGCCGGGCGATGGCGGGAATTCGGCACGGCCCTGCTCGGCACGGTGGGCACCTGGCTGGTCGTGAACCTTCCGGTGATACTGCTCGCCGGTGACGGCTGGTCGAAGTTCTACACATTCAGCCAGGAGCGCGGCGTCGACTTCGGGTCCTTCTGGCTGATCCTCTCCCAGCGCATGGATTCCCCGCTGACCACGGACACCGTCAACGCCCTGGCGACGGCGCTGATGCTCCTGGCCTGCCTGGGCATCGGCGCGCTCGGGCTCACCGCGCCGCGCCGCCCGCGCCTCGCGCAGCTCGCCTTCCTGGTGGTCGCCGCCTTCGTCCTCACCAACAAGGTCTACTCGCCGCAGTACGTCCTGTGGCTGATTCCGCTCGCCGCGCTCGCCCGCCCGCGCTGGCGTGACTTCCTGATCTGGCAGGCGGGGGAGATCGCGTACTTCCTCGGGATCTGGATGTACCTGGCGTACACGACGAGTGGGGACGCCCATAAGGGCCTGCCGACCGAGGGCTATCAACTGGCCATCGTCGTGCACCTGTTGGGCACCATGTATCTGTGTGCCGTGGTCGTGCGCGACATCCTGATGCCGGAGCGGGACGTGGTGCGGCAGGGCGGGGAGGACGACCCGTCAGGGGGTGTCCTGGACGGCGCGAGAGACGTCTTCGTCCTCGGGCACGCGGGTCGTGTGACGCAGGCGGTGAGGCGCTCGACAGGGGCGCCCGTCGTGCGGTGGGGTTCGGCCACCGACCTGCCGCGCTGAGGCCCTCCGGAGTGTTCGCTCAGGGCGAACATCCGGAGGAGAACAAGCGGAAGGGCCGGTACGACGACGAGTCGTACCGGCTCTTTTGCGTTGCCTTCTAGCGGTCGACGATCCGGTCGAACTGCGTCGTGGTGTGCCGCAGATGGGCCACCAACTCCTCGCCGACCTTCGGCTCCGGGGCGTCGGAGGGCACGAAGAGGATCGAGACCTGCATGTGCGGCGGCTCGGCGAACCAGCGCTGCTTGCCTGCCCAGACGAACGGCGAAAGGTTGCGGTTGACGGTCGCCAGGCCCGCACGCGCCACACCCTTGGCCCGCGGCATCATGCCGTGCAGCGCCTTGGGAGCCTCCAGGCCGACACCGTGCGAGGTGCCGCCCGCGACCACGACGAGCCAGCCGTCGGAGGCGGCCTTCTGCTGGCGGTAGCCGAAGCGGTCGCCCTTGGCGACGGCGGTGACGTCCAGGACGGCGCCGCGGTACTCCGTGGCCTCGTGATCGCCCAGCCACAGCTGCGTGCCGATGCGCGCACGGAAGCGGGTCTGCGGGAACTGCTGCTGAAGACGGGCGAGTTCACCGGCCTTCAGGTGGCTGACGAACATCGTGTGGAGCGGAAGGCGCGCGGCACGCAGCCGGTCCATCCAGCCGATGACCTCCTCGACGGCGTCCGAGCCGTCGGTGCGGTCCAGCGGCAGGTGGATCGCGAAACCTTCGAGACGTACGTCCTCGATCGCCGCGTGCAGCTGCGGAAGCTCCTGCTCGCTGATGCCGTGGCGCTTCATCGAGGACATGACCTCGATGACGACGCGGGCGCCCACGAGGCCGTACACGCCGTCGAGCGACGATACGGAGCGGATGACGCGGTCGGGCAGCGGCACCGGCTCCTCGCCCCGCCGGAACGGGGTCAGGACCAGCAGGTCGCCGCTGAACCAGTCCTTGATCCGGGCGGCTTCGTAGGTGGTGCCCACGGCGAGGACGTCTGAGCCGAAGCGCGTGGCTTCCTCGGCGAGGCGCTCATGACCGAAGCCGTAGCCGTTGCCCTTGCAGACCGGGACGATGCCCGGGAACTGCTCCAGCAGGTGCTTCTGGTGTGCCCGCCAGCGCGCGGTGTCGACATAGAGCGTGAGCGCCATGGCTGGATCCCGGAACCTTTCTCGTGTCTGCGGTGTATCGGAGTTGTGGCGGAAATCGTGCGGGATCAGCGGCGCGACATGTAGATGTCCAGCGCCTTGTGCAGCAGCTTGTTGAGCGGGAAGTCCCACTCGCCGATGTACTCCGCGGCCTCGCCACCGGTGCCGACCTTGAACTGGATCAGGCCGAAGAGGTGATCGGTCTCGTCCAGCGAATCGGAGATGCCGCGCAGGTCGTAGACCGTGGCCCCCATGGCGTATGCGTCGCGCAGCATCCGCCACTGCATCGCGTTCGAGGGCCGGACCTCACGCCCGATGTTGTCCGAGGCCCCGTAGGAGTACCAGACGTGTCCGCCGACGACGAGCATCGTCGCGGCCGACAGGTTCACGCCGTTGTGCCGCGCGAAGTACAGCCGCATGCGGTTGGGGTCCTCGGAGTTGAGGGCCCGCCACATCTGCTCGAAGTAGCCGAGGGGCCGCGGGCGGAACTTGTCGCGCACGGCGGTGATCTCGTAGAGCCGCTGCCACTCGGCGAGGTCCTGGTAGCCGCCCTGGACAACCTCGACGCCGGCCTTCTCGGCCTTCTTGATGTTGCGCCGCCACAGCTGGTTGAAGCCCTTCTGGACCTCGTCCAGGGAGCGGTTGGCCAGCGGCACCTGGAAGACGAAGCGGGGCTGCACGTCACCGAAGCCGGCGCCGCCGTCCTCGCCCTGCTGCCAGCCCATCCGCCGCAGCCGGTCCGAGACCTCGAAGGCACGCGGCTCGATGTGCGTGGCCTCGGTGTCCCGCAGGCGCTTCACGTCCGGGTTCTGGATGCCTGCCTTGATCGCCGGAGCGTCCCAGCGGCGGATCACGACCGGCGGACCCATCTTCACGGAGAAGGCGCCCTGCTGCTTCAGATGGGCCAGCATCGGCTGCAGCCACTCGTCCAGGTTCGGGGCGTACCAGTTGATGACCGGGCCCTCGGGGAGGTACGCGAGATAGCGCTTCAGCTTGGGCAGCTGTCGGTAGAGGACCAGACCGACGCCGACCAGCTGACCGGTCCTGTCGTCGGACCAGCCCAGGTTCTCCGAGCGCCATTCGCTCTTCACGTCAGCCCATGCCGGGACCTGGCAATGACTCGCCGACGGCAGTGTCTGGATGTACGCCAGATGCTGCTCGCGACTGATGGTCCTCAGGGTCAGACTCATTCGGGGCGCTCCTCGGGCTGGTGTGTCCCCATGGGTTCAGGGGCTCCGGCTCTCGCGCCGAAGCCTACTGCGCCCTGCGAGCGCCCCGTCTGGGCGTACGGAACTCAGTGCCCCGGCCGTTCCCGCGACCGGGGCACCGGAAGGCCGTCAGCCGACGATTCCGCCGAAGAGTCCGCCGTGCGCCATGCCGAGGAAGAAGCCGACCGCCGAGGCGCCGAGCCCCAGGATCAGGCCGAAGCGCTCGCGCGTGGTCACCGAGATGAACTGGCCGTACGCGCCGGTGGCGATCCCGATCAGGCCTGCCCACGAGCTGATCAGATGGAGGTTGTGGAACATCGCCGTCACGAAGGCGATCACCCCCAGCACCAGCGTCACGCCGACGAGCGTGTCCTGGAACGGATGGGCCTTGCCGTCCGTGGCGAAGAGGGAAGTGGCGGTGTGCGGTCGCATTGCTTGTGCCATGTGAGGCACCTCCTGCGTAAGGCGGCGCATCGTAGCGCCATAGACACCCGATGTGTACAGATTCTGCCCGTCCGGCGCCGGATTTCAACCGGAAGCCTCGGTGCGGGTACTCTGTACCGTCTGCACCGGTGTCTGCCCTGGCCACAGCATGAGCCCCCGCTCGCGGGAGCCGATTGTCAGTGGTCGCGGATACCGTTGCGTACGCATCACGACCCTCCTGCCACGGAACGACCGTGGCCGCTGAGTCCAAAGGAGGTGGGTTCCACATGCGTCACTACGAAGTGATGGTCATCCTCGACCCCGATCTCGAGGAGCGCGCTGTCTCCCCGCTGATCGAGAACTTCCTCTCCGTCGTCCGTGAGGGCAACGGAAAGGTCGAGAAGGTCGACACCTGGGGCCGTCGTCGTCTGTCCTACGAGATCAAGAAGAAGCCCGAGGGCATCTACTCGGTCATCGACCTGCAGGCCGAGCCTGCGGTCGTCAAGGAGCTCGACCGACAGATGAACCTGAACGAGTCGGTCCTCCGGACCAAGGTCCTCCGTCCCGAGATGCACTGAGCTTCCTAGCTCAGTAGCACCCGGGAATCGAGTAGCAGCAACAAGCAGCCAGCAGCAAACCCGCCGAGAGGTTCCCCCATGGCAGGCGAGACCGTCATCACGGTCGTCGGCAATCTTGTCGACGACCCCGAGCTGCGCTTCACCCCCTCCGGTGCGGCGGTCGCGAAGTTCCGTGTCGCGTCCACCCCCCGCACCTTCGACCGCCAGACGAACGAGTGGAAGGACGGCGAAAGCCTCTTTCTGACCTGCTCGGTCTGGCGGCAGGCGGCGGAGAACGTCGCGGAGTCGCTTCAGCGAGGCATGCGCGTCGTCGTGCAGGGCCGGCTGAAGCAGCGGTCCTACGAGGACCGTGAGGGCATCAAGCGCACGGTCTACGAGCTGGACGTCGAGGAAGTCGGCGCCAGCCTGAAGAACGCCACGGCCAAGGTCACCAAGACCACCGGCCGAGGTGGCCAGGGCGGTTACGGCGGCGGCGGTGGCGGCGGTCAGCAGGGTGGCGGCAGCTGGGGTGGAAACCCCGGCGGCGGCCAGCCGCAGGGCGGCGGCGGTGCTCCCGCCGACGACCCCTGGGCGACCGGTGCTCCGGCCGGCGGCGGCCAGCAGCAGGGCGGCGGCGGTGGCGGCTGGGGCGGAAGCTCCGGCGGCTCCGGTGGCGGCTACTCGGACGAGCCCCCCTTCTAAGCCTCAGGGCTTTCAGGCCCTCGGGCCGAGGGTGGGCCGTAACCCCACTTCTTGATCACACAGGAGATACACCATGGCGAAGCCGCCTGTGCGCAAGCCGAAGAAGAAGGTCTGCGCTTTCTGCAAGGACAAGGTCACGTACGTGGACTACAAGGACACGAACATGCTGCGGAAGTTCATTTCCGACCGCGGCAAGATCCGTGCCCGCCGCGTGACCGGCAACTGCACGCAGCACCAGCGTGACGTCGCTACGGCCGTGAAGAACAGCCGTGAGATGGCGCTGCTGCCCTACACGTCCACCGCGCGATAAGGGAAGGGTGACCGAAAAATGAAGATCATCCTCACCCACGAGGTCTCCGGCCTCGGCGCCGCCGGCGAGGTCGTAGACGTCAAGGACGGCTACGCCCGCAACTACCTGATCCCGCGGAACTTCGCGATCCGCTGGACCAAGGGTGGCGAGAAGGACGTCGCGCAGATCCGTCGTGCGCGCAAGATCCACGAGATCGCGACCATCGAGCAGGCCAACGAGATCAAGGCCCAGCTCGAGGGTGTCAAGGTCCGTCTGGCCGTCCGCTCCGGCGACGCCGGTCGTCTCTTCGGCTCCGTCACCCCGGCTGACATCGCTTCGGCGATCGAGGCTGCCGGTGGCCCGAAGGTCGACAAGCGTCGCGTCGAGCTCGGTTCGCCGATCAAGACCCTGGGCGCCCACACGACGTCCGTGCGTCTGCACCCCGAGGTTGCCGCGAAGGTCAACGTCGAGGTCGTCTCCGCCTAAGCACTGCGCTTGGCAGAGCTGAAGCACATGTCGGGCCGCACCCTTCGGGGTGCGGCCCGACGTGTTTCACGGGGGTGCTGTTTCACGTGAAACAGCACCCCCGTGAAACAGCACCCGCAGACGTTCAGCGCGTGGCGCCCGTGACGATCCAGCGCCCGGAGCGGGAGCGCAGCCACAGGGTCAGCATCCGAACCGCCATCATCAGTGTCATCGCCCCCCACAGCGCGGTCAGGCCGCCGCCGAAGGTCGGCACGAGCAGGGCGACCGGCGTGAAGACGGCCAGCGTGACGATCATGGCCCAGGCAAGGTAACGCCCGTCACCGGCGCCCATCAGGACTCCGTCGAGGACGAAGACGATGCCGCACACCGGCTGGGCGATGGCCACCACCACGAGAGCGGGCAGCGCCGCATCCTGCACCGCGGCGTCGCCGGTGAAGAGCGGGATGAACAGCGGCCGGGCGAGAACGATCAGCAGGCCGAGGACGAATCCCGAGGCGACGCCCCACTCCACCATCCGACGGCAGACGGCGCGCGCGCCCTCCGGGTCGTCGGCGCCCAGATAACGCCCGATGATCGCCTGCCCGGCGATGGCGATGGCGTCGAGCGCGAAGGCCATCAAACTCCACAGGGACAGAATGATCTGGTGGGCGGCCACGTCGGAATCGCCGAGACGGGCGGCCACACCGGTCGCGATCATCAGGATGGCCCGCAGTGAGAGTGTGCGGACCAGGAGGGGCGCACCGGCTTGTGCACAGGCCCGGATCCCGGCCGCGTCGGGACGCAGCGAGGCGCCGTGCCGCCGCGCGCCGCGGACGACGACGTAGAGGTACACGGCGGCCATGCCGCACTGGGCGAGGACGGTGCCCCAGGCGGAGCCGGCGATGCCGAGGTCCGCGCCGTAGACCAGGCCGACGTTGAGGGCGCCGTTGGCGACGAAGCCGCCGATCGCGACGTACAGCGGGGTCCGGGTGTCCTGCAGACCGCGAAGCACACCGGTGGCGGCGAGGACGACGAGCATGGCGGGGATGCCGAGCGAGGAGATCCGCAGATACGTGACGGCGTACGGGGCCGCGGTGTCCGATGCGCCGAAGAGTTCCACGAGAGCGGGAGCGGTGGGCAGGACGACGGCGATGACGGAGGCACCGAGGAGGAGCGCGAGCCAGATGCCGTCCATGCCCTGGCGGATGGCGGACGGGAGGTCTCCCGCCCCGACCCTGCGGGCGACAGCGGCCGTGGTGGCGTACGCGAGGAACACGAAGACGCTCACCGCGGTGGTCAGGAGTGCCGAGGCGACGCCGAGACCGGCCAGTTGCGCCGTGCCGAGGTGCCCCACGATGGCGCTGTCGGCCAGGACGAAGAGGGGCTCGGCGACGAGTGCGCCGAAGGCGGGAACGGCGAGCGCGATGATCTCTCGGTCGTGCCGTCGCCGGGCGGCCCTGGGTGCCGCGGGAGCCTGTGTCATGGACACCAATGTAATCTTCCACAGGTAAGAGATGCAATGCTATTGCGACCCTTACCTGAGCCGTCCTTTGGCGCGCCGTCACGCCTGGTTTCCGATGATCTTGGTCCGACTGGGGAAGTTTTTCTTCTGCACAGCCGGTGGACGGGAAACGTGCAGGTCAGAGCCGCTGTGTGAAAGACGCTGAGGGCTTGTTCACAGGGCTGTCCACCGGCCCGTGCACAGGTTTGGCGGAGTTCTCCACAGCATAGGGTCCGTCATCCACACCGCCTGTGGATAACCAGATTGGCTGACGGTGCCCACAGGCCTACCGTGGACCGGCGCCCGCCTCGTCGTACGACCTCGGAAACCCCGAAAAACCGACGCGTCAGAACCGGAGTTGGGCCCCCTTATTTGTCAGTGTCGTGCCGTAGGAAAGAGGGGCACGGCGAGGTCCGCTCGGCGGACGGGAGGAGGTGGCCCGGTGAGTATCTCCGAGCCTTTGGACGACCCCTGGGCCGACAGCGGTCCCAGTGACCGTCTGCCCGTATCCCGTCAGCGCCGCGACGGAGGACGGGGCCGCGACGAGCAGCACGATCGCGGCAGGGACAGCGGCTGGGACGGCGGAGGGTCGTCGTTCGAGCGCGTTCCGCCGCAGGATCTCGACGCGGAGCAGTCCGTGCTCGGCGGCATGCTGCTCTCCAAGGACGCCATCGCCGATGTCGTCGAGGTCCTCAAGGGCCACGACTTCTACCGCCCCGCGCACGAGACGATCTACGCCTCGATCCTCGACCTCTACGCGAAGGGCGAGCCGGCCGACCCCATCACCGTGGCGGCCGAGCTCACCAAGCGCGGTGAGATCACCAAGGTCGGCGGCGCATCGTATCTGCACACGCTGGTCCAGACGGTTCCGACCGCGGCGAACGCCGAGTACTACGCGGAGATCGTCCACGAGCGCGCGGTGCTGCGCCGCCTCGTCGAGGCCGGCACGAAGATCACCCAGATGGGATACGCGGCCGACGGCGACGTCGACGAGATCGTCAACAGCGCCCAGGCCGAGATCTACGCGGTCACCGAGCAGCGCACCACCGAGGACTATCTGCCGCTCGGCGACATCATGGAGGGCGCTCTCGACGAGATCGAGGCGATCGGCTCGCGGTCGGGGGAGATGACCGGCGTTCCGACCGGCTTCACCGACCTCGACCAGCTCACCAACGGTCTGCACCCGGGCCAGATGATCATCATCGCGGCCCGGCCCGCCATGGGTAAGTCGACGCTGGCACTGGACTTCGCCCGAGCCTGTTCGATCAAGCACAACATGCCGAGCGTGATCTTCTCGCTCGAAATGGGGCGCAACGAGATCGCGATGCGTCTGCTGTCCGCCGAGGCGCGGGTGGCGCTGCACCACATGCGCTCCGGCACCATGACCGACGAGGACTGGACCCGTCTCGCCCGGCGCATGCCGGACGTCTCGGCCGCCCCCCTCTACATCGACGATTCGCCGAACCTGTCGATGATGGAGATCCGCGCCAAGTGCCGCCGCCTCAAGCAGCGCAACGACCTGAAGCTCGTCGTCATCGACTACCTGCAGCTGATGCAGTCCGGCGGTTCCAAGCGGTCCGAGAGCCGTCAGCAGGAAGTCTCGGACATGTCGCGAAACCTGAAGCTCCTGGCCAAGGAGCTGGAGCTGCCGGTGATCGCCCTCTCGCAGCTGAACCGTGGCCCCGAGCAGCGCACGGACAAGAAGCCCATGGTCTCCGACCTGCGTGAATCCGGTTCGATCGAGCAGGACGCGGACATGGTGATCCTGCTGCACCGTGAAGACGCGTACGAGAAGGAGTCGCCTCGCGCGGGCGAGGCGGACATCATCGTCGGCAAGCACCGTAACGGCCCGACGGCGACGATCACGGTCGCCTTCCAGGGGCACTACTCGCGCTTCGTGGACATGGCGCAGACCTGATCTGCAGGGTCGTAGGTTCGTAAGACAGAGGTCGGCAGGCCCGTGCCGCGCTCCCCTGATGAGCGCGGAGCTGCGTTCGTTCAGGTGACCCGCGCGGTCACCAGGGTCTCGAAGGTATAGGGCCGCAGCCCATCGGTACGGCCGGCGAAATACCGCTGCTGGAGGTCTGCACGTGCGGGATGGTCCACGACCTCCAGCCCGCACCGGCCGATCAGCCTGTCGATCTCGATCACCGGCCAGCCGGGCTGAAGAGGCTCGTCGGCAGAAGCCGCGATCGGTGTGTAGATCCGGGCGAACTCCGTTCCCAGGTCGTCCAGCACAGAGTCCTCGGCCCGGTAGGAGAACACCACCTCAGACCCGGGAGCAGCCGCCGCGACCGTGCGCAACGTCGACTCGATCGCCTGCGCCGTCAGATAGGGAGCGACACCCGTCCAGCAGAACATCGTCGGCTGCGCCCAGTCGAACCCGGCCGCGCCCAGAACGTCCTGAAGCGGTTCGGCCTCGAAATCAACCGGCACGAACACCTGCGAGTCGCTGAGCGGCAGGCCGAGCGCCCTGACCCGATCGAGCTTCCAGGCCTGGGAAGCAGGATGATCAACCTCGAACACCGTCAGCGAGCCGAGCAGATCCGGCTGCCGCCACGCGAACGAGTCGAGCCCCGCGCCAAGAATCACGTACTGCGTGAAGGCGCCGGCAGCCAGCCGGTCCTCGGCGTACCGGCTGCGGGTGCAGACAGCCGCGCGGGACTCGCGACGGACCGGGTCGGGGAACAGCGGATCGAACCGGTCTCGCAGCTCCCGCCATACCGGACCGACAAGCACCAGGGCCAGCACGTCATCCAGGACCCACGGCGACGCTGTCTCCAGGCGAAACAATCCACGCGACACGGCCGCAAACATCGCCGTCCTGCTCGGAGCGCTCTCCATGCATTCCTCCTGGCCGGCCAGAACCCACGCGTGCCCACTCCGCGCACTGCACAGGATGCGCCTGAAGCGCCCTGACAGCCACAGGCCTGAGGTGAGGAATCAAGACCGAGAGACAGCTCCGACGCGACGGGACACAGGTACACGACGCCGAGCGGCCGGTGCCACGGTCACGGGATGTCGAGCAGGACCTTCCCCACGACACCCTGCTCAAGCGCGGCGTGGGCGTCAGCGACGCGCTCCAGCGCGAAGCGGTGCAGCGGCAGCCCGGCTTCCTCGCCCACCCGCAGCGCCCCCGCGGCTACGGCCGCCGCGACGTCGGTGACTGCCTGCTGCTTCGCCGCCGGTGGCACGGTGTAGACGAAGACGCTCTGCCAGCGCAGGTTCGCCGACAGCGAGGAGAGCACCGGGACGGAAAGATGTTCGCCCTCGCCACCCGAGTAGTAGGCCACCACAGCACCCCGGGCGGCCACGGCGATGTCGAGCTCGGTGTTGGCGCCCGGTGCGACCTCCACGACGACATCGACGCCCCCGGGGGCGAAGTCCAGGATCTCGGCGGTCGCGTCCTGCGTGCGGTAGTCGACCACGCGGTGGGCCCCGGCCGCGCGCGCCAGCGCGGCCTTGGCGGGGCTGCTGACCGTGGTGATGACACGCGCTCCGGCCCAGCGGGCGAGTTGGACGGCCGCGTTGCCGACAGCACCGGCGCCGCCCGCCACCAGCACGGTGGTGCCCCGCAGGGTGCCGGGCGCGATACGCCCCGGTCCGCTGTCATGAACGGTCAGCGCGCGGTGGGCGGTCAGGGCCGGAACACCCAGGGCGGCGCCGAGTTCGAACGGCGCGTGGTCGGGCAGGGCGACGGCATGCCGGTCGGGGACGAGTGTGTACTGCTGTGCCGTCCCCCAGGGCCGCTCCCACGCGGCCTCCCAGATCCACACCCGCTGTCCGAGCCGCTCCGGGTCGACCTGCGAACCGACGGCATCGATCACCCCGGCGCCGTCCTGGTGGGGCACCTGCTCGTTCATGCCCTGCGGCAGCGCGCGTCTGCGGCTACGCCAGTCGGTGGGGTTGACGCCCGAGATGTGCACACGGACCCGTACCTCGCCGGGGCCGGGCTCGGGCACCGGACGCTCGACGAGCTGGAGGACCTCGGGGCCCCCGGCAGCCGTCCGGATGACGGACTTCATCTCCCACCCTTCCTTCGTTCGCCCCTGGGGACAGTCGCCCGGCACCTGGGGAGGACACCGCCCTGTATGGGGCACCCTCTGAACCTCCTTGCGGATCCGGGTATTCCGAGAGTCTCGACGAAACCTGATCTCCCCACCTGGCCTGGCGGATCTCAGGGGACCGGGCTCCGAGGGGCGGTCGCGCGCCTGGCCCGGCGTCAGAAGGCGCTGAGACCGGTGAGTTCGCAGGAGAGGTCCCAGAGCCGGGATGCCGCGTCGGGGTCGACGGCCCAGGGCTTGACGCCGCCGGTCAGCATGTCGTCGGTGGTGGCCTGCTCGGCGATGTCACAGTCCTGGCAGTACACCCCTCCGCGGCCGTTCAGCAACGGCGACGTCGCCGCCCAGACCGCTGTCGCCGCGCCCTGTTCCGGCGTCTTGAATCCCTCGGCCGGCGTGCCGTCCGGCGTCACCCAGCCCTGGGCGAGCCACTCCTCGCGGGGGATGTGGCGCTGCAGCGGGGTGAGGATGCTGCCGGGGTGCACGGCGAAGGCGCTCAGGCCGCGGTCGGCGCCGAGGCGGTCGAGGTGCAGGGCGAAGAGGGCGTTGGCGGTCTTGGACTGGGCGTAGGCCAGCCATCGGTCGTAGCCGGTGCGGAAGTGGAGGTCGGCCCAGCGGATGCCGGACAGGAAGTGTCCTGAGGAGGCGACGGCCACGACCCGCGCGCCGGTGGGTGCGAACGCCGGGTACAGGCGCTGGGTCAGCGCGAAGTGCCCGAGGTGGTTGACGGCGAAGTGAGCTTCCCAGCCCGGGCCGACGCGCGTCTCCGGACAGGCCATCACGCCCGCGCCGTTGATGAGGACGCCGAGGGAGCGGCCGCTCTCGAGGAAGCGGTCGCAGAACACGCGGATGCTGTCCTGGTCAGCGAGGTCGAGGGTGTGCACCTCGGTTCTGGGGAGACCGCGCAGGGCGCTCTCCGCGGTCTCGGGGCGGCGGGCGGGGACGACGACATGCGCTCCCGCACGGACCAGGGCCCGGGTGGCCGCGAGCCCGAGACCGGAGTAGCCGCCGGTGACCAGGGCCGTGGTGCCGGCCAGGTCCACGCCCGCGAGCACGTCGTCGGCCGTGCTGCGGGCGCCGAATCCGGTGCCGAGCTTCTGCTGTTCGGTGATCATGGATTGGACGCTAAAACCTGGACCGCACGCTAGGTCAAGGGATCTGTACGGTCGCGGCATGAGTGAGGATGCGGGCGGACGGCCCGACGCCAAGGAGCGTGGGCTGTCCATAGGGAAGGTCGCCGAGGCGACCGGTCTGAGCGTGCACGCGCTGCGGTTCTTCGAGCGGGAGGGGCTCTTCCTGCGGGAGATCCCACGTACCGGCGGGGGACAACGGGTCTACGAACAGGCCGATGTGGACTGGCTTCTGCTGTGCGGTCGGCTGCGGGACTCGGGCATGCCGATCGCCACGATCCGGGAATTCGCGGCGCTCGTGCGCTCCGGTCCCGGCAACGAGCCGGACCGTCTGGCGCTCCTGCAGGAGCACGAACGGGCCGTACGCGCGAAGATCGACGACCTCGGCGCCTGCCTGGACGTCATCCACGGCAAGGTCGTCACCTACGAGCGGCACCTGCGCGACGGTACGGCGGCCGGGCTCTGGTCGCCGACGCCGCTCACACTCCCGCGTCGCGATTCGTCGGTGCAGTGACGGACCACCACGACGTCGCTTCGGCAGGCAGCGGCGCCGGGCAGACGCTTGAGGAGAACACTCAATGCAGGCTCGTATGCAGAACCCCGCCGTGGTCATCCCCGAGGCCATGAAGCCCTTGCTGGTCCTGTCCGGGATCGCCAGGAAGCAAGGCCTGCCCCAGACGACGATCGAGCTGGTGCAACTGCGCGTGAGCCAGATCAACGGATCCAGCGTCTGTGTGGACGCGAGCGCGCGGAGTGCCGGAGCGGCGGGCGTCACGGACGAGCAGCGTTCAGCGGTGGCCGCCTGGCGGCACACGGCCTGCTTCACCGACGCGGAACGCGCCGCCCTCGCCCTCGCGGAGGCGGCCACCCGGCTCGCCGACCGGCCCGATCCGGTGCCGGCGGCGGTCTGGGACGAGGCCGCGAAGCACTTCACCGAACAGGAGTTGGCCGCGATCGTCCTCGCCGTCGGCGTGTCCAACATGTTCGACCGGATCAACGTCGCCACGCGGCGGGTCGCGGGCTCGATGCCCTGGGAGACCTGACCCGACGGGGTACGGGTACGAATTCGCTCGACTCGGCGACGACTCCCAGGTCAACTGGATTCATGACAACACCCCATGAAGAGCTCCTCCCGTTCACCCGCCGATCCCTGCTGCACCGCGTCGCCACCGCGCAGACGGAGGGCCGGACCCCATCGCTGGTCGCCGCGGTGGCCCGGGACGGCGAGCTGGTGTGGAGCGGCGGCCGCAGCATGGTGGACGGGCACGCACCGGACGAGAACGTCCAGTACCGCATCGGGTCGATCACCAAGACCTTCACCGCCGTGCTGGTCATGCGACTCCGGGACGAGGGCGTGCTCGACCTGGGCGACCCGCTGGAGAAGCATCTTCCGGGGACCGGAGCGGGAGAGGTCACCATTGCTGAACTCCTCTCCCACACCGCCGGGTTGGCCGCGGAGACGCCTGGGGCATGGTGGGAGCGCACGCCCGGCTCGACGCGTCCGGAGCTCGCCGACGTACTGGGTCAGGACCCGTTCAAGCACCCTTCGGGTCGTCGTTTCCACTACTCCAATCCCGGTTATACGCTGCTCGGTTCGCTGGTGGAGGCGTTGCGGGGCGTTCGGTGGGAGGAAGTGCTGCGCCGTGAGGTGCTCGAACCGCTGGGCCTGAGCCGTACGAGCGCACAGCCTCAGGCACCGCACGCGGGTGGCTTCGCCGTGCACCCCTGGGCGGACGTGATGATGCCCGAGCCCGTCGAGGATCTGGGGCTGATGGCTCCGGCAGGGCAGTTGTGGTCCACCGCGGCGGACCTGGCGCGCTTCGGGGCCTTCCTGCTGAAGGGCGATGACCGGGTGCTGTGCCTGGAGTCCGTACGGGAGATGCGGACGCCGTCGGCGCCGTTGCAGTCGGGGGAATGGGACAGGGCGTACGGCCTGGGCCTGGACCTGCTGCGGTGGGAGAGGGGCAGCCTGGCCGGGCACGGTGGGTCGCTTCCGGGCTTCGTGGCCGCTCTGTGGGTGAGCGAGGCGGACGGGCTGGCCACGGTCGCCCTCGCCAACTGCACGTCGGGGCCGCAGGTGGCGGCGCTGGCCGTGGACCTGGTGAAGATCGTGGCCGACGCCGAGCCCCGCATCCCCGAGCCGTGGCGGCCGCTCACCGAAGTCGACGAGAAGGCGCTGGAGTTGGCGGGACCCTGGTACTGGGGGACTCAGGTGCTCGCGCTCCGGCTGACGGCCGACGGCGGGGTCGAGGTGGGCCCGCTCTCCGGGGCGGGGCGCCAAGCCCGGTTCCGGTCCAACGGGGACGGCACCTGGACGGGGCTCAACGGCTACTACGCGGGGGAGCTGCTGCGGGCGGTGCGGCGGGTGGACGGTTCGGTGAGCCACCTCGACCTGGGGTCGTTCGTCTTCACCCGCACGCCGTACGACGAGGGGGCGCCGGTCCCTGGCGGGGTGGACCTGCAGGGGTGGCGCGGCTTCCCGTAGACGCATTCCTGGGGATAGCACGACGAGGCGGCTTGTTTCACGTGAAACAAGCCGCCTCGTCGTGTCCCTCAGAGCTGCAACTTGAAGCCCACGTGGGATGCCGAGAACCCGAGCCGCTCGTAGAAACGGTGGGCGTCGACACGGGTGGCGTCGGAGGTCAGCTGCACCAACTGGCAGTTCTGGCGGCGGGATTCCTCGACGGCCCATTCGATGAAGCGCGTGCCGAGCCCGCTGCCGCGCTCGTCGGCGTGGACACGTACGCCCTCGATGATCGACCGAGTGGCGCCCTTCCGGGAGAGTCCCGGGACGATCGTGAGCTGGAGCGTGCCGACGACGCGGCCCTCGCGCTCGGCGACGACCAGGTGCTGGTTCGGGTCCTCGGCCAGTCGCTCGAACGCGGTGGCGTACGGAGTGAGGTCGTCCGGCGACTCGCGCGCGGCGCCCAGGGGGTCATCGGCGAGCATGCCCACGATGGCGGACAGATCTGCGGCTATGGCGGGGCGGATTTCGAGTTCTCCCATGGCCGCAGCCTATGTGGATCGCTCGCGCTGCCCGGGGCGTACCTTCCGTGACCGCTCCCGGCTGGTCATCGACAACCGCTAAGCCGGTACGCGCAGCGTTTCGACGGCCCTGACCAGCGGGGCCAGCTCCGGGTTCTGCGCGGCTTCGTCGAGTGCCTCGCGCAGGGCCGCGTCGTTGGTGGGACGCGCCTCGGCGAGCAGCGCGGCGCCGGTCTCGCTGACGTCCGTGTAGATGCCGCGGCGGTCGGTGGGGCACAGGTAGCGGGACAGGAGGCCGCGCTCCTCGAGCCGGGTCACCAGGCGGGTGGTCGCGCTCTGGCTCAGCACCACGGCGTCGGCGACCTGCTTCATCTGCAGGTGGCCGCCCTCGCCGTCGTGCTGGCGGTTGAGGACGTCGAGGAGTCCGTACTCCCGCACGCTCAGGCCGTGCTTGGCCTGGAGCGCGCGCTCGACACGCGCCTCGATCTTCCCGTGGAGCAGGGAGAGGGCGCACCAGCTTTGGGCGAGCGCGGTGAGTGCGGGGTCTGTCGCTGTCATGGCTCTTGTTCCTCCGTCCCGGAGTGGCTGCACCCAGAGTAGTCCACCGATGCAATATCCAGCGCTTGCAAATATCCCGCGTCTGCAATTATTGTGGACGCACGTTAAGCGCACCTGCAATCGTTTGAAAGGTAGATCCATGCCTCTCGCGCTTCTGGCTCTCGCGATCGGGGCCTTCGGGATCGGGACCACCGAGTTCGTGATCATGGGGCTGCTTCCCGAGGTCGCGGGTGACTTCGGTGTCTCCATCCCGACGGCCGGTTTCCTCGTGACGGGCTACGCCCTCGGCGTCGTGCTCGGCGCTCCCCTGATGACCGCCCTCGGCACCCGGATCCCGCGCAAGCGGATGCTGATGCTCCTGATGGGCCTCTTCGTCGTCGGCAATCTGCTCTCCGCCGTGGCCCCGGTCTTCGGCGTGATGCTGGCCGGCCGCGTCGTCGCCTCCCTCGCCCACGGCGCCTTCTTCGGCATCGGCTCGGTCGTCGCGGCCGAACTGGTCGCTCCGGAGAAGAAGGCCGGGGCGATCGCCATGATGTTCTCGGGCCTCACCGTGGCCAACGTGGTCGGTGTTCCGCTCGGCACGCTCGTCGGCCAGGCCATCGGCTGGCGGACCACCTTCGTGCTCGTCGCCGCCCTGGGCGTCCTCGGCCTCCTCGGAGTCGCCAAGCTCGTACCGGACCTGCCCAAGCCCGAAGGCGTGCGGCTGCGCGACGAGATCGGTGCCTTCCGCAACGTACAAGTGCTGCTCGCCATGGCGATGACGGTGCTCGGCTTCGGCGGTGTCTTCGCGGCCATCACCTACATCACGCCGATGATGACGGACGTCGCCGGATACGCGGACTCCTCCGTCACCTGGCTGCTCGTCCTCTTCGGGCTCGGCATGGTCGGCGGCAACCTCGTCGCCGGACGGCTCGCGGACCGTGCGCTGATGCCGATGCTGTACGTGACGCTGGGCTCCCTCGCCCTGGTGCTCGGCCTGTTCACCCTCACCGCGCACAACAAGGTCTCGGCGGCCGTGACCGTCCTGCTGATCGGAGCCCTGGGCTTCGCGACCGTGCCGCCGCTGCAGAAGCGTGTCCTGGACTACGCCTCGGGCGCCCCGACGCTCGCTTCCGCGGTCAACATCGGCGCCTTCAACCTGGGCAACGCGCTGTCGGCGTGGCTCGGCGGGCTCGTCATCTCCGCCGGTCTCGGCTACACCGCCCCGAACTGGGTCGGTGCGGTGCTCGCCGCCTCCGCCCTCGTCCTGGCACTCGTCTCGGCGGCGCTGGAGCGTCGCTCCGGAGGTTCCGGCCTTGTCTTGGCGGGTGCGGGTGCGGGTGCGGGTGCGGGTGCGAGTACGACGGGTGAGACGAGTGTGGCGGGAGTGTCATCCGTGCCCGTCGAGCAGCCGACGCCCGTCCACCACTGACTCCCCCGGCTCCCGTCCCCCACTTCCCCCACCCCCAGCACCACCCCGCAAGGAGAACTCCCTCATGAGCACCACCCACGCCACCGCCGTCGCCCCGCTGACCAGTGAGGACGCCGAGGCACTCGTCACCGCGGCCCGTCGCGCGGCCGACGCCGCCGGCGTGACGGTCAGCGTCACCGTCCTGGACGCGGGCGGCCACCTCCTCGCCTTCCGGCGGGACGACCGGGCCGTCCTGATCTCCGGTGAGACCAGCACCCGCAAGGCCTACACCGCCCTGCAGCTGAACGCCCCGACCGCCGACCTCGTCGACGCGGTGCAGCCCGGCGGCCTCTTCCACACTCTGCCCACCGCCCTCGACCGTCCCCTGCTCTTCATCGCGGGCGGGGTTCCGGTCCACCGCGACGGCCGCCTGATCGGTGCCGTCGGCGTCGGTGGCGGCGCTCCCGAGCAGGACCACGGCTTCGCCACGGCGGCCGTGGAGGCCCTCGCATAAGGCACGCGCGTACGAGAGAGGCCCGTCCCCCGGACCCTGGGGCACGGGCCTCTCTGTGTCAGGGCGGCCGACTCAGCCGGCGGCGACCGTCAGCGGCGCGAAGCGGCGGGTCCAGTCGCCGGGCAGCTCCGGCGTTCCGTACGCCATGACGGCGTTGTCGGCGACGTGCTCCAGGCCGCTCTCCTTCACCCACGTCAGCAACTCTTCGTGCCGTACGTCGATGTCGGTGCGCAGCGGACGCTCGGTGTGTGCGGCGAGCGAGGCGACGAGCGCCTTCGCGGTCTCGGTGTCCCGCGCGACGAGCGGGCCCACGACATGGGTCTCCATGTTGGGCCAGGCACCCGCGTAACCGACGATCTCGCCGTCGGCCACCGCGACCCGGAACTGGTCCGTGAAGGCGGGGAGCCGGGTGATCACATGCATCCGGTCGTGACCGAAGACCTCGGTGTCGAGCCGGAGGACGGTGGTCAGGTCCTCCGCGGTGGCCGGTCGGGTGGCGATGTCGGGCAGCGGTCCGGCGGGGGTGAGGTGCCCTCTGACCATCTCGGCCCGGCCGATCACCTTGAAGCCGAGCTGTTCGTAGAGAGGGCGGCCGAACGGCGTCGCGTGGAGAGTCAGCGGGGTGGTGCCCGCCTCCTCGACGGCGTACTCCATCAGCTGACGGCCGATGCCCTGGCGCGCGTATCGCTCGGCGACGAGGACCATGCCGATCGCGGCCAGATCGGGGCGCTCCTGAGCGCCGTACCGGGTCACTACATAGGCGGCGATCAGGCCGTTGCCATCGGGGTCGTCGATGCCGTAGCCCGTTCCGGCCGACAGCAGCAGACCCCACTTGTGTTCTTCACGCGGCCAGCCCCGGTCTTCGGAGAGGTCGGCGCAGGCCAGCAGATCGCGGGGCGTCAGTCGGCGGATGGGCAGTGCGGAGAGGGAAGGTGTCGACACGCGGGTCAGGCTGTCTGACGTACATCCTCGGCGTCCACCCGTTTGTGGGCAGAAGCACGCTGGTTCCGGCCACCTTGCCCCTGATTGGGTGGCTGTGTTTCACGTGAAACACGGTGCCCAGCAGCGAGGGCAGGGGCGTCCGGCAGCGGGCGTAACCGTGGGTACTAGCCTCGGCGGCATGGCACGCCTACACCTCTTCGATCTGGACGGAACGCTGCTGCACGGCACAGCGGCCCCCGTGGAGATATCGCGGCAGCTCGGCCTGGACGCGGAGATCGCCGAGCTCGAGCGGGACTTCGTGGCGGGGCACATCGACTCACCGCAGTACGCGGAGCGGGTGCACGCCCTGTGGGCGGAGCTCACGGACGCACAGGTGACGGCGGCCTTCGACGGGGCGCCCTGGCTCACCGGCATCCGGGAGACATGGGCCGAGATCCGGGAGAGCGGGGACTACTGCGCTGTCGTGTCTCTCTCGCCGTCGTTCTTCGTGGAGCGGCTCACCGGGTGGGGCGCGCACGCCGCACACGGATCGCGTTTCCCGGCCGTGCCGTTCACCGAGCCGGTCGATCCGACGGGCATTCTGAACGCGGCGGCCAAGGTGAAGATCGCGAACCGCCTCTGTGAAGAGTTCGGGGTGGGGCGGAGCGATTGCGTCGCGTATGGGGACTCGCTTTCCGACCTGGAGTTGTTCGGCGTCGTGCCCGTTTCTGTGGCGGTCAATGCGGATCAGCGGCTGGTGAGACTGGCCACCCACTCGTATGTCGGGCGGGATCTGCGGAAGGCATACGAATTGGTCCGGCACGACCGGTAATTGAGGTAATTGGCGGAGGAGGCAATGGAATTGCAGGCGCAGGGTAGAAGGTCTTGTGCGTTCGGCGGCTGCCGGTAGGGTCGATCACGGTTCGTGCCGGGTGCGCCACTTCGCACTCCGGGGGGCACGCACGCAGGCAAAGAAGCCTAACGGGGCGAAAAGATCCAGAACCCGTACTTGCCGTTATGGGGGCGGCGCGACGGCAGGTAATGGGATGCTGCCGTGAGACGACTGCGGCCAATGTCACATTCTCGACCTACTTGTCCGTAGGGTCCGGGAAGCCGGGGTTCAATGTGGCCGTAACGGCCGTCGAGGCAGAGCGGGGAAAGCAGGCAGCTTCCGGCAGGGAGTACGCAGACCGACCGAGAGATGTTCGAGGCGAGGCACAGCATGGACGCTCCGACCACCATGTCGGCTGACGACGGCACTTCCAGCGACGGGAGCGGATGGTTCACCCCGCGCAAGCCCCCGCAGGGGCCCCAGGACGGCGAGCGGCAGCCGACCGACACCTCCGCACCGACGCCCGCCACGGAGCCGGCCGACGAGCGAATACCCACCGCCGCGCCTCCTCAGGCACCGGCTCCTCAGACTCCGACTCCTCAGACTCCGGCTCCGCAGCCCTCAGCCCCTCAGACCTCGGCGCCTCAGCCGCACCCGGCCTCGCCGCCCATGCCCACCCCAACGGCGAAGCCCGCGGGGAAGGCCTCTCCCGACGCGGTCCTGGTGCAGCGCACGATGGCCGAGATCGCTCCCGTCGCCGACCAGGTCACCTCTTACTTCTACGCGCTGCTCTT
Source organism: Streptomyces sp. NPDC036815 (assembly GCF_055609205.1). Classification (NCBI taxonomy): domain Bacteria; kingdom Bacillati; phylum Actinomycetota; class Actinomycetes; order Kitasatosporales; family Streptomycetaceae; genus Streptomyces; species Streptomyces sp. NPDC036815. The sequence continues at coordinate 235,087 of NZ_JBVJPW010000010.1, read as the reverse complement.
CACCCGCCACCCGGATCTGCGCGCCCTGTTCCCCGCGGCGATGGACACCCAGCGGGACCGGATCCTGAAGGCACTGCTGACTTCCGCCGAGCACATCGACCACACCGACGTGCTCGTCTCGTATCTGAAGAACCTCGGCCGCGGGCACCGCAAGTACGGCACCCAGCCCGAGCACTACCCGGCCGTCGGCGAGTGCCTGATCGGCTCCCTGAGCCGGTACGCGAGCGCGGTCTGGGACGAGGAGACCGAGGCCGCCTGGGTCCGGACGTACACGACGATCTCCCAGATCATGATCGACGCGGCCGCCGAGGACGAACTGCGCGCCCCTGCCTGGTGGTTCGCCGAGGTCGTCTCGCACGATCTCAGGACCTCGGACATAGCGGTCGTCACGGTCCGGCCCGACCAGCCGTACCCCTTCCTCGCCGGGCAGTACACCAGCCTGGAGACTCCCTGGTGGCCGCGGATCTGGCGCCACTATTCCTTCGCGTCGGCGCCTCGCTCCGACGGGCTGCTGTCCTTCCACGTCAAGGCGGTACCGGCCGGCTGGGTCTCCAACGCCCTGGTGCATCACGCCCGCCCCGGTGACGTGCTGCGGCTCGGCGCGCCCGCCGGTTCGATGACCGTCGACCACACCACGGACAGCGGGCTGCTCTGCCTGGGCGGTGGCACCGGCATCGCGCCCATCAAGGCCCTCGTCGAGGACGTGGCCGAGCACGGCCGTCGCCGCCCGGTCGAGGTGTTCTACGGGGCCCGTACCGATCACGACCTGTACGACATCGACACGATGCTGCGACTGCAGCAGACCCATCCGTGGCTGGCCGTGCGCCCGATCGTCGACCAGCGGGCCCAACTGCCGGACGCCGTGCGCGAGTACGGGCCGTGGAACGAGTACGACGCCTATCTTTCGGGTCCGCCCGGCATGATTCGCAACGGGGTGGACGCCCTGCGCGACATCGGCATCCCGGAGGGGCGGATCCGCCACGACTCCGTCGAGGAACTGATGGCGGCGCCGTAGGGCCGGACAGGACCTACCCCAGGTCGGGGGCGTGCATCGCGCGTACGCCCTCGATATTGCCGTCCAGGTAGTGCCGCAGTGACAGCGGTACGAGGTGGACCGAGGCGATGCCGACCCGGGTGAAGGGCACATGCACGATCTCGTACTCGCCGCACGGCTCTTCGACCTCGGGGCCGTGCCGCTGGCTGGTGTCCATGGACTCCAGACGGCAGACGAAGAAGTGCTGCACCTTCACTCCGGTCGCACCACCGTCCTCGCCGATGTGCTCCACGGTGTCGACGAAACACGGCACGACGTCGGTGATCTTGGCGCCGAGCTCCTCGTGGACCTCGCGGTGGAGCGCGTCGACGACGGAGTCGTCCTCCGCCTCCACGCCACCACCGGGGGTGACCCAGTACGGATCCACACCGGGCTTGGTGCGCTTGATCAGGATCAGGTCGTCACCGTCCAGCAGGACGGCGCGTGCGGTGCGCTTGACCACGGGTCGGACGGTCATGGGGGGAATGTGGCCCGGACTGTTCCACGTGAAACATCGCGGACCGGCCGCGCCCCCATCAAGCCCAGTCGACGCCGACGCGCAGCAGCCGCTCGTACGCCCGAGCGGTGTGGCCACGGTCCGAGCCGGGAGAGGGAGGCTCGGACCGTTATGACCGGGGCGCCGCCGCGCTCTCGGAAAGGCGGTCCGGGGCGATGAGGCGGTCCGGGGTGGCGAGGCGGTCCGGGGTGGCGAGGTGGTCCGCGCGGTCAGCCCGCCGTCTCGGCCGACTCGTCCAGCGCCCGCAGCACGTCCGCCACAAGATCGTCGGGATCCTCGGCGCCCGCGGAGAAGCGGATGAAGCCCTCCGAAACGGCGTCTCCACCCCAGCGACGGCGGCGCTCGGCCGTGGACCGCACCCCGCCGAAACTCGTGGCGTCGTCCACGAGGTGCAGTGCCTCGAGGAAACGCTCGGCACGCGCGCGCGTGGGCAGCGTGAACGAGACCACGCACCCGAAGCGCCGCATCTGCTGCGAGGCGATCTTGTACGAGGGGTCGTCGGGCAATCCGGGATAGCGCAGTCCGGACACCTCGGCGCGGTCGCGCAGGGCCTCGGCGAGGGCTTGGGCGTTCGCGTTCTGGCGGTCGGCGCGCAGTTGGAGCGTGGCGAGCGAACGGTGGGCGAGCCAGGCCTCCATCGGCCCCGGGATCGCGCCGACGATCTTGCGCCAGTTCCGTACGGAGGCGGTCAGCTGTGCGTCCCGGCAGGCGACGTACCCCAGGAGGATGTCGCCGTGGCCGGTGAGCATCTTGGTGCCACTGGCCACCGTGAAGTCGGCGCCGAGTTCGAGGGGGCGTTGGCCGAGCGGCGTCGCCAGGGTGTTGTCGACGGCCACCAGGGCGCCACGCGCGTGTGCCGCGTCGGCGAGCCGCCGCACGTCGCACACGTCGAGGCCGGGGTTGGAGGGCGTCTCGATCCACAGCAGCTTGGCGCCGTCCAGGACGTCGAGTTGGGCGTCGCCGCCGGTCGGGGCGGTGCGCACCTCGATGCCGTACGCGGTGAGCTGCTCGCGGACCAGCGGAAGCACCTGATAGCCATCGTCCGGCAGGACCACGGCGTCACCGGCGCGCAGCTGGGAGAACAGCACCGCCGAGATGGCGGCCATGCCGGAGCCGAAGACCAGCGTCTCGACGTCGTCGGCGGAGTCCGGTGCCTCGAGCTCGCCGATGGCGCGCTCCAGGTGCGTCCAGGTGGGGTTGTCGTCACGGCCGTAGGCGTACCCGCCCGTGGGGTCACCGGACAGGTGGAAGTGGGCGGCGAATACCGGCCCGGGCAGTGTCGGCTCGTGTTTCACGGGTTCGGGCAGCCCGGCCCGCACCGCCCGCGTGCCGTCGCCGATGCGCGGCGCACCGTCGCCTATGGGTCCCGATTCCGTCATGCCGCCCGCCTCTCCACTGCTTCACGCACAAACGCACGAATGCACGAATGCACAAACACACAACGCCGAGCAGGCTACGGCTCGCCGTCCCCAGCATTCTCGGACACACCCGCGAGCCCCTCGGCTCCCTTGCTCCCCCGGGACCCTCGACTGTCCGTCGAGATCAGTCCTTGTCGTCGGGAAGGACGACGTTCATGGCCCACGAGACGATCGAGATGATCAGGCCGCCCAGAACGGCGGTCCAGAAGCCCTCGACGTGGAAGCTCACGTCCAGCTTGTCGGCCAGCCACGAGGTGAGCAGCAGCATGAGGGCGTTGACCACGAAGGTGATCAGGCCGAGCGTCAGGATGAACAAGGGGAAGGTGAGGACCTTCACCACCGGCTTGACCAGGAAGTTCACCAGCCCGAAGAGCAGGGCGACAACGATGAGCGTGCCCACCTTCTTGCCCGTGCTGTCGCCGGTGAGGGTGATCTTGTCGAGCAGCCACACGGCGACGGCGAGAGCCGCTGCGTTGGCGATCGTCTTGACTACAAAATTCTTCATGTGTCTGATCGTGGCAGACACGGGCCGGGAACGGTCGGCTCGTGGGGGTCCGCGACCAGTGACAGGCCCACCGGCGGTCCTACGGGCATCAGCGAGGGGTGTACGAGAGCGATGAAGGCTTTCCGACTGGACGAGCTGGAGGCGGAACGCGCCGCGAACGACGGCGCGTATCTGCAGTTCCTGCGTGAGCGGAACATGTCGGTCGGGCTGTACGCACTGGATGCCGGCGAGCCCGACCCGCAGCAGCCGCACCAGCAGGACGAGGTGTACATGGTCGTCAGTGGCCGTGCCTCGATCACGGTCGGCATGGAGACCACGCAGGTGGCGCGGGGCAGCGTCGTCTACGTGCCGGCCGGGGTGGCCCACAAGTTCCACCACATCAGCGAGGACCTGCGCGTACTCGTCGTCTTCTCCCCGCCCGAGTCCTGAGAGTCCGAGCTCCCTCCGCAGGCTGACCTCTTCAGGGCTGCGACCTCGGGGTTCTCTAAGGGTCGGATCAGGGGAGGACAAGGGCTCCGCGGCCCCCGCGGAGCCCTTTGGCGCCCTAGCATCGAATGCGAGAAGCCGGGAACCTGCGGAGATTCAGAGACCCGCACCGATGCGAAGAGCGCGGAAGTGCGGACAGAGCGGAGAGAGGTAAGGACGATGGCAGCCAAGGAGATCTTTGCGGGAATGCCGTGGTGGGTGAAGTGGGTGGCCGTGCCCGTCATCGCACTCGTCGTCTTCGGCAGCGTGATAGCGACCGTTGTCGGATTCGTGGTCGGACTGCTGTTCAAGGCCCTGCTATTCGTAGCTTTGGTCGGTGGACTCATCTATGTCGTACGGAAGTTCATATCCGGCTCCTCTTCGTCCCGCACCGACTGGTGACCGCGGGCCCGAAACCGGTGACCTCGCAGGGGTGATTTTTCGCAACGGTTCCCTCGGCAGGGGGAAGTTTTCCCGAGCGGAGCCGTAGAGCGGTGGCCAAGGATTAGAGTCCGGAATCCGACGCGGAGGTCGACCCTCCGTGGACGGGTGCACGTGCACTGCCCTTCGCTCGCTCCTGCGGGCACGGGCGGACCCCTCACGCGCTTCGGGAGTGAACCTTGGCTGCGGTCGACGCCACCACCTCAGCGATTGACGCCACCCCTGCACCGGCCGACGCGTCCGCCACACCGGTCGACACAGCCGTACCGGCGGATGCCCCCACCGCAGCGGCCGACGCCACCACCGCCTCCGTCGGACCGACCCTCATCGGCTCCGTACAGCGGGCGATGCGGTTGCTGGAAGCCGCCGCCGCGCATCAAGGCGGGGCGCCCGCGAAGCAGTTGGCACGGGAGGCGGGGCTTGCCCTCCCCACCGCCTACCACCTGCTGCGCACCCTCACCCACGAGGGTTATCTGCGCAGGGAGAAGGGCGTGTTCGTACTCGGCGAGGCGGCCGAGCGGCTGGGCAGCAGCGGGGCGCAGCAGAACCGGCGTGGCGCGATCGAGGAGACCCTGGCGCACTGGCGCGACACCATCGGGGTTCCCGTGTACTTCGCGGTCTACCGCGAGGGCGAGATCGACCTCGTGGCCGTCGCGGACACACCGGGCAATCCCGCCGTCGAGGAGTGGGCGGACTTCCGGGAGACGGGGCACGCCCACGCGATCGGGCAGTGTCTGCTGGGTCAACTCAACAGTGAGGCGCGGCTGGACCACCTCGACCGCTATCCGGTCCGGTCGGTCACTCGCTATTCGGTCCGGGACGACCGCACCTTCATGCGGCGACTCGAAGCGAGGGAGCCGATGCAGCCCGTCGTGGAGCGTCAGGAGTACGCGCTCGGCACGGTCTGCGCGGCGATTCCGATCACAGTGGGTGACACCGCCGCGACCATGGCCATCTCTGTACCCGCCTACCAGGCCGATCGGTTGCTGCCCGCAGCCCAGCGTTTGCAGCGTGAACTCGGAAAGCTACTAGGGACACTCGCCTTCTCTATCAGCATCTGAAAACTCACTCCTTGTGATCTGGTGTGCGCGTTGAGCAAGATGCCAAGGGTGCCAGGGAGTCGGTCTCTGGCTCCTCGAGGGCTACGTGACGGGGTAAGGCGCGATGGGCGAGACGGTTCAGGCAGAGGTCATGATGAGCTTCCTTGTTTCCGAGGAGCTGTCGTTTCGCATCCCGGTGGAGCTGCGCTACGAGATCGACGACCCCTATGCCGTGCAGCTGACGTTCCATCTGCCGGGGGACGCCCCGGTGACCTGGACCTTTGGGCGGGAGTTGTTGATCGACGGGGTGGGGAGGCCGTGCGGGGAGGGGGATGTGAGGGTCGAGCCGACCGATTCCGGGTTGCTCGACGAGGCGCTGATCAGGCTTCAGGTCGGCGCGGACCAGGCGCTGTTCCGGGTGGGCATTCCGCCGCTGCTCGCCTTCCTCGACCGTACGGACAGGCTGGTGCCGCTCGGGCAGGAGCGGTTGCTCGCCGACTTCGACACCCACCTCGACGAGGCGCTCGACCGGATCCTCGCGGAGGAGCAGAACGCGGGCTGATCTGCCGCCGTCAAGGGGCGGATGAGGGTGGCATTTTGGTGCATTTCTTGGCACTGGGAGCGGTCACCGTTTGCGGCGCCGTCCCCTTCCGCCGCGGGAAGGGCGGGCAGGGCCGGTAGCGGTGGCGCCCGTGTGGGCGGAGAGGCCCATGCCGGGCCCCGTGCCGCCGACGGGCGCCGGAGTCCCGGTCGTGCGGTCCGCCGAGACGACCAGGGCGGCCAGCGCGGTCGTCACGGGGACCGAGGCGACCAGGCCGATCGAGCCGATCAGGGTGCGCACGATCTCCTCGGCGACCAGCTCGCTGTTGGCCACCGTGCCCACGCTGGACTGCGCGATCGAGAAGAGCAGCAGGAGGGGAAGCGCGGCGCCCGCGTAGGCGAGGACGAGGGTGTTGACGACGGAGGCGATGTGGTCGCGGCCGATGCGGATGCCCGCGCGGTACAGGCCGCGCCAGCCCATCGTCGGGTTGGCCTGGTGCAGTTCCCAGACCGCGGAGGTCTGCGTGACCGTCACGTCGTCGAGTACACCGAGGGAGCCGATGATGACGCCCGCGAGCAGGAGGCCGCTCATGTCGATGGACGGGTAGAGGCCGTGGATGAGACCGGTGTTGTCGTCCGTGTTGCCGGTCAGGGAGGCCCAGCCGATGAAGAGCGAGCCGAGCAGGCCGATCAGCAGGAGGGAGATGAGCGTGCCGAGTACCGCGACCGATGTGCGGGCCGTGAGGCCGTGGCAGAGATAGAGCGCGATCAGCATGATGGCGCTCGCCCCGATCACCGCCACGACCAGCGGGTTCGAGCCCTGCAGGATCGCCGGCAGGATGAAGAACGTGAGCACCATGAAGCTGATGGCGAGCGCGACCAGGGCCATCACGCCGCGCAGCCGTCCCACCACGACGACGGCGAGGGCGAAGATGCCGGCGAGCAGTGCCATCGGGAGCTTGCGGTTCACGTCGGTGACGGAGTACTGCAGTCCTTCGGGGGCCTTGGGCTCGTAGGCGACCACCACCTGCTGGCCCTGCCGCAGTTGACGGGGCGAGTCCGGCTGGATGATCTCGGTGAAGGTGCGGCCCTTGTCGTCGCCGCTGCTGACCTCGACCGTCGCGCGTTTGCAGGTGCCCGCGGCCCGGGACTGGGCGGACTGGCCCTCGGCGGTGGAGGTGTCACCGTTCGGCGGGGTCTGGGAGGGGCTGAGGTCCTTGCAGGGCAGCTCCTGCACCTTCGTGACCTTCGCCGCCTGGGTCTGCCGGTCGAACCCAACACCGGTGCGCTCGTGGCCCGGTGTGCCGCCCGGCCACAGCACCACCAGGCCGACGACGACCGCGGCGGCGAAGGGAATCAGTACCGCGGCGATGACCTTGCGCAGGTGCTTGGAGACGGGCGCGGCGGGGCCGTGACTGTGCGAGTGCCCGTGGCCCCCGTGTCCGTGGCCCCCGTGCCCATGTCCTCCATGCCCATCTCCTCCGTGGCCGTGCCCCTTCCCGTCCGACGGCGGGGTCGGGCCCGGCGGTTGCGACGGGGGACGAGAGGGCGGCGGAAGCGGCGGCTCTGTGGTGGTCACTGCCCGATCATCGCAAGAACGGAGGGGGCCCTCTGTTCAGCGCGCCCGAGATGACGCTAGCGTGGAGCCACCTTTGCAATCGCGGGAGCTCGGAGCACCGGGCTGAGAGGGCGCTGACCTCCGTACGAACCGGCACGATCGTGTACGAGCCGTACGGAATCCGCTGCGTCGACCGCCGAACCTGTTACCGGGTAATGCCGGCGTAGGGAGTAGGTCTCATGACCACATCGGACGCACGCACGCCTGCCTCCGGCAGCGACGAGAACACCGTCGCGGCCGACGAGGCCGGGAAGTCCATCGGCTGGCACAAGGCGTATGTCGAGGGTTCGCGCCCCGACCTGCGCGTGCCGGTCCGTCAGGTGCACCTCACCAACGGCAAGGCTGTCACGCTCTACGACACCTCGGGCCCTTACACCGACCCGTCGGCGCAGACCGACGTCCGCCGCGGCCTGCCGCCGCTGCGGGAGAACTGGATCATCGCCCGCGGCGACACCGAGGAGTACACCGGCCGCCCGCCCCGTCCCGAGGACGACGGCATCAAGCACACCTCGCCCCGCGGCGGCCTGAAGAACCTCGACGCGGTCTTCCCGGGCCGCCCGCGCCAGCCGCGCAGGGGGCGTGCGGGGCAGGCGGTGACGCAGCTCGCGTACGCCCGCCGCGGCGAGATCACGCCCGAGATGGAGTTCATCGGGATCCGCGAGAACCTCGACCCCGAGGTCGTGCGCGCGGAGGTCGCCGCGGGCCGCGCGGTGATCCCCGCCAACGTCAACCACCCGGAGATCGAGCCGATGATCATCGGCAAGAAGTTCCTGGTGAAGGTGAACGCCAACATCGGCAATTCCGCGGTCACCTCGTCCATCGAGGAGGAGGTGGACAAGATGACGTGGGCGACCAAGTGGGGCGCCGACACGGTCATGGACCTGTCCACCGGCCGCAACATCCACACCACCCGCGAGTGGGTCCTGCGCAACTCCCCCGTGCCGATCGGCACCGTGCCGCTCTACCAGGCCCTGGAGAAGGTCGACGGAAAGGCCGAGGAGCTGACCTGGGAGATCTACAAGGACACGGTCATCGAGCAGGCCGAGCAAGGCGTGGACTACATGACGGTGCACGCGGGCGTGCGCCTTCCGTACGTGCCGCTCACCGCGCGCCGCAAGACCGGCATCGTCTCGCGCGGCGGCTCGATCATGGCCGCCTGGTGTCTCGCGCACCACAAGGAGAGCTTCCTCTACGAGCACTTCGAGGAACTCTGCGAGATCCTCGCGGCGTACGACGTGACGTACTCGCTCGGCGACGGCCTGCGGCCCGGCTCGATCGCGGACGCCAACGACGAGGCGCAGTTCGCCGAGCTGCGGACGCTCGGGGAACTCAACACGATCGCCAAGCGTCACAACGTACAGACGATGATCGAGGGCCCCGGTCACGTCCCGATGCACAAGATCAAGGAGAACATCGACCTCCAGCAGGAGATCTGCGAGGAGGCGCCGTTCTACACGCTCGGCCCGCTGACCACGGACATCGCCCCGGCCTACGACCACATCACCTCCGGCATCGGCGCCGCGATGATCGGCTGGTGGGGCACGGCCATGCTCTGCTACGTCACGCCCAAGGAGCACCTGGGCCTGCCCAACCGCGACGACGTGAAGACCGGCGTGATCACGTACAAGATCGCGGCGCACGCGGCGGACCTCGCCAAGGGCCACCCGGGCGCGCAGGACTGGGACGACGCGCTCTCGGACGCGCGTTTCGAGTTCCGCTGGGAGGACCAGTTCAATCTGGCCCTCGACCCGGTCACGGCACGGGAGTTCCACGACGAGACGCTGCCGGCCGAGCCCGCGAAGACGGCGCACTTCTGCTCGATGTGCGGGCCGAAGTTCTGCAGCATGAAGATCTCGCAGGACATCCGGCGTCAGCACGGTGGTGACCTGGGGCAGGACGACATCGAGGCGGGCATGGAGCAGAAGTCCAAGGAGTTCGCCGCGGCGGGCAACCGGGTCTACCTGCCGATCGCCGACTGAGCCGTCTCCACGGCTGACTCCCCGGCCGACCTCACGACCGGCTCCGTGGCGGTTCCCACGGCCGACGGCACGCGGGAGCAGGGCAGCACACCGGCATCCAGCCGGTCACTGCCCTGCCTCGCGCCTCGTCCTGCCGGTGTTCGGCCAGGTCACACGGTCCGACCTGGCCGGTCCCTCGTCCGGCCGCTGCGTACCTGTGCACGGTCTTGCCCCGTGCCCGTCCCCGGCCCCACTACTCCGGCTTGTGGTCGGGACCGCCGAAGTCGGGGCTGGAGAAGTCCGGGCTGGAGTAGCTCGGGCGCGACCCCGCCGTGGAGCCGCCCTCCGGGCTGCTGAACCCCGGCCTGTGATAGCCGAGTTGGGGCATGCGGCTGCCGTGCGCACCGGATCCTCCGGCGCCCGACGACGGCGCGCGGGCGGCGGGAGCTGCGCCCGGGTCCGTCAGGGCCTCCCGCAGGAACGGCACGACGCCGCGTTCGAGGAGTGCCCGGCCCCAGTCCTCCCTGGCGCGGGTCACCTCCTCGTAGCGCTCACCGTGCAGCTCTGCCTGGAGCGAGGTGGAGCCGTTGCGCAGGGCGGTCAGGAGCAGACCGACCGCGGCGACCAGGATGCCCCCGGCGGTGAGCGCGCCGAACAGCCATCCCGCGGTGAGCAGGGTGTCCGCGAAGGCGGGCTCAGGGGTGAGCATCTTCAGGATGTAGCCGACGAGCAGGAATATCACCGCGGCCGTGCCCGCGAGGACGGGCGCGAGGACCGCGACGACGGCGATCGCCCCGGCTCCCGCGGCCACTGGTTCCGCCACCTCGCCCATCGTGGTGGCGAGGCTGATGCCGCCGGAGCCCGACTCCGCGGCACTCTGTCCGTTCCCTTCACGGATCGATGTGGACGTCGGTCGAGGTTCGCGCAACTCCTCGCGAACCTTCACGTAGTGCGCGTACTCGGCCGCGGCCGAGGCCGTGATCAGTGCTGTCGCGTTCAGGGCCATGGTGCGCAGTTGTTCGGTGTTGAGCCGCTGGCCCACTGCGGCGAGTTCAGGACGATCAGGTGCGTTGCGCAGCGCCTCATCGAGGATCCGCTCGTACTCGGGGCGGTCCTCATTGAGCAGGTGTGGAGCGCTGTTCATGTGCATCCCCCGATGCTCCGTAGGGCTGAGGCTCGCATGGCTGCGAGCCGTTGGGCAGAAACGGAGGGGAGCCTGCTACGGATAAGCCGATGGTAGAGCCGTGACCGCATGCGGTGACAGGGGGTTTCCGGAAATTGCCCCCCTGGCCAGCGTGATCGTGTAGGGGAGTGCCTGCCCGAAGAACGCTCAGTCAGTCAGGGGGAGTTGGCAGACCAGTAGCTTTCCGGCCATGGTCACTCCGCCGTCCATGGCGATCGCCAGGCCGTCCGCGTAGACGTGCGGGCCCTCGATGACCGGGCCGCCGCCGTCCGACTCGTCCTCGGAGCCGACGTCGCCCAGGAGGTAGGGGATGGGGCTGTGACCGTGGACGATGCGTGTGCCGCCGTAGACATCGAGGAGCTCGCGGACGGCCGAGGGGCCGGACTCGTCGCGGAAGGCGAAGCGCTTGGTGAACTTGCGGAAGAGGTCCCAGCACTCGTCGGCGTCATTGCGCGTCAGGGTCTCCCGGATCGTGTCGTTCACCGCCTCGATCGAGTCGCCGTAATCCAGATAGGCGGTCGTGTCGGAGTGCACGAGCAGGTGGCCGTCGGCCTCCTCCATCGCGTCCAGGCGGGCCATCCACTGCAGGTGGTGGTCCTCCAGGCGCTCCATGTCGGTCTTCTGCCCGCCGTTGAGCAGCCAGGCGGCCTGGAAGGTGGCGGTGCCCGCGCCGGAGTTGACGGGGGTGTCGCCGAAGCGCTTGGCGCCGAGCAGGAGCAGCTCGTGGTTGCCCATGAGCGCCTTGCAGTAGCCGCCGGCGGCGGCCGCTTCGGCGGAGAGCCGCATCACGAGGTCGATGACGCCGATGCCGTCGGGCCCGCGGTCGGTGAAGTCGCCGAGGAACCACAGGCGCGCGTTGCCCGCGGACCAGTTGCCCTCGTCGTCGACGAGTCCCTGCTCGTGCAGGGCCGCGAGGAGCTCGCCCAGATAGCCGTGCACGTCGCCCACGACGAACAGCGGACCGAATTCCTCGCTCGCCCGCGGCTGCGGTGGCTCCGGCATGACCTGCACCTGGACCGTGTCGCCCCGGTTGATGACGGGCAGGTCGCGCTGGGTGGGGGTGTAGCCCTCCTCCGGCGGTTCGCCGGGCGCTCCGGGGCTCGCCGGGGCGGGTCCGGTCGTCTCATGGACGTACGCCGGTACGCGGAAGTCGCGCAGCGTCGCCGTCCGCACATCGGGTCCCTGACCGGCCCCCTGAGTCATCGACCCCTCCACCACCATTGCGCCGCATCTGCACCGAGATCGGACTGCTTGGTCGCAGCGGCCCGCGGTGTCGTCCGCCCATCATAGGAATGCGGCTCCCGCTGTGTGGTGCACCAGGGGTGGTGAATCGGTTCCGGACCCCGGTTCGCCGAGGTTTTCTCCCGAATTGGGCAGAGGTTTCCCCGCTGGTGGCGGGGAGGAAGCCGACCTCTGCCCGGGGCCGGGTGCTACGGCGGGAGCGGTCAGCCGTGCCCGGGCGAGCGGGGCGGGCTGACCGTCGTGCGCGGTGGTCGTCGCTCGGACGAGGTGCGCACGATCAGTTCGGTCGGTATCACCTGCTCGACGGGCCGGCCCGTGTCGAGGCCCTCGATGGCGTCGATGAGGAGCTGTACGACGGCCGTGCCGATGCGCCGGGGTTTGAGGGAGAGCGTGGTGATGGGCGGTTCGGTGGTGGCGTACACCGTGGACTCGCTGCAGCAGACGAGCAGCAGGTCGTCGGGGACGCGCAGGCCGTACCGCCGGGCGGCGGCGAGCAGGTCGGTGCCGTTGGGGTCGAAGAGGCCGTAGACGGCGTCGGGCCGGTCGGGCCTGGCGAGCAGCCGGTCGGCGGCGACGGCGCCCGCGCACGGGTCGTGCGCGGGATAGGACTCGTAGACCGGGTCCTGTCCGACGCGTTCGCACCAGCGCAGGTACGCGGTGGTGGAGAGGTGGGTGTACGTGTCCGTGGTGGTGCCGGTGAGGAGGCCGATCCGGCGGGCGCCGGCGGCCGCGAGGTGGTCGAGGATCTCCAGGACCGCCGCCTCGTGGTCGTTGTCGACCCAGGCGGTGACCGGGAGCGAACCCGCCGGACGGCCGTCGGAGACCACGGGCAGGCCCTGTCTGACCAGTTCGCTGACCACGGGATCGTGGTCGGAGGGGTCGACGACGACGGTCCCGTCGAGTGCGACGTTCGACCACACGTCGACGGGGCTGCGGCGGGAGGTGGCGGGGAGGATGACCAGGGCGTAGCCCCGGGCGAGTGCGGCCGAGGTGGCGGCTCTGGCCATCTCGGCGAAGTAGGCGAATTCGGTGAAGGTGAAAGGTTCATCCCCGTACGTCGTCACGGTCAGGCCGATGAGGCCGGACTTGCCGGTACGGAGGGTGCGGGCCGCCGCGGACGGGCGGTAGCCCAGCCGTTCTGCGACTTCGCGGACGTGGCGTCGGGTGGCGTCGGGCAGCCGTCCCTTGCCGTTGAGGGCGTCGGAGACAGTCGTGATGGAGACACCGGCGGCTGCGGCGACGTCTCTGATCCCCGCTCGACTTTGCCGGTTGCCCCGGCGTGCGGTCTCCGCTCGGCTCACCTGGTGCTTCCCTGCTGCTGTCATGGCGAGCCGATAGTAGGGCTCATGGGGGTGGGTAGCAGGGGCGCATATTCACACATTGACAGGCACGTTTCTGCATGGCTCGACCGACCCAATGACCATGGAATGCAAGGGAGTTGTCGGCCCCGATGGGCAGCTGCCCCTGATCGTCGCGCATGGGCCTGCCAAAAGGGCCAGGTCTCGAAGAGGTCTCAACTCACCTTCACGGGGGACGCGCGCCACGGAGCGAGCCACCGGCGCACGGGGGAGCACGGGGCGCCCCTCTCGTCCGATACGCCGGAAGCCCATTCGCAGGGGCGCCGAATCCTCATAAGGTAAGCAGTATTCGAACGGTTGTGACTGGCTACGAGGAGGACTGCGGTGAGCGAGACGAACCCGAGGCTGCGCGCCGAGCTTGAGGGGATTCCCACCTACAAGCCGGGCAAGCCCGCGGCGGCCGACGGTCCGGCGGCCTACAAGCTGTCCTCGAACGAGAACCCCTACCCGCCGCTCCCCGGCGTGATGGAGAGTGTGCTCGCCGCGGCCGGCTCCTTCAACCGCTACCCCGACATGGCGTGCACGACCTTGATGGCAGAGCTGGCCGACCGTTTCGGCGTGCCCGTCTCGCACATCGCCACCGGCACCGGCTCCGTGGGCGTCGCCCAGCAGCTGTTGCAGGCCACCGCGGGCCCCGGCGACGAGGTGATCTACGCGTGGCGGTCCTTCGAGGCGTACCCGATCATCACGCAGGTCAGCGGGGCGACCTCGGTGCGGGTGCCGCTGACGGACGGCGAGGTGCACGACCTCGACGCGATGGCCGCGGCGATCACCGACCGCACCCGGCTCATCTTCGTCTGCAACCCCAACAACCCCACCGGCACCGTGGTCCGCAGGGCGGAGCTGGAGCGGTTCCTGGACCGGGTGCCGAGCGACGTGCTCGTCGTCCTCGACGAGGCGTACCGCGAGTTCATCCGCGACCCCGAGGTGCCGGACGGCGTCGAGATCTACCGCGACCGCCCGAACGTCTGCGTCCTGCGCACCTTCTCCAAGGCGTACGGCCTCGCGGGCCTGCGCGTCGGCTTCGCGGTCGCCCACGAGCCGGTGGCCGCCGCGCTGCGCAAGACGGCGGTGCCCTTCGGCGTGAGCCAGCTCGCGCAGGACGCGGCGGTGGCGTCGCTGCGGGCCGAGGACGAGCTGATGGGCCGGGTCGGCTCGCTGGTCGGCGAGCGCACGCGCGTGGTCGAGGCGCTGCGCGGGCAGGGCTGGACGGTGCCCGAGACGCAGGCGAACTTCGTGTGGCTGCGGCTCGGGGACCGTACGGCGGACTTCGCTGCGGCGTGCGAGGAGGCCGGCGTGGTCGTGCGGCCGTTCGCGGGTGAGGGGATGCGGGCCACGATCGGCGAGACCGAGGCCAACGACCTGTTCCTGCAGGCGGCGGAGGCCTTCCACAAGGAGCTCTAACCGCCGCTGCGGTTCAGTCGTCAGCCGCCTCCGCCGTTCAGTCGTCCGTCAGTTCGACGCGGACGGGGTCGCCGTCGCGCACGGTGGCAAGGAGGCGGGCGTCGCCGTCCAGGTGGCCGAGGACGTTGCACGGGCTCGCGAGGCGGCACTCGTCGCCCCGCGAGATCGGCGTCGGGCCGTAGGGGAGGGCGAGGGCGTCGCCGTCGGTCCAGAAGGCGACCGTGCCGGGTGCGACGACCTGCTGGGCTCCGCCCTCGCGCGGGACGCTGACGCCTGTGTCGAAGTACACCTCTTCGCCCCAGGTGCGGGCGGTGGAGCTGAGCGGCAGGACGCCGCCCAGCGCCCGGACGGTCGGGGTGTCGTCGAGCGTCGCGGTCAGGTGCCCGGCGGGCCAGGAGATCCGTATCTGCATGGCGCGGATTCAACAATATGTTGAAGTTTTGTGGAAGCCCTCGGGCGGGATCCCGAGGCCTTCTTCGCGTTCCCGGCGGTAAGGGGGGACCCCCCTTTTGGGTGTCGACAGTCCGTACGACATAATGCTTGTGAATGTGAACGCGTTCACAAGCGTGTCCCGGTTCATCCGGAGATCAGTGGGACAAAAGGGGCAAAAAAGTCTCCTTGGCCCGCGGTGAGTAAGGAGAAGTCGCAGTGGACCTGGCTCTGGCGCCGGAAACCCTGGCGCGATGGCAGTTCGGCATCACGACCGTCTACCACTTCCTGTTCGTCCCCCTGACGATCTCGCTCGCCGCCCTCACGGCGATCCTCGAGACCGCGTGGGTGCGGACCGGCAAGGAGCACTACCTCAGAGCGACCAAGTTCTGGGGAAAGCTGTTCCTGATCAACATCGCGATGGGTGTCGTCACCGGCATCGTCCAGGAGTTCCAGTTCGGCATGAACTGGTCCGACTACTCGCGCTTCGTCGGTGACGTCTTCGGGGCGCCGCTCGCGTTCGAGGCGCTGATCGCCTTCTTCTTCGAGTCGACCTTCATCGGCCTGTGGATCTTCGGCTGGGACAAGCTGCCGAAGAAGCTGCACTGCGCGACGATCTGGATCGTCTCCGTCGGCACCGTCCTGTCGGCGTACTTCATCATCGCCGCCAACGCCTTTATGCAGCACCCGGTCGGCTACAAGATCGTGCAGCGGGACGGCAGCAAGCGCGCCGAGCTCACCGACTTCTCGAAGGTGCTCTTCCAGGAGACGACGCTCGTCAACTTCTTCCACGTCATATCGGCGGCCATCCTGGTCGGCGGCGCCTTCATGACCGGCATCGCCATCGTCCACCTGCGCAAGAAGCGGCACGTCCGCACCATGCGGATGTCGATGCGGCTCGGTCTGGTCGCCGCGTTCGTCGGCACGCTGCTCACCGTCATCAGCGCCGACACCCTCGGCAAGGTCATGTACGAGCAGCAGCCGATGAAGATGTCGGCCGCCGAGGCGCTGTGGGAGACCGAGAAGCCGGCGCCGTTCTCGCTCTTCGCGTACGGAGACGTCGCCAAGGGGCACAACGACGTCGCCATCGAGGTGCCCGGCGTCCTGTCCTTCCTCGCCAAGAACAACTTCAACGCCGAGATCCCCGGCATCAACGACCTCAACAAGCAGGCGCAGGACAAGTTCGGGCCCGGTGACTACCGGCCGAACATCCCCACCGCCTACTGGTCGTACCGCTGGATGATCGGCTTCGGCGGGGTCTCGATGGTGTTGTGCACCGCGGGTCTGTGGCTGACGCGGAAGAAGTTCTGGCTCGCGCCCGAGCACCGCACCGGCGCGGACGAGATCCCCAAGCTGATGCTCACCAAGAACAAGGAGCTCTCGCCCAAGATCGGCAACTGGTGGTGGCGGCTCTCGCAGTGGACGCTGATCTTCCCGCTCATCGGCACCGCCTGGGGCTGGATCTTCACGGAGACCGGGCGGCAGCCCTGGGTGGTCTACGGCGTCCTGCGCACCAAGGACGCGGTCTCCCCCGGGGTCTCGCAGGGCGAGGTGCTCACCTCGCTGATCGGGTTCACGCTGATCTACGCGATCCTCGCCGTGATCGAGGTGAAACTGCTGCTCAAGTACGTCAGGAAGGGCCCGCCCGAGCTGACCGAGGCGGACCTCAACCCGCCCACCAAGATCGGCGGCCCCGGAGCGGGCAACGGCTCCGACTCCGACGCCGACTCCGATTCCGACCGGCCGATGGCCTTCTCGTACTGAAGGAAGGAGCGAGCAGGACATGGAACTTCACGACGTCTGGTTCGTACTGATCGCCGTCCTCTGGATCGGCTACTTCTTCCTGGAGGGCTTCGACTTCGGGATCGGTGTGCTGACCAAGCTGCTCGCCCGCGACCGGGTCGAGAAGCGGGTCCTCATCAACACCATCGGTCCCGTCTGGGACGGCAACGAGGTGTGGCTGCTCACGGCGGGCGGCGCGACCTTCGCCGCCTTCCCCGACTGGTACGCGACCCTCTTCTCCGGCTTCTACCTGCCGCTGCTGCTCATCCTCATCTGCCTGATCGTGCGCGGCGTCGCCTTCGAGTACCGCGCCAAGCGGCCCGAGGAGCGGTGGCAGACCAACTGGGAACACGCGATCTTCTGGACCTCGCTGATCCCGGCGGTGCTGTGGGGCGTGGCCTTCGGCAACATCGTGCGCGGTGTGAAGATCGACGCCCACAAGGAGTACGTGGGCACCTTCTGGGACCTGCTCAACCCGTACGCGATCCTGGGCGGCCTGGTCACCCTGACGCTGTTCACCTTCCACGGTGCGGTGTTCGCCTCGCTCAAGACGGTGGGCGACATCCGGGTGCGGGCGCGGAAGACGGCGCTGGGCCTCGGACTCGTCACCGCCGTCCTCGCGCTCGGGTTCCTGCTCTGGACCCAGGCCGACAAGGGGGACGGCAAGAGCCTGGTCGCGATGGTCGTGGCGGTCGTCGCGCTCGTCGGTGCCATCGCGGCGATCAGGATCGGGCGCGAGGGCTGGTCGTTCGCGCTGTCGGGGATCACGATCGCGGCCGCCGTCGCGATGCTCTTCCTGACGCTCTTCCCGAACGTGATGCCGTCGTCGCTGAACGAGGAGTGGAGCCTCACGGTCACCAACGCCTCGTCGAGCCCGTACACCCTGAAGATCATGACGTGGTGCGCGGGCGTCGCGACGCCGGTCGTGCTGCTCTACCAGTCGTGGACGTACTGGGTGTTCCGCAAGCGGATCGGTACGCAGCACATCGCGGACGCCGCACACTGAGCCCGTGTCGTCCGCCGCGCACTGAGCCCGTCCTCACCTGCCGGCCCCCTGTCCTTCGGAGGGTGTGTTTCACGTGAAACCGATCGACCCGCGCCTGCTTCGGTACGCCCGCGCCACCCGCTTCTTCCTCGTCGCCGTGGTGGTTCTGGGGCTGATCGGGGCCGGCCTGGTCATCGGTCAGGCGATGCTCATCGCCGAGATCGTGGTGGGCGCCTTCCAGAAGGACCTCTCCGCGGGTGACCTGGGCACCCCGCTGGTGCTGCTCGCCGTCGTCGCGGCGGGGCGGGGGCTGGTCGCCTGGCTGACCGAACTCGCCGCGCACCGGGCGAGCGCGGCGGTCAAGTCGGAGCTGCGGGGGCGCCTGTTGGAGCGGGCGGGCGCGCTCGGGCCCGGGTGGCTCGGCGGACAGCGCACGGGGTCGCTGATCTCCCTCGCCACGCGGGGTGTGGACGCGCTCGACGACTACTTCTCGCGCTATCTGCCGCAGTTGGGCCTTGCGATCGTGGTGCCCGTGGCGGTGCTCGCCCGTATCGTCACCGAGGACTGGGTGTCGGCGGTGATCATCGTCGTGACCCTGCCGCTCATCCCGGTCTTCATGATCCTCATCGGCTGGGCCACGCAGAACCGCATGGACCGCCAGTGGCGGCTCCTCTCGCGCCTCTCGGGCCACTTCCTCGATGTGGTGGCGGGGCTCCCCACCTTGAAGGTGTTCGGCCGCGCCAAGGCGCAGGCCGAGTCGATCCGCAAGATCACCGGCGAGTACCGGCAGGCGACGATGCGCACGCTGCGCATCGCGTTCCTGTCGTCGTTCGCCCTGGAACTCCTCGCGACGATCTCGGTCGCGCTGGTCGCGGTCACCATCGGCATGCGGCTGGTGCACGGCGAGATGGAGCTGTACGACGGCCTCGTCGTCCTCGTCCTCGCCCCCGAGGCCTACCTGCCGCTGCGCCAGGTCGGGGCGCAGTACCACGCGGCGGCGGAGGGGCTCTCGGCCGCCGAGGAGATCTTCGAGGTCCTGGAGACACCGGTGCCGGATGCCGGGTCGGGGGCGGCGCCCACGGGCGTGCTGAGCGTGGAGGGTGTGACGGTCAGGTTTCCGGGGCGGTCCTCCGACGCGGTCTCCGGCGCCTCCTTCGAGGTGGCCCCCGGCGAGACCGTGGCGCTCGTCGGGCCGAGCGGGGCGGGCAAGTCGACCCTGCTGAACGTGGTGCTCGGGTTCGTCGGGCCCACCGAGGGGCGCGTGTGCGTCGGAGGCGTCGACCTGGCCGACGTCTCGCCCGAGCGGTGGCGGGAGCGGATCGCGTGGGTGCCGCAGCGGCCGCACCTCTTCGCCGGGACCGTCGCGGAGAACGTACGCCTCGCGCGGCCGGACGCGGACGACGCGCGGCTGCGGGACGCCCTGCGGGAGGCGGGTGCCCTGGAGTTCGTGGACGCGCTGCCCGCCGGGGCCGACACCGCCCTCGGCGAGAACGGAGCCGGGCTCTCCGCCGGGCAGCGGCAACGGCTCGCCCTGGCGCGGGCGTTCCTCGCCGACCGGCCCGTGGTGCTCCTCGACGAGCCGACGGCGGCGCTCGACGGCGGAACCGAGGCGGAGGTGGTCGAGGCGGTCCGCAGGCTGGCGGTGGGGCGGACCGTTCTGCTGGTCGTGCACCGGCCCGCGCTGCTGGCCGTGGCCGACAGGGTGGTGCGCATCGGTGCGTCGGCGGACGGCGCCGGGCAGCGGGGGGCGCGGGGCGGGACTCGTCCCGCGCCGGGAACAGCTGCCCACGACGGCGAGGTCAGCGGCACCGCCGCGGAGGACTCCCCTTCGACGACTGCGACGACTGCGGCGACTCGGGGGACTCCGAAGACTCCGGCGGCTCCGCAGCGTCCGGAGCCTGCGGAGGCTGCGCGGCGGGGCCTGTTGGGGCGGGTCCGGGCGGCGGCGCGGGCCCGGCGCGGGCAGTTGGCGCTCGCGCTGCTGCTCGGCGCCCTCGCGCTCGGCAGCGCCGTGGGACTCATGGCCACCTCCGGGTGGCTGATCTCGCGGGCCTCGGAGCAGCCGCCCGTGATGTACCTGATGATCGCCGTCACGGCGACCCGCGCCTTCGGCATCGGCCGCGCCGTCTTCCGGTACGCGGAGCGCCTCGTCTCGCACGACGCCGTGCTGAGGATGCTCGCCGACACCCGGGTCGCCGTCTACCGGCGCCTGGAGCGGCTCGCCCCCACGGGCCTGCGCGGCGCCCGGCGCGGCGACCTCCTCTCCCGCCTGGTCGCCGACGTCGACGCCCTGCAGGACTACTGGCTGCGCTGGCTGCTCCCCGCGTCCGCCGCGGCCCTCGTGAGCGCGGGCGCCGTCGGCTTCACCGCCTGGCTGCTGCCCGAGGCGGGTGCCGTGCTCGCCGTGGGGCTGCTCGCCGCGGGCGCCGGTGTCCCGCTGGTGAGCGGCGCCGTGGCCCGGCGCACGGAGCGGAAGCTGGCCCCGGCGCGCGGGGTGCTCGCCACCCGCGTCGCCGACCTGCTCACCGGGACCGCCGAACTGACCGTCGCCGGTGCGCTGAAGCGTCGTACGGCCGAGGCGGGCGAGGCCGACGCCGAGCTGACCCGGATCGCATCGAGGAGCGCCACCGCCACCGCGCTCGGCGACGGTCTCGGGGCGCTCATCACCGGGCTCACCGTGGCCGCGGCCTCGCTCGTCGGCGTACAGGCGGTCCACGACGGGCGGCTCGGCGGCGTGGCCCTGGGCGCGGTCGTCCTCACCCCGCTGGCCGCCTTCGAAGCGGTGATGGGGCTGCCGCTCGCCGTGCAGTACCGCCAGCGGGTCAGGAAGAGCGCCGAGCGGGTCTACGAGGTCCTCGACGCGCCCGTACCCGTCCCCGAGCCCGCCGTGCCCGCACCGGCGCCGCGGACACCCTTCCCGCTCCGCGTCGAGGACCTGCACGCCCGGTACGAAGGGCAGGAGCGGGACGCGCTCGCCGGCGTCGGACTCACGCTGGAGCGCGGGCGGCGGATCGCCGTGGTCGGCCCGTCCGGGTCCGGCAAGACGACGCTCGCGCAGGTGCTGCTGCGATTCCTCGGGACGAGCCAGGGGACGTACACGCTCGGAGGCACGGACGCGACCGCGCTGGACGGCGACACCGTGCGCCGCACGGTCGGGCTCTGCGCCCAGGACGCCCACATCTTCGACAGCTCGGTGCGCGAGAACCTGCTGCTCGCCAAGAAGGACGCCACGGAGGAGGAGGTGCGCGACGCCCTGGAGCGGGCCCGGCTCGACGGGTGGGTGCATGCGCTGCCCGACGGGCTCGACACGCTCGTCGGGGAGCACGGAGCGCGGCTCTCCGGAGGGCAGCGGCAGCGCCTCGCGCTGGCCCGCGCGCTCCTTGCCGACTTCCCCGTCCTCGTCCTCGACGAGCCCGCCGAGCACCTCGACCTGCCGACCGCCGACGCCCTCACCGCCGATCTGCTGGCGGCGACCGAGGGCCGCACGACCCTGCTCATCACCCACCGGCTCGCCGGGCTCGACGCCGTGGACGAGGTGATCGTCCTGGCCGCCGGGCGGGTGACGCAGCGCGGCACGTACGCGGAGCTCGCGGCGGAGGAGGGGCCGCTGCGGCGGATGCTCGAGGTGGAGCGGGCGGCGGATCTGCTGGTGGCGGGATGAGCGAGCAGCGGGAGCGGAGGGATCGATGTGCGGTGATCGGGGGTCCCGGCCCGAGCCGGGACAAGGCCGTGGGCGGGCGGATCCTCGACGGCTTCGACTTTCCCCTGTAAATAGGACTTACTAGGCTCAAAGGCATGTCAGCACCCTCGGCCTCCGCCGACCCCCCGCCCTCCGACGGCACATCGCACTCGGACGAGGCGGCGGCGCGGGCGACCCGCAGCCTCCAGGGGCTCTCGCCGGAGCTGACCTCGCGCGTGCCGCAGCTGCTCGAAGCCATGCGCTCGGTCGGTACCGGGCTCGAACTGCACACCACCCTGGACCGCATCTGCGAGACGGCCGCCGAGCTGGCGGACGCCCACTACGCCGCGATCGGCGTCGTCGCCGAGGACGGCGAGGGGCTCTCCGACTTCGTCTACCACGGCATCGACGCGGAGACCGCCGAGCGGATCGGGCACCTGCCCGACGGCCACAAGGGCCTCCTCGGTGCCCTCATCCACCAGCCGCGGACGCTGCGCCTCGGCGAACTCTCCGCCGACCCGCGCTCCTGCGGATTCCCGCCCCACCACCCCCCGATGCGGACCTTCCTCGGCGTCCCCATCCGCGTCCAGGGCGAGATCTTCGGCAACCTCTATCTGACGGAGAAGCGGGACGGGGCGGAATTCAGCGACTACGACGTGCACATGGTGCGCGTCCTCGCCACGGAGGCGGGCATCGCCATCGGCAACGCCCGCCTCTACGAAGCCGCCAAACAGCGTGAGCGCTGGATCGACGGCTCCGTGGCGGTCACCACGGCGCTGCTGTCCGGCAGCGACGCGGAGGACGCGCTCGCGGTCGTCGCCGAGCAGGCCAGGCACCTCGCGGACTCGACCGCGGGCATCGTGCTGCTGCCCGACGAGGAGGGCGGCATGGAGGTCGTCGCGGTCTCCTCGGAGGAGCCCACCGGCGCCCTCGGCGTGATCGTCCCCCCGGAGAGCCGCATCGTGGCCGACCTCCTCGAAGGCCACTCCGTATTCATCGACGACATGGCCACCGACCCGCGCGTCATGACCGAGATCGCCCGCGCCTTCGGCCCCGTCATGATGCTGCCGCTGCAGAGCGACGGCCGCGTCCTCGGCACGCTCGTGACGCCACGCGCGCGGGGCGAGCGCCCGTTCAGCGAGGCGGAGCGGACGCTCGCCACCCAGTTCGCCTCGCAGGCGGCGCTCGCGCTGATGATGGCCGAGGCACAGCGGGACCGGGAACGGCTCGCGGTCTACGAGGACCGCGACCGGATCGCCAGGGACCTGCACGACCTCGTCATCCAGCGCCTCTTCGCCACCGGGATGATGCTGGAGAGCGCCCAGCGCCGGTCGGTCGTGCCGGAGGTGCAGGTCGGCGTCGGCAGGGCCGTCGACGAACTGGACGTGACGATCCAGGAGATCCGGACGGCGATCTTCGCCCTGCAGCAGGGCCCGGCCGAGGCGCCTTCGGGACTGCGCACCCGCGTCCTGCGCGAGATCAACATGGCCGCCGTCCCGCTGGGCTTCAAGCCCTCGCACCACTTCGTGGGGCCCGTCGACACGGTGGTCGGCGAACTCACCGGCAAAAACCTCATCGCGGCGCTGCGGGAGGCGCTGTCCAACGCGTTCCGGCACGCGCAGGCCGCGCGGATCGACGTCGTGGTCGACTCGACCGTGGTCCTCCCGGACGGGCAGCACGGCGTCCGCCTGACCGTCGCCGACGACGGCGTGGGCATCGCGGAGGGCGGCAGGCGCAGCGGCCTGAAGAACCTCAAGAGGCGGGCCGAGTCGCTGGGCGGCGACAGCTGGTACGGGTCCGGGATCGGCGAGGACGGCGGGGGCACGACGGTGGTGTGGGAGGCGCCGTACTGACGTAGGGCGGCCGGGGTCTCACGGTGCGGGGCGGGGGCCCTGTTCGGCGGTACCCGGGTGGGCCGTACGGGGCACCGTGACCCCCGCGTGCACGAGTGGCACAGGGACCGCGCCGCCGCGGCGGGCAACGATCCGTGACATGGTCCTCAGCCGCCGCCGCCCGCACCCGTTCGTCAGTGTGCCCGTGCTGCTGTGCGCGCTGCTCTGGACCACGTCTCCCACTCCCGCGCCCGCCTTCGAGGGGCCGGGCACGAGCGCCGACGTGGCGCGGCTCTACGAAGAGGCCTCCACGGCGACCGCCCGCTACGAAAAGGTGCGGCGGGCAGCGGGCATCCAGAGGGTGAAGGTCCGGAAACTGGACCGGCTCCTCGCCAGGGAGCGGCACGAGGCCAAGGCGCTCCACGGCGACCTCGGCCGCCTGGCCAGGGCCCAGTACCGCTCGGGCGGCGGCCTGCCCTACACGGCGCAGCTGCTCCTCGCGGACAGCCCCGACGCCCTGGTGCGCGGGGAGCACGCGTTCCGGCAGGCGGACCTCGCCGTCAACGGCGTCGTCGCCAAGACCCGGCGGGCGGCGGCGGGTCTGGCCGTCGCCAAGCGCGAGGCGACCCGCGCCAAGCGCTCCCTGGACCGGCGCAACGTGCGCCTGGCCAGGCTCAAGCGCGACATCAGGCGGAAGCTGGAGACGGCGCGGTGGACCCTGCAGGGCGAGGCCGACCGGGCGGTCGCCGCGGGGAATTGCCGCGGCGCGGTCCGGCTCGACCAGCCGAAAAGGCGCGTCACGCGCGCGTGGGTGGCGCCCGTGGCGTCGTACGAACTCTCGGCGGGCTTCGACCGGGCCGGTGCGCACTGGGCCCACCGGCACACCGGGCAGGACTTCGCGGTCGGCATCGGGGCGCCCGTGCGGTCGGTCGGTGCGGGCCGGGTGGTGAGCGTGTCGTGCGGCGGGGGCTTCGGGATCGAGGTCGTGGTGCGGCACGAGGGCGGGCACTTCACGCAGTACGCGCACCTCGCGGCCGTCACCGTCGAGCGGGGGGACCGGGTGCGTCCCGGCCAGTGGGTCGGGCAGGCCGGCACGACCGGCAATTCGACCGGTCCGCACCTGCACTTCGAGGCGCGGCGCACGCCGCGTATGGGGTCGGCGGTCGACCCGGTGAAGTGGCTGGCCAAGCGGGGCGTCAGGCTCTGAACCGCACGAGGGCGCACGGTGAGCGCCCTCGGCGTACGTACCGGTTGCCGTTGAGCGACCTCTATGGAGAAGGGCTGCACGACGGAGAAGGGCTGGACGACGGAAACGGCTGCACGACGGAAACGCCGGCACCTCGGAGAAGGGCTTCAGCCGTCGGACTGCCCGCGCTCCCGGAGGATCCGCTCGATCACGACCGCGACGCCGTCGTCGTTGTTGGCGACGGTGCGCCCGGAAGCCGCGGCGACGACGTCGGGGTGGGCGTTGCCCATCGCGTACGACGTGCCCGCCCAGGCGAGCATCTCTATGTCGTTGGGCATGTCACCGAAGGCGACGACTTCCTGCGGGCTGATGCCGCGCTCGGCGCAGCACAGCTCCAGGGTGCTTGCCTTGGAGACGCCGGGTCCGCTGATCTCCAGGAGGGCGCTGGGGCTGGAGCGGGTGACCGTGGCCCGGTCGCCGATGGCCGCGCGGGCGAGCACCAGGAACTCGTCGGGGGCCAGGCCGGGGTGGAAGGCGAGCACCTTCAGGACGGGCTGGTCGGCGGCCGCGGAGTCCGCAGGGTGCTCGGCGAGCAGCTTCTCGGCGGGCGCGATGCTTTCGCCCGGCTCCATGTGCAGCGGCGGGTAGGTCTCCTCGTGGTGCAGTCCGCCGGTCCGCTCGATCGCGAACGACGTGCCCGGCGCGGCGGCGCGCAGTCTGCGGACGACGTCGAGAGCGCATGCCCGCTCCAGCTCGCGGGTCTTGACGAAGCTGTGGGTGCCGGGGCCGCCGTGCAGGTCGACCACCGCGGCGCCGTTGCCGCAGATGGCGAGGCCGTGGCCGTGGACGTGGGCGCTGACGACGTCCATCCAGCGGGCCGGGCGGCCGGTCACGAAGAAGACCTCGATACCGGCCTCCTCGGCGGCCGCGAGCGCCGCGACGGTGCGGTCCGAGACCGTCTTGTCGTCGCGCAGCAGCGTGCCGTCGAGGTCCGTCGCGATCAGCCGGGGCCGTGGTCGCGGCCCGGCCGGGGCACCGACTGCCGAAACGGTGGCTGCCGGGGCGGTGGGGGCCGGGCGCCGGGGCCCTGGGGTAGCTGAGGTCACACCGTCGATTGTCCCGCACCGGGGTGCACGGGCGTGCGCTGGGGCGCACATGTGAGTGCTCCGCGGGCCCCCCGGGGCGGATCGGCCGCGTGCCGGTGTCGCCGTAAGCTCTGTGACATGAGTCTGCGCCTGAGCACCGTGATTCTTCCCGTCCGTCGCTGGCACGAGGGCGCCCGCGACCAGTGGCTGCGGGCCGAGGAGCTCGGCTTCCACGCGGCGTACACGTACGACCACCTGGCCTGGCGCTCCTTCCGTGACGGTCCCTGGTTCGGTGCGCTGCCCACGCTGACCGCCGCCGCGGCGGCCACCGAGCGGCTGCGCCTCGGGACGCTCGTCACGTCGCCCAACTTCCGCCACCCGGTGACGCTCGCCAAGGAACTCATCTCGCTCGACGACATCTCCGGCGGCCGGATCACGCTGGGCATCGGCGCGGGCGGCAACGGCTTCGACGCCACGACGCTGCTCAAGAGCGGCGAGGAGCCCTGGACGCCGCGCGAGCGCGCCGACCGGTTCGGGGAGTTCGTGCCGCTGCTCGACCGGCTGCTGACCGAGGACTCGGTGACGTACGACGGGGCCTTCTACTCGGCGACCGAGGCTCGCAACATCCCCGGGTGCGTGCAGCGGCCGCGGCTGCCCTTCGCCGTCGCGGCCACCGGCCCGCGCGGTCTGAAGCTCGCGGCCCGGCACGGGCAGGCGTGGGTGACGACGGGGGACCCGAAGCTGTTCGAGGCGGGCACGCCGGAGCAGTCGCGCGAGGCGCTCGCCGGGCAGATCGAGAAGCTGGGCAAGGCGTGCGCGGAGATCGGCCGGGACACGGCCGAGCTGGACAAGGTCCTCCTGACCGGCTTCACGCCGGACCGCAGCCGTCCGCTGCGGTCCGTCGACGCGTTCGTGGACTTCGCGGGCCGCCACCAGGAGCTGGGCTTCACGGAGATCGTCGTCCACTGGCCGATCCCCGACTCCGACTTCGCCGCGGACGAGTCGGTGTTCGAGAAGATCGCGACGGAGGCGGCCCGCCAGCTGGGCTGAGCCTCTCCCCGGACTCCCGGACTCCCGGACTCCCGGACTCCCGGACACCCCGGCACCCGGACACGAGCGCCGGTGGGCAGCTCGCTTGGTTCAGTGCGGTCCCGGAAAGCGCAGGCAGTGGGGCGGGATGGCGGCCGTGAGCCACACGCCGTTGGCGCTGACCTGGAACACCTGGCCCTCGCGGTGCATCCTGCCCGCGTCGACGGACAGGACGACGGGTCGGCCGCGGCGCGCGCCGACGCGCGTCGCGGTCTCGCGGTCGGCCGACAGGTGCACGGCGTGCCGGTTCGTTGACGGCCACCACGTGGTCGGGCTCGGCGCGGGTGAGAGCGTCGCCCTGATCCGTTCTCCGTGCACTCGATTTTCGTCCACCGACTTTTCATCGACGTATTTCGGTCCGAAGGTTTGATCCACAGCCAAGTCGAGTTATCCACAGGCTAGTTGATAATTCTGTGGACAACTCCCGGGCGATCAAAGGCATTTGCCCAATTCACCCGGTATCGCTCCGACTTGCCGCTAGTGCATCCAATGTCCTTGTCTGCACTTCCCGTTCGGCGGCCGCAGCGATGAACTGTGCCGCGTTCTCCTCGCCAACCAAGGCCTGTACCGCACGGATTGTGGACATCGGGAGCGCGACACTCTGCGGCTCATCCATGGGCTGAGCGGACTGGCCCGGTTCCAAGTGCCGACGCAGGTGCCGCGTGGCGAACAGGCGCATCGCACGGGCCAGTTCGGCGTCCACCGACTGCTGGGCGAGCGGCCGGAGCCTGCGTACCAGCGAGGCCGCTTCCGCCGCGTCCGACTCGGTCGGCGGGTGATGGCCGAGGTAGCGCGCGAACACATGCTCGGTGGTGAACTCCAGGAAGCGGGACGCTATGTGCTCGACCTGCCCCCTCAACTCCCGCAGATGGCCGGAGATCGCCGACAGCGGCACGCCCGCCGCGTGCAACTCCACCGCCACCGACAGCTCTTGGGGGCTCGGCACCAGGAACTCGTCCTCGCGCCCCGGCATCGGTTCGAGCACGCCGAGGGCGACCGCGTCGGCCACCGCCGCCTCGTCGGGCGTACCCCCGAAGGCGGCGTCGAGCTCGGCGCGGGTGATCCGGTCGGCCTTCTCGTCCGTCCACGGGCCGTCGACCTCCGCGGCCAGGCCGAGCACCCCGCCGAGCCCCCGGCCCGCGTCCCAGGCCTCCAGGAGCTCCTTGATGGAGGCCAGGGTGTACCCGCGGTCGAGCAGGTCCGCGATCTGCCGCAGCCGGGCCAGGTGCGCGTCCCCGTACACATTGGACCGGCCGCGCCGCTCCGGGCGGGGGAGCAGCCCGCGGTCCTGATAGGCGCGGATCGTGCGGACCGTCGCACCGCTGTGGTGCGCCAGGTCCTCGATGCGGTACTCCGCGCGGTACTCTGCCCGCTGCTCCGTGGGCTCCGTGTACGCCACGCTCCCCGCCCTTCGTCGTGCCTCGTGCCGGACCCTAGGCGGTGGCCGCCCGGCCGATCGCGCCCGCCGCGGCCCGCGCCGCCGGCGACTGTGCCAGATACGCGACGGCCTCGCGCAACGAGCCTTCCTGCGAGGGATGGTACGACCGCCGCAGGTAGCGCGGTATCGCCCTGCCCATCTCGCGCCAGGTGGGCAGCAGGCCCTTGGCGACCGCCCGGTTGTGCTCCGCCAGTGAGTACCGCAGGCGGCCC
Source organism: Streptomyces sp. NPDC036815 (assembly GCF_055609205.1). NCBI lineage: Bacteria > Bacillati > Actinomycetota > Actinomycetes > Kitasatosporales > Streptomycetaceae > Streptomyces > Streptomyces sp. NPDC036815. The sequence goes on along the minus strand of NZ_JBVJPW010000010.1, from coordinate 206,648 downwards.
GCGAGCTGGGGGTCGTGCCGGATCAGGTAGGCCGTGCCCCACATCCACAGGTACAGCATCACGGGTGCCGTGACCGTCATGCCCGCGATCCGGCGGGCGTACCGGGGCAGGCCGCTGCCGCCGCAGTGCTGGTACATGTCGAAGGCGACCGCGCGGTGTTCGACCTCCTCCGCGCCGTGCCAGCGCAGCAGGTCGAGCATGACCTCGTCGGCCCCGGCGCGGTCGAGGCCCTCGGCGCGCAGCACCCAGTCGCCGAGGACCGCCGTGAACTGTTCGATCGCGGCGACGACCGCCAGCCGGAACCGCAGCCACTCCTGCGTCGGCACCGGCGCACCCAGCGGCGGCTTCTCACCGAGAAGCTTCTCGAAGAGGAAGTCGACGTACTTGGTGAAGGCGGCGGTGTCGAGGCGCTGCGCCGCCAGGTGGTCGAGCACGTGCGCGTGCTGCACGCTGTGCGTGGCCTCCTGGCCCATGAACCCCTTGACGTCCTTCCGCAGCAGCGGATCGGTGATCAGCGGCAGGCCCTCCTTGAAGACCTTCACGAACCACCGCTCTCCCGCGGGGAGCAGCAGGTGCAGGACGTTGATGACGTGGGTGGCGGTCGGCTCGTCCGGTATCCAGTGCAGCGGTGTCCCGTCCCAGTCGAACGAGACCCGGCGCGGAACGATCGTGTAGTGCTCCTCGGTCCGTGTCCGCGGATCCCTTTCCTTGCTCACAACGGCGGCTCCAATCGGGCGATCGCACGCAGGGCCTTCGGGCTGAAGCGGGACAGGAGGCGGGCGCCGCGGGCCTCGGGGGTGACCGGGACCACCGCCTGGTTCTTGACGACGGCGTCCAGGATCGCGTCGGCGACCTTCTCCGGGGGGTAGTTGCGCATGCCGTACAGCCGGGCGGACTTCTTCTGGCGGCGCTTCTCCTCATCGGCCTCGACACCGACGAAGCGGGACGTCGCCGTGATGTTCGTGTTCACGATGCCCGGGCAGATCGCGGAGACGCCGACGCCCTGGCCGGCGAGCTCCGCGCGCAGGCACTCGCTGAGCATCAGGACGGCCGCCTTGGAGGTGCTGTAGGCGGGCAGGGTCCGGGAGGGCTGATACGCGGCCGCGGAGGCGGTGTTGACGATGTGGCCGCCCTGGCCGCGCTCGGCCATCTGCTTGCCGAACAGCCGGCACCCGTGGATCACGCCCCACAGATTGACGTCGAGGACCTTCTTCCAGTCCTCGCTGCTGGTGTCGAGGAAGGAGCCCGCGAGGCCGATCCCGGCGTTGTTCACCAGGACGTCCACCACGCCGTACTCCGTGGCGACCCGTTCGGCGAGCTTCTCCATGGCCTGCTCGTCGGTGACGTCGACCGTCTCGCCCCAGGCGGCGGGCGCGCCTATCAGGCGGGACATCTCCGCCGTACGGGCCGCACTCTCCGCGTCCCGGTCGACGGCGACCACACGCGCGCCCGCCTCGGCGAAGGCGAAGGCGGTGGCCCGTCCGATGCCGCTGCCCGCGCCGGTGACGAGCACGAGCTGGCCGCCGAACCGGTCGGCGTGCTTCCCGGTCGCGCCGCTGTCGTTGACGGGCATGCCATCCTCGTTCGTCGTGACGAATTCGCTGATCCAGGCCGCCAGTTGGTCGGGCCGGGTGCGCGGCACCCAGTGCTTGGCGGGCAGGGTGCGGCGGACCAGCTGCGGGGCCCACAGCTCCAGCTCGTCGTAGAGCCGCGCGGACAGGAAGATGTCCCCGGACGGCGTGATGAGCTGCACGGGCGCGTGGGCGTACGCGTCGGGGCGCGGCCTGCGCAGCCTCGCGCGGACGTTGTCGCGGTAGAGCCAGGCGCCGTGCGCGGCGTCCTGGGGCAGCGACGGCGTCGGGTAGTCGCCGGCCGGGACCTTCTCCAGGCGCTGGAGGATCTTCGGCCACTGCTTGGCGAGCGGGCCGCGCCATGCGAGTTCGGGGAGGACGGGGGTGTGCAGCATGTACACGTACCAGGACTTGGCGCCCTGGCCGAGCAGCTGGCCCACCTTGCGGGGGGTGGGCCGGGACATGCGCTGCTTGATCCAGTGACCGAAGTGGTCGAGCGAAGGACCCGACATCGAGGTGAAGGACGCGATGCGGCCCTCCGTGCGCTTCACGGTGACGAACTCCCAGGACTGCACCGAGCCCCAGTCGTGCCCGACCACGTGCACCGGCCTGTCCGGGCTGACCGCGTCGACGACCGCCACGAAGTCGTCGGTCAGCTTCTCCAGGGTGAAGCCGCCGCGCAGCGGTTGCGGAGCGGTCGACCTGCCGTGTCCGCGCACGTCGTACAGCACGACGTGGAAGCGGTCGGCGAGACGGCCCGCGACCTCGCTCCACACCTCCTTGGAGTCCGGATAGCCGTGCACCAGAAGGACCGTGGGCCGCTCCGGGTCGCCCAGCTCGGCGACGCACAGCTCCACGCCGCCCGTGCGCACCCAGCGCTCGCGCGCGCCCTTCAGCCCCTGCGCCGTACCGGCGCTCCTGCCGATGTCTCCGGTCGTCATGCGGCGGCCCTCTCCTCAGCCCAGCGCCGCACGTGCGGCAGATCGTCGTCCAGCCAGAACGCGCTCTCCTCGGGGTCCTTGGAGTCGGTGACGACCAGGATCTCCTCGAACTTCGCGCCCGTACCCCTGAAGCCGAGGTGCGGCTCGACCGCCCAGAGCCCCTTCTGGGGCGGGTGGTCGGAAAACTTGTACGGGGACCAGAGCGGTGACCAGCCGTCGCGGTGGCCGTGGATCGCGTCGCTCGCGAGGCCCTTCAGCGACTGCGTGCCGAACCCGAAGACGTGCGGGGCCAGTCGGCGCTCCTTGACCCGGTCGACCTTGTGCGCGATGACGCCGAACGGATAGGCGCGATGGCGGTTGGCATAGCCCTGGCGGACCATGAGCCGGTCGACGTCCTCGTAGATCTCCCGGAGCGGGCGGCGCTCGCGCACCTCGCGCAGGAGCAGCTCGCGGTGTGCCTCCAGGTCGGCGAGGAGCTTGTCGTGCACGGGGTTCAGACCGAGGCAGCCGGAATAGCCGATGTCGGCGGTGAAGCCCTTGTACACCGGCGCCATGTCGAGGATGAACGGCATCCCCGGCTCCAGCTTGCGGTGGGTCGGGAAGAACTGCAGGGGGATCCGGAAGTTCACGAACGCCGTGCGGTCCCCGAACCAGGCGAAGGGCAGGTGGAACCAGTCCCGCACACCCCGCTCGCGCAGCCACTCGCGCTGCATCCGCGCCGCCTCGCGCTCCGTCACCCCCGGCTTGAGCTGGGCCGCGACGGCCTCCGCGCATGCGTACGCGAGGGTCTGCACTTCTCTGAACCCCCGCAGTTCCGCGGAGAGCTCGCCTGCCACTGCTGAGGTCATGCCACCGTCCGTCCAGAGTCCGGTCATCCCGTGTCCGGTCCATCGCCGTACGCGGTCGTAACTTGACACTGATGAATGTGACAATGCCCAGCGGCTACGTCAAGAGTTCTGCCCAACCTGCGGGACACGTCCGGAAGAACCCCCAGGGGCCGACGTCCGGACGACCCCTACGGGCCCGTAATACTCCAGAGTGAGGTCAGGGCAGGCCCTTGGACTGACGACCCGTGTGGTCCGCGCCACTAGCGTCGAAGCGTGACTGTGATCGCGACCGAAAGCCTGAGCAAGCGGTTCCCGAAGGTGACCGCGCTTGACCGGCTCTCCATGGACATCGGGCCCGGTGTGACCGGACTCGTCGGAGCCAACGGAGCCGGCAAGTCCACTCTGATCAAGATCCTGCTGGGTCTGTCCCCCGCCACGGAGGGCCGCGCCGCCGTGCTCGGCCTCGACGTCGCCACGAGCGGCGGCGAGATCCGCGAACGCGTGGGGTACATGCCCGAGCACGACTGCCTGCCGCCCGACGTCTCGGCCACCGAGTTCGTCGTCCACATGGCGCGCATGTCCGGACTCCCGCCCACCGCGGCCCGCGAGCGCACCGCCGACACCCTGCGCCACGTCGGGCTCTACGAAGAGCGGTACCGCCCCATCGGCGGCTACTCGACCGGCATGAAGCAGCGCGTGAAACTCGCGCAGGCCCTCGTCCACGACCCCCAGCTGGTCTTCCTCGACGAGCCGACGAACGGCCTCGACCCGGTCGGCCGCGACGAGATGCTCGGCCTGATCCGCCGCGTCCACACCGACTTCGGCATCTCGGTCCTGGTCACCTCGCACCTCCTCGGCGAGCTGGAGCGCACCTGCGACCACGTCGTCGTCATCGACGGCGGCAAGCTCCTGCGGTCCAGCTCCACCACCGACTTCACCCAGACCACCACGACGCTCGCCGTCGAGGTCACCGACACCGACGAACACCCCGACGGCACCCGCGCCCTGCGCGACGCGCTGGACAACCGCGGCATCGGCACCGAGACGGGCGGCGAACTGCCCGGCGCGGGCCACACGATCCTGCTCACCGCCGACGGCGAGGAGACGTACGACATCGTGCGCGACCTCGTCGCCGACCTCGGCCTCGGCCTGGTCCGGATGGAACAGCGCAGGCACCACATCGCGGAGGTCTTCAAGGACGAGCCGCGGCAGGAGCCCGTGACCGAGCGTGCCGCCGCCTGGGCGGCCACCGCCGCCGCACAGCAGAAGGAGGGAGGGGCGCGATGAGCACCGAGTCCACCCAGATCCACAACATCGGGTACCGCAATTACGAAGGCCCGCGCCTCGGCCGTGCCTACGCCCGCCGTTCGCTCTTCTCGCAGAGCCTGCGCGGCGCGTACGGACTCGGGCGCTCCGCCAAGTCCAAGGTCCTGCCCATGATCCTGTTCGCGGTCATGTGCCTGCCCGCGGCGATCATGGTGGCGGTCGCCGTCGCCACGAAGGCCGACGACCTGCCCGTCGACTACACGCGCTACGCGATCGTGCTCCAGGCCGTCATCAGCCTCTTCCTGGCGGCCCAGGCACCGCAGACCGTCTCGCGCGACCTGCGCTTCAAGACGGTGCCCCTCTACTTCTCACGTCCCATCGAACGCGGCGACTACGTCCTCGCGAAGTTCGCCGCGATGTCCTGCGCCCTCTTCGTGCTCACCGCCGCGCCGCTCCTCGTGCTCTACGTGGGCGCGCTGCTCGCCAAACTCGACTTCGCCGACCAGAGCGCGGGGTTCGCCCAAGGCCTGGTCTCCGTAGCGGTGCTCTGTCTGCTCTTCTCCGGCATCGCGCTCGTCATCTCGGCGATCACGCCCCGCCGCGGCTTCGGCATCGCCGCCGTCATCGCCGTCCTGACCATCACCTACGGAGCGGTGTCCACGGTCCAGGCCATCGCCTTCGAGCAGGGCAGCAACGGAGCCATCGCCTGGCTCGGACTCTTCTCGCCGATCACGCTCGTCGACGGGGTGCAGACCGCCTTCCTCGGCGCGACCTCCGCCTTCCCCGGAGCGGAAGGCCCCTCGTCCGGCGTGGGCGTCATCTACGTAGTAGTCGTTCTCGGCCTCATCGCGGGCTGCTACGGCGCACTGATGCGCCGCTACCGGAAGGTCGGCCTCTAATGACCACCATCAGCATCGACCACACGTCGCGCTGGTTCGGCAACGTGGTGGCGGTCAACGACATCACCATGAACATCGGCCCGGGAGTCACGGGGCTCCTCGGTCCGAACGGCGCGGGCAAATCGACCCTCATCAACATGATGGGTGGTTTCCTCGCCCCTTCCACGGGCAGCGTCACCCTCGACGGGAAGCCGATCTGGCGCAACGAGGCGATCTACCGGGACATCGGCATCGTCCCCGAGCGCGAGGGCATGTACGACTTCCTCACGGGCCGCGAATTCGTGGTCGCCAACGCCGAGTTGCACGGCCTGGACGAGCGGGCCGCCCGGAAGGCGCTCGCCACGGTCGAGATGGAGTACGCGCAGGACCGCAAGATCTCCACGTACTCCAAGGGCATGCGCCAGCGCGTGAAGATGGCCTCCGCCCTGGTCCACGACCCGTCCGTGCTGCTGCTCGACGAGCCCTTCAACGGCATGGACCCGCGCCAGCGCATGCAGCTCATGGACCTCCTGCGGACCATGGGCGGCCAGGGCCGCACGGTCCTGTTCTCCTCGCACATCCTCGAAGAGGTCGAGCAACTGGCCTCGCACATCGAGGTGATCGTCGCCGGACGGCACGCGGCGAGCGGCGACTTCCGCAGGATCCGCCGCCTGATGACCGACCGTCCGCACCGCTATCTGATCCGTTCCAGCGACGACCGCACCCTGGCCGCCGCGCTGATCGCCGACCCCTCGACGGCCGGTATCGAAGTCGACCTCAAGGAGGGCGCGTTGCGTATCCAGGCGGTCGACTTCGGCCGGTTCACGGCGCTGCTGCCCCGGGTCGCGCGCGAGCACGGCATCCGGCTCCTGACGGTCTCGCCCTCGGACGAGTCCCTCGAGTCGGTCTTCTCCTACCTCGTCGCGGCCTGAAGGGAGTCACCGTGTACAACCCCACTGTCGCCCGGCTCACCTACCGGGCCTTGCTCGGCCGGCGCCGGGCTCTGATCCTCTTCGCCCTGCCCCTCCTCCTGATCGTCATCTCCGCGGCGGTACGGGGCTTCAGCGGCGCCGACGACCAGGTGGCCGTCGACGTCCTCGGCGGCTTCGCGCTCGCCACGATGGTGCCGATCATCGGCGTCATCGCGGGCACCGGCGCGATCGGCCCGGAGATCGACGACGGCTCCGTCGTCTACCTGCTGTCCAAGCCGGTCAAGCGGCCCACGATCATCTTCACCAAGCTGATCGTCGCCATCGCCGTGACCATGGCCTTCTCCGCGATCCCCACGTTCGTCGCGGGGATGATCCTGAACGGCAACGGCCAGCAGGTCGCCATCGCCTACACGATCGCCGCGCTCGTCGCGTCCGTCACGTACGCCGCGATCTTCCTGCTCCTCGGCACGGTCACCCGGCACGCCGTGGTCTTCGGCCTCGTCTACGCCCTCGTGTGGGAGGCGCTCTTCGGATCGCTGGTCTCCGGAGCGCGCACGCTCAGCGTGCAGCAGTGGTCCCTCGCCGTGGCCCAGAAGGTCGGCCACGGCGATCTGATCACCTCGGACGTCGGCCTGCCGGCCGCGACGGTCCTGCTGGTCGCCGTCACGGCGCTCGCCACCTGGTACGCGGGACAGAAGCTGCGGTCGCTGACGCTGGCCGGTGAGGAGTGACCCGTCGCGAGGCGCCCCGGAGCGAGGCGCCTCGATTAATTCGGATCAGGTGACCCGATTTATTCGGTAGCGGTGAATTCGGGTCGCGGGCAGAGTAGTTGACGTCACCGCGGCGGGAGACCGGCGCGGTCACCGTCCGGGAGAGGAGCCGACGAACCCGTCCAGTACGGGTCAGTCGAGTTCCCGGCAGGGCAGCGTGCGGCAGGCTTCGGAGTGGTCACCCATTTCGTGGAGTCCCGCTTCACGGGGGAGCTGCCCGGGGGCGGCCGCTTCGAGCGCGCGGAATCCGCATCGCTGCGCGGGCCGCCCCTCCCTCCCGGGAGGGGGTCGATCCGCATCCTCCGCCGAAGGGCCGCTCAGCCCAGCAACCGCTCCAGGACCACCGCGATGCCGTCCGTCTCGTTGGACGTCGTCACCTCGTCCGCGACCAGCTTCAGTTCGTCGTGGGCGTTGGCCATGGCCACGCCGTGGGCCGCCCAGCCGAACATGGGGATGTCGTTCGGCATGTCGCCGAACGCGATCGTGTCCGCGGCCTTCGCGCCCAGCCGGCGCGCCGCCAGGGAGAGGCCGGTGGCCTTGGAGAGGCCGAGCGGGAGGAGTTCGACTATGCCCTCGCCCGCCATGGTCACGCCGACCAGGTCGCCCGCCACGACGCGCGCCACCTCGGCCAGCGCGTCGTCGCCGAGGCCGGGGTGCTGGATGTAGACCTTGTTCAGCGGGGCCGCCCACAGGTCGGCGGCGTCCTCGATGGGGACGGCGGGGAGCGGGCCGTCCTGGACCGCGTACCCCGGGCCGACCAGGACCTCGCCGTCGAGACCGTCGCGGCTCGCGGCCAGGAAGAGCGGCCCGACCTCCGCCTCGATCTTGGCGAGCGCCAGGCCCGCGAGCTGCCGGTCGAGCGTCACCGAGGTGAGCAGCCGGTGCTCCCCCGCGTGGTAGACCTGCGCGCCCTGGCCGCACACCGCGAGACCGTCGTAACCGAGGTCGTCGAGGATGTGGCGGGTCCAGGGCACCGCACGGCCGGTGACGATGATGTGCGCCGCGCCCGCCGCGGTGGCCGCGGTGAGCGCCTGACGCGTCCGTTCGGACACCGTGTCGTCGGGGCGCAGCAGCGTCCCGTCGAGGTCGGTCGCGACCAGCTTGTACGGGAAGGAGGGCGTGACCGGGGCAGGGTGACTCACTTGGCGATGGGCTCCAGAATCTCTCGTCCCCCCAGGTACGGACGCAAGACCTCGGGCACCACCACGGAGCCGTCGGCCTGCTGGTGGTTCTCCAGGATGGCCACGATGGTGCGCGGGACGGCGCACAGCGTGCCGTTCAGCGTGGCGAGCGGCTGGAGGACCTTCTTGCCGTCGCGGCTGTCCCGCATGCGGATCGACAGGCGGCGGGCCTGGAACCCGTCACAGTTCGATGCGGACGTCAGCTCGCGGTACTTGCCCTGGGTGGGGATCCACGCCTCGCAGTCGTACTTGCGCGAGGCCGAGGAGCCGAGGTCGCCGGTGGCCACGTCGATCACCTGGAAGGGCAGGCCGAGGCCGGTCAGCCACTGCTTCTCCCACTCCAGGAGGCGCTTGTGCTCGTTCTCCGCGTCGGCCGGGTCGACGTACGAGAACATCTCGACCTTGTCGAACTGGTGGACGCGGAAGATGCCGCGGGTGTCCTTGCCGTAGGTGCCGGCCTCGCGGCGGTAGCAGGGCGAGAAGCCCGCGTACCGCAGGGGCAGCTTGTCGGCGTCGATGATCTCGTCCATGTGGTACGCCGCGAGGGCCACCTCGGAGGTGCCGACCAGGTAGTAGTCGTCCTTCTCCAGGTGGTACACGTTCTCCGCGGCCTGGCCGAGGAAGCCGGTGCCCTCCATGGCGCGCGGGCGGACGAGCGACGGGGTCAGCATCGGGATGAAGCCGGCCTCGGTCGCCTGCGCGATGGCGGCGTTGACCAGGGCCAGTTCGAGCAGGGCGCCGACACCGGTGAGGTAGTAGAAGCGCGAGCCGGAGACCTTCGCGCCGCGCTCGACGTCGATGGCGCCGAGCAGCTCGCCGAGCTCCAGGTGGTCCCTGGGCTCGAAGCCCTCGGCGGCGAAGTCGCGCGGGGTGCCGATGGTGTCGAGGACGACGAAGTCCTCCTCGCCGCCGACCGGGACGTCCGGGTGGACGATGTTGCCCAGCTGCTGCAGGAGACGCTTGGTCTCCTCCTCGGCCTCGTCCTGCGCGGTGTTCGCGGCCTTGACCGCGGCGGAGAGCTCGCCCGCCTTCTTGAGGAGTTCCTGCTTCTCCTCGGGCGCGGCCTTGGGGATCAGCTTGCCGAGCGCCTTCTGCTCGGAGCGGAGCTCGTCGAAGCGGAGGCCGGACGACCTGCGCCGCTCGTCGGCGGAGAGCAGGGCGTCGACGAGCGCGACGTCCTCTCCACGGGCGCGCTGGGAGGCGCGAACACGGTCGGGGTCCTCACGGAGCAGGCGAAGGTCAATCACCCCTCAAGGCTACCGTCGCGCGGTTCCGGCCTACGAATCGATATTCCCGGGTGTGCGTTATGTCTGGTTTGCCGGAGTGTGAATTCCCGGCGGCATCCGCCCCGAATCAAGATCGATGCGGCCGGAAAAGCTCTGCCGCCCCGCGCCCCGGGCCCGTCGTCCGGCTGAGTCAATAAAAAGCCACGATTCCCCGAAATGGGGCAGAGTGTGTCCGCCGCCTTGACCGGAACCCCTTGCGGCGGCAGGGACTTGGGCCGTCTGTCCACCGCGGTTGTCCACAGGAATCGGCGCCTCCGGACGGTTATCCACAGCCTGTGCGAAAGATCTGTGGATGTCGGAAGGATGTGTTCCGAAAGCCTCGTACGGGCCGAAAGATTCCCTTCCCAAACCGCCCGCACACCCACTTTCGAGTGGAAATACCTCGCTCCAAAGAGTTGATCAATAGAAAAGAGTGGACGAGGGGTGACGTGGCGGACTGTGGACGGACTTGGGGGCTGTGGGCCGATTTGTCGACCATGTCGCGCTTCGTTGTCGACTTGTCCCCAGGTCGAGACGCGCGCCTGTGGATAACTTCTGTGGACAACGTAAATCTGCAGGTAGGACCACAGGGGCCAGCTACGGCATAGTCACAAGACAGGCGAAAAGAGCCGCAGGGAGCTGCCGGAAGGGCTACGGAGAGCGGTCGGAAGGACTACCGCGCGTGGCTAGAAACGACCGTCCTGGCAGCGCGTCAACCAGTCCGACGCCGCCATGAACTCGCCGTCGGTGGTCCCGGGCCGCAGCGGCCGGACATCCTCGGTCGCCACCCCGGCCCGCGGATACGACCCGAGGAAGCGCACTTGCGGGCAGATCCGCTTGAGCCCCATCAGCGCCTCGCCGACCCGGCGGTCCGTGATGTGCCCCTCGGCGTCCATCGAGAAGCAGTAGTTGCCGATGCCCTGGCCCGTCGGCCGCGATTCGATCCGCATGAGGTTGACGCCGCGCACGGCGAATTCCTGCAGCAGTTCGAGCAGGGCGCCGGGGTGGTCGTCGCCCAGCCAGATGACGACCGAGGTCTTGTCGGCGCCCGTCGGCGCGGCGGGGCGGGCCGGGCGGCCGACCAGGACGAAGCGGGTCTCGGCGTTCGCCGCGTCGTGGATCTCGCTGACCAGCGGTACGAGGCCGTACGTCGCCGCGGCGAACTCGCCCGCGAAGGCGGCGTCGAAGCGGCCCTCCTGGACGAGGCGCGCGCCGTCCGCGTTCGAGGCCGCCGACTCCCACACGGCGTCCGGCAGGTGCGCGGCCAGCCAGTTGCGGACCTGCGGCTGGGCCACGGGGTGGCCGGTGACCGTCTTGATGTCCTTGAACTCGGTGCCGGGCCGCACGAGCAGGGCGAACGCGATCGGCAGGACGACCTCGCGGTAGATCATCAGGGGCTCGCCCTTGGCGAGCTCGTCGACGGTGGTGGTGACGCCGCCCTCGACGGAGTTCTCGATCGGCACCAGCGCGGCCGCCGCCTCGCCGCTGCGGACCGCGTCCAGCGTGGCCGGCACGGAGACCATGGGGACGAGCTCCCGGGCCGCCGCCTCGGGCAGCGTGCGGAGGGCCGCCTCGGTGAAGGTGCCTTCGGGGCCCAGGTACGTATAGCGCGTCGCCGACATACCGTCACCCTAATGGGCCCGACGTGGCGCGGCTCACGCGTCTCACGGAGCGGCGCCCGCCCCGCGTACGCGCGTGCGAAGACGTACGGCCCACGCCGTACGGCGAGCGGCGCCTCACGCCTCCAGCAGCCGCTGCCCCACGTACTCGCCCTTCGCCGCCCCGCCCGGCACCGCGAAGAGCCCGCTCGCCTCGTGCCGGATGAACTCCGACAGGGCGTCGCCCCGGTCGAGCTTGCGCTGCACCGGGATGAAGCCGGTCATCGGGTCGGCCTGCCAGCAGACGAAGAGCAGCCCCGCGTCGGGCTCCCCCTTGGCGTCGAAGCCGTCGTGGTACGAGAACGGGCGGCGCAGCATCGCGGCGCCGCCGTTCTGGTCGGGACGGGTGATGCGGGCGTGGGCGTTGAGCGGAATGACGACCTTGCCGTCCGGGCCCGCCTCTTCGAGCTTCGGCTCGGTCGTCTCCGTGCCGCCGGTCAGCGGTGAGCCGTCCGACTTGTGCCGTCCGATGACCGCCTCCTGCTCCTTCAGGCCGAGCTTCTCCCAGTCGTCGAGGAGCATGCGGATGCGGCGTACGACGACGTAGGAACCGCCCGCCATCCACGCCGGGTCCCCGTCGTCGGGGACGAAGACGCGCCGGTCGAAGTCCTTCTCCGACGGCTTGGGATTGTTCGTGCCGTCGATCTGGCCCATCAGGTTGCGCGTGGTCATCGGACGCGCGGTGGCGCCCGGCGAGCGGTTGAACCCGTTCATCTGCCAGCGCACCTTCGCCGTGCCCGCCGCGTCCCGCTGGAGCGCGCGCAGCGCGTGGAAGGCGACCAGCGGGTCGTTCGCGCCGATCTGCACCCACAGGTCGCCGTTGCTGCGCGCCTTGTCGAGGTGGTCCGAGGAGAAGTCGGGCAGCGGGTTCAGGGCGTCCGGACGCTGCTTCCGCAGGCCCGTGCGGGAGAAGAAGGAGGCGCCGAAGCCGAAGGTGACGGAGAGCGAGGACGGACCCGCGTCGCGGGCGACCGCCGTGTCCTCACCGTCGGCCGGCCTGCCCGCCATCAGCCGCTCGGCAGTCGCCGACCAGCGGCGCAGCAGGGCCGCCGCCTCCTTGCGGCCCGCGCCCGCCGCCAGGTCGAAGGCGGCGAGATGGCCGCGGGACTGCATGGGCGTGGTGATGCCGGGCTGATGTTTCCCGTGAAACATCACCTCGTCCGTGCCGAGGGACGCCAGGGCGGACGACGCGCCCGCCGGGGCGGACCCGTCCGACGAGGGCGCCGCGGCGTAACCGGCGGCGCCGCCCGCCGCGCCGAGTGCGAGACCGGTCGCGCCCGCGGTACCGAGCAGCCGTCGCCTCGAAATGCCGTTGTCCGCCATGGTGGTTCCGTTCAGCCGATCTGCGCGTTCTTCTTCACGGTGATCTGGTCGATGTCGGAGGTCCGCACCGTCACCGCGATCTGCCAGTTTCCTGCCATCGGGATCTGCACGCCGTTCGCGCTCCAGTGTCCGGTGGCGATGTGGTCGGGCTTGACGGGCAGAGGCCCGACGTCCTTCGACTTGAGGGTGAAGGAGAGCTTGACCTCGGGGACGTCGAAGGCGCTGCCGTTGGGGCGCTTCACGTACACGTGCAGGGTGTTGCTGCCGCCGCGGCCCGGGTCGAGGTCCATCTGCACGGTGCCCTTGCCGTCGGTGCCGCCCGTGTCGAAGGGCACCTTGAGGCTGAGCGGGCCCGAGCGCTGCGCCGCCGCGGCGGAGGTGGCGTTGGCGGCCTCCTCCTCGGTGCGGCCCGGCTCGGTGGTGGTGAGGATCGTCGTGACGGCGAGCAGCACGACGGCGACGCAGGTCTCGGTGAGCACCGAGCGGCGCAGGCCCGAGCGGTGCGGGTCGGCGTCGCGGACACGCTTCTCGCGGGCGGTCTCCATGGCGGCCTGCTGGCGCGCCAGCTGCGCGGAGCGCTTGGAGTCGCCGCCCGCGCCGTCCGTACCCTCGCCGGACGCGGGCACCGTGACCGGTTTCTTCTGCGGCTTCTTCGACGGCTGCTTGCCGCGCTGCTCGACGACCACGGCGGCCGCCGACTCGGTGACCGACCCGTCCGCCTCGGCGGCGATCCGCCGGGTCCACCTGCGGGAGATGGAGGCGACGCCCACGAGGACGACGATCAGACCGATCTTGATGATGAGCAGCTGCCCGTACGACGTGCCGGTCAGCGCCGACCACGAGCCGACCTGGCGCCACCCCTGGTAGGTGCCGGTCGCGGCGAGGACGACGACGCTGGTGAAGGCGACCGTCGAGAACCGTCGCACGGCCCGCGCGTCCACCGCCGTCGTGCGGAACAGCGCCAGGCCCAGCGCCGCGAGCCCGCCGAGCCAGGTGGCGACGGCGAGCAGGTGCAGCACGTCGACGGGCATCGCGATGCCCGCCTGGATGCCGGTCGAGGCGTGTTCGGCCATCGCCCACGTCGCCGCGATGCCGATGGCGACGACGGTGCCGCCGATGGCGAGCCCGAAGGTGAGGTCCTTCTTCTCGGCGGCGGCTTCGGGCCCGTCACGTCGCACGTACGCGCCGAAGAGCACCGCGATGAACAGCGCGGCGGCGGCGAGGAGCAGCAGCCGGGAGACGAGGGCCGCACCCGTCTTGGTGTTGAGGACGTCGCCGAGCGCGCCCATGTCGAAGGCGTCGGCGAGCTTCCCGGAGCCGGTGTAGGGGGCGCGCAGGAGCAGCAGGACGAGGGTGGCGCCGGTCAGCGTGACCCAGCCGGACGTCACGAGCCGCTGCAGGGGCCGGACCGCGGCGCCGGGCGGCCAGCAGCCGAGGACGAAGGCGGCGCCGCCCACGAGCACGATGAACCCGGCGTACGAGAGGTAGCGGGTGATGTCGTAGAGCAGGCCGACCAGGCCGCCGCCGGCCTCCTGGTCGGGCAGCGCGACCTTGGTGTCGGAGGGCGCGCCGATGGAGAAGGTGAAGGCGCCGGCGACCGGGTGGCTGTCGGCGGAGACCACTTGGTAGGCGACGGTGAAGGTGCCGTCGGGCAGGCCCGGCCGCAGCTTCACGCCGTACGTGTTGGCGCCCAGGTCCGCCGTCCTGCCGGTGTCGGCGCGCTTGCCGGCCGGGTCGAGCACCCGCACGGAGCCGTCCGACATGGCGACCTTCTCCGAGAAGGTGAGCTTGACCTGGGCGGGGGCCGACGCGACCACCGCTCCCTGCCTCGGGTCGCTGCCGGTCAGCGCGGCGTGCGCGGAGGCCGGCGCGGAACCGGCGAGGAAGGCGCCGGCCGCGGCGAGGAGCACGATGAGGAGCCGCCAGGCGCGTGGGGCGGCACTGGTCCGGGGAGCGACCCTGGAGCGGGGAGCGATGGTCTGCATCAACGGTCCGTCCCTCAGTGCGAGTTGTGTGACGAGTCGTGCTGCGGCTTGTACGTCGCTTCCTTGACCGGCACCTCGATCGTGATCGGGTCCGACTTCTGGAAGTGCAGGGTCAGGGCGACCTTCTGGCCCTTCTCCGGCTTGCGCTTGAGCTTTTCGAGCATCAGGTGGTTGCCGCCGCTGGCGAAGTCGAGGTGACCGCCCGCGGGCACGTCGAAGGACTTCTGCTCCTTCATCACGCCGCCCTTGGTGCTGTGCAGCGTGATCGAGCCCGCGACGTCGCTGGTCGCGGAGGTGAGCTTGTCGGCGCCGCCCTTGTTCGTGAGCGTGAAGAAACCGGCCGCCATGTCGTCCATGGTGGGCTCGGGGATGTAGGCGCCGCCGACCTTGAGCTCGGGCGCCTTCGCGGAGGCAGGCCCGGACGCCTTGTCGGAGTCCGAGTCGCCGCAGCCCGCCAGGGTGAGCGCGGCGGCCAGCGCCATGGCCCCGCCGGCGAGTGCGCGGTGTCGGGTGGTGCGGTGGTTCACGGGTTCTGTCCCTTGAGGAGCTTGGGGAGGTCCTTGGCGTAGTCGTCCGCCGTGGCCTTGTCGTTGTAGATGACGTATCCCGCGTCGTTCTTCGGCGAGAAGGCGATGACCTGCGTGCCGTGCATCGAGACGATCTTGCCGTTCTTGTCCTTCTTGGACGGCTCGACGCTGATGGCGAGCTGCCGGGCGCCCGCCTGGATGGTGGCGAAGTCACCGGTCAGACCGACGAAGTCGGCGTCCACGCCCTTGAGCCACTTGCCGAGCTCCGCGGGGGTGTCGCGCTCGGGGTCGGTGGTGACGAAGACGACCTTGAGCTTCTTCTGGTCGGCCTTGGACAGGGCCTTCTGCTTGGCGGCGGCGATGTTGTTCATCGTCAGCGGGCAGACGTCCGGGCAGTGCGTGTAGCCGAAGTAGATCAGCGTCGGCCTGCCCGCGGTCTCCTTGCGCAGGTCGTACTTCTTGCCGTGGGTGTCCTTGAGGACGAGGTCCGGCTTCTTGTACGGCCGGTCGAGGACCGTGGCGGCCTTGCCCGAATCGGTCTCTACGGAGACGTCGGCGGCGGGCTTCTTGTCGTCACCGCCGCCGCAGGCGGTCAGCGTGAGAGCGGCCGCGGCCAGCAGCGCGGCCGCGGCGACCTTCTTGCGGGTGCCCTTCGCGGCGCTCTGCGAGGGGTACGTGGAGTGGCTCTTCGAGCTCATCGTGCGCATACGAAAATGTCCCAGATGTGAGGGGGCCGGGGTGCACCGGGGCGGCTGTCTGCCGCGGCGGCGCACCCCGTGGGTGGCTCGTCCTGCGGCTCAGCCGGTGACGCGGCGACGGCCCGCGAGCACGCCGAACGCGACGCCCGCGGCGCCGACGACGATGCCGACGATGCCGAGGACGCGGGCGGTGGTGTCGCTGCTGTCCGAGGAGTCGGAGGACGCGCTCTCGGTCTTGGCGGGCTTGTCGTCCGAGGCGTTGTCACCGGCGGCGCCGTGGCCCTCGGACGCGGCGGTCAGGGTGAGGGCGGGCGCCGGGTGCTCCGGCTCCTCCTGGCCCTTCTGCTGCGGCTCGATCCAGCGGACGACGTCCTTGTTGTCGTACGTCTGGATCGCCTTGAAGACGAGCTGGTCGGTGTCCTCGGGCAGCTGGCCCATGGAGACCGGGAACTTCTGGAAGGTGCCGGGCTGGATGCCCTTGCCGTCGGCGGTCCAGGTGACCTTGGTGACGGCCTCGTCGATCTTCTCGCCGTGGATCTCCAGCGGCTTGTCGAGCTTGCTCTTGGTGACCTTGACGGTCCAGCCCGGGATGGGCTGGGTCATCACGGAGGCGAGCGGGTGGTCGGTCGGGAAGGAGACCTCGAGCTTGTTGGTCGAGGCGTCGTCCATCTCGTTCGGCACCTTGAAGTTGACCGTGGCGTACCCGCCCTTGGCGGCCTCGCCCTCCGGGGAGACGCTGACGTGCGCGAACGCGGGCGCCGAGAGGACGAGGACGGCGGAGGCGGCGACGGTGCCGACGGCGGCGATACGGGACATCTTCATGACAGGAACACTCCACTTTCGTCAGTGGTGAGCGGTACGCGACGCGCGGGTCGCCTACCGGTGCTGGATACGAGGGGTGAGCGCGGCCCGTCGGGCACGCGCGCGGCGCCGGGCGACCCCTCCGTACAGCGATGTGGAGTGTGTCGCCTCAGGCGGCGAGTTCGACGGCGAGGGAGCCCACCGGGGGGCCGCGCCTGATCACGGTGTCCTCGAGTGCGACGGTGCGCGGCTTGGGAGGCGCGAGACGGGCGGTGCGCGGAGCCCGCGGTCCGGTCGTCTCGGGCGCGCCGGGCAGCCCCGCCCGCAGGGCGCGGACGAGGGTGAGCGCCGACCGCAGGGAACGGACGAGCGCGCCCTCGGCGACCCCGTGCGCCCCGTCGGCGAGCCGGACGAGGCGCAGCAGCGCGACGTCGCCGCGGCGCAGCAGCCAGCCGGCGGCCAGGGCGGCGAGGACGTGGGCGATGAGCATGGGCACGGAGGGCAGCAGCGACATGGCGCCCATCGACCCCATGGAGCCCGTCGGGCCCCCGGCTCCCTGAGCGCCCGCCACGGAGTCCAGTGCGGTGTCCGCGGCGGCGGGCCCGCCGTGCCCGTGTCCCGCGGAGTGCATCGCTCCGGAGGAGCCCGCGCCGTCGGGGCCGAGCCCGGCGGTGGTCAGGATCCGGTGGGCCTGCGCGGGCGTGATCGTCGCGGCGCCCGCGCCGCAGACCAGGCGCGCGGCCCGTTCCACCAGGGTGCCGTCACCGTTGCGGGTGACGGCGACGGTGACGGCGCCGTGCTGGCCGAGGCCGAACAGGGCGTGCAGGCCGAGCTGTCCCGCCGCGAGCAGCGCGGCGATGCCGGGCAGCGAACGGGCCCGCCCGGCGAGCGGCAGCGCGACGGCGAGGACGAGGAGGAAGGCGAGCCCCAGCGTCCACAGCGGGACGCCCGCACAGGAAGCGAGCACATGACCCCCGGCGGACAGCACGACGCAGACCGCGGCGAAGGTCGCGGCCCTGAGCAGCCGGAGATCGGCTCCGTCGCACGGCTGGTGCTGGTGGGGGGCAGTCATGGCGGGGCCATCATCGCACTGGGCCCGCCCCGTGCGTACGGCAGGTCCGGAAGGTCCCGTTCCAGGGTGTTGGGGGCTTCTGCGGGCCGCCGGACGGATCTGCGCGCCGGTCCGGGGAGGGGCCCGGTGCCGCCGTCCTACACCGGGTGGCGCGGGCCGCGCATCCGCCGTATGGGCGGTATCACGTCGGGCGGGCGCTTAGCCGTGAGCGCGTGTGGCAATACGTATCGGTATGTCGAGCCGCAGCCAGGAGGCTGGAGCATGAGCATCTGGTGGTCTCTCCATTTGCGGCGCGAAGCTGCGAGCGTTCCGCTCGCCCGCCGCCTGTTGATCGGCACGATGGAGACGGCGGGCGTGGACCCGGAAGTCTCCTACGACCTGTCGGTCGCTCTCAGCGAAGCGTGCGCCAACGCCGTGGAACACGGCGGTGCGGGCATCCCCGGGGGTGCGGCGGGCGGTACGGGCGGATATCGGGTCACGGCTTATCTGGACGGCGAGAAGTGCCGTATCGAGGTGACCGACTCCGGGCCGGGCTTCCCCGGAGCCTCGCGCGGCTGTCCGCCACCCCGGCCGCCCGCCGCGGAGACGGACGAGCACGGGCGGGGCCTCTGCCTCATCAGGGAACTCGCCGACCACGTCCACCTCGGCAACAAGCCGGGCAGGGGTGGCGCGGTGATCAGCTTCGACAAGATCCTCAAGTGGCGTGAGGACGCGCCGTTGATGACGGCCTGAAGGGTTCGGCGGCCGGGTACGGGAATGCGGGGCACCGGCGGCGCGGTTGGCAGCGGCCATGACAACTACCCGTCACACAGCGGCACATGGCGGCGAGCGGCTCCGGAGCCCCGCACGGATGCGTTCGCTGCGGATCGGCCACCTCAAGCTGACGTACGTACCCGACGGCATGGTGCAGCTGTCGCCCCGCCTCTGGTTCGCCGACTCCACCGGGGCCGACTGGGCCGCGCACCCCGAATACCTCGACGCCGACGGCTACTTGGTGGCGAGAATCGGCGGCCTCCTCGTCGAGTACGAGTACGAGCACGAGCACGGGTCGGACGGCGAGGACAGCGGCAGCGCGGGCGCGCTGCTGATAGACGCCGGTTTCGGCCCGATGACGCTGCCCGCGCGGGAGGGCGAGCGGCTCGGCGCGGTCCAAAGCGGTGCGCTGCTCGACAACCTGACCACGGCCGGCCGCCCTCCGGCGGAGATCGGCGCGGTCGCCCTCACCCACCTCCACCCCGATCACGTCGGCTGGGCCTGGCAGGCCGCGCCCGGCGGCGACGGGCCCGCGCTCGCCGGTGCCGAGTACCTGCTGGCCGAGCAGGAGTGGGCCGGACGCCTGCACGCCGGTGCGGAGGGCCTCGGCGAGGACGTCCTCGCGACCCTCGCGCCGCGCGTGCGCACCGTGGCCGACGGCGAGGAGATCCGCCCCGGCGTCCGGGTCCGGCTGATCCCCGGTCACACGTCCGGGCACACCGCGTACGTCATCTCGGCGGGCGGGCAGCGCGTCATCGCGTTCGGCGACGCGCTGCACTCGCCGGTCCAGGTCGCCCACCCCGAGTGGTCCGCCTCCCCGGACCTGGACCGGAACGCGGCCGCCGAGGCCCGCCGCGCCCTGGTCGCCGAGCTCGCGGAGCCCGGCACCTTCGGCTTCGGCATCCACTTCGCGGACGTCCCCTTCGGCACGGTCCGCCGGGACGGCGACGGGTACCGGTGGGTGCCCTGCCCGGAGGGCTCCTCCGGGAAGGGCTCCTCCGGGCAGGGCTCCTACGCGGAGGACTCCGCCGGCTGATCCGCGCGGGTCAGCGCGATCACCGGGATCGTGCGCGGGGCCCGGTCCCGGAACTCCGCGAAGTTCGGGTCCCGTTCGATCTGCCGACGCCACAGCTCGTCGTGCTCGCGAGGGTCGACGGGCGTGGCGCGGGCCTCGTACCGCTCCGTGCCGACCTCGACGACGACCGCGGGGTCGCGCACGAGGTTGTGGTACCAGCCCGGGGCCTTCTCCGAGCCGCCGTTGGAGGCGAAGACGACGAGGCGGTCGCCGCCGGGGCGAGGGTCCGGCAGGTAGACCGCGGGCGTAGTCCGCGGCAGCCCGCTCCGCGCGCCGCGGGTGGTCAGCAGGAGCAGACTCGCCCCCTCGAAGGGTCCTCCCACCCGGCCGCCGTTGGCCCGGAACTCCTCGATGACACGGCGGTTGAAGGGATTCGCGTTGTTGCTGCCGTCGCCGTCGACCCGGCTCTCGCCCTCGACCCGGCTCTCGCCCTCGACGGTGCCGCTCGCGCTGCTCATGGTCAGATCCCCTCCGCTTGCCGACTGGTATCCGCACTGAACGATCAAGGAGCCGAGCCTATTTCCCCTCTCCGCCGGGCCTGTCTCCCTCTCAGGAGGCGTCGTCCGCGGGCGGCAGCGCCCGGAGCAGCGCTTCGAGAGCCGCCCCGTAGGCGTGCTCGGCGGGCGTCGAGTACCCGACGACGAGCCCGTCCCCGGCGGGCATCGTCGCCAGCGGATGCCGGAAGGCGGCGAGGCCGTCGAGCGCGACCCCCTGCCAGGACGCGGCCTTGACCGCGGACGCCTCCGTGCCGGGCGGCAGCCGCAGCACCGCATGCAGGCCGGCCGCGATGCCGGTCGCCGTGACGTGGGGGGCGTGCGCGGCGAGGGCGGTGACGAGGCGGTCGCGGCGGTTCCGGTAACGCTGCCGCATCCGGCGGACGTGCCGGTCGTACTGCCCGGAGGCGATGAAGTCGGCAAGCGTGAGCTGGTCGAGGACGCTCGCCCACGCCTCCCGCTCCCCCTTGGCCGCGAGGACGCCGTCGACGAGATGCTCCGGAAGCACCATCCAGCCCAGGCGCACCGCGGGGGACAGGCTCTTGCTGACCGAGCCGAGATGGACGACCCGCTCGGGGTCGAGGCCCTGCAGGGCTCCGACCGGCTCGCGGTCGTAGCGGAACTCGCCGTCGTAGTCGTCCTCCAGGACCACACCGCCGCTGGCGCGGGCCCAGTCGACGACCGCCGCGCGCCGCGCGGCCCGCAGCGGACCACCGGTCGGGAACTGGTGCGCGGGCGTGAGCAGGACGCCGCGGACCCGGGGCCCCTCGGTCAACTCCTCGACGCGGGCGCCCTGTTCGTCCAGGCCGAGCGGCACCGTCCGTACGCCCGAGTCCGCCAGGATCTTCCGGTGGAAGCCGAGACCGTACGACTCCACGGCGAAGGGCCCGCGCAGCACCCCACCGCCCGCGCCCCGCGCGCCCCCGAAGAGCAGCCGGAGACCGTGCGCGAAACCGGAGCACACCACGATCCGTTCGGGGTCCGCCCGCACCCCCCTGGCCCGCGCCAGGTAGTTGGCGAGCGCCTGGCGCAGCTCGGCCCTGCCGCGCGGATCGCCGGGCCCGAAGGCCTCGCTGGGCGCGGCGCCCAGCGCGCGACGGGCAGCCGCGAGCCAGGCCGTGCGGGGGAAGGAGGCGGCGTCCGGCGTGCCCTGCCGCAGGTTGTGGGCGGGGGCGGCGGGCCGGGCGGGGGCGGGCTTCCGGGGGCGCCGGGGCGGTGTCCGCGCGGCGGAGGCCGTGGCCGCGACCCGTGTGCCCGAGCCCTGCCGCGCCGTCAGCCAGCCTTCCGCGACCAGCTCGGCGTAGGCGTCGGCGACCGTGTTGCGGGCCAGACCGAGGTCGGCGGCGAGCGAACGGTAGGGCGGCAGACGGGTGCCGGGGGCGAGCCTGCCCTCGCGTACGGCGTCCCGCAGCGCACGGATGAGGACGGCTCGGCGACTGCCGGGGCCCGACAGCTCCACATGCAGGTCGCTGCCGATGCGCTCCGCCAGATTGACCCATGATTCCGGCATGGAAATGCACCCTACCCGAGGTCTTTTCCGGCCGTAGATTCATGGTCATGACGAACAGCACGGACACGTTGCAGACCACGACCACCTTGCAGACCACGACCGACGCTCAGCCCCAGCCCCAGCCCCAGCCCCACGAGCACGCGCCCCGCCTCGACTTCGCCAAGTCCGCCCCCAAGGCGTTCAAGGCCCTCATAGGCTTCGACGCCGCCGCCCGCGAAGGCCTCGACCCGGCCCTGGTCGAGCTGGTCCAGATCCGCGCCTCGCTCCTCAACGGCTGCGCCTACTGCCTCCACATGCACACCTCCGACGCCCGGAAGGCGGGCGAGGACGAGGCGCGGCTGCACATGATCGGCGTGTGGCGCGAGGCCAGGAACTTCTTCACGGCGAAGGAGCAGGCGGCCCTCGCCCTGACCGAGTCCGTCACGCTCGTCTCCCGGGGTGGCGTGCCGGACGACGTCTACGCCGAGGCGGCCCGCCACTTCGACGCCCCGGAACTGGCCCGTGTCCTCGCCCTGATCTTCACCATCAACACCTGGAACCGCATCGCCCTGAGCACCGCCAAGGTGGCGGGCGAGGATGAGCGCTAGGCACCCGGAAACGCGGAACCGGGCCTCTTCTTAAAGAAGAGACCCGGTTCGCGAAGAGGCCCGGTTCGCGAAGAGGCCTGGCTCGCGATGACGCCGGTCCGCGAAAGGTCAGCCCTTGAGCCGCGCCATCCACGCCTCGACCTCGTCGGACGTGCGCGGCAGAGCCGCCGACAGGTTCTTGTTGCCGTCCTCCGTGACGAGGATGTCGTCCTCGATCCGCACGCCGATGCCGCGGTACTCCTCCGGCACGGTCAGGTCGTCCGCCTGGAAGTACAGGCCGGGCTCGACGGTCAGGCACATGCCGGGCTCCAGCGTGCCGTTCACGTACGCCTCGGTGCGCGCGGCGGCGCAGTCGTGGACGTCCATGCCGAGCATGTGGCCGGTGCCGTGCAGGGTCCAGCGACGCTGCAGGCCGAGCTCCAGGACGCGCTCGACCGGGCCCTCGACGAGGCCCCACTCGACCAGCTTCTCGGCGAGCACACGCTGCGCGGCGTCGTGGAAGTCGCGGAACTTGGCGCCCGGCTTCACCGCCGCGATGCCCGCCTCCTGCGCCTCGTACACCGCGTCGTAGATCTTCTTCTGCAGCGCGTCGAAGCGGCCGTTGATCGGCAGCGTGCGCGTGATGTCCGCGGTGTAGTACGAGTGCGTCTCCACACCGGCGTCGAGCAGCAGCAGCTCTCCGGAACGCACGGCTCCGTCGTTGCGCACCCAGTGCAGGGTGGTGGCGTGCGGGCCCGCGGCGCAGATCGAGCCGTAGCCGATGTCGTTGCCCTCGACGCGGGCGCGCAGGAAGAACGTGCCCTCGATGTAGCGCTCGCTGGTGGCCTCGGCCTTGTCGAGGACCTTCACGACGTCCTCGAAGCCGCGGGCCGTCGAGTCGCAGGCCTTCTGCAGCTCGCCGACCTCGAAGGCGTCCTTGACCAGCCGCGCCTCGGAGAGGAAGACGCGCAGTTCCTCGTCGCGCTCGGCGGTGACCTTGTCGGTCAGGGCCGCCTCGATGCCTGCGTCGTGGCCGCGCACGACGCGGACGGGCCCGGTGGCCTCGCGCAGCGCCCCGGCCAGCTCGCGCACGTCGGATGCGGGCATGCCGTACAGCTTCTCGGCCTCGGTGAGGGAGTGCCGGCGGCCGACCCAGAGCTCGCCCATGCCGTCCAGCCAGAACTCGCCGTTCGCACGGTTGGAGCGCGGCAGCAGGTAGAGGGTCGCGTCGTGGCCGGTCGCGGTGGGCTCCATGACCAGGACGCCGTCCTCGGTCTGGTTGCCCGTGAGGTACGCGTACTCCACGGAGGCCCGGAAGGCGTACTCGGTGTCGTTCGACCGGGTCTTCAGGTTGCCCGCGGGGACGACCAGGCGCTCGCCGGGGAAGCGCGCGGAGAGCGCGGCGCGGCGGGCCGCGGTGTGCTCGGCCTGCGCGATCGGCTGCAGGTCGTGCAGCTCGGTGTCGGCCCAGCCGGACTGCATGTTCTCGGCGAGCTCATCGGAAACGCCCGGGTACAGGCCGTTCTTGCGCTGCTTGATCGGCTCTGCTTCGGTCTCCTCCGGGCCCGCTGCGGTAGCAGCAATGGGCTCCGCCGGGTTGAGCGCCTCCGACACGATCTGCCTCCTCTGTACGACACTGGACCATCCTCCATCGTACGGGTGTACGGAAGGGGTCCCAGGGCCGGAAGGCCACTTACACACCGTGCCCGGGGCCTCACGAAAGAACCCTCCACGCGCGCGTGCCCGACGCCCCGCCGGGACGTACCCCACGCTCACTCGAAGCGCGCCGCCAGCAGCACCACGTCCTCGTCGCTGTCCGCGGTGTCGAGGCCGTCCGGCAGCACGGTGCGCAGCACGTGGTCGGCGATGGCTCCGGGGTCGTCCCTGATGCTCCTGGGCACGCTCGCCGCCGCCGCGTGCAGCCGCGCGAAGGCCCGGTCCATCGGGTCGCCGGTGCGGTGCAGGAGCCCGTCGGTGTAGAGAAGCACCGTTTCTCCGGGCTCCGGGCTGATCTCCACGCTCGGCGCCTCCCAGCAGGCGAGCATCCCGAGCGGCGCGGACAGGGAGGTCTCGACGAACTCCGTGCGCCGCTCGCCGACGATCAGCGGCGGGCTGTGCCCGGCACCGGCGAGCACGACCTTGCGCAGGGCGGGCTCGCAGTACGCGAAGAGCGCCGTCGCCGAGCGCGCGGGCTCGGTCAGCCGGAGAAGCAGCTCCAGGTCGGAGAGGACGGCGACCGGGTCCTCGCCCTCCATCACGGCGTACGCCCGCAGGGAGGCGCGCAGCCGCCCCATCGCGGCCACGGCGCTGGGGCCGGAGCCGGTCACGGACCCGACCGCCAGGCCGAGCGCCGCGTCCGGCAGCGCCAGCGCGTCGTGCCAGTCACCGCCGCCGCGCGGGCCCGTGCGGTGCCGGGCGGCGAGCTGCACCCCGGCGATGCGGGGCAGCCGCGAGGGCATGAGCTCCTCGCGCAGGGTGGCGTCGGCGGCGCGGGCGCGGTCGAGGTCGATGAGCCGCGCGAGGTGCTCGGTGGCGTGGCGGGTGTAGAGCCCGACGAGGTGGCGGCGGCGCTCGGCCGGTTCCGCGGGCTCGTCGTACAGCCAGACGGCGGCGCCGATCCGGCCCGCCGTGCCGGTGGCCAGCGGCACGGCGTAGCTCGCGGCGTAGCCGAGGCGGGCGGCCACCTCGCGGTGGCGCGGGTCGAGGCCGTCCTCGGCGAGCAGGTCGGGCTGCGCGATCTCGTCCGGCACACCACCCGGCCGGCCCTCCGCGGCGTCGAGGATCCTGCCGTACGAGGTGGCGCCGCGCGGCACCGTCTCGATGTGCCCGAGGTCGGCGCGGTCGAGGCCGAGGCCGACGGTCGTGTCGGGGCCGAGCCCGTCGGCGGGCTCCACGACGGCGAGCCCGCGCCGGGCGCCCACCAGCGCGGCACCGGCGCGCAGGAGCTCGTGCAGGGCGTCGTCGAGGGTGGTCGTGCGGGCGATCCGCTCGGTGAGTTCGTGGAGCGTGGTGAGGTCGGAGACCCAGCCCGCGAGGCGGTCCTGGAGCACGGCACCCGGTGCGCCCGGCAGGGAAGTGCCCTCCGGGGGCGCTGCGGCGGGCGTGGCCTGCGCGGTGGGCGCGACAGTGTGGGCCGGTGGCGGAACTGTGGAATCGATTCCGGCCACTTTCCGAAGGTGCGGGGCGTTCATGGCCGACGGCTTTCCGGCCGGTGCGTAATGCTCGATAGCATCGCAAACCCCCATGTCATTCTGCGCCGCTAGCAGTGCCTCCAGATGTACACGCACTGATGAGGAGATGTCCAGCATTGTCCTGCTGGGATTCCTGGTGTCCGAGGGAATTGCGTGACTTGAAAAAGATCTTGAAAATATGGCTGAAAACAGCGCCGGGTTAGGGCATATTGGGGTCGACTGACGTTGTTCGGTAAAGCGTTGCAATGGTCGCGCTGGGTACGTACTCAGTGATGGCCAGGGGCAGTTGGGACCCGTCCGGAACCTGACCAAGGACCCGGGCGTCCTAACTCACGACGACCGTGCCCCATCCTCCCGTGGCGGAGGCGGCAAGCAATATCGCGGGACGGCAAACGCCAGGCGCCGCCACCCCACGCCACGTCAACGCTCGGTTCAGAGTGGTTCCCCATGCCGCAGGCTGGGGTCGGATGTGCCAGCTCGTACGTACAGCGAAGAGATCCACACATGGTGTGATGTGGCCCGCAGTCTCCCCGGCTAACGCCGGCGTGCAACGGAAAGGAACGAGCGCTCATGCGCGAGATCCTCGGAAGGCGACGCAGGCTCCTGTCCTGGCGAATCGGAAGAAAGCCCGGCCGGAGCGCCGGACAGCTCGGCGCGGCTCTGACCTTCGCGACCGCATGGCGGTGGCCCGTACTGCCGGGAGTCGGACTCGACCGACGCGACGGCAGCCGGTGCGCCTGCCCCGACCCCGACTGCGCGGTACCGGGCGCGCACCCCCTCGACCCCGGCCTCCTCGCCGCCACCACCGACGAGCGGATGGTCCGCTGGTGGTGGACCAACCGACCCGGCGCACCCGTCGTGCTCGCCACCGGAGGCAGCGCCCCGTGCGCCGTGAGCCTCCCCGTGGACGCGGGCGTGCGCGCCCTCGCCGCGCTCGACGAGATGGGCATCAGGCTCGGCCCGGTGGTCGCCACCGAGGCCAGGATCCACCTGCTCGTCGCGCCGTACTCCATGGCCCAGTTGGGCGAGCTCCTCTATGCGAAGGACTGCGTCCCCGGCTCGCTGCGCTTCCACGGCGAGGGCGGTTATCTCGCCCTGCCCCCCTCCGGGACGGGACAGGGCCGGGTCCGCTGGGAGCGCGCGCCGCTGCCCGGCTCCGCCGCCCCCTGGGTGCCGGACGTCGAAGCGGTGGTGGACGCCGTCGTGGACGCCCTCACTCGTACGGGTGTGAGCGCGCCCGAGTTGTAGGGGAATTGGGCGCGCGGCGACCGGGCCGCGCGCCCACTGTCGTTATCTTCGGCTCATGCAACCCCGCCTGATCGTGCTCCTGGGCGTCGCGGCCCTCACGGTTCTCCTGCCGCTCGCCGGCGCATCCGCGGGGCCGGTGGGTGACGGTGACGCGAAGTCGCCCCTCCCCGCCCCTTCGAACGCCTCTTCGGAGCCGCGCGGACCGGCGCAGGCCGACGCGGAGCCCTCGTTGCTCGCGGGCCTCGGCGCCACCACCGCCGCCCACTGCGGCCCCCAAGTCTCCTCGCCCGAGGGCATCGAAGCGCAGACGTGCGTCCTCGCGCTGGGGCACGACACGTGGGCGCGTACCTATTACCGCAATGCCACCGGCAAGGAGCTGACCGCCGTCCTGACCCTGATGGGCCCCGGCGCGCACACGGTGCAGATGCACTGTTCGGTGGGTGCGGGGGACGAACCGGCGACCTGCGAGACTCCGCGCGAGCGGTCGGCGGGCGAGGCGGCGGCGTACACGGCGGTGGCGGAGTACGCGGCGGGAGAGGCGGGCGGGCTGTTGCTGCGCTCGGGGAGCAACTCCGCATCGCCGCAGGACAGTTGAGCCCTGAACCGGCTTGCGGGCACGCAAAGGCCCGGTTGCTGGCGACGGGGGATGCACCAGCAACCGGGCTACCTGAACGGTAACAAGAGATCGGCTCTTGGCAAATTCGATCCCAGTTATCCGGACAGGGATTTACTTGCCCCCTAGGGGAGTTGTGACGGGAGTCACCCGTTCCTCCCCCGCCGCACCGACTGACTGACGCGTCAGTGGTGCGGCCCGGCACACGGCTTCAGCGGCGCGGCACACGGCCTGAGCGGCGCGCGCACACGGTTTCAGCTCAGCGTGACCTGGCGGTTGGTGAGGCCACCGCGCGCCCGGCGCTCGTCAGCGGTCAGCGGGGCGTCCGAGGCGAGCGCCGCCGCGAGCCGCTCGGCGAACTCCGCCGCGGGCTTCTCGACGTCCGCGGCGCCGACCTCGCTCGGCAGGTCCCACACCGGCACGGTCAGACCGTGTGCCCGGAAGGAGCCGACCAGGCGGGTGCCCTCGCCGAGGCTCGACGCACCGGCCGCGTGCAGCCGGGCCAGCGCGTCCAGGAGCTGCTCCTCGGGGTGCGGCATGACCCAGCGCAGGTGGTTCTTGTCCGGGGTCTCACACCAGTACGCGGCGTCCACGCCGGTCAGCTTCACGGTCGGGATGGCGGCGTCGTTCGCCCGCTCCAGGGAAGCGGAGACCTCCGGCGTCGCGTTCTCCGCGTCCGGCACCCAGAACTCGAAGCCGGCGTGCACGACCGGCTCGAACGGGCCCGCCGGGTCGAGCAGGTCCTGCAGCCGCGGGCCGTCGGCGGGGGCGCGGCGGCCCTTCACCGGCGTACCCGGCTCGGCCTCGAGGGCGCGCTGGAGGGTGTCGGCCAGGTCGCGGCTGATGTCGCCGGACGAGGTGTCGTTCTGCAGGCCGAGCAGGACCGAGCCGTCGTCGCGGCGCAGCGCGGGCCAGGCCATCGGCAGCACGGTGGCGAGGGAGACCGTGGGGACGCCCTCGGGGAGCCCGGCCTTGAGGGTCAGCTCCACCGTGGCGGCGGGGACCAGCTCGCGCAGCGCGACCCAGTCGCACTCGCCGGGCAGGCCCTCGAAGGGGCGCTGCACCAGCTCGGTCACCGCGTGGGCGGCGGCCCGGCCGTGACAGGCCTTGTACCGGCGGCCCGAGCCGCAGGGGCAGGGTTCGCGGGCGCCGACGACCGGCATCTCCCCGTCCCCCCGCTGCGGCTGCTGCGACTTGCCCTTGGTCTGCGGGCGCTTCTTGGCCATCTTGGGTGTCTCCCGGCTACGGCTCTCTCTTGCGTACGGGCGCGAGCCTAGCCGCTGGCACGGGGGCCGTCGGGTCGCGTTCTCGGACGGCTGCCCGTACGGGGGTCGGTGTACGGCCCGGTCAGTCCACGTCGTCGAAGGGGTCCGCGAAGGCGAGGTCGGATATCGCGGCCGGCGTCGGCGCGGCGACGCGCGTAGCGAAGTCCTCGCGGTGGTGCCCCGCTTGGAGGACGACCCACACGGTGACCTCGCCGTGCACGTCGTCGCGGACTCCCCAGGTGTCGGAGAGTGCCGTGATGATGTTGAGCCCGCGGCCGCCGTGCGCCGTGACCGAGGGGGTGGCGGGGGCCGGGCGGGTCGGGCCGCCGCCGTCCGTCACCTCGACCGTCAGCCGGCCCGTCTGATCGATGTGCCAGGCCGCTCGTACATCGCCGTCGCCGACCATGCCGCGGCCCAGCGGCCTGCCGTGCCGACAGGCGTTGCTGAGCAACTCCGACAGGATCAGTACGGCATCGTCGACCACCGATTCCGGGACCCCGCTCATGCGCAGCTGATTGCGCATACGGTGTCTCGCTTCCCCCACGCCCGCAGGGCCATGGGGAACGGCCATGCTCGACGACGTGGGCACCTCCCGTGCCACCACCAACGCCACCCCCGAGACCTCCTTCGCCCCACGCCACGGTGTGGATGCCCCAATGGACTGGACCGGAAACCGGCCAATCCCCGTCCGGTGACGCACTCGTAACGATCGAATACGGACCGAACGCGCCGGTGCACTCCCTGTAACCGGAGTTAATGGAGTCCCAGACGGTCCAGGTGGGACAGAACCTGCTTGGGGCGGTTGGTGATGATCGCGTCGACACCCAGCTCGGCGCAGAGTTCCACGTCCGCGGGTTCGTCCACCGTCCACACGTGCACCTGGTGTCCCGCGCGTTTCAGCTTGGCCACGTACCCGGGGTGGTTGCGCACGATCCGCATGCCCGGGCCTGCGATGCGGACGCCCGCCGGAAGGCGTCCGTCCCGGTGGCGCGGCGAGACGAACTGCATCAGGTAGACGGTCGGCAGCATCGGCGACGCGGCCCGCACGCGGTGCAGCGAACGCGCGGAGAAGCTCATGACCCGGATCGGCGATTCGGCCTCACTGGAGGGGGCGTCCAGACCGAAGCGCTTGAGCAGCAGAAGCAGCCGCTCCTCGACCTGGCCCGCCCAGCGCGTGGGGTGCTTGGTCTCGATCGCCAGCCGCACCCGCCGCCCGGAGGCATTACTTTCGGCCACCAGTTCAAGGAGGCGTTCCAGGGTCAGCACGGACGTGGCCTCGCCCGCGGAGCCCTCCCAGTCGGGCCCTTCGTCGGCCTCCCCGTGCTGCTTCTTCCAGGACCCGAAGTCCAGGGCGGCGAGATCGGCGAGTTCGAGGGCGGAGACGGCCCCGCGGCCGTTCGACGTACGGTTGACGCGCCGGTCATGGACGCACACGAGGTGCCCGTCGGCGGTGAGCCGTACATCGCATTCGAGAGCGTCGGCACCGTCGTCGACCGCCTTCTTGTAGGCAGCCAGCGTGTGCTCCGGAGCGTCCTGGGAGGCTCCGCGGTGGGCGACGACCTGGATCTGGTGCTGTCGTGCGAGGGTCACCGCGTCATGGTGCCATCACGGGGTACTCGACGGCTCGCCGGACGGCACCCTCCGGGAGCGCCGGACACACAGGCTCGGCTTATGGTGCCCTGACAGCCCATGGGAAAAGCTGACTGCAGACAGATGCTCAGAGATGACAGCTGCACAGTTGGCACAGCCAGGCCGTGACCGAGAACGCACGCAACGACAGCATGGACCGAGGAGAAGAGCTGTGAGCACCGAGAACGAGGGCAACGAGGTACCCAAGGCCCCGTCCGCGCCCCCTGCGCCGGTGGACGCTCCCGCTGTTCCTGCCGACTCCGCTGCCGGGGGTCCTGCGGCCGGTACCGCCGGTTCAGCCGGTATCGCCGGTTCCGCCGCCGGGGCCGAGCCCGGTGCCGCGGCTCCGGCCTCCGCGGGTGCCACCGCGTCCGCCGGGCAGCCGGGTCACGAGGGGGCGCACGCCGCTCCCGGGCACGCCCCGGCCCACGCGGGAGCTCCGCAGGCCGCTCCGGGGCACGCTCCCGGGGCCGCTCCCGCCGCCGGGCACTGGCCGCCCCCGCCGCCGCCCGCCGTTCCCTCGTACGCCACGGACGGCGGCTCCGGTTCCGGCTGGGGCGCCTCGTACCACCCGCAGGAGCCGAAGCCCGGCGGCCGGCGCGGCGGCCTGGTCGCCGCGGTGCTCGCTGCCGCCCTGATCGCGGGCGGCATCGGCGGTGGCGTCGGCTACTGGGCGGCCGAGCGGAACGACGACAACACGGGCTCCACGACGGTCTCCGCCGCGGACACCCCCGCCGACCTGAAGCGCGAGCCCGGCTCCGTCGCCAAGACCGCGAACGACGCGCTGCCGAGCGTCGTGACCATCGAGGCGCAGAGCGGCGGCGGCGAGGGCGGCACGGGCACCGGCTTCGTCTACGACAAGCAGGGCCACATCCTCACCAACAACCACGTGGTGGCGTCGGCCGCGGAGGGCGGCAAGCTCCAGGTGACGTTCTCGAACGGCAAGAAGTACGCCGCCGAGGTCGTCGGCCGCGCCGAGGGCTACGACGTGGCGGTCATCAAGCTCAAGAACGCCCCCGAGGGCCTGAAGCCGCTCGCCCTCGGCAACTCCGACCGCGTGGCCGTCGGCGACTCGACCATCGCGATCGGCGCCCCCTTCGGCCTGTCGAACACCGTCACCACCGGCATCATCAGCGCCAAGAACCGCCCGGTGACCTCCAGCGACGGCGGCCAGAGCGGCAAGAGCTCGTACATGAGCGCGCTGCAGACCGACGCGTCCATCAACCCCGGCAACTCCGGCGGGCCGCTGCTCGACGCGCGCGGTGCGGTCATCGGCATCAACTCCGCGATCAAGCCCGCCGAGAGCGGCGGCGGCCTCGGCGGTGGCGGCGGCCAGTCCGGCTCCATCGGCCTGGGCTTCGCGATCCCGGTGAACCAGGCCAAGCAGGTCGCCCAGCAGCTCATCAAGACCGGCCGGCCCGTCTACCCGGTGATCGGCGCCTCGGTCTCCCTGCAGCAGGAGGGCAACGGCGCGACCATCAGCCGGGAGGGCGCGGGCAACACGACGCAGCCGGTCACCCCGAACGGCCCGGCGGACAAGGCGGGCCTCAAGCCCGGCGACGTCATCACGAAGCTGGACGACATGGTGGTCGACAGCGGCCCGACCCTGATCGGCCAGATCTGGACCCACAAGCCGGGCGACACCGTCAAGATCACGTACCAGCGCGACGGCAAGGAGCACACGGTCGACGTGACCCTGGGCCAGCGCAAGGGCGACAGCTGACCCGCTAGTCTTGTGCTCGCGCCGTCCTGATTCCGTTTCCGGTGGGACGGCGCGGGGTGGGTTGCCCGAGCGGCCTAAGGGAACGGTCTTGAAAACCGTCGTGGTTCACGCCACCGTGGGTTCAAATCCCACACCCACCGCTTGCAGATCGGCGTGAGTGCCGGTCAGAAGGGTGCCTCTCGTCGAGGGGCACCCTTTTTCGTGTGTGTGGACCAGGCGTGGACCAGGCGTGGACCAGGCGTGGACCACGATGGATTCTGCACGGGGCCCTGATCAGGGTTTCCGCGACCGGAACACCCGGAATGCTGTCCAGGCTGAGGGGTGGTCCGGTCTTTTGTTGTTGCACCCGCCCCCACCGCGCCTTGAGCGTGGGAGAGCATCTCGATCGGCTTTGTTCGGTGAGGGCGGGAGCGCAGAGAAGCGACGGGCTGGACCGCTGATCGCGTCAAGCTCTCCTCCATGCGTGCCAGGGGCGCGTGATGATCTCGCGGTAGGTGTGGTGCGCTCCGAGCCGGAGGGCCGCGCTGCCGGGCTAGCAGCTGGTAGCTGTTCGTTCGCCATGCTCGAAGCATCGCGAGTGCGGTGACCGCGCTGAAAGGCCCAGCTGATTACCCGACTTGGGTACCATCACGGCAGGTGACACGCGGCAACGTTGGGTAGTCCGTGGGAGCTTCGCGATGACCGGGCAGGCCCATCCGCAGGAACTTCCTGCCGGGCTGCTGACTGACCCCGAGATGATCGAAGCCTGCCGCGTGCGGGACTTCGCCCGGGTCTTCCGGATGGTGAAGATCAGGGCGGGCGTCTACCCCTCAATGATCGCCAGACAGTGTGATCTGACTCCGAGCCGTGTCGGTGAAGTCATCGCGGGCCGACGTCGGTTGCTGCACATGGACGTGGTCGAACGCATCGCGGACGGTCTGCGCATTCCAGGACACATGCTGGGGCTCGCGCGACGGCCTTGGGAAACCCCTCAGCCACTTGAGGTCAGCCAACCCGAGGGGCCGCAGGAGCCGAGTCCGGAGACGCTTGGACCGTCGATGCTGCCAGGCACCGACGTAGACAGCATCTTGGCGTTGACTACCAGGACGAGCCTCAACGCGGTGACACTCACGGCCTTTCAGTCGTCCATCGAGGGCTACTGGCGCCAGGACGACCAGCACGGGGGCGAGGCACTGCGGCCGGCCATCATCGGGCAGCTGCGCTATGTGATCGGGCGACTCAAGGAGAACGGGCCCGCCGCCATCCAGAACGGCCTGTACGGCGTCGCCGCCGAGCTTGCACGCATGGCGGGGTGGACCTACTTCGACGCCCGCCAGTACCACCAGGCGACGGCCTACTTCACGCAGGCGTTGCAGCTCGCCAGGGAGAGCGACGACCGGCAGGCCATGACCAACATCCTGGGCTGCCTGAGCTTGCAGGCCACCTATGAGGACAAGCCTGCGGACTCGCTGGCCTACGTGAACGCCGCCCAGGACCAGGCCCGAACAACTCTGGGCACGACCCCGCGTGTCCTGTCGATGCTTGCCATGCGGGAGGCTTTCGCGCACGCCACGCTCGGGAACCGGGACTCCACCCACCGGGCACTGGGGGAGGCACACCGCCAGTTCGAGCAGATCCAGGCGGCAGACCCGGACCCGTCGTGGGTGTCCTACTTCGACGAGGCGAAGCTCATCGTGGACACCGGCATTGCGCACGGACGGTTGGGTGAGGCCGTGATCGCGGAGCCGTTGATCGCGGACGCATTACGTCGAGAAGACCGCGCCAACCAGCGCGGCCGGGCCTTCCACTCGTTCTGGCTCGCGCGTACGCAGCTGGACCAGGGAAAGCTGGATCAGGCCTGCCATACCGCCAGTCAGGCACTGGAGTCGGCCTCGACGGTGGCGTCCGAGCGGGTCGCGGGCCACCTCAGGGAGTTCTACGACCAGCTCGCCCCGCATAGGAACGAGCCCGTAGCGCTGGCCTTCGAGGCGAGGCTACGGGCGCTCCTTCCGCCGGTCAGCGGATCGATTCGTCCATGAGGAGGTACAGGAGGCCGATGAGCGATCCACTGCTCACGATCTCCTTGCGGTCGATCATCCCGCGCACCTCTGAGAGGGGAATCCACTCGACGCGGTCCGACTCGTTCTTCTCGGTTGGTGGGCCCGCATAGGTCCCGCCGTCGATGCGGAAGACGTGGTGCTGCGAGTCGGTGATCCCGTTGGCGGGCTCGCCGTAGACGAGGGGCTTGATGGGGCCAGGTTGGTAACCCGTCTCTTCCAACACCTCGCGGGCCGCCGCCTCTTCAGGAGTCTCGCCCTCTTCCACCAGGCCCATGGGCAGTTCCCATGCCCAGGACTTCGTGATGAAGCGATGCCTCCACATCATCAGAACCTCTTGGCGGTCGTTCACCACGGCGGCCACGGCCAGGTGCCGCAGACGTACGACGTGGTACTCCCACCGGCGCCCGTCAGGCTGTTGGACGTCGACCAGACACAGATTCACCCACTTGTTGGTGTAGACCTGACGCTCTCCGTGGGTCTTCCACTCCATACCTGCGGCCCCTCTCGATCAGTCTCCAGAATCTCAGACCGGAGCCGGGGCGGAAGCAGGTTCGATCCATTTCGTGTCAAGTTGACGAGAGGTCGCCTCGTCATCCGGATAGGTGGCCCCGGAACTCACGTATGGAGCCATACACGCTCCGCAGAGCCGTGGGCTCCATCTTCGTGAGGTCTGTCTCGCCACTGGGAGCGTCGCTCTCGGGCATCGTGGGCGGAGAGG
Organism: Streptomyces sp. NPDC036815; assembly: GCF_055609205.1. NCBI lineage: Bacteria > Bacillati > Actinomycetota > Actinomycetes > Kitasatosporales > Streptomycetaceae > Streptomyces > Streptomyces sp. NPDC036815. The sequence goes on along the minus strand of NZ_JBVJPW010000010.1, from coordinate 172,129 downwards.
TGCGCACCCGAAGCGACTGACGATCGCGATTCGAGGGAAGCCGAGCGGGCGCGCTGAGCCAAACGACTCCAAATAGTCACGCACCGTTATTGCACTATCTCGTCGGGGACTAGATGGGTGGTCAGTTCCCATCCGAACAGAGAGACGATCATGCCCATCTTCCGCACGGCTCTGACTCTGACTACGATCCTGGGGACTGCAGCCGCGCTATCCGCGCCCGTCGCTCTTGCCTCTCCGCTCGGGCAGCCCACGCGGGACTGCACTTGGACGGGCACGGTTGTCCCAGAGGGCGAGTTCTACGGCGATGACACCGGCAAGCTGCTGGCCAAGTGCGTCAACGGCAAGTGGGTCCCCCTCGAGGGCGGAAAAGTCCCGACTACTCAGTCGGACATCGACTGGAAGCGCGGGTGGTCATGCGCTGAAGCGACCTTTGACCACGACCGGGTCAGCAACCCGACGTTCGAAGTGAAAAGCGGTCGCTGCCTGCTCAAGGGCGGCGGAAAGGTGCAGCCCGAGGCGGCGGCACACTGGTGCAAGTACGACAACCACGCCATCGGCAACCTCACCGAGTGGCCAAAGGTCGCCTGTCAGGGCACTGGCTCCTACAGCCTCACCAGCCCCAGCGGAAAGCAGTACAGCGGCGAGTATTCCGGGGCCACCGGCAATGGCATGCTCAAGCTCCAGGGCGCCGGCTATCCGTGCGAGGAGGGAGACTGGAGAATGACCAACAAGATGAACTATGCCGCCAAGGGCAACGCCTGGAGCGCCTACGCCGAAACGATGGCGACGCTCACCTCTGATCACACTGACCGGGTCAAAGTTCCATCCTGCTGAGTAAGCCCTTTGGCTGGTGAGTGACGGCTCGTATGCCTTGCCCGGTGATCTCGACCGGGGGGCAAGGGCACCGAGTGGCAGAAGGGATGCCCCTCCATGGAAGGGCACCCCTTCCGGTGTTCAGCCCGTCTCCCTCGTACGCGCCGGCGTCCCGGCTTGAGGTCAGGGCTGATTGGTGGGTATCACCGGGAACGGGCCCCAACTGATGGCCGCTTCGGCATGAATGCGTGCATCCGCGAAGTCGACCGTGCCACCGGAGAACGTCGCGCCGCTGAAGTCGACCGTGCCGTCGGAAAACGTCGCGTTATGGAAGACGACCGTGCCGTTGGAGAACGTCGCGCCCTCGAAATCGACCGTGCCGCCGGAGAACTTCGTGCCGTCGAAGGCGACCGAGCCGCCGGAAAATAGCGAGCGGCTGAAGTGGACCGCGCCGCCGGAGAACGTGGCGCCGCCGAAGGCGACTCCGCGGCCGGAGAACCTCGCGATGGTGAAGTCGACCACGCCGCCGGAGAACGTCGCGCGGATGAAGTAGACCGCGCTGCCCGAGAACCTGGCGCGGACGAAGTGGACCCTGCCGCCGGAGAAGGTCGCGCCATCGAAGTGGACCACACCTCCGGAGAACGTCGCGCCATCGAAGTCGACCATGCCTCCGGAGAACGTCGCACGGATGAAGTGGACCACGCCACCGGAGAACGTCGCGCCGCTGAAGTCGACCGTGCCGCCGGAGAACAGGGCGCCCGTGAAGTCGCCGCCGTCGAAGACGGCCCCCGTGAAGTCCAGGTCGCACCCGCACCAGGTGGTCGGCACGGTGGGGTCCTGAAGGTGATCACGAATGGTCCGGATGATCGTCAGGCGGACTTCCCGCTCGCCTTTCACGAATCCCGCCGCAGTGGGGTCGGGCTCGTAGGGCATCCGAAGGTAGGCGCACAGCACGTCGATGCACACCTGACGCTGCTCGGGCCAGTCATCGGCCAAGCGCGCCATCGCGTACGCCCCGGCGAGGCGCACCGCGGCCTGGTCGTGGCCGAGTTGCTCGGCCGCCGTGGTGTACCGGTCGGCGAGCTGGGTGGCGTCCGCGCGATAGGAGGCTCCTTCGTCGAGGAGCTGCTTGCGGTACGCGTACAGGCCGGCGAGGACGGCACCAGCCAGGGTCAGAACGGTGACCGTCGTCTTGAGGACGTCCTGAACCTCGACCGGAGCCTTGCCGACCTTCTCCGCGGTGAGGAGCGCGTCCGCTCCCTGGTAGAGGCCGTACGCGAGCGCCGCGACGAGAACCAGAGCGATGGGGGCGACGAGCCACACCGGCCACAGGTCCGGCGTGTGACGGCCCGGCTGCTTGGGACGGCGCTTGTCTATGGTCACGCAGCCGATGGTGACGCGCACGACATGCCCGCGAGAGGTGTTTGCCTGCTCTGTGTCCAGATGCGGGCCAGTTCCGCGAACCTATCGGGCGGGTTGGCTCCTGGTGCTCCCGGTCAGGGAGCGCCCTTTTTCGCGTGCCCGGCTTTGGTGTGTCCGGCCTCCCCACGTCCGGCGTGGTGGCCGGGGCGGTGCGGTGGTGTCGGGCAGGGTCTGGGGGGTGGACGATGAACTCGACGTGGCCACCGTGCGCGTGAGCCCGTACCGTGCCGTGCCCTCTCGGCGACGCGCGCTGGTCGCAGGGCTCTTCGGTTTCGCGGGGGCCGTGTTGTCGGCGATGCCCTGCAGGCCTGCCCAGGCCGCCTCGGGCGGGCCGGGGACCGGCTCCGACAAGTCCGGGCTGGCGTCGCTGTTCGGGTCCGAGAACCGTGTCATGCGTACGCGCGAACGCGTCATGGCCGTGACGTTCAACGCGGCCTGGAACGTCGACGGCCTCGACACCGTCCTCGGTGAACTGGCCCGCCGGCACCTGCCCGCCACGTTCTTCCTGACCGGCGACTTCGCCGACCGGCACCCCGAAGCGGTGCGGCGCGTCGCGCTCGAAGGACATGGCCTCGGCAACCACTCCTACAGCCACCCCTACTTCAAGGACCTGACCGCCGCGGGGAGAGCCCGGGAGGTCCTGGCAGCGGACAAGAGCCTGCGTACGGCCGGGGCGGGGAGCAATCTGACCCCGTTCTTCCGGTTCCCCTACAGCGCCACCAGCCCCGCGCACATCAGAGAGCTCAACGCGCTCGGATTCGCCGACGTCGAATTCAGCGCGGACACCAACGGCTGGAAGGGCGCCGAGGGCGGCATGACCGTGGATCTCGCGGTGGGCAGAGCACTTGACGCACTGCGTCCGGGACTCATCCTGCAGTTGCACGTCGGCACGTCTACGAAGAAGGGCGTCGTGATCGACGCGAGGGCTCTGCCACGGATTCTCGACGCGGCCGGAGCCCGCGGCTACCGCGTCATCGATCTCCGTACGCTCCTCACTCGACCGGCACCGGCACGGGCACTGGCACCGGCACCGGCATCGGGACGGGCACGTTCTTAGGGTGGCTTGTTTAGGACTGCCCTCCGCGTCCCGTGGAACGCGCGAGCGCGCCACCGAGAAGGAAGGGCGGTGGCGCGCTCGGCCGGGGCCGTGCGGGGCGGGCTGGGGCCCCTTACGGCGTGGTGTGACGGGTCAGTCGTTGACGCAGGTGTTGCCGAAGGCCGGGTTGAGCAGGCCGATGATGTCAACGGTGTTGCCGCAGAGGTTGATCGGGACGTGGACCGGGACCTGGATGGCGTTGCCCGAGATGACGCCCGGCGAGTTCACGGCAGCACCCTGGGCTCCGGCGTCGGCGCTGGCGAGGCCCGCGCCGCCCATGATGAGGGCGCCGGTGCCCAGAACGACAGCGGTGGTCTTCTTCATTGCGGACATGCTTGTTTCTCCTTGAGTACGTGCCAGTCGAAAGGCGCCCCGCCGGGCCACTACACGACGTCGCTCCGGCAGAGGAGCAGCACACCTGTCGGGCGCCCGCGTGACCAACGCTTCGCCGCGCTCTCGGACACGTTCTTGCCCTCCATTCGGGGCACGCCGGAGTCAGGCGGGCTCGTCGGACGGGCTCATCGGGCGTACCCGTCAGGCGTGCCCCGTCAGGCGTGCCGCCGAGGCGATCGTCGAGTGGGCCTCGCGCTCGGTGAGGCCGACGCGGAGGGCAGCGTCGGTGAGCTGAGGGGCCAGAGCCTCGCCGATGCCGTTCTCGTAGGCACGGCAGGCGGCCCAGAAGAGACGGGTGTTGCGCTGGCCCTCGTGCGCCGCGAGCACGAACTGCACCAGGCCTTGGCCGCGTTGGCTCTCCGCCGAGGCGTGCCCGGCCGGGTGGGGCGGCTGGTGGGGTGATGGGTGAGCGGCGCGCGGCGGGGGCACGAGCAGGCGCAGCAGCGCGGGCGGGCAGGGCGCCGGTGGCAGGTGGGACGTGCCGGGGACGGTGCCGTAGACGCCGTGTTCGGTACGGGAGCCGGGGCCGACGAGGTAGCCGCCCGCACCCCGGATGTCGATGCCGGGGGCGAGCCGGCCCGCCGAGTTGGGGACCACGGTGCCTTCGGGACCCGCCAGCCAGAGGTGGCGGCCGCCGCTCGGCGTCGTCACGACGACGGTGTCGGGGATCGTGAAGAGGTGACGCAGGGCCAGTTCGCGCAGGGCCGCCGGAGCGTCCGTACCGGACTTGGTGTCCAGATCGATGCCGATCAGGTGGTGCGGCGGCAGTCCGCAGGCGATGCCGTAGCCGGTGGCCCAGGGGGCGGCGGCGAAGAGTTCCCGGATGCGCCGCGGGTCGGTCGACGCGTCGTGCACGCCGTGCCCGATGCGTCCGCATTCACCGTGGCAGAGGGCCGGGTGGGGCTCGTCGTGGTGAGGGGAGCGCAGGGCGGGGAGCTTGGTGCGGGACAGCGGGATGACCGCGAGGCCGCGCTCGGCGGCGGACAGGGCGTGGGCGAGCGCGAGGGTGCTGGCTCGGCGGTCGCCGCTTCGGTGTTCGGGTGCGGGGCGTTCGGGGGCGGAGCTGTCGGGGGTGGGGTGCTCGGGAGCAGAGCTCTCGGCAGGGGAGCTGTCGGCAGGGGAGCTGTCGGCGGTGGGGCGGCCGGTGGTGGGGCGGCCGGTGGTTCGGGGCTCGGTGGAGGGGTGTTCGGCGGCATGGCGGTCGATGGGGGCCATGACTTCATGTTCGTACACACGTTCGAAGAAGGGAAGAGGGGGCGGTCGGGAGATGGCGGGGGTGGTGCGCTTTCGGAGGGGCGGCGCCCCCTCGCGCGGGCCTCCTCGCGGGGGTCCGCGAGGCCGCTGCCGTAACGCTTCATCCCGTGCGGCGCCTGGCGTGCGGCCGCGGATCGGGGAGGGTGGCGCGGGGTCGGCCCGTGACACGGGCGGGACTCAGGGGGCGTGCGGCACGTTTATCGACATGTCATCACGCTTGCGGGGGAATCACGGCTTCCAGGGTGGTTCGCCGGGGATTCGGTGGGCAACTCTGGAGTCGCGACGCCGCACAGATCTCCAAGACGGTCGGCCAACTGCCTTGGAAAAAGCCGCACTTCGGGTACGCCCGGCCAGGAGCCGGTGTGTACCTCCTGCTCTGGAGGAATTGACATGGCAAGCATCCGTACCGCCCGCATCATCGCCGCCGCTGCCGCCGTGCCGCTGGCCGCAGCGCTCTTCTCGGGCGTCGCGCTGGCCGACAACGGAGCCTTCGCGAACAACGGATCCAATGCGGGCGTGGCGACCGTGAACGGCAGCGGCGTCGGCCACAACAACAACGGCAACTCGTCCACGACGCAGCAGCAGGCCGTCGGCAACGGCGCCTCCAACCAGAGCAACACCGCCCAGGTGAACGGCTCCGCGTTCACGGCGATCGACCAGTCGAACGAGAACATCGCGGTCAACTTCACCGAACTCTGGTGAGCCGGCGGCCCCTGGAGTCGCTCGGGACGACTCCAAGGGGCGTGCGCAGTGGGGTGTGACGTCCTGTGCGGCGGTGCTTCGGCGCCGCCGCACAGGCGTGTTCGGGGCGGCATCTTCAGGAGGTGTCCGGGCCCCGCTTCGGCGAGCCGCCGTCGTGCGCGGCGGCGTCCCGCTTCGGGAACCACCTTCTCCGTGCGCGGTCGCGCCCCGCTTCGGGGAGCCGCCCCCGTGCGTGGTCGGCGGTGGGTGATCTCTTGACACCGGGCCGGTATCTGACGGACAGTCAGAAACCCTTGTCGGTACGAGATGGACCCGAGACGGAGAGGCCGCCACCGTGCACCTCGCCCCCACCGAAAGCCAGCGCCGACTCCGCGCCGAACTGCGCGCGTATTTCCGGGACGTGATGCCCGAGGGGCCGCCCGACGCGGCCGACGGACCGGCCCAGCGCCGCCTGCTGCGGCGCATCGGGGCCGACGGAATGCTCGGCCTCGGCTGGCCCGTCGAGTACGGCGGCCAAGGGCGCGGCGCCGACGAGCAGTTCATCTTCTTCGACGAGGCCTACCGCGCGGGCGCACCGGTGTCGATGGTCACCCTGAACACCGTCGGGCCGACGCTCATGAAGTACGGCACGCAGGAGCAGAAGGCCGCCTTCCTGCCGCGCATCCTCAGCGGCGACCTCGTCTTCGCGATCGGCTACAGCGAGCCCTCCGCCGGGACGGACCTGGCGTCCCTGCGGACCAGGGCGGTGCGTGATGCCCGTGACACCGGTAGTTCCCGTGACACCGGTACTGCCCGTGGTGGCGACGGCCGCGAAGGCTCCTGGGTCATCGACGGCCAGAAGATCTTCACCTCGAACGCGCAGCACGCCGACTGGATCTGGCTGGCCTGCCGCACCGACCCCGACGCACCCAAGCACCAGGGCATCTCGATCCTGCTCGTGCCGACCGACGACCCCGGCTTCTCCTGGACGCCGATCGAGACGGTGGGCGGCCTGACGACGACGGCGACCTACTACGACGGGGTCCGCGTGCCCACCGCCAACCTCGTGGGCGAGGAGAACGGCGGCTGGGGCCTCATCACCAACCAGCTCAACCACGAGCGAGTCGCCCTCGCCGCGATCGGCATGCAGGCGGAGGACTTCTGCGCGGCGGCCCTGGACGCTGCGCGGACCCCCGACCCGGTGACGGGCGAGCGCCGGATCGACGCGCCGTGGGTGCGGTCGAGGCTGGCCGAGGTGCATGCCCGGCTCGCGGCAACGCGCCTGCTCAGCTGGCGTCTGGTGGGCGATGTGGGCGCGGGCGCGCTGGCGCCGGGCGACGCGAGCGGCGTGAAGTTCATGGGCACCGAATCGGCGGTGGCGGTGTACCGAATGTGTCAGGAGATCACGGGAGAGGCGGGGCTGGTCCGGGCCGGTTCGCCGGGCGGGTTCGGGGACGGGGAGCTGGAGCGGATGAACAGGGCCGCGCAGATCAACACGTTCGGGGGCGGGGTGAGCGAGGTGCAGCGCGAGATCGTCGCGACGATGCGGCTCGGCATGCGGAGGGGGCGGCGGTGAAGGACATCGCGTACGAGGAGCTGAAGGCGTTCGAGGGCAGAGCGGCGGAGGAGGCGGGGCGCGGCAAGGACCCGGTCAACCGGCCGATGATCAGGCACTGGTGCGAGGCGATGGGCGACACCAACTCCGCGTACGGGGGCGCGGATCCGGTGGCGCCCGCCACGATGCTGCAGGCTTGGACGATGGGCGGCCTCTCCGTGAACGGCGGCCGCTTCCGCGCCCACGACGAGCTGTTCGCGCTGCTCGACGACGCGGGGTACACCTCGGTGGTCGCCACCGACTGCGAGCAGGAGTACCTGCGGGCGCTGCGGCCCGGCGACGAGATCACCTTCGACGCGGTGATCGAGTCGGTCTCGGAGCGCAAGACGACCAAGCTGGGCACGGGCCACTTCGTCACGACGCGGATGGACGTCCGCGTCGGCGACGACCTCGCCGGGACGCACCGCTTCCGCATCCTCAAGTACGCGCCGGTGGAACAGCGGCCGAAGGGTGAGCGGCCCCGGCCGGTCGTCAATCGCGACAACGCCGGATTCTGGGCGGGCGTCGCCGCTCACCGCCTGCTGATCCAGCGCTGCACCGGCTGCGGCGAGCTCCGCTTCCCCTGGCTTCCGGGGTGCAACGCCTGCGGGTCGCCCGCGTGGGACACGGTCGGGGCGAGCGGCGACGGCACGGTCTATTCGTACGTCGTGATGCACCATCCACCCTTCCCGGCCTTCGATCCGCCCTACGCCGTGGGGCTCGTCGAGCTGGCGGAGGGCGTGCGGATCGTCAGCAACATCGTCGGAGTGCCGTACGACAAGGTGCGCATCGGGCTGCCGGTGCGGCTCGAATTCCGGCGGGTGGACGCGGAGTTGGAGCTGCCGGTGTTCCGGGCCGTGGACGTGGCGGGGAGCGTGGGCTGACATGGACTTCACGCCTACGGAGGAGCAGGCGGCCGCGCGTGATCTCGCCGGGGAGGTCTTCGCCGACCTGGCCACCCCGGAGCGGCTCGCGGCGGCGGGGACCGGTTCGGACGCCGAGCTGTGGAAGGCGCTGTGCGCGGCGGGGCTGCCGGGCGCGGTGGAGGACCTCGGGCTTCTCGGCCTCGTGCTGCTGCTCGAGGAACAGGGGCGGGTCACGGCCCAGGTGCCGTTCGCGGCGAGCTGTGTCTACGGCGTGCTCGCGGTGGCCGCGCACGGCACGCCCGAGCAGCGGACCCGCCTGCTGCCCGCGCTGCGGCAGGGAAGCGCGGTCGCTACGGGGGCGCTGCCGGCCCGGGGCGGGGTCGAGGTGGTCGCGGGCGGGGTCGAGGCGCCCCCGGACAGGGCTGAGGCGGACACGGGCGGGGCTGAGGCGGACACGGGCGGGGCCGAGGCGGTCGCGGGTGAGGTCGAGGCGGTCGCGGGTGGGGTCGAGGCGCCCCCGGACAGGGCTGAGGCGGGCACGGACTGGGCTGAGGCGGACACGGGCGGGGCCGAGGCGGTCGCGGTTGGGGTCGAGGCGGTCGTAGGCGCGGCCGGAGGGGGCGCGTACGGGGCGTTGAGCGGTGTCGTGCCGTGGGTGCCCTGGTTGCGGGACGCGACGCACGTCCTGGTGGCGGCGGGTGACCGGAGCCTGTGGCTGGTGCGGGCGGCCGACGCGCGGGTGGAGCCGGTCGAGCTGACCGCGCCCTGGGCGGCGGGGCGGCTCGTTCTCGACCGGACACCGGGGGAGCGTCTCGGCGGGCCCGCGGCGTACGAGGACGTGCGGGCCGGTGCGCGTACCGCCTTCGCCGGGCTGCAGGCCGGAGTCTGCGCGGGGGCGCTGGCCCGCGCGGTGGCCCACACGAACGAACGGGAGCAGTTCGGCCGCCCCCTCGCCGCCAAGCAGGCCGTCCAACTGCGCGCCGCCGACGCGTACATGGACACGGAGGCGATCAGAGTCACCGCATACGAGGCGGCCTGGCGCCGCGACACCGGCCTCCCGTACGCCACACAGGCGCTCACCGCGGCCTGGTGGGCGTCGGAGGCGGGCACCCGCGTCGTGCACGCGGGCCAGCATCTGCACGGCGGCATGGGGGCCGACCTCGACCATCCCGTCCACCGGCACTTCCTGTGGGGGCGGCAGTTGGACGCGTACCTGGGCTGCGGCAGCGAAGTCCTGGAGGAATTGGGCGAGTTGATTGCCGAGGCTGCGTCGGAAGGGGAGTCGTCATGACGCGGAACACGAGACAGGGCGGAACGGAGAACCCAGGGCAGGGCATGAGGGAGAACCCAGGGCAGGGCATGAGGGAGAACCCGCAGCAGGGCGAAGAGCTGCCGCCGCTGGAGATCCCGATCACCCGCACACTGATCGTCGCCGGTGCCATCGCGTCCCGCGACTACCAGGACGTGCACCACGACGCGGAGCTCGCGCGGGCCAAGGGCTCCCCCGACATCTTCATGAACATCCTCACCACGAACGGCCTGGTCGGCCGGTACATCACCGACCACTTCGGCCCCGCCGCCGTCCTGCGCAAGGTGGCGATCCGGCTCGGGGCGCCCAACTACCCCGGAGACACGATGGTGCTGAAGGGAACTGTCGAGCGGGTCGCACCCGCACCCGAGGGCGAGACGGCCACCGTCAGGGTCGTCGGGGCCAACGGCATCGGCAACCACGTCACCGGCACGGTCACGGTGACCGTCCCCGCGGGAGGTGCCGCATGAGCGTCCGGCGGCGCGACGGTCTCGGCGGCAAGGCCGCGATCGTCGGCATCGGGGCGACGGAGTTCTCCAAGGACTCCGGGCGCAGTGAGCTCAAGCTGGCCGTCGAGGCGGTGGGCGCCGCGCTCGACGACGCGGGACTGACACCGGCCGACGTCGACGGCATGGTCACGTTCACCATGGACACCAGCCCCGAGATCACCGTCGCCCAGGCGTCCGGCATCGGGGAGTTGTCCTTCTTCTCCCGCATCCACTACGGCGGCGGTGCGGCCTGCGCCACCGTCCAGCAGGCGGCGCTCGCGGTGGCGACGGGGGTCGCCGAAGTCGTCGTCTGCTACCGCGCGTTCAACGAACGCTCGGGCCGCAGATTCGGCTCCGGCGTGCAGCGGCGCGAGCCCTCCGCCGAAGGCGCCGCGCTCGGCTGGTCCCTGCCCTTCGGTCTGCTCACCCCCGCCTCCTGGGTGGCGATGGCGGCCCAGCGCTACCTCCACACGTACGGCCTGACGCCGGACGCCTTCGGCCACGTGGCCGTCATGGACAGGAAGTACGCGGCCACCAACCCCGCGGCGTACTTCCACGGCAAGCCGATCACGCTGGAGGACCACGCCGCCTCGCGCTGGATCGTCGAGCCCCTGCGCCTGCTGGACTGCTGCCAGGAGACGGACGGCGGGCAGGCGATCGTGGTGACGAGCGTGGAGCGGGCCCGCGACCTGCCCCGCCCGCCCGCCGTCGTCACGGCGGCGGCCCAGGGCGCGGGCCGGGCGCAGGAGCAGATGACCAGCTTCTACCGCGACGACCTGAGCGGGCTGCCCGAGATGGGGGTGGTGGCCCGGCAGCTGTGGCGGACCTCGGGTCTTGCCCCGGCCGACATCGACGTCGGGATCCTCTACGACCACTTCACCCCGTTCGTCCTGATGCAGCTGGAGGAGTTCGGGTTCTGCCCGCCCGGTGAGGCGACGGGCTTCGTCGCCGAGGAGCGGCTCCCCCTGAACACGCACGGCGGCCAGCTGGGCGAGGCCTATCTGCACGGCATGAACGGCATAGCGGAGGCCGTGCGGCAGGTCCGCGGCACATCCGCGAACCAGATACCCGACGCCACGCGCATTCTGGTGACGGCAGGCACGGGTGTCCCCACATCGGGGCTGATTCTGGGGTCAGACGGCTGAACGCAGCGCGTGTCCCCGGTCCGTCGCGCGGATCGGAACGTTCCCTCGCCTTATGCGTCTGAGAAAGCTGATCATTGGACTGGCCCTGGTCCTGACCGCCCTGACCGCGGACCTGTCGGCGTCACCGCCGGGCATCGCGGCCGACCACACCACGGGAACCGCGAGTGGTGCGGTCCGGCCGGGCGCGCAGGCGGCCGCCAAGATGTCGACCTTCCGCGGCCGGGCCTTCGACACCTGCATCACCCCGTCCACCGACACCATGCGGCGCTGGAAGCGGTCCAGCTACGGCGCCGTCGGCATCTACTACGCGGGCCGCGGCCGGGCCTGCAAGAACCAGTCGCAGCTGAACCACGGCTGGATGCGCGCGATGAAGCGGATGGGCTGGCGGGTCCTGCCGGTCTACGTCGGCTCGCAGTCGCCGTGCGTCGTCGCCAGGAACAAGAAGCACGTGAGCATCGGACGGAACCCCTGGGGTCAGGGGACGAACGAGGCACGCGACGCGGTACGCGCGGCGAAGGCCATCGGCATCCAGCGGCAGAGCCCCCTCTACCTGGACATGGAGGCCTACAGCTACCGCAAGAAGAGCTGCGCCAACACCACGCTCTCCTTCATCAGGTCCTGGGACCGCGAAGTGCGCAGGCAGGGGTACGTCCCCGGGTTCTACAGCAGCGCCGCCGCCGGAGTGCGGCACATGGAGCTGGCACGGCGGGCGGGCGCGCGGGACCTGCCGGCGGTGATGTGGTTCGCGCGCTGGCACACCAAGCCTGCCCTGTACCGGGAGCCCATGCTGAGCAGCCAGGCATGGCGTCCGGCCCGGCGTATCCACCAGTACGCGGGGAACGTGAAGGAGCGCCACGGCGGGCGCACACTGATGATCGACCGCAATTACATGCACGCCCCCGTGGCGCGCATCGGCTAGCCGGGCCGCCGGTCCACCCGCCGCCCCGGGGGCAGGATGCGCCGGGGCGGCTCTCGGGGGTGAACCCTCAGAGGGGCGCTCCGTCGCCTCCACCTGTAGGAGGTGGAGGCAACCCCACTCGTACAACCTGAGGCGGACACCGCTTCGGGACCTGCGGCCGATCCGCAGAAGTAGGGGGCGCTTCTAGCGTGGAGCCATGACCGCATCCATGGTGTCCGTGTGCACCAGCGCATCGCAGGCCGCGACGCGGCGCCCGGGTCCGACACGGACCAACGGGCCCGCCTCGTACCCGTCGTTCGCGTCCTACGTACGGGCACGCCAGTCCGTACTGCTGCGCACCGCCCGCTCGCTGACCGCGAATCCGAGCGATGCCGAGGACCTGCTGCAGACCGCGCTCACCAAGACGTACGTCGCGTGGGACCGGATCGAGGACCACCGCGCGCTCGACGGCTATGTGCGCCGGGCCCTGCTGAACACGCGTACGTCGCAGTGGCGCAAGCGCAAGGTCGACGAGTTCGCGTGCGACGAGCTGCCGGAGCCCGAGGTCGCACCGGCCGGGGACCCGGCGGAGCAGCAGGTGCTCCGCGACGCGATGTGGCGCGCGATCATGAAGCTGCCGGCGCGGCAGCGGGCGATGGTCGTCCTCAGGTACTACGAGGACCTCAGCGAGGCGCAGACCGCCGAGGTGCTCGGGGTGTCCATCGGCACCGTCAAGAGCGCGGTGTCGCGTGCGCTCGGCAAGCTCCGTGAGGACCCGGAGCTCACCCCCGTCCGCTGAACCTGCCGTAGTGAGTGGGCGAGGCGAGCGGTACGGACGCACGGCACGCAGGGGGCGGACGAGGCGCCGCCGGGGCCACGGCCGATGATCGATCATCCCCTGGAGTAGTGACATACCAAGCGGTATGCGCGCAGAATCAGCGCATCCTTTACTGCCGCGTAGGCGATGTCGCCCCAGGAGGACGCCGTGCTGAGCACGATGCAGGACGTACCGCTGACCGTCACCCGCATCCTCCGGCACGGCATGACCGTGCACGGGACATCGCGGGTCACGACCTGGACCGGCGAGGGCGCACCGCAGCGGCGCAGCTACCGCGAGGTCGGCGAGCGCACGGCACAGCTCGCCCACGCCCTGCGCGAGGAGCTCGGCGTCACGGACGACGAGCGCGTGGCCACCTTCATGTGGAACAACGGCGAGCACGTCGAGGCCTACTTCGCGGTGCCCTGTATGGGCGCCATCCTGCACACCCTCAATCTGCGGCTGCCCGCGGACCAGCTGACGTGGATCGTGAACCACGCCGCCGACCGCGTCATCATCGTCAACGGTTCCCTCCTCGGTCTCCTCGCGCCGCTCCTTCCGCAGCTGACGACCGTCGAACACCTGGTGGTCTCGGGCCCCGGCGACCGCTCCCTCCTCGCGGGCGCCCACGCCCAGGTGCACGAGTACGAGGAGCTGATCGCGGGCAGGCCCACCGCCTACGACTGGCCCGAGCTGGACGAGCGTGCCGCGGCCGCCATGTGCTACACCTCCGGCACCACCGGCGAACCCAAGGGCGTCGTCTACTCCCACCGCTCCATCTACCTGCACTCCATGCAGGTCAACATGGCGCAGTCGATGGGGCTGACGGACGCGGACACCTCACTGGTCGTCGTCCCGCAGTTCCACGTCAACGCCTGGGGCCTGCCGCACGCCACCTTCATGACCGGCGTGAACATGCTGATGCCGGACCGCTTCCTGCAGCCCGCCCCGCTCGCCGAGATGATCGAGGCGGAGCGGCCCACCCACGCGGCCGCCGTCCCCACCATCTGGCAGGGCCTGCTCGCCGAGCTCACCGCGAAGCCGCGCGACGTCAGTTCGCTCGGCCAGGTCACCATCGGCGGCTCGGCCTGCCCGCCGTCCCTGATGGAGGCCTTCGACCGGCTCGGCATGCGGGTCTGCCACGCCTGGGGCATGACGGAGACCTCCCCGCTCGGCACCATCGCCCGCCCCCCGGCCCACGCCATCGGCACCGACGAGGAGTTCGGCTACCGGCTCACCCAGGGCCGCTTCCCCGCCTCGGTCGAGGCCAGGCTGGTCGGCCCCGGCGGCGAACACCTGCCGTGGGACGGCGAGGCGGCCGGTGAGCTGGAGGTGCGCGGCCCCTGGATCGCGGGCGCGTACTTCGGCGGCGCGGGCGGTGAGGTCCTCAGGCCCGAGGACAAGTTCAGCGAGGACGGCTGGCTGAAGACGGGCGACGTCGGCGTGATCACCGCGGACGGCTTCCTGACCCTCACCGACCGGGCCAAGGACGTCATCAAGTCGGGCGGCGAGTGGATCTCGTCGGTCGACCTGGAGAACGCCCTGATGTCACACCCGGACGTCGCCGAGGCCGCCGTCGTGGCCGTCCCCGACGAGAAGTGGGGCGAACGCCCGCTCGCCACGGTGGTGTTGAAGGAGAACGCGACCGCCGACTACACCACCCTCCGCGACTTCCTCGCAGGCACCGTCGCCAAGTGGCAGCTCCCCGAGCGCTGGGCGATCATTCCCGCGGTCCCGAAGACCAGCGTCGGCAAGTTCGACAAGAAGGTGCTGCGCAGGCAGTACGCGGACGGCGAGCTGGACGTCACGAAGCTCTGACCGAGCGCGAGCCGGAGGGCGGCGACCGCGCGCAGGGCCCACAGGGTGCCGTCTCCGTGCCGCTCCCCCGCGCTGCTGAGCCGAACGGCTACCCCGCGCCGCTAGTTCGTGCCGATCTTCGCCAGCAGGTCCACGATCCGGCCCTGCACCTCGGTGCTGGTGGAGCGCTCCGCCAGGAACAGCACGGTCTCGCCCGCCGCGAGCTTCGGCAGTTCCGTCTCGTCGACGGCGGCGGTGTAGACGACCAGCGGTGTGCGGTTCAACTGGCCGTTCGCCCGCAGCCAGTCGACGATTCCGGCCCTGCGGCGGCGCACCTGGAGCAGGTCCATCACCACGAGGTTCGGCCGCATCTGCGCCGCGAGCGTCACCGCGTCCGCGTCGCTCTCGGCCCGCGCCACCTGCATGCCGCGCCGCTCCAGCGTGGCGGTCAGGGCGAGCGCGATCTCCTCGTGCTCCTCGATGAGGAGGACCCGCGGCGGGTGCTGCTCGCTGTCGCGCGGCGCGAGGGCCTTCAGGAGTACGGCGGGGTCGGCGCCGTACGCCGCCTCGCGCGTCGCCTGGCCGAGGCCCGCCGTCACGAGCACGGGCACCTCGGCGGCCACGGCCGCCTGGCGCAGCGACTGCAGCGCCGTACGCGTGATCGGCCCGGTCAGCGGGTCGACGAAGAGTGCCGCGGGGAACGCCGCGATCTGCGCGTCGACCTCCTCGCGCGAGTGCACGATCACCGGGCGGTAGCCGCGGTCGCTCAGCGCCTGCTGCGTGGTGACGTCGGGCGCGGGCCACACCAGGAGACGGCGCGGGTTGTCGAGCGGCTCGGGTGGCAGCTCGTCGTCCATCGGCTGGGGCTGGGGCCGGTTCGCGACCTCGACGGCGCCGCCGGGACCGTCCAGCGGTTCGGGACCCTCGTCGGCGTCCTGGTCCGGCGCGCCGATCGCGTACGAACGTCCGGCGCCCTCGGTGGTGGACGCGATACGGGACTGGGGGTGCGCCGGGGCGTGCGGCTGGGGCTGCGGGTGCGGGCGCGCGGAGGTCTCCGGACGCTCGTCGGCCGCCGGGTCGGGGGGCGTGCCGAGCCGGCGCCGACGCCCGGAGCCACCGAGCGTGTGCGACTGCGCGGCGCCCGCCTGCGGCTGGCCAGGACCTGCCTGCGGCGCCTGCGGGTCGGCGGGCGCATCCGGTACCGGCATCGGTCCCGCCGCGGCGGGCGGCTGCCCGGGCTGCGGTGCCTGGGGCGGCAGCGGGGGCTGCGGGGGCTGAGGCGACGGGGTGATCCTGGCGTTGCGCGGCGGCTGCTGGCCCTGGCCCTGACCCTGGCCGTGACCCTGGCCGGGTACGGCCGCACCGGCCTGTGGGCCACTCTGCGGACCGGCTGCCTGCGGGCCCCCTGTCTGCGCGCCGGTTGCCTGCGGACCGCCGCGCTGCTCGCCGATCCGCTGGCCGAACGGCACGCCCTGCCCGAGGGTCCGCACGCTGATCGAGCGCCCCTGCGTCGAGTTGGGGTCCCCGGCCGGGGCCTCGGCGGGCAGCGGCTGGGCCGCCCGGTTCGGGGACGGGACGCCGTGCGCCGGAGTGCCCGCGGAGCGCGGGGTGCCCTGGGCGGGCACGCCGCCGGGCGGCGTGGTGCCGTCGGGCCACGGCTGCGGCGCGGGCAGCGGCCCGGGACCGGCGCCCCGAACGCCCTGCTGGGGCTGCGCCTTCTCCTGCGCCTGCCCACCCTCGGCAGGAACCCCCTGACCAGGAACCCCAGGAACCCCAGGCACCCCAGCGGCCCCGGGCGCCTGCGGGACACCCGTCTGGGTCTGGCGGGAGCGGCGGCCCGTCGGGGCCTGCGCCGGATGAGGCTGCGGCGGCGTGTGGTCGTCGTCCTCGCGTCGCGCGGCCGCCGCGTGCTGGCCGGTGATCTCCTGCGCGGCCGCGTACTCCTGGCCCGCCGCGTGCCCCGCGGGGGCGTACCCCGCGACGTCCTGGCCCGGCGTGCGGTCGGCCGCGGCGGGCGGCAGCGCGAAGACGCGCCCGCTGTTCGCCTCCTCCGCGGCGGCACGCTCCTTGGCGGCGGCAAGGGCTCGTCGTGCCCGCCGCCCCGTGGGCCGCGCGTCGCCCTGTCCGCCCCCGGCCTCGACCGAGGCGAGCTCCATACCCGTACCGACACCTGTACCGACACCCGTACCGCCACCCGGGCCAACGCCGGACGTGCCGGACGGCCCCGAAGCCAGCGCGGGCAGCGCGTGCTGCTCACCGGCCCGCCGGGCGCGACGCCCGGTCGATCCCTCCGCGACGGGCACACCCTGCGGCGGCACCGTCTCGCCCAACGCGGCGGATCCGGCCGCGTGTTCGGCCGCCGTCATCACGGCGCCTTCCGTACCCTCGGCGGCACTCGGCCGCCCGCGTCGCCGTCCCGTACCGCCGGACGCCCCACCGGGCGTATCCGGAGTCCGCGTCCCCGCACCGGGGCCACCCGCGGGACCGGCAGCCGGAGGCCCGGCCACCGCATCAGTAGGCACCGGCCCGCCGAACGTCTCAGGAGAGGCCTCCGGCGCGCGCCGTCCCCTGCGCCGCCCCGTACCGGTCGGCGAGACGGCGGCGCCACCCTCCGTATCACCGGCAGAAGAACCAGCGGCCGAAGAATCCGACGCCCCCGGAACACCGGTCCCCGGAACCCCGGCCTCCGGAACACCGGTCTCCAGGAACGACTCCACCGACGAACGCCGAGCCCGCCGACGCCCGCCACCCTGCGTGCCCGAAGCCTGCTCGGGCACCACGACCGAACTACCGGGAACGGAGGCAGGAACAGCCCCCGCCCCGGGAGCGGACGGAACCGCCGTCTCCGTAGAGACCGCCCTCTCCGTAGAGACCGCGTCGGCCGCCGACCGCGACCCCACCGGCACTTCGAGCACGTACGCACTGCCGCCCATGCCCGGCACCTCATGCGTCTGCAGCACGCCTCCGTGGGCCCGCACGATGCCCCGCACGATCGGCTCGTGCACCGGGTCTCCCCCGGCGTACGGCCCGCGCACCTCGATGCGGACGACCTCGCC
Organism: Streptomyces sp. NPDC036815; assembly: GCF_055609205.1. Taxonomy (NCBI): domain Bacteria; kingdom Bacillati; phylum Actinomycetota; class Actinomycetes; order Kitasatosporales; family Streptomycetaceae; genus Streptomyces; species Streptomyces sp. NPDC036815. The sequence continues at coordinate 154,500 of NZ_JBVJPW010000010.1, read as the reverse complement.
GCGCTGGGCCGCGGCCACCACGATGGTCGAGTCGACGTAGCCGGCCGCGGCGTCGGCGCCGACTCCCGCGCGCGCGTTGCCGGTCGCGTCGATCCCCGCCACGTCCGCGACGAGATGCGCGAGCGCCGTGGCGAGCTGTTCCGCGTCGACCGTGAGCTCTATCGGCGGCGCGTGCACCGCGAACTGCGCGCGCCCGGGGCCGATCAGCTCGACCGCGCCCTCCACACCGGCGGCGACGACCGCGTCGAGCAGGACCGTCGTACGGGACAGCTGCGCGTCGCCCGCGTCGAGGCGCTGGAAGCCGAGGACGTTGTCGACGAGCGTGGTCATCCGGGCGTATCCGGCGGACAGGTGGTGCAGGACCTGGTTGGCCTCGGGCCACAGCTGGCCCGCGTCGTCGGAGGCCAGGGCGGCCAGTTCGCGGCGCAGCTCGTCGAGGGGGCCGCGCAGGGACGAGCCGAGGACGGCGAGCAGCTGCTCGTGGCGCGCGGCCAGGGCCTCGTACCGCCCCTTCTCGCGCTCGGCCAGCTCTTCGAAGCGGTCCTTCTCGCGCTCGGCGAGCGCCGCGTACCGCTCCTGCTCGGCGGCGAGCTCCTCGGCCCGCTGCTCCTCGGCGGCCTTGATCTCCGCGGCGCGCTCGTCGGCGGCGGCCTTGAGCTCCTCCGCGTGCCGCGCGAGCGCGGCCTCGTACTTCTCGGCCAGCTCGTCGTACGGCCTGCGGTCGGTGAAGGTCATCACGGCGCCGACCAACTGGTCCCCGTCGCGCACCGGCGAGGTCGTCAGGTCGACGGGCACCTTGGCGCCGCTCTTGGACCACAGGACCTGCCCGCGCACCCGGTGCTTGCGCCCCGAGCGCAGGGTGTCGGCGAGCGGGGACTCGTCGTACGGGAAGGGCTCGCCGTCGGCGCGCGAGTGCAGGACCAGCGGGTGCAGTTCCTGCCCGCCGAGGTCGCTGGCGCGGAAACCGAGTATCTGGGCGGCCGCCGGGTTGACCAGGACGACCCGTCCGTCGGTGTCCGTGCCGACGACGCCCTCGGCCGCGGCGCGCAGGATCATCTCGGTCTGCCGCTGCGAGCGGGCGAGTTCGGCCTCGGTGTCCACCGTGCCCGAGAGGTCCCGCACGACGAGCATCAGGAGTTCGTCGCCGGTGTACCCATGGGCGTCGTACGCGGCCCTGCTGTCCTCCAGCGGGGAGCTGGTGACCTCGACGGGGAACTCGATGCCGTCCGTGCGCCGGGCGGTCATCCGGGTGGGCTTGGTGCGCCCGCGCTCGTCGATGGTGTCCGGGCGCCGCATGGATCCGGGGATGAGCCGGGAGTCGAACCCCGGCAGCAGATCGAGCAGACCGCGCCCGACGAGCGCGGTGCCGGGTGCCTCGAACGCCTCGAGGGCGATGGCGTTGGCGTTCACGACCGTGCCGTTGGCGTTGACGAGCACGAGCGCGTCCGGGAGCGCGTCGAGTATGGCTGCGAGGCGAGCAGCGCCTCGGGATGGCCTGCTGCTCACGACGACGCTTCCTCCCTGATTACCGCTTCTTGCCGACTCGCTCAGGCCATCTTGCCCGTCGGCCCGTGGCGTGTCACGGGAGGGAGTCTACGGGGAGAGGTTGTGCGCGCGACGCCGGATGAGAGGGAGGTCGCACGCAGAACGTGTGAGTTTTCCGTACCGCCTGGTCACGGCGAGGTCGCGGGCAGCACCGGCACGAGTCCGTTCCACCGCCCGATCTCGCAGCCGTTGCTCCGGTCGTACGTGGCGTCGACGGGCCGCCCCTGCCAGGTCCCCTTGATGTGCGCGGTGGCGGGCCCGCCGTACTGCATCGTGCACATCGCGTCGCGCGGCACGGGCGCGAACGGGTCCCTGCCGTAGACCGTGACGTCGTCGAGCCGCGCGCAGGCGTCGGCCGCGTCCGGGTGGGTGCCGCCCGTCGGGTGGCACTTCAGTACGTACGTCCCGTCGCTCGGCCCCCCGGAGTCGGAGACCGTCACGGTGAGCCGGTCGGTGGGGGGCGTGAGGGGCGGGCCGGCGTGGGCGGCGGCGGGGACGGCGGACAGCGCGGCGGCGGAGGCGGCGGCGGTGAGGGCGAGGCGACGCAGCATTTCGGGCTCCACGGAGAAGGCGACGGGGCCGCCCTGGGACGGGTGGCTCTACCGCTCTAACGCCGTACGCCCCCCCGACGTTGCGGTGGCGCGTATCGCTTTGCCCCGCGGACCGCGGGGCTAGTACCGTAGGGGCCGCGATTGGTGACGAGCCGCCCGGCTGTGTCATCATCTGCACGCAACCACCCGCGCTCGCGCAGGTGTGCAAGCTGGAGGCGTCGCCTAGTCCGGTCTATGGCGCCGCACTGCTAATGCGGTTTGGGACTTAAATCCCATCGAGGGTTCAAATCCCTCCGCCTCCGCAGCTCGACCTGGAGCCCCGGTCCACTGGACCGGGGCTCCAGTGCGTTTTCGCAGCTCACAAGGGGTCCACCGAACGGATTTCACATGGCGGCGGCAGTCATGTAATGTTCTTCCTGTCGCCGCGAACGGGCCGAAGGGCCAGGAAGCGGAGACGAGAACAAAAGAAAAGACAAGCACTCGTAGCTTAACGGATAGAGCATCTGACTACGGATCAGAAGGTTGCAGGTTCGAATCCTGCCGAGTGCACACAGCCGAGAGGCCCCCGGAGATGATCCGGGGGCCTTTTGCGTTGTCCGGGGACGAGGGAACTCGGCGGGAAGATCGGAGTCGCGGAGTGGAGTGGCGTTGCGCGGGGCTCGGGTGGCCGGGTGGGAAGCCCGTGCTGCGGTGGGCCGGGGGCCGGGACAGTGCCCTCGCGTACGGGGCGGACATAGGGTTCCGGGCCGTCGGTGAGCGGCGGTGCGTGGGGGCCCGGGGGAATCCGTGTCCCCTGCGGGCCGTCGTGCCGGGGCGGGCCACGCAGGCGCGCTGTCCGGAGTGTGCGCGGCTCGACCGGGCGTTCTCGGTGGCGGCGGACGGCGTGCCCGACGATCCGCGTCCGTACCGGGTGTACCTGGCGTGGTTCGGGCCCGGGCTGGTCAAGGTCGGGATCACGGCGGAGCAGCGGGGCGGGGCGCGGCTCCTGGAGCAGGGTGCGGTGGCTTTCTGCTGGCTGGGGCGGGGGCCGCTGATGGCGGCGCGGCGCACGGAGGAGCTGCTGCGCGCGGCGCTCGGGGTGCCGGACCGGGTGCCGTACGCGCGCAAGCGGGAGGTGCGCGGGACGCTGCCCGGGTGGGCGGAGCGGGTGCGGGAGCTGGCGGAGCTGTACGGGCGGGCCGTGGGTCTCGACGGGTGGGCCGAGGCGTTGGAGCGGGTGGCGTTCGAGGCCGTGGACCACTCCGGGGCGTTCGGGCTCGGCTCGGGCGGCGGGGCGTCGGACGCGGTGGTGCGGGAGCTGGTCGACGGCGGGGTGGTCGCGGGGCGGCTCGTCGCGGCGGCCGGGCCCGATCTGCATCTGGCGCTCGCGGACGGGGGCGTGCTGGTGGTCGACACGCGGTTGCTCGTGGGGTGGGAGCTGGTGGCGGCCGAGGCGGGGGCGGGCGTGACGGTGCCGGTCCGGGCCGTGACGGCGGGGAGGGGCGGGAGCGGTGGGAGGGGTGGGGGTGTCGAGCAGGACGGGCTCTTCTGACGGGCTCGCGGCGCCCCGCCCCGCCGAGGGGGCCGTTCGCTGACCGAATGGTCAAGTCTGCGCGACCGTTGGGCAAGAGACGGCGGTCAGGGGTGGACGCGGACGCGGTGGCGGGCCGAGTGTGGCGGCATGAGTGATCACGTGACAAGACCTGCCGGGCCCTTCGAACCGCCTTACTACGCCGTCGTGTTCTCCTCCGTGCGCACCGAGGGGGACCACGGCTACGGAGAGACCGCCGACCGGATGGACGAGCTGGTCGCGGAGGTGCCGGGGTTTCTCGGCACCGACTCGGCCCGGACGCCGGGAGGCCTCGGCGTCACCGTCTCGTACTTCCGCGACGAGGAGGCCATCAAGGCCTGGCGGAGCGATCTGGAGCACCGTGCGGCGCAGCGGCGCGGGCGCGAGGACTGGTACGAGACGTACGTCCTGCACGTCGCCAAGGTCGAGAGGAGCTACGGCTTTGAGCGGGAGTAGCGGCGGGACGGGTGATGCCGGGGCCGGGGCCGGAGCCGCAGCCGAAGCCGGGGCCGCAGCCGATGCCGAGGCCGCCGAGGTGCGGCGGTTCCGGGAGCGGGTCGGGGTGCCCGGACTCATCGACGTACACACGCACTTCATGCCGGAGCGGGTGCTCAAGAAGGTCTGGGCGTACTTCGACTCCTACGCCACGACGGGCGAGGTGGAGTGGCCCATCACCTACCGGCACGAGGAGGAGCGGCGGGTCGCGCTGCTCGGCGGGTTCGGGGTGCGGGCCTTCACCTCGATGGTCTATCCGCACAAGGCGGGGATGGCGGAGTGGCTCAACGGGTGGGCCCGCGACTTCGCGCGCCGCACGCCCGGGTGCCTGCACACCGCGACGTTCTTCCCCGAGCCGGGCGTGGACCGGTATGTGCGGGAGGCCGTCGAGGCGGGCGCCCGGGTCTTCAAGTCGCATGTGCAGGTGGGGGGTTACGACCCCAACGACCCGCTGCTCGAACCGGTGTGGGGCCTGCTCGCCGAGGCCGGTGTGCCGGTGGTGACGCACTGCGGGTCCGGGCCCGAGCCCGGCAAGCACACCGGGCCCGAGCCGATCGCCCGGCTCCTCGCGCGCCATCCGCGGCTGCCGCTCGTCGTGGCGCACATGGGCATGCCCGAGTACGCCGGGTTCTTCGGCCTCGCGGAGCGGTACGCGGAGGTGCGCCTCGACACGACGATGGCGTTCACCGACTTCAGCGAGGCGCTGATGCCGTTCCCGAAGGAGGAGGCGGGGAGGCTGGCGGACCTGGGCGAGAAGGTGCTCCTCGGCAGCGACTTCCCCAACATCCCCTACTCCTACCTGCACCAACTGCGGTCCCTCGAACGGCTGGAGCTCGGCGACGCGTGGCTGCGGGGGGTCGTGTACGGGAACGGTGCCCGGCTCTTCGGCATCGGCTGAGGAGCCGGATCGCGGGGGACGGGGGCAGGGTGGGGGCAGGGCGGGGTTTCTCAGGGAATTCACAGGTTCACGCAAGAGTGCTCTCAGAGGCGCGGCGCAGGGTGTCGCGTATGACCACGACCTCGCCCCAGGCACGTACCGAACTGCTCAGGCCGGACGGGAGCCCCGTCCGCGTGCTCGTCGTGGACGACGAGGTGTCGCTCACCGACCTGTTGTCCATGGCCCTGCGCTACGAGGGCTGGGAGATCCGCAGCGCGGGCGACGGCGCGGAGGCGGTGCGGGCCGCCCGCGCGTTCCGGCCCGACGCCGTGGTGCTCGACATGATGCTGCCCGACATGGACGGCCTCGCCCTGCTCGGCAGGCTGCGCCGCGAGATGCCGGACGTGCCGGTGCTCTTCCTGACCGCGAAGGACGCGGTGGAGGGCCGGATCGCCGGGCTCACGGCCGGCGGTGACGACTACGTCACCAAGCCGTTCAGCCTGGAGGAGGTGGTGGCGCGGCTGCGCGGGCTCATCCGGCGCGCGGGCGCCGCCGACAAGCGCAGCGAGGCCACCCTGGTGGTGGGGGACCTGACCCTCGACGAGGACAGTCACGAGGTGACGCGCGGCGGGGACTCCATCCACCTCACCGCGACCGAGTTCGAGCTCCTTCGCTACCTCATGCGCAATCCGCGGCGCGTGCTCAGCAAGGCGCAGATACTCGACCGGGTGTGGAACTACGACTTCGGGGGCCAGGCCAACGTCGTCGAGCTCTACATCTCGTACCTGCGCAGAAAGATCGACGCGGGCCGCGAGCCGATGATCCACACGCGGCGCGGTGCGGGGTACCTGATCAAGGCCGCCGTGCCCGTATCCGTGTGAGCTCCGTGCGCTCCGCTCGGACCGGGGGTTCGTGACGACGGACCGAGGAGTGAGGAGACCCCCGGGCCCTCTCCGGTAAATCTCTTGTACGCCGTACGAGAGATGTTCTACGGTGTACGCCGCACGCGCCCCGTACACCGTACAACCGAAGAAACCGGAGAGGGAGGGCTGTATGACGGCAACGGCCGCCGAGAACTCCACCGCCTCGCAGAGGCACCCGCAGCGCTGGCTGATCCTCGGCGTCATCTGCCTGGCGCAGCTCACCGTGCTGCTCGACAACACCGTCCTGAGCGTCGCGATCCCCTCCCTCACCCGGGAGTTGGACGCTTCCACGTCCGACATCCAGTGGATGATCAACGCGTACTCGCTCGTCCAGTCGGGCCTGCTGCTCACCGCGGGCAGCGCCGCCGACCGCTACGGCCGCAAGAGGATGCTCGCCGCGGGCCTCGCCCTGTTCGGCATCGGCTCGCTCGCGGCGGGCCTCGCGCAGAGCTCCGGGCAGCTCATCGCCGCCCGCGCGGGCATGGGCATCGGCGGTGCGCTGCTCATGACCACCACGCTCGCGGTCGTCGTGCAGATCTTCGACGACGCGGAGCGCGTGAAGGCGATCGGCCTCTGGGCCACCATCAACTCCCTCGGATTCGCGGCGGGGCCGCTGATCGGCGGCTTCATGCTCGACCACTTCTGGTGGGGCTCGATCTTCCTGATCAACATCCCCGTGGCGGCGCTCGGCCTCGCCGCGGTCCTGAAGCTGGTGCCCGAGTCCAAGAACCCCCAGGGCGACCGCCCCGACCTGCTCGGCGCGCTGCTCTCGACCATCGGCATGGCCGCGGTGGTCTACGCGATCATCTCCGGCCCCGGACACGGCTGGACGTCGGGACGGGTCCTCGTGTCCGCCGCCGTCGGAGCCCTGGTCCTCGCCGCGTTCGCGCTCTGGGAGCTGCGCGTCCCGTATCCGATGCTGGACATGCACTTCTTCCGCAACCAGCGCTTCGTGGGCGCCGTCGCGGGCGCCATCCTGGTCGCCTTCGGCCTCAGCGGCTCCCTCTTCCTCCTCACCCAGCACCTCCAGTTCGTGCTCGGGTACGAGCCGTTGGAGGCGGGGCTGCGCACGGCGCCGCTCGCGGTGACCATCGTCGCCCTGAACCTCGCGGGCGTCGGCGCGCGGCTGCACGCCAGGATGGGCACGCCCGTCACGATCGTCTCCGGCATGAGCCTGCTCGCCGCGGGCCTCGCGGCCATCGCCCTGCTCGGCGGCGACAACTACGAGGGGCTGCTGTTCGGCCTGATCGTGATGGGCGCGGGCATCGCGCTCGCCATGCCCGCGATGGCCAACGCCATCATGAGCGCCATACCGCCGGAGAAGGCGGGCGTCGGCGCGGGCATCAACGGCACGCTCGCGGAGTTCGGCAACGGCCTGGGCGTCGCCGTGCTCGGCGCGGTCCTCAACTCCCGTTTCGCCTCGCTCGTCGCGGTCTCCGCCGCGTCGTTCCCCGCGGCCATGGCGGCGGCGAAGTCGGCGGGCGAGCGGGAACGGATCGCCGACGCGTTCTCCTCGGGCCTGGAGACGAGCCAGCTGGTGGGCGCGGCCGCGGTGTTCGCCGGAGGCGTCCTGGCGGCCGCGTTGCTGCGCAGGGCGGAGAGGGCAGACTCCGTGGGTAAGACAGCGGCATAGCATCGGGGAGGGCGGACCAACCGGTTCCGTCACGGACCGTCCGCCCGCCACGCCGCCCCACCCGCGGACAACCGCTCCTGGCCCCAGGACCGACGAGGAAGGTGCGCCATGGCGAAGGCAGCCGGCCGCACGAAGAACACGGCGCGGACGAGCGTCTGGCTGCAGGCCAAGGCCCCGCGCGGCGGCGGCCGCAAGGGCGACCAGCCGAGCGGCCTCGACCGGGACCGCATCACCGAGGCCACGGTCCGCCTCCTGGACGCGGAGGGCCTCGACAAGTTCTCCATGCGCAGGCTCGCCGGGGAGCTGAACGTCACGGCGATGTCGGTCTACTGGTACGTGGACACCAAGGACGACCTCCTGGAGCTCGCCCTCGACGCGGTCTGCGGCGAGATGCGCCTGCCGCGGACGGAGGCGGCGCCGGAGGCCTGGCGCGAGGAGCTCCGCGCGCTCGCGGAGGAGTACCGCGGGATGCTGATCCGCCACCCGTGGGTCTCGCCCATGGTCGGCAGGTACCTCAATCTCGGGCCGAACTGGCTGGCGTTCGCCCTGGCCATCCAGAACGCGGTGCGCAACACCGGACTCCCCGCGTACACGCGCAACGGCGCGATCTCGGCGGTCTTCCAGTTCGTCTACGGCTTCGGGACGATCGAGGGCCACTACATCGCGCGGTGCGCGGAGGCGGGGATGTCGCAGGAGGACTACTACCGCGAGGCGCTCGGTGCCGTCCGTGACGAGCTGGAGGGGCACGCGCTGCTGGAGAGCGCGGACGAACTCATGGAGGCGCGGGGCGGCGACACGGTCGAGGAGATGTGGGAAAGGGACTTCACCGTCGCCCTCGATCTGATGATCGCGGGCATCGAGTCCCTCCTCCCGCCTTCTTGACCGAGGCCGAGACGGAGGCCGGGACCGGGGCGGAGGCCGCGGCCGAGCCCCGCCCCCGGCACCCGACTAGCCCGCCTGCGGCAGGCTCTCCCCTTGGACGGCCTGGATGTCCAGGGCGACCTTGAGCGTCGTGCCGATCGCCGAGATGCCCGCCTGGACCACCTGGTTGTAGTTCATGGCGAAGTCCTCGCGGCGCAGCTCCGCGGTGGCGCGGAAGGCCGCGCGCGTCCCGCCCCACGGGTCCGCCCCGGTGCCCAGGTAGCTCAGGTCCAGGTCCACCGGCCGCACGACCCCGTGCATGCCCAGCTCGCCGTGGACCGTCCACCGGTCCGTGCCCGACGGCGTCAGGCCGTTCGACCGGTACGTGATCTCCGGGTACTGCTCGACGTCCAGGAAGTCCGCCGACTTCAGGTGGCCGTCCCGCATTCCGTTGCCCGTGTCGATCGAGGCGGACCGGATGACGGCCTCGACGCGGGACTTCTCCACGTCCTCGGCGATCTCGATCCGTCCGCCGAACTCCGTGAACCGGCCGTGCACGCTGGTGATCCCGAGGTGCTGGGCGACCGCGCCCACGGTCGAGTGCGCCGGGTCGACGGTCCACGGTCCGGGCGGCGGCAGCTCCGTGCCGCCCTGCCGGGCGAGGACGACGTTGCCGACCTCGGCCCGTCCGCTGGCGGTGACGAGCGCGGTGGAGGCGACGGGCGCGTACCCGACCGCGGTGACGATGACGGTGTAGGGCCCGGCGGCCAGGCCGGTCCCGTCCCGTACGACGCCTTCCTCGTCCGCGGCGGCCCGCAGTACCTGCGTTCCGGTCATGTCGGTCACCGTGACGACGGCGTGGGGCACGGCCCAGCCGTCACGCGTGCGGATCCGAGCGTTGAGTGCCATCCCGTTTTCTCCTTGCCGGGCTTCGGCGAGCCGGAAGCCCCAAAGTTCAAGCTCAAGTACACGGCGGACGACCCCCGGCGGCGGTGACTGGCCGTCCCCTGCCATGAACGCCACCGCCGGCCCGGGGGCCCTTTCCGCAACCGGCCCGGGGCCGCGCTTCCGCTCGGAGCGCGGCCCCGGGCCGGGGTCGGTCACTCGCCCGGGTGGGCGAGCTCGATGTCGTGGCCGTCGACGCCGCTGCCGGCCACCGTCAGCCCCGTGGCCACCGGCGGGTACCCGGTCGCGATGACCGTGTACTCCCCGCTGTCCAGGTCGGTGAAGGCGTACGCCCCGTCCGCCCCGGTGGTCGCGGTGGCGACGACGTTGCCGGCCGCGTCGACGAGCGTGACCCGCGCGTCGTTCAGCGGCGCGCGCCCCGCCCGCACGGTGCCGAGCACCTGCGCGCCGGAGTTGAGCTCGACCTCGACCCGGGTGACCCCGGCGCCGCCCACCTCGACGGGCAGGGCCATCGGCCGGTGACCGGCGGCGTTCACCGCGATGGTGACGGTGCCGGGGACCAGCTCGGCGAAGGTGAACTCGCCCTGTTCACCGGAGAGTCCGGTGGCGAGGACGTCGCCGCGCACATCGGTCACGATGACCATGGCGCCGCTGACGGGCAGCTTGCTGTCCGCGTCCCGCACGAGGCCGCTGAGCCCGCTGGTGCCGCTGAGCAGGATGTCGTACGCGAGGGCGTCCTCGCCCACGACGACCGTCGAGGCCTGCGGCTGGAACCCGTCGGCGGAGGCGATGAGCACGTACGAGCCCGCGCCGGGCGCGTCGACGGTGTAGGCACCGTCGCCCTGCGCGACCGCACGGCCCAGCTGCCGTCCCCCGAGGGAGATCAGCGTGACGGCGGCCTGCGGAACGGGCACGCCCTCGGCGCCGCGGACGTGGCCGCGGACCGGGATGCCACCGGTGACCGGGGGAAGGGCGCCCGCTCCGGCCTCCGCGGCGGAGGCCACGGCGGCGAGCCGCTGCGTGCCCTCGGGACCGGCCTCGGTGTGCGAGGCGACGGTGGCGAGGACGGGCTGCTCGGCGGTGTCCGAGGGGGCCGTGGTGGCCGGGGCGGCGGCCGGAGCCGTCGCGTCCGTGGACTCCGACGCGGCCTGGGCGAGCGCGCCCGAGGTACGCAGCGGAACCTCCTTGATGAAGATCGTGATCAGGAAGGCGATCAGCGCCAGCGGCGCGGCGATCAGGAAGACATCGGCGATGCCGTGCCCGTACGCGCTCTCCATCACCGTGCGGAACGGCTCCGGGATCTTGTCCAGGTCCGGGATGCCGCCGCCACCGGTGCCGCCGTGGCCGAACTGCGCGGCCGCCTTCGGACCGAGGTCGGTGATGCCGTCCTTGACGTAGTCGGTGATCCGCGTGGCCATGATCGCGCCGAGCGCCGAGACACCCATCGCACCGCCGAGGGAGCGGAAGAAGGTGACCGTGGAGCTGGCGGAGCCGAGGTCCTCGGGGGCGACCTGGTTCTGCGTGCAGAGGACCAGGTTCTGCATCATCATGCCGATGCCGAGACCCATCAGGGCCATGAAGATCGCGATGTGCCAGTACTCGGTGTCGTACCGGATGGTGCCGAGCAGGCCGAGGCCCGCCGTCACCAGCGCGCCACCGCTGACCAGCCACGCCTTCCACTTGCCCGTCTTGGTGATGACCTGGCCGGAGACGGTCGACGAGATGAACAGGCCGCCGATCATCGGGATCGTCATGACACCGGACATCGTCGGGGACTCGCCCCGGGCCAGCTGGAAGTACTGGCTGAAGAAGACCGTGCCCGCGAACATCGCGACACCCACGAAGAGCGAGGCGAGCGAGGCGAGGGTGATGGTGCGGTTGCGGAAGAGCCGCAGCGGGATGATCGGCTCCTTGGCCTTCGTCTCGACGAGCACGAAGAGCAGGGCGAGGACGATCGAGCCGCCGACCATGGCGGCCGTCTGCCACGACATCCAGTCGTACTTGTCACCGGCGAAGGTGACCCAGACGAGCAGCAGGCAGACCGCGGCGCTGATGAAGAACGCGCCGCCCCAGTCGACCTTCACGTCGCGCTTGACGACGGGCAGCTTCAGGGTCTTCTGCAGGACGATCAGCGCGATGATCGCGAAGGGCACGCCGACGTAGAAGCACCAGCGCCAGCCGAGCCACGAGGTGTCGGTGATGACACCGCCGAGCAGCGGGCCGCCGACGGTGGCGACGGCGAAGGTGGCGCCGAGGTAGCCGGAGTAACGCCCGCGCTCGCGCGGGGAGATCATCGCGGCCATGACGATCTGCGCGAGGGCGGAGAGACCGCCCACGCCGATGCCCTGCACAACGCGGCAGGCGATCAGCATCCCGGCGCTCTGCGAGAGACCGGCGACGACGGATCCGCCGACGTAGATGATCAGGGCTATCTGTACGAGCGCCTTCTTGCTGAAGAGGTCGGACAGCTTGCCCCACAGGGGCGTCGTCGCCGTCATGGCGAGCAGCGAAGCGGTGACGACCCAGGTGTAGGCGGACTGGCCGCCGCCGAGGTCGCCGATGATTTCGGGCAGGGCGTTGGAGACGATCGTCGACGACAGGATCGCCACGAACATGCCGAGCAGCAGCCCGGACAGCGCTTCCATGATCTGCCGGTGCGTCATCGGAGCGTTCTCGGCGGGGTGACCGTGAGGCGCTCCGTGCTTGGCATGGCTGCCCCGCACACCGGCTGGTGTGGTTGTTGCCATGGGCTTCCTTTTCTTACGCGGGTGTACGGGTGGTCTCTGACGTGGTCTGCACGTCGTGGGGGGAGGGGAGCCGGGCCGAAGCCGCGCGGCAGTCCCCGAAGCTGTCGCGCAGGCGCGCGAGCAGCGTGCTGAGCTGGACGACCTCTTCGTCGCTCCAGTCATGCAAGTAGTGGGTGAGCGTCCGGATGGAGAGCTCGGAGAGCTCGTCGACCTTGGCCTTGCCCTCGGGCGTGAGCCGCAGGATCCGGGAGCGCTTGTCCGCGGGGTCGGGATCGCGGACGATCCACTCCCTCTCCGCGACATGGGCGACGTGCCGGCTGGTCACCGACATGTCGACGGCGAGCAGCTCCGCGAGCCTGCTCATCCGCATCGCGCCGTGGCGGTCGAGCAGGATGAGTACGGCGGCGGATCCGGCGGGGCAGTCGTGCGGCAGGCCCCGGCCGAGGCCGCGCTTCACGGCACCGATGGCGCTGAGCTGACGGGCCAGCTCCTCGTACTGACGCTGCGCGGCCACGGCACCTCCTTTTTGTTGCTTAGGGCAACGATAGAAGCAGTTGGTTGCCGCAGGCAAACTAAAACGGAACCATCGGGCTAAAGAGTCGGCAAAGCTCTGGGGACCCCCTCGTAAAGTCCCTGGCCAGAGGGGGTTGGGCCCGGAGCGCAGGATTCGCTAGGGTCCTGCTCCATGGCACACAACCCGCAGGGCAACCAGGGCAACCCCGATCCCGCCGGCAACACGCAGATGTTCCGCGCGTTCGTGGACGAGGCTCCACAGGGCCGTCAGCAGCAGGCAGCGGCTTCTTCCGGGCCGCGGGTGGGGCTGATCGTCGGAGTGGTGTTGGCGATCTTGGTGGTGGCAGGGGTCGCGTGGCTGGCCCTGGCGTGATTTTTGCTTGACGGGGGCGCCTTGCCTGGCGGGGGCGCCTTGCTTGGCGGGGGCGCCTTGGGGGTAGGCGGGTGCGGGCGGTGAGCTGGCCTGGCTCGGCTCGGGTCGTGATGATCTGCGGTCCGGTGGTGGTTGCTCGCGCAGTTCCCCGCGCCCCTCAGAGGTCGCTCTCCTCTACCGGTCCCATCCCAGGACACCTGTCGTCTGTTCCGCGCTCCGGCTCGGTATGTCACGCGCCTGGGCACGCGCCCCCGCCCGGCGGTATGTGTCCGATGACCGCTGGAAGTTGATCGAGCGGGTGCTGTCCGGACGGTCCGGCCGATGCTGCGAGCGACGCGGCCGGGCCCTGCACATCGGCCGCCCGCCCCGGCGTGACCTGCGCGAGATCAAGAACGCGATCCCGTACGCGGACCGCACCGGTTGCCAGTGGGCCTGCCTGCCGCACGATGTTCAAGCAGGCGGCCGCCGACCACCCCAGCCTGCGCGAAGCCTGGGTCGACGGCGGCTACCGCGAGCACTTCATCGAACACGCCGCCACTCTCGGCACTGACCTCGCGGTCGTCCAACGCGGCCTGGCACTCCTCGACACCAGCACATCAAAGCCGTCTGCCCCCAAACGCAGCTTATGAGCCCATAAGTGCAAACAAGGTAGTGGAAATACGGGCAAGTGCGAAGGATGGGTGACTCCACGTCAGAGCAACAGATTTGGCTCTCCCTTGAAGCACATACGCATGGCAGTCCTGGCTGCCGTCTCGATGGCCACCCCGACGTTCTTGGCCGCTGCACCCGCGGCCGCGGCAGAGGCCGTCCCACCGGCCCTCTCCATACCGGAGCCCGCTCCGGAGCCTGTCGGCCCCGGTGCCACGGCATCGCCCCAGACGTCTGCGGCACCCGAGACACCCGAGGCAGGAACCAGCCCGGCGGCGCCGCCCCCGGCCGGAGCTCCTGCCGAGCCGACGCCGGGCGCCACAGGGTCGGCGCAGCCCGGCACCCCCGCCCCGCAGCCCGGCACCCCCGGCACCGCGGACACGGCCGCAGAAGAGGAGACGGGCAGCGGCAGCGGAACCCGGCCGTCCGCCCCCGCCACCGCCCCGAAGGGCACCACCGAGCCGACCGGGACCGCCGAGTCCGTCACCTCGGCCCGGCCTGTCACCGGAGCGGCCCGGGAATCCGAAGAAGTCCCGGCCAGTGCAGGGGAGTTGGGTGAGGCGGCACTGAGCACTACGCTGCACGGCCTGCCCAGCAAGGTCGTGCCCGGCTCCGGCTGGAAGAACTTCACCTTCCGCGCCACCAATTCCTCTGCCAAGGCGTTCAAGTCGGTCGACGTCCACAGCATGCTGGCAGCCTTCGCACAGCCTGGTCGCGATCGCGACAGGTGGCACCTGCTGACCCTGCAGTGGTACGACGAGGACGCAGGTGTCTGGAAGACGGTCGACCCCGACCTCGGCTACCTCACCACGCTCGCCGGGCTGGCGCCCGGGGAGCACACCGACATCAAGCTGCGGATGAAGGTCGACGCCAGCATGCCGGTGGGCGTCGGCTCCGCCTGGGCGCTCGGCGAATACCTCGACGAGGACCACACCTGCGGCCTCTCGGTGACGTCCTACGACTTCGACATCGTGGCCGAGGAGAGCGAGCCGCCGGTCACGGGCGAACCCGGCAGCGAGCCGTCGGCCACGGGCAGCAGGCCTGCTCCGCAGGGCGAGGTGACGGAGCTTTCGGTCACCGGCGCCCCCGCTGCCACCGCCACGGAGAGCCGCGCTGACGGCCCGGCCACCGAACAGCCCGACGCAGACGACGGTTCCCCCGGCCGGACCGACTCGGGCGCCACGTTGGCCGCGACCGGCAGCACCGCCGACTCCGGCCGGCTGCTCGGGGCCGGCGGTGCCTCGATCGCCCTGGGCGCGGTGCTGGCCGCCGCCGCCCGCAGGCGTCGCCGTCACACCTTCTGAGCGGCAGCAGGAATCTTGGATGAAGGATTGAGTGCATGTTCGACCGGTGGGGTGTGTGGGATGCGGTGCCCGACAGCGGGCGGCGGCGCTGGTCGCTGGAACCGTTCCGGAGTGTGGGTCCGTTGCGTTTCGGGATGCGTCCCGAGGAGGTCACCGCGGCGCTGGGCGTCCTCGTACGAAACCCCCAGCGCCACACGCGTGCGGCTCTGTCGCTGGATCGGTGCGGCACGGTCAAGGGAGAGTGCTGGGGGCTGGGGCTGACGTTCTACTACGGCCGGGAGGAGCGGCTGCGGGGGATATCGGTCGACGCCCTGAAGGGTCCCCAGGTCTATGCGGACGGCGTCGCGCTGGTCGGCCGGACGCCCTCGGAGCTCGAACAGTGGATCGTCGACCGCGCCGGGATCCGCGAGCCCTTCTCCGAGCTGTTCTACGCGAACCTCGGTGAACCGGGATCACGGAGCCTGGGCGTGGTGATCGGCGTCCAGCGGTCGGGGGACCACCTGCTCACCCGACCGGTATTCCTCCCCGCGGACGCCATGGACGCACCGGTGAGCTTCCTGCCCCCTGAGGCGTGGACAACCCACTGACCAGAACCGCCCCTGCATCCCGCTGCATCCCGCCGTGGTGCGGCCGGAGTCGTGAGCGCGCCGTGTCACCACCGTCCCGCAGCGAAGCGACGGCCTCAGGCCCCCTTCAGGGGCGCGGGGAACTGCGCGAGCACCCACCACCGGCCCGCAGCGAAGCAACCCGCCCAGGCCCCGCCAGCACGCACGCACGCACGGGCCACCCCACCCACCCCACCCCTACGCCCACTTCACCGAAACATCCCGCGTCTCGACATGCATACCCAGCGGCACCCGCCACGCCTCCACACACACCGGCCACGTCTTCACCCTCTTCCGACCGGCCGCGATCGGAACCGGCAGCTTCACGGTCGACTCGATCGTGGCCCAGTCGACCCCGAGCGCCCCGATGACGTGTGTCCCGAAGGTCACCGTCCCGGAGCGCACCGGAGACCCCCCGGTGTTGCGGAAGGCGACGGTCACCTTCTCGCACCAGCGCTGGTCCGCAGGGGCCCGTTCCGGGTCGCCGACGCGGAGTACGGCGGGCCCGCTGGGCGAGGGCGAGCTGTTCCCGGGAGGCTCGGGCGTACTCGGTGAGGAGGGGCCACCCGGACGACCCCCAGGCCCCGACCCCGACCCCGACCCCGTACCCGTACCCGCACTGGAACCCGTACCCACGTCCCCGCCCGACGGCTCGCCCCTACCGCTCGAACTCCCCTCAGCAGAAGGCGACGTCCCCTCCGAGCCGCCCTCCCCACCCCCACGCCGACCCTCAGTACGCACACCCGCATCCGCATCCGCACCGGCATCCGCATCCGCACGCCCACCCGACCCCGCACCACCGGCACCGTCGAGCGGCACCAGCCTCACCCCGCCGGTCGGCTCCACGCCCTTCCCCGGAGCCCGCTCCGGGACCGCGCCGGTCGCCACGTATCCGTCGCCGTCGGCACCGCCACACGCGGACAGCAGGCCACCGAGGCACAGCACGACGGCACCCGCGCCGAGCACGTTCCGCACACCACGTCGCATCGCGCCAGTGTGGCTGACGGCCCGTCAATTAGGAACCCCGTCAGCAACACCGGCCCCGCACACCGCCGTTGAGGCGGGCGGTTCAGTGATCAGTCCGCGATGAGGCCGTCCCGCAGCTGCGCCAGCGTCCGCGTGAGCAGTCGGGAGACGTGCATCTGCGAAATGCCGACCTCCTCGCCGATCTGCGACTGCGTCATGTTGGCGAAGAAGCGCAGCATGATGATGCGGCGCTCGCGCGGCGGCAGCTTGGCGAGCAGCGGCTTGAGGGACTCGCGGTACTCCACGCCCTCCAGGGCCGTGTCCTCGTACCCGAGGC
Source organism: Streptomyces sp. NPDC036815 (assembly GCF_055609205.1). Lineage (NCBI taxonomy): Bacteria > Bacillati > Actinomycetota > Actinomycetes > Kitasatosporales > Streptomycetaceae > Streptomyces > Streptomyces sp. NPDC036815. The sequence continues at coordinate 137,667 of NZ_JBVJPW010000010.1, read as the reverse complement.
GGTCCGCGAGGGAGCCCTCGCCGCCGTCGTCCTCGGGGGTCGGGGAGTCGAGCGAGGAGGCGGTGTAGGCGTTGCCCACCGCGAGGCCGTCGACCACGTCCTCCTCGGACACCCCGAGGGCCGCGGCGAGTTCGGGCACGGTCGGCGAGCGGTCGAGCCGCTGGGCGAGCTCGTCGCTGGTCTTGGTCAGCGCGAGCCGCAGCTCCTGGAGGCGGCGCGGGACCCGCACCGACCAACTGGTGTCCCGGAAGAAGCGCTTGATCTCACCCACGACCGTCGGCATCGCGAACGTCGGGAACTCCACGCCGCGTTCGCAGTCGAAACGGTCGATCGCCTTGATCAGGCCGATCGTGCCGACCTGGACGATGTCCTCCATCGGCTCGTTGCGGCTGCGGAAGCGGGCCGCCGCGTACCGCACGAGCGGGAGGTTGAGCTCGATGAGCGTGTCGCGTACATAGACGCGCTCCGGGCTGTCCTGGGCGAGCGTGGCGAGCCGCAGGAAGAGGGAGCGGGACAGGGTCCGGGTGTCGATGGCTTCCGAGCTCGGTGAGCTGTGAAGCGCGTCGGGCGCGGATCCGCTCGGGCTCTTGACGAGCGTGAGCGTGAGCACCTTCGAGCTGCCCTGGTCTACGGACATGCCACCCCCTTGAGGTCGCGGACGGTCGCGGCGGGCGCTCCCGTCGGAGGAACGCAGCCTCCACCTGAATACCGGAGGTGGGGCTACGGCAAACGCGGTTCCAGCAGAATGTCACATGTCGGCAACACGCTGTAGTTACTTGTCGACAAACGAGGGTGGCATCCGTGCAGGAAAGAGGGGGTCTGGGGCTTTTCGGCGGTGGGTGCCGTCGGGAACAGCCCCGACGGCACTCCACTCGATACGGTTACGCCTCGATCCGATTTGCGGACCGAAGTCGTGCGAAGCTCCTGGCCAGGAGCCTCGACACATGCATCTGGGAAACGCCCAATTCGGCGCTGATCTGTGATTGCGTCAGATTGCTGTAATAGCGCAGGAGCAGGATCCGCTGCTCGCGCTCGGGCAGTTGGACCAGGAGGTGGCGGACGAGATCGCGGTGCTCGACGCCGTCGAGCGCGGGGTCCTCGTAGCCGAGCCGGTCGAGCAGCCCGGGCAGCCCGTCGCCCTCCTGGGCCGCTTCCAGCGACGTCGCGTGGTACGAGCGCCCGGCCTCGATGCAGGCGAGCACCTCGTCCTCGGTGATGCGCAGCCGCTCGGCGATCTCCGAGGTCGTCGGCGAGCGCCCGAAGGCGGTGGTGAGGTCCTCGGTCGCGCCGGTGACCTGCACCCACAGCTCGTGCAGGCGCCGCGGTACGTGGACGGTGCGGACGTTGTCGCGGAAGTACCGCTTGATCTCGCCCACCACGGTCGGCATCGCGAAGGTCGGGAACTGCACCCCGCGCTCCGGATCGAACCGGTCGATGGCGTTGATCAGCCCGATGGTGCCGACCTGGACGACGTCCTCCATCGGCTCGTTGCGGCTGCGAAAGCGCGCGGCGGCGTACCGGACCAGGGGGAGGTTGGCCTCGATGAGGGCGCCGCGCACCCGGCCGTGCTCGGGGCTGCCCGGCTCCAGCTCCTTCAGCTGGCCGAAGAGCACCTGTGTGAGGGCGCGGGTGTCGGCGCCTCGGGTGCTTCCGGAGGCGGGGGCGGCCTTCGCGGGCAGCGTCCCCTCGGGTGCCGCCGTAGCAGGTGCCGCCGTAGCAGGTGCCGCCTTCACGGGTGGGGCCTTCGCGGGTGGAGCTTCGGGCGCAGTACTGGCCGGCACGGGCAACGCCACCCCTTCTCAGACAGGCACAGTCAAGCTCGGTCGACCTCGGTCAACTCATCCGTCAAAAGCGGTCATAGCATCACAAGACATGTGCACTGTGTGCAAGCACCTGATAACTACGTGTTGAGTGTCAAGTCGCTTGTCAAATCGGTCGGCGCCATCGGGTGACAGGCCCGCGCACGACGCGGAACGGCCCCGCACCGATCGTTCCGGTGCGGGGCCGTAAGGGAGGGGATCAGAACTCGTAGTCCGCGATCACCCACGTGGCGAACTCGCGCCACAGGGCGACGCCCGCCTGGTGGGCCGGGTGCTCCAGGTACTTCTTCAGCGCATCGGTGTCCTCGACCGCCGAGTTGATGGCGAAGTCGTACGCGATGGGGCGGTCGGTGATGTTCCAGGCGCACTCCCAGAACGTGAGCTCCGGGATCTGCTCGCCGAGGGCGCGGAAGGCCTTGACGCCCTCGGCCACGCGCGGCTCGTCGCGCTGCACACCGTCGTTGAGCTTGAAGAGGACCAGATGGCGGATCACGGGCACTCCTTGGAGAGGGATGGGGCTTGACGGCCTTGGCGGCCGCTCAGTCCTTGCCTCCGTTGGCGACCCACGTCATGAAGTCGCCGATGCTCCGAGCGGCGCTCGAGACGCCTTCGAACCCTATCTGGACGTAGTCCGCGGCCTTGGCCGGGTCGGTGATGATCACATAGAGCACGAAGACGACCACCGCGAAGAGGCCGAGCTTCTTCCACTGCACTGCCACGATCCTGGCCTCCCCTTACCCGCGCCCCGTGTGACCCCTGTGACGGCGGTGAGTCTAACCCGGACCGTACTGACGGGGCTTTTAGGGACCAACGGCCCGGCAGCAGAGGCCCTTTGCCTGCGCCGGGCGGTGGGCGCGCGGCGCAGGATGGGTGGTGAGCCCGGCGGATCTGGCAGGAATCCACGGGCGAGGGACCGGCCCTACTGCGGGGTCCGCGCCGTCTGCTTCCCCCCTGACGGCGGCGCTGACTTGAGGGCCCGGTCCTCGTCGGGGGGAGCGACTTGTCCCCCCGATGTCGCTTCCCCCGTCCCGGCGGGAGAGAGCCCCGGCGCCCAGGAGGCGCCGGGGCTCTCCGCGTCCCCCTACGCCCCCGCACGCCCCCGTACCCATGACACGCCTACGCACGACGAAGGGCCCGTCCAGCTGGACGGGCCCTTCGTGTCAAGAGCGGTAGCGGTGGGATTTGAACCCACGGAAGGGGGTTACCCTTCACTCGCTTTCGAGGCGAGCTCCTTCGGCCGCTCGGACACGCTACCGAGAGGAACTCTAGCCCAAAGTGGCCCGTGTTCTGAAATCCGTTGTGCGGGTCCCCGGGACGACCGCCCGGAGCGGCGCTCGTATCACCGTTTCCGGAAGAACTCCGTCAGCTGCGTGGCGCACTCGTCCGCGAGCACTCCGTGGATCACCTCGGGGCGGTGATTGAGCCGTCGGTCGCGTACGACGTCCCAGAGCGAGCCCGCCGCTCCGGCCTTCTCGTCGAGGGCGCCGTAGACGATGCGGTCCACGCGGGACTGCACGATCGCGCCGGCGCACATCGTGCAGGGCTCCAGCGTCACGACGAGCGTGCAGCCGGTCAGACGCCACTCGCCGACCGCGGCGGCGGCCCTGCGGAGGGCGAGCACCTCGGCGTGCGCGGTGGGGTCGCCGGTCGCCTCGCGTTCGTTGTGCCCCGATGCGAGCACCGTCGTGCCGTCCGGGGACAGCACGACGGCGCCGACGGGGACGTCGCCGCCCGCCGCGGCGAGCTCGGCCTCGGCCAGAGCGAGCCGCATGGGCGCCCGCCAGCGGTCGCGTACGGGATCGGGTCCGAGGCCGGCGGCGGTCCCGGTCTCGGTGCGGGGGTCGGTGGGGGTGGTCGGGCCGTCGTAGGGGTCGTCGGGGTCGTTCGGGTCGGTCACACGGGGAACCTAGCGGACGGTCTCCAGTACCTCCGCCGCCCCGAGGATCTCGGCGATCTCGTTGAGCGCGTCACCGCTCTCCAGACCGAGCAGATCCTTCTCGGGCACGCCCAGGTCGGCGAGGATCCGCAGGTCGCCCACCGGTCCGGACGGCACCCCCGAAGCGCTGGGGTCACCGTCCGTCTCCGGTTCGGCTTCGGACGCCTCGGGTTCGCCGTCCTCCGTGCCGTCGAGGTCCAGGGCGTCCAGATCGACCACCCCGTCGTCGTCCGGATCGCGGCCGAGCATCTCGTCGGTGAGCAGGATCTCCCCGTACGAGCTGCGGGCGGCCGCGGCGGCGTCCGAGACGTAGATACGAGGGTCCTCCTCACCGTCCACCCGGACGACGCCGAACCAGGCGCCTTCCTGTTCGATGAAGACGAGCACTGTGTCGTCGTCGTATTCGGCTGTGGCTTCACGGGCCAGGTCGGCCAGATCCGACAGGGTCTCCACATCGTCGAGCTCCGTGTCGCTCGCTTCCCACCCGTCTTCGGTGCGCGCGAGCAGTGCGGCGAAGTACACCGTGACTCTCCCACTGTTCATAGGCAGTGCCGGTTGGCGGTTTTGGGGTCCCCCCGGCGAGGTCGGGGGGCGGGGAATGCTTCTGCCAAGCCCCGCCCATTCGGAATCGTGGCAGAAACGGCGCCGTCAGGAGAGGTCTTCCGCGCGCTGTGTTCCGCGTCGCGTTTCCGGGCGGCCTCCGCCGGGCCGTTCCCGGGGCCGTCGCGCCGGGCCCCGCTACCAGCGGAACGTACGCATCCGCATCTGCTGGCGCATGCGTGCCGCCCGGGCGCGGCGCGGCTTCACACGGTCGCGGAGCTCGATGGCCTCGGTGCGTTCGCGCAGGAACTGGGCGCGCCGCCTGCGCCGCTCGGTGTCCGTCTCGTCTTCCGGTTTGCGCTCCGCCATGGCCCACACCACCTCAGTCCGTACGACCCCACCTTCCCTCGGACGGCGGTGTTGATGCCAGCGAGAGGATGCGGCCGGGGAGCGGCGCCGGGCCCGGGCCCGGTTACTGTTGATGTCATGCGGATCCACGTCGTCGACCACCCGCTGGTGGCGCACAAACTCACCACGCTGCGCGACAAGCGCACCGACTCCCCGACCTTCCGGCGCCTCGCCGACGAGCTGGTCACCCTGCTCGCGTACGAGGCCACCAGGGACGTGCGCACCGAGCAGGTCGACATCGACACCCCGGTCTCGCGGACCACGGGCGTCAAGCTCTCCCACCCGCGGCCGCTGGTCGTGCCGATCCTGCGGGCCGGTCTCGGCATGCTCGACGGCATGGTGCGCCTGCTGCCGACCGCCGAGGTGGGCTTCCTCGGCATGGTGCGCAACGAGGAGACCCTCCAGGCCTCGACGTACGCGACGCGCATGCCGGACGACCTCTCCGGCCGCCAGGTCTACGTCCTCGACCCGATGCTCGCCACCGGCGGCACGCTGGTCGCGGCGATCCAGGAGCTCATCAAGCGTGGCGCCGACGACGTGACCGCCGTGGTGCTGCTCGCCGCCCCCGAGGGCGTCGAGATCATGGAGCGCGAGCTGGCGGGGACGCCGGTGACGGTCGTGACGGCCTCGGTCGACGAGCGGCTCAACGAGCAGGGGTACATCGTGCCCGGCCTCGGGGACGCGGGCGACCGGATGTACGGGGCGGCGGAGTAGCGGTCCCGGACCCCGGGGTGCCGGGGTCCCAGGACCTTTCGGAAAGGCCCTAGCAGTTCTTCTTGCCTGACGGCGTGGACGTCGACTTGGGCTTGGCCAGTGCGGCCAGGGCCTTGTCGGCGTCCTCTTTCTTGGCCAGGTTCTTGAACCGCGTCCCGATGACGAGGTCGACCTCGCCGCCCTTGCGGCCGTCGGACTTGCGCTCGGCGTCCGCGAGCTGCGTGCCGAGGACGGGGAGCGCGGTGTCGGCGGCCGCCTTGGCGCCGAGCAGTATCCCGGTGCCCTTGACCTTCTTGTCGAACTCCTTCGCCGCGTTGCCCACCTTGCCGATGGCGAAGCCGCGCTTCTTGAGCTCGTCCGCGGTGTTCTTGGCGAGGCCGCCGCGGGGCGTGGCGTTGAAGACGTTGACGGTGATCTGGCCCGGCTTCGGCAGCGGTTTCGGCTGCGTGCCGGGGTTCGGGAGGCGGGCGGAGGACGCGGCGGTCCCGCGGTCGCAGTCTCCGGTCGCGGCGCCGGCGGCGGACGCCTTGTGGCCGCCGGTGAAGACGTCGATGAGCTGCAGGGTGCCCCAGCCGATCAGGCCGACGACGGCGGCGGACGCGATGACCGCGAGCACGATCCTGCGGCGCCCGTCGGGGCGGCGCATCCGCGGATACTTGTCCCCCGTGATGCGGTATTCGCCGCCCATGCCGGGGGGAGTGAGCATGCTCATGGGCGCAGCGTAGTGCGGCGGGGCGGCGATGCCTACTAAATGATCATTGCCCCCGGCCCAGTCCAACCCGAAAGGGCCAATGGGGCCCCGGACCGGTCCGGGCGGGGGAACGGGCGCGTCAGCCCAGTTCGAGTACGCGGGCGTGGAGCACCTGGCGCTGCTGGAGCGCGGCGCGGACCGCGCGGTGCAGCCCGTCCTCCAGGTAGAGGTCGCCCTGCCACTTCACGACGTGCGCGAAGAGGTCGCCGTAGAACGTCGAGTCCTCGGCGAGCAGGGTCTCGAGGTCGAGCTGCCCCTTGGTCGTCACGAGCTGATCGAGGCGGACCGGGCGCGGCGCGACATCCGCCCACTGCCGGGTGCTTTCCCGGCCGTGGTCGGGGTACGGCCGGCCGTTTCCGATGCGCTTGAAGATCACACGGAAAGCCTACCGGTCAAGGCTCTCCGGGCGCAGCCATGGCGACGGAGTGCGACCCTGGGAAATGACGCTGTAAAGCGGGGCAAACCGGAAACGCACCAGCCGGGAACAGGGGCCGAAGTGAGCGAAAGCCAGCCGAAGCCGTCCACCTCGGGCCGTGCGAACCGCCCGAACGAGTCTGCGACGGTCGTCGCAGTGACGGGTGGAGGCGAGGGTTCCGGAGGCGCTGGGGGCGGCTCCGTGGGCGGTGCGGGAGAGAGCGCCGGAGGCGGCGGTACGGGGCGTCCGCTGCCCCCGGAAGCGGCGGCGATCGCCGCCGGATACGCCTTCGCCGGGCCCGCCCTCGATCTGGGCGCGCTCCTCTGGGGCGGGGAGTGCCTGGCCGACGCGCGGATCCGCATCCCGCTGCCCATGCTCAACCGGCACGGCCTCGTCGCGGGCGCCACCGGCACGGGCAAGACCAAGACGCTGCAACTCATCGCCGAACAGCTCGCCGCGCAGGGCGTCCCCGTCTTCCTCGCGGACATCAAGGGCGACGTGTCGGGAATCTCGGCCCCCGGCGAGGCGGGCGACAAGGTCGCCGAGCGCGCCAGGGACGTCGGCCAGGAGTGGGCGGCGACCGGGTTCCCGAGCGAGTTCTACGCGCTCGGGGGCATCGGGACCGGAATCCCGGTCCGCGCCACGATCACCAGCTTCGGGCCCGTCCTGCTCTCCAAGGTGCTGCGGCTCAACCAGACCCAGGAGCAGTCGCTCGCGCTGATCTTCCACTACGCCGACCGGAAAGGGCTCGAACTGGTCGACCTCAAGGATCTGCGGGCCGTCGTCGCCTTCCTGACCTCGGACGAGGGCAAGCCGGAGCTCAAGGGCATCGGCGGCCTCCCGACCGCGACGGCGGGCGTCATCCTGCGGGCGCTCACCGCCTTCGAGGCGCAGGGCATGGCGGACTTCTTCGGTGAGCCGGAGTTCGACACGAGCGAGTTCCTGCGGCTCGCGCCGGACGGCCGGGGGCTCGTGTCCGTCCTGGAGCTGGCCGCCGTCAAGGACAAGCCGCAGCTCTTCTCGACCTTCCTGATGTGGCTCCTCGCCGACCTCTACAACGACCTGCCGGAAGTGGGCGACCTCGACAGGCCCAAGCTCGTGTTCTTCTTCGACGAGGCCCACCTGCTCTTCAGCGGGGCGTCGAAGGCGTTCCTCGAAGCGATCACGCAGACCGTGCGGCTGATCCGCTCCAAGGGCGTCGGCGTCTTCTTCGTGACGCAGACGCCGAAGGACGTGCCCGCGGACGTCCTCGGACAGCTCGGCAACCGCGTGCAGCACGCGCTGCGGGCGTTCACCCCCGACGACCAGAAGGCGCTGAAGGCGACCGTACGGACGTTTCCGGACTCGGCGTACGACCTGGCGGAGGTGCTCACCGGGCTCGGCACCGGCGAGGCCGTGATCACGGTCCTGAGCGAGAAGGGCGCGCCGACGCCGGTCGCGGCGACCCGGCTGCGGGCGCCCGAGTCGCTGATGGGCCCCGTGGCGGCCGGGGCGCTGGAACGGGCGGTGCGTTCGTCGCCGCTGTACGCGCGGTACGCGGACGCGGTCGACCGCGAGTCGGCGTACGAGAAGCTGACGGCCCGGGCGGCAGCCGAGCCGGAGAGGGCGGCGGGTACGCGGGCTCGGGCGAAGCCCCGGGGGGAGGGGTCCGTGGTGGAGCAGGTGGTGGGGAGCGGGATGTTCAAGTCGCTGCTGCGGTCCGTGGGGACGCAGATCGGGCGGGAGATCTCGCGGTCGGTGTTCGGGACGGCTCGGCGCAGACGACGCTGAGTCCGGCGTGGGCGCCCGCGACGGGAGCCTTGAGCGGGGCTGCGCCGAGCCGTGGTGTCAGGCGTCTCCGGCGTCCTCGGGTCGCTGCCGGGGTTCGGTGGGGTCGGTTCCGGGGGCGGTCCGTTCGGGGGCGGGGGCCGGTCGCGGGGGCGCCGACCGGGCGGGCGTCGTGCGGACGGCTTCCGCGCGCAGGAGCGCTTGCAGGGCCGCGTAGGGGTCGATGGGCATGGGGGTGTCCTTGATCTGCGCGCTGGGGTGACTGGTGGGGGCGGCTTGTGCGTGTCTGCTCCCTGTCAGCAGCGCAGGACGACCGAGCGGGGGGTCGGGACGTGGGGGTGGAGAAGGGCGGGGCGCGGGGCCGGGGTGACCGAGGGGCGCCGCGGCGGCACCGGGTCGGGCGTACGCGGGGTGGGGACGCGGGTGGCGTGGCCGGTGGGGAGGCGCAGGGCCGTGTCGGTGGCGTCCTGCTGGATCTCGCTCCCCGGGCTGCCGGACTCCGTGGAGAGGGCGGCGGGCGGGGGCGGGCACGCCCGCGCGACGGGGGCGGCGGCGAGGGCGCCGAGGAGGAGCGCGAGGAGGGTGAGCAGCACGCGGGGCCACGGGAGGGGGTGGCGGTGGCGTGCGGGCGGGGCGCTCATGGAGGGCATGTCCCCGTCCGGCACGGCCGTCGACCGCGGTGGGCCGAGATCCGCCCTCATGGGCTAGGGCCTTTCGTTTGGATCCGGCCGGGCTCGCGGGCTGGTCCCACCCCGCCCTAGCGGTTCTTCAGCTGCTGTTTGTGCGCCCGCACCTTCAGGAGGGACTCCGGACCCGTGATGTCCGCGACTGACCGGTACGCCTCGGGGGCGCCGTACTCCCCCGCGGCCTCGCGCCACCCCTCGGGGCGGACCCCCAGCTGCTTGCCGAGGAGGGCCAGGAAGATCTGGGACTTCTGCTTGCCGAAGCCGGGCAGGGCGTTGAGGCGTTCGAGGAGCTCGTCGCCGGTGGCGGCGTCCTGCCAGAGCGCCGTGGGGTCACCGTCGTAGTGATCCACCAGGTACTGGCAGAGCTGCTGGACGCGCTTGGCCATGGAGCCCGGATAGCGGTGCACCGCGGGCTTCGTGGAGAGGAGCGCGGCGAAGTCCTCGGGGTCGTACGCCGCGATCTCGCGCGCGTCGAGATCGTCCGACCCCAGCCGCGTGGCGATCGTGTACGGGCCCGCGAACGCCCACTCCATGGGGACCTGCTGGTCGAGGAGCATGCCGACCAGCGCTGCCAGCGGACTGCGGCCGAGGAGCTCGTCGGCCGACTCGTCCTGTGCGAGGTGAAGGGTCACGTCCATGCGCCGATGATCCCCCGGGGACGGCTCCTTCGCCCGTCGCGACGGGCGGCGGCGGGCGCGCACCGGGAAACGCGGGTGCGCGCCCCTGGGGCGGCGCGTTAGCCTCGGGAACATGTCTACGCCCCGCATCTCCTAGCCAGGACACACACCTCCACGTCACCCGTGTGTCCATTCGCTATCGCGGAGCGTTACCTCATGATCACCGTACGAGGTGCCGACGTGCGCGTCGGTGCCCGCCTCCTGCTCTCCGACGTCTCCTTCCACATCGCCCCCGGCGACCGCGTCGGCCTGGTCGGGCGCAACGGCGCCGGCAAGACCACCCTCATGAAGATCCTCGCGGGCCGGTCCGTCCCCGCCGACGGCACCGTCACCCGTACCGGTTCCGTCGGCCACCTCGCCCAGGACCCGGGCGCCGCCGACCCCGCCGTCACCGTCACCGACCGCATCCTGTCCGCCCGCGGCCTGGACGAGGCGGTGGCGGCGCTGCGTACCGCGGAGGCCGCCATGGCGGAGGCGGTGACGCCTGCCGCGCAGGAGCGGGCCATGGCCGCCTACGCCCGCGCGGACGACCGCTTCCAGGCGCGCGGCGGGTACGCCGCCGAGGCCGAGGCCGCCCGCGTGGCCGCCGGGCTCGGGCTGCCCGAACGCGCGCTGCACCAGCCCGTGGGCGACCTGTCCGGCGGGCAGCGGCGCCGCGTGGAGCTGGCCAGGATCCTGTTCTCGCGGCACGACACGCTGCTCCTCGACGAGCCGACCAACCATCTCGACGCCGACTCGGTGGGCTGGCTGCGCGGCTACCTGGCGGGTTACCCGGGCGGCCTCGTGCTCATCAGCCACGACACGGGCCTCCTCGCCGACGTGGTCAACCGCGTCTTCCACCTCGACCCGCGCCGCGCGGCCATCGACGTGCACAACACGGGCTGGCACACGTACCTCGCCCAGCGCGCGGCGGACGAGCGGCGGCGCACCCGTGAGCGCGCCAACGCCGAGCGGAAGGCCGCGTCGCTGCGTGCCCAGGCCGACAAGATGCGCTCGCACGTCTCCACCGCCACCGCCGCGAAGAACATGGACCGGCGCGCGGAGCGCATGCTCGCGGGGACGGAGCCGGTGCGGCGCGGCGAGAAGGTCGCGCGGATCCGGCTGCCCGAGCCCGCGCCGTGCGGCCGGATGCCGCTCGGCGCGATCAGCCTCACCAAGGCGTACGGGTCCCATCGCGTCCTCACGGGCGTCGACCTGGCCGTCGACCGGGGCAGCCGCCTGGTCGTCCTCGGGTTCAACGGAGCGGGCAAGACGACGCTGCTCCGTCTCCTGGCCGGGCGCGAACTCCCGGACGAGGGAAGGGTGGTCGAGGGCCCAGGCCTCCGGCTCGGGTACTTCGCGCAGGAGCACGACACCCTGGAGGGTGACAGGACCGTCCGCGAGAACCTCGCGGACGCGGCCCCGCACCTGACGGACGGCGAGGTGCGGCGGGTGCTCGGCTCGTTCCTGTTCGGTGGGGACGACGCGGACAAGCCCGCCGCGGTCCTCTCCGGCGGCGAGAAGACGCGGCTCGCCCTCGCGGGACTGGTCCACTCGGGCGCGAACGTCCTGCTGCTCGACGAGCCCACCAACAACCTCGACCCGGCGTCCAGGGACGAGGTGCTCGGCGCCGTCGGCACGTATCCCGGGGCGATCGTGATGGTCACGCACGACGAGGGCGCGATCGACGCGCTGCGGCCGGACCGGGTGCTGCTGCTCCCGGACGGGTCGGAGGACCTGTGGAGTCCGGACTACCGGGACCTGGTCACGCTCGCGTGAGGCCTCCGCGTCGGCCGGACGGCGGCGGTGGGACCAAGGCGGTCTCCGTACAGGCGAGTTGGCGCCCCGTCAAGCCCGCGCGCCGCGATTCGCGGTGAGCGCCCGCGCCCGCCCCGCCGCTGTGATTCGATGCTGCGATGAGACGAGACCGTGCCGCCGACGCGGCCGACGGCCACCCTGTCCTCCGGCTGCGGGAACGCTCCGGTCAGCGTGACGTGGAGGCCTGCGTCGGGGTGCTCGCGAGCGTCCACAAGGCCGACGGATACCCGGTGGACTGGCCTCCGCGGCCCGGCGAGTGGCTGGAGGGCAGCGGCGGCCTGGGCGCCTGGGTCGCCGAGCTCGACGGCCGGATCGTCGGGCACGTGGGGCTCTCCCGGCCCGGGGCGGGGGACGAGGCGCCCGGCCTGTGGGGCGGCGGGGCGGGCGCGGGCGGGGCCGCCGTCGTCAGCAGGCTCTTCGTCGGGCCGGACGCCCGCGGCCACGGCATCGGCGCCCTGCTGATGGGCCGGGCCGTACGGGAGGCGCGGGCGCGCGGCCTGCACCCGGTCCTGGACGTCGTGTCCTCCGACACCGCGGCGGCCGCGCTCTACGAGCGCCTGGAATGGCGGCTGTTGGGCATCGTCGAACAGGAGTGGGAGCCGGGCCGCCGCGTCACCCTGCACTGCTACGCGGCCCCCGACGCCCCCGGCTGAGTGCACGGCCTCTCAGCCGAGCATCGAGCGGACCGCGGCGCGGTCGACGTTCGTCAGGGCGCGGACCAGCTTCGGGGTCAGGAAGAGGAGCACGAGGCCGATCAGGGAGACCGCCGCGATCTGCGCGGGCGAGGTGACGTAGTACGCGTGCCGCTCGCCGCCGGAGGTGAAGTCGTACAGGCGGTAGCCGGGCCAGCCGACGTAGCGGTGGAAGACCCAGGAGTACGTGGGGAAGAGCGCGACCACCCAGCCGACGACGAAGAACGTCACCGTCAGGACGAAACTCAGGACGCGCCAGGGGAACATGACCACCTGGAACAGCAGTGCCCGCCAGCCCGCCCCGTCCACGAGCCGGGCCCTGACACCGGCCCAACGGCCCGCTTCCCGCGGTCCGTCGAGCGCTTTGGGCCCCTCCACGGCGAGCCCGAGTCCCGTACGGGCCCGCCGCCGCTCGGCGCTCCCGAGCCCCCGCGCCGCCGCGAGCGCCGCGGCGAGGACGGGCAGCCCGAGCACGGTGACGAGCAGGCCCGCACCGAGCGAGAACATGGTCACGGCGCAAGTGAACCCGGCGATCGCGACGGGCAGCGAGGTCAGCACGTAGCCGATCTCGCGGAAGGTGACGGCGGAGAACGGCGCCCGCCAGAAGCCGGGCCGTTCCGTGCGGGGGAGCGCGTGGACGGGAACGGCCGCCGAGGCCGAAGTGGCGTGCGGAAGGGTGCTGGTGCTCATGGCGGGCCTCGAATCGTCGCGGTGGGATGCCTCGATGATCGCCCGCGGGCGGGGCCCGGCGACATACGGTGATCCGGTGTCCTGGGGGTGGTGCTAGGCCCCCTGCGGGAGGGGCTGTCTCCCGGGGGACCCCCGCGTCGAGAACCGCCGTCCCAACCGGTTCCGTCAGCGGCCACCGACAGCGGGCAGGTCCGCGCCCGGGGCGGGACCGGAACGCCCGGCCTGTTCGTTCTTGTCGTTCTGTTCGCCGCGTCGGCAGCGTCCACTCCGTCCGCCCCGGTGCAGGACCGCGGCCGCTGTCACCGCGACGGCCACGGCGACGAGGTGCTCGCGGCCCGCGAGGTCGAGGTCGGCCACCGAACCGGCCACCGTCGGCACGACCGCGACGAGAAGGAGGACGGGCGCCCGCAGCGCCACGGCGGTGTAGGCGTAGAGCCCGACGATCGCCGCGGAGGCGCCGGTGTCGACCGCGTGGGCGGCGTCGGCGGGCAGGCCGAGCGCGTCGGGCCCGAGAGCGATCATGACGCGTGCTCCGAGCGTCCCGGCGAGCGTGGCGGCGTAGGCCACCGCCAGGGTGCGTATGCGCCCGAAGACGAGCTCGGCCAGCGCGAACGCCAGGAACAGCCGGGGCAGCCCGCCCCAGGCCGGCAGGTCCACCGCGGGCACGAACAGCGAGACGGGCGTGCGCAGCAGGGACAGCCAGACGGGCTGGTCGGCCCGGACCTCACTGACCACCCGCAGCACGTCGGCACCGGTGGGCGTCTGCTGGAACTCGTGCAGCGCGACCACCGCGACGGTGGCGAAGAGAGCGAGCGAGACGCCCGCGGGTCCGCGCGCCCGCAGTCGGCGCACCGGTCCGACGACCACCTCGCGCCACTCGTGCGCCAGGACCCGCCCACCGCGTACGGCCACGCGCGACACCAGCGAGACCAGCCACACCTGTGACACCGGCAGTCCATCCTCTTCGCGCTCCGTCGCCCGGACGGGCGATTGCGGAGGATACGTGACAGCCGCGGACGGAGCGTTCGACGGGTCAGTCGTCCGTCCCCGGGTGGCCCCTCGGCGGGTCCTCCCGGCGCCTGCGCGGGCGGTGCGACATCAGGTCCCGGGTGCCGCGGGCCTCGTCCCGGCCCACGATCGGCAGCGGGTGCACCCCTCGCGGCGCCCCCGAGGGGAACTGGAACAGCCTCGCGGACGAGCCGGGCGACGCGGACGGCGGCTCCACGTCCGCATGCCCCGCCGGTCCCGTCGCGGCGGACCGGTGGTCGGTCGCGCGGGTGTGGTCGGCCGCGCCCGTGGTCTCCGTCGCGCGGGCGTGCTCCGCCCAGCCCTCGCGGAACCAGCGCAGCTGACTCTGCTGTGCCTCTTCCTCGGTGAGTATCCGGACGCCGTCGACGCCGGCCTCCTGGATCTTCGTACCGAGTTCGATCAGTAATCCGCCGACGAGGAGGGCGAGCTCCTCCGACGTGGTCGTCTCCCCCTCGACGTCATGCCGTCCCGTACCGCGTCGCGCGCCTCCGGACGGCCCCTCCGCTTCGTCAGTCGGCATGTTCGCACTCCCTCTGTGCCCCCGGGGCTGCGTAAGTCGGCCCCTGCTATTCGACCTGCGGCAGGAACGCCTTCGTGACTCTCACGAAGACCGCCTGCAGTTCTGGAGGCACCCCCATTCTCCGGGCCGCTTCCTCGGGGCTCAGCAGTCGGGGGGCGTCGCTCTCGCCGCCCCGGGCGGCCACGATCGGCAGATCGCTCTCGGAGAGCCGCCCCGACCGGATCAGCATGTCCCGCAGCGGGACGCCGAGGACGGCCGCGAGCCGTCGCATCGTCTCCAGGTCGGGCATGCTCTGCCGCTGGATGAGCCGGCTGACCGCGGCCCGGTGCACGCCCGCGTCGTCGGCGAGCTTGGACTTGCCGCCGCCGCGCGGACTGTCGATGTCGTAACCGCGCTCACGCATCACGCCCTCGATCCACTCGGCGAATTCCTCCAGTTCGTCCGCTCGATTCCGGCCACTCTCCCGACTCTGGTCGTGGCTGATCCCGGTCCGGTACGCCTGGTCGATGCGGGCACTGGCCCGCTGGCTGGACACCATGTCGTCGCTCTCCCCTCGTCGCAGAGGGAGCGTACCGATCGTGCGCGCACCGAAATACGTGCGCGCTCGCACGTTGATGTGAAGATCCGGCACAGGCGGGGGTGGGGGCCGGTGCCCGGTCGATGTCCGAAGGCGGACCCGTGGGGCTCCTGGGGCCTCCGCGACGAAGATTTCCAGCCACCCCGCACTCCTCTCCGGTCCCACGCCTCTCCGTTTTTAGTTGCGCATGCGCACGCAGCGTGGAACTCTGATCACGCATCGACGTCTTCGAACATATGTTCGCACACCTGCGGAGGGGATGCGCATGCCCAATCGGACTCTTGTCGCCGCACCTACTCTGAACAGCGCTTTCCCTCCTACGCGAGGTCGCTCGGACGAGGCCCCCGACTGGCGCAGGGACGCCGCCTGCGGGGATCTGCCCCAGCAGTACGTGTTCACCCGCAGCCCCGCCGAGGCGGCACCGGTATTGCGCGCCTGCAATCAGTGTCCGATTCGACGCGAATGCGAAGCCATCGTCGACCCCTCGCACACCTGGTTCGACGGGGTCAGCGGGGGACGCCTGTGGCGCAACGGCCGCGAGGTCAAGCCACGCAAGACGACCGGGAGGCCGTGATGAACACCCAGGAGGTCTCGATGGGAGAGCGGGAGGCCCCGGTGGGAGAGCGGGAGGCACGGAAGAACATGAGCGGAACCGCACGCGCGGCGCTCTGGATCGATTCGCTGCGGCGCCGGTACCCCCTGCTCCTGGCCGAGCTCGCGCCCAGCACCGGACGCACCCTGCGCGAGGTGCGGGGCGGCGGCTCCGGCCCGGCCACCGGCGCCCCCGTCCGCCTGTACGTATCCGACGCCCTCCGCGACATCGGTGACGGCGTGGTCGAACTGGAGGAGGCCGTACGCGACCGGCTCGGCCTGCGCCGCATCACCGCGGCCCCGGTGCCGGTCCGCCTGCGCCGCCTCGCCGAACTGCTCGACGCCGTCGCCGGATCGCCCGATCTGGCCGCCCACGTCGAGGCGGAGGCCCGCCGGATGTCCCGGCGCTGCGCCCGCGCCCTGGGCGACCCGGAACAGCTGGTGCGGCTCCCGGGGCGCTGCCCGGCCTGTGACTCCGTGTCGCTGCGGGCCTTCCCCGAGCGGGGCGTCGCGATGTGCGTGAATCCCCCCTGCCGGCACGTGCTCGAGGACGAGGAGGAGACGACGTGAACGCGCAGCTGATCACGGGGGACCTCGCCGCCACCGAGGCCGACGTGTCGCCCGCCACCATCCGCAAGTGGGTCCAGCTCGGCCACCTCAAGGCGGCCGGGCGGCAGGGGCGGCGCTCGATGTACCGCCTGGAGGACGTGTTCGCCGCGGAGCGGTGTGTGCGACGGGCGGCGAGGGCGAGGGCGAAGGCGTAGCGGCAGGCGCAGACGCAGACACAGACGCAGACGTACGTGAAGAGGGTCCCGCCCCGGGGGGTGCGGGGCCCTTCCTGCGTTCCGGAACGGCCCCAACACCCCTGCTGCGAAGCTCGGTTGCGGGATCAGGGCCCCTGGATCACACTTGGAGCAGCGGCAGAGCTGCGCCCCACGCCGGGGCGGCGGACCTGCCGCTTCGTGTTGCCCCCACTCGTTTCCCTTCTCATGACAGGGAGTGTCCATGTGTCCATCCTGACCTTCCCCGACGCGGAACGGCTCGTCGTCGACTTCCTCAAGAACCGGGCGGAACTCGCCGGTTCGGTCGTCGACAACAAGCCGCCCGCCGTGTTCGACGGCACCCAGAGGGCCGTCCTCGTCTCCCGCGTCGGCGGCGCGTGGGTCGACGACCGGCATCTCGATCAGCCGCTGCTCGACCTCGAGGTCTACGGCCCGGACAAGTCCACCGCGCACGGCATCTCCCTCGCCGCCCGTGCCTGTGTGCTCGAACTGACCGGCACCTCGTACGGCGGGGCCGTCGTCACCGACGTCGCCGAGGCGGACGGGCCGCGCTGGCTGCCCGACTACAACCGCCCGGCGGGCAACCGGTACCTGTCGACGGTACGGATCTCGATCCGCCCCGAGTAGCACCGCACCACCTCGCACGCTGTACCCCCCAGGCCCTGCCGTCCCGGCGGGGCCTTCGTCGTACCCACCGAGAAACCGACTGAGATCTGAGGAGTTCGCATGGCAGGCAACAACGGCAAGGAAATCCGCGTCGCCGGTACCGGACGCGTGCTGATCGCGCCGATCGGGACCGAGCCGCCGACCACCATCGCCGCCGACTGGGACAAGGCGAAGTGGACGGACCTCGGTTACACCACGACCGACGGGATCAAGTTCAACAAGAAGGACAAGATCGACCCGGTCGACACCTGGCAGTCGGTGAGCCCGGCGCGGTTCATCTACTCCGACCGCGACCTCACCGTGAAGTTCCAGCTGCTGCAGCTGAACAAGGCGAACCTGGCCTTCTTCATGGGCGGTGGCGAGGTGAAGGCGGCGGTCACCACGCCGGCGACGATCGACGCGCAGGCCGACGCCGACCTGAAGGAGTTCACGTACGACCTCGCCAACAGCCCGGCGCCGGACGAGCGTGCGCTCGGCATCGAGTTCACCGACGGCGCGGCGAAGTACCGCTTCTTCGTGCCGCGCGGTCAGGTCACCGAGACCGAGGAGATCGGTCTGACCCGGACCGGCGCGGTGAAGCTGGGCGTGACGTTCACGGCGCTGGCCAAGGACGACAACGCCCCGCTGGCGAGCTTCCGCATCAAGGAACTGGCGTCGTCGTACTCGTGAGCCGACCGCTCGTTGACGCTTGATTGATTGCGCGAAATCGCCGGTTGCGCTTGCGCGCGACCGCATAGGATCCCAGCGACGCCCGGCCCGTGCCCCCAGCACCGGCCGGGCGTCGCCTTGCCGAAGGAGAGACCCGTGTCCGGCTTCAACGTCAACGCCGCCCGCGCCCAGCGCCTCGAAGCGCTCGGCCGGGCGTGGACCTTCGAGCTCGACTCCGACAGCTTCGAGCTGCCGACCGAACTGACCCGCGCGACCGCGCGCAAGCTCCGTGACCTCGACGACAACGACGTGGACGGGCTGCTCGAACTCCTCCTGGGAGAGCAGCAGTTCGCCCGCTTCGAGCGGCACGAGGTCACGATGCAGGACATCGCGGCGATCCTGGAGGCGTACGGCAAGGAGACCGGGCTCGGCCTGGGGGAAGGCTGAGCCTCGGCGTGTTCGTCGACGAACACGCCGAGGCTCTTGAGGCCGACCTGCTCCGCTTCTACGGCCTCGACCTCCTGGACTGGCACCGCGGCCGCCTCTCCTCCCGCCGCCTCGCGGTCCTGATCCGGCATCTGCCGCGGGAGGGGGCGGTGGCGCGGGAGACGGAGGGCGAGGTGGCGGAGTGGTCGGTGGGGGACTACCTCCTGGCCCATGTGGTGGACCAACTGGCGCAGTCCAACTGGATGTTCGCCACGGTCAACCAGGACGAGGACGCGGATCCCCTGGACCCGCCTCAGCCCATCCCGCGCCCGGGAGCTGACGCCCCGGCCGAACAGTCCGAACCTCCGCCGCCGGCTCTCCTTCGACCGACACCGGAAGAACTGGCCGCGTTCTTCATGTGAGCTTCTTCCGTGCCGCCGCACGGGCGATGATCTGCCGGACGGCAGGCGAACGTGTGGAGGGATGTGCGTGAAGGTGCAGACGACGAGCTGGTCCTCGTGGCGGAGCAAGGAAATTCTCATACGTGAGGTCGGAGAGCCCGGACCCATCCCGCTCCTGATCCGCGGAGTGTTCGGGGCCTCGCTGGAGGCCTCTGCGGTCCAACGCACGGATTCAACCGTCGCACAGGGCATCTCGTACCGCGTATGGGACGCAGGGAAGCGCCGCATCGTACTTCCTGCAGGATTCAACTCGCTGGACATGGCGCGTCGTTCGGTTGGTTCCACCGGGTCATCCGGTGTCGGCCCCTGGAAAGTGACGAGGCTCGCTGCCGCGGACATCGACCTCGCCATCGGCCAGATGTCCGGCCGGGGCCCGTGGGTGCTGCGGCTCACGGACGGCTCTGCCAAAACCTTGCACATCGTATGGAACCAGGGCAAGGCGCCCGGGCGCCTGACATTCTTTGGAGCCGTCTCCGGCACCGGTGAGGAAATCTCTGCTCCGCAGCACACCCAGGAGACCGTCCGTGTCACCGGGCCCGGATATCTCCTGCTCGATGCCCCTCGATGGTCGCTCGATATCGAATGACCCAACGGATCACCCACTGACGGCCTTGTGCGCTCCGACCGGCGGCGCTCAGGGCCGTCACCTGTTTCCGGGAGCTGATCATGACCGAACCGACCACCCCCGCACCGGGTAAGGGAGCCGCCCCGCCCGACCCCACCGTCGTTAAGTGGTTCAAGGACTACACCGAACGAGAGCTCGTGAAGAAGGGCGAGCTCACCGCGCTGAAGAGCGAGATGAACGGCGGAGCCTTCGCCGCCAATGCCATCAACGGTGAGCTGACCGGAATCAAGCTCGAGCACACCATCTGGGACCCCATACA
Organism: Streptomyces sp. NPDC036815; assembly: GCF_055609205.1. Lineage (NCBI taxonomy): Bacteria > Bacillati > Actinomycetota > Actinomycetes > Kitasatosporales > Streptomycetaceae > Streptomyces > Streptomyces sp. NPDC036815. The sequence continues at coordinate 118,190 of NZ_JBVJPW010000010.1, read as the reverse complement.
GAAACTTCAGGAGAAACGGGACGAGCTCCGGGGGGAACTCCCGAGCCAGATCAAGGCCAAGGCCGAAGCGGCCCAGACAGCAGCGGACAAGGCACAGACAACCGCCGACAAGGCCATCACCAAGGCCAACGGAGCCAACCGTCGTATCAACGCCCTGTCCCGCGACATCAACCAGAAGCTGCGACGCAAGGCCGACAAGTCCGCCGTCTCCGTGGCCAACAACCGGCAGAACAGCCAGCTCTCCGCCCTGCGGAGCACACAGGTCGCCGCGCTGCGCCGCGAGGCCGACCAGGCCAACCTCAGTGTTCAGCAGCTGCAGAACCAGATCGACCGGCTCAATTCCCGCTTCTGACGCGGGATCGAGGAGTGGAAGAAGTCAGGAGTAGAAGCCCATGGCACTGAACAAGTCCATAAGTACCGCGGCCACCCAACTCGGCCGCATGCGCAGCGCCGCGAGCCAGGCCGCCACCCAGGTAGGCAAACTCGGCAAGTCCACCGGCACCGCCGCCTCCGCCGTCGGCAAGCTGAACCAGCCCACCGGTTCCGCCGCCACCGCCGCCGGAAAGCTCGGCAAGTCCAGCGGCTCCGCCGCCACCGCGGTGGGCAAGCTGCGTACGTCCGCCAACAACAGCAGCGGCGCGGTCAAGAAGCTGCACTCCGGCCTCCGCACCGCCGACGGATCCCTCGGCAAGGCCCGTAAGGGATCCGACAGGTTCAAGAGTTCCCTCGACAAGCTCCGCGGCTCCGCGGACAAGGCCAGGACCGCGCTGCGCGACGTGAAGCGCCAGGCCGACGCCGTGGACAAGTCCGTCGGCAAGGCCGGCAAGAACGCCGACAAGAGCGGCAAGTCGATGGGCAGGATGGGCAAGGGGCTCAAGGGCGCGAGCGCCGCGCAGAAGGGGCTCAACCTCGCCATGGCGGGCAGCCCGTTCGGGCTGATCATGACGCTCGCGGCCCCGCTGATCGCCCAGTTCGTGAAGATGGACAAGGTCACCGCCGCCCTCAAGCGCGGCATGAACGCCGCGTGGAAGGGCATCAAGTCCGGCACCCGCTCGGCCGTCGACTTCATCAAGCCGCTGGTCAAGGGGCTCGGCAACCTCATCCTCACCCCGATCAAGGGACTCGCGTCCGCGCTGAACGGCGTGTTCGGCGTCCTCGCCGGGATCAAGATCTCGATCCCCAGCTGGGTGCCCAAGTGGGGCGGCAAGTCCTTCGGGTTCCCGCGCCTGCACGTGCCGGTCCCGCACCTCGCCCGGGGCGGCGTCGTGCAGGCCCGCAACGGCGGCACCCTCGCCCTCGTCGGCGAGGCCGGCGAGTCCGAGGCCGTCATTCCGCTCTCCCGCCTGGAGCGGATGCTCAACAACGGCGGCAACCCCGCCGCCCTGCGCCGCCTCGCCGAGGCCATGGAGCGCCTCGCCGACCGCCCCGTACACGTCGACGTCGACTCGCAGACGATCGCCCGCGCCGTGTTCGCCGGGCAGCGCGCCCTGGCCCGCCGCTAGCCGCGGCCGGCCCTCACGTCAGCACAGAACAGGAGGAGTTCATGGCCAGGAACCTGTGGATCGGAGCCCCCGGCCGGCTCCGCGAAATCCGTCAGGCGGCGAAGAGCTGGGACCGCACCGCCGAGCTCAACGTCACCGAGTTCAAGGCGCTCGAAGGCCGCGTCACCACCTTTGCGCCCACCCGTACCGTCCGTCGCCTCAAGCTCTCCTTCGAGTGGCTGGAGCCCGAGGACGCCCAGCACCTCGCCCGGCTCGCCCGCCGCGTCGGCACCGGCCGCGGCCCCCTCGCCGTCCTCGACCCCGCCTCCGTCAACCTCCTCGACCCGTACCAGGCGTCCGGGCAGTCGGACGTGCCCGGCGGCTGGGACCACTGGTTCACCATGAACGGCGACATCGCGCTCGCCCGTAACGCCGAGGGCATCACCACCGTCGACTGCCAGGACGCGGCGGCCGCCATCGGATGGGTGCACGGCACGTGGACGGGGTGGCCGGTGGCGCCGGGCATGCGGGTCTCCTGGCTGCTGCCGGGAGGCTGGGATCCGGCCACCGCGACCGCCCAGCTGGACTGGAAGGCGGCCGACGGGACGTACATCAGCGGCAGCCGGGCAACCGGCGCTTCCCTCACCGCCACCGCCCCCGCGGGAGCTGCCTTCGCCACCCCGGTCGGGCGGCCCGGCGCCGTCGGCCTGGTCGGCCTCGCGGGCGCCTGCCTCACCGTCGACGAGGAGCCGGTCGCCCACGCCCTGGGCGAGGGCTGCCCGGCCATGTCCGTCACCGCGTACACCGACGTCCCTTCGGCCCGCCTGCCGTTCCGGAACATCGGCATCGACCTCGTGGAGGTGCGTGGTGCAGCCCTCTGACGACGCCCTCGACCAGGCCCTGTCCGCCCCCGAGCGCGTCCCCTCGCACACCACCCGCCTGGGCGGCCAGGAGCTGGGCGACCAGGTCCAGTCGTGGAAGGTGGAGCGCGCGTACGCGACGGACCTCCCGGAGGCGATGCGTGCCTTCTCGGGCAGCGCGTCCGCCCAGCTGGAGCTGCTCCTCGGCGGTACGGGCGGCATCCCCGCGCCGCGCCTCTACTCGGCCTGGGCCGACCGCGCCACGGGCGATCTCGTGCGGCCCGGTCAGTCCGTCGTGCACACGGCGGGAGCGGCGGGCCGCACCGTGCCGACCTTCCGCGGCACGGTCCGTTCGCGGACCGCGGCCTCCGGCAGCGACACGGTGACCGTGGAGGCGCTGGACGGCGCCGAGCGGCTGCGTGGTCCCGCCTCGCTGCCCAGGCCGTACCACGGGTACTACTACGGGCTCCCGGTGGCCACCGCCACCTGGTGCGTGGACGAACTCCTGCGCCAGGGCGGCATCCACACCTGTCCGCCGCCGCGCGCCCCGCTCGTCATCAAGGAGGACACGAAGGACGAGGAGCCGTTCACCGTCCTCTACGCCTCGCTCCACGGCGGTTTCAACTCCACGTACGGCCAGCCCGAGACGCTGCCGAACCCGGCGGAGTACGACTGGATCCAGGAGGGCGCGCCCTTCGAGATGGCGCTGATGCCTAAGGCCGCCGGGCTCACGGCGTCCTGGATGCCGCGCTCCCGCTTCGTCCTGCCGGGGAAGGTCTTCCTGGTCGAATGCTGGGTCAACACGGCTCTCGCGCACGGCAACGTCATCGAGATGTCGGCGGTCTTCGACCAGAGCGGCACCAAGACCGGGTTCATCAAGGCGTCCTTCAACATCTCCACGGGCGTCGTGGGCATCACGTCGGGCACCACCGGTGCCGCGGCCCCCACCGTCACCTGGGGCATCGACAAGCTGTCCTCACTGCGCGGCAACTGGCACGTCGGCTTCATCGTCGACACCACCTCCACCGGTACGGTCGTCGGCCCCACCGTTCAGCCACGCCTCACCGCTCCCGACGGCTCGCACCGGGTGGGCGGCAAGTACACGTTCACCCAGGACTCGGCACTCCAGCCGATCTCGGAGCTGAACCGCATCGACCTGACCACGGACATGGCCGTCGAGTGCCTCCAGGTCACCGACCGGGTCTGGACGGACACCGAGACCTATCCGCAGGAGGAGTGGGCGCAGCGCGGCCAGTGGACCAAGGGCGCCGTCCTCGACACCCCGGAACTGCCGCTCTACGACATCCCGAAGGTGACCGGCTCCCAGTGGGACGTGATCACCGAGATTGCCCGGGCCAGCATGTCCACCGCCGAATTCGACGAACAGGGCATCTTCCGCTGGCGGGGCCCCTCGCGGTTCGCCAAGGTGCCGGCGGTCCCCGACCACACCGTCACCACGAGCCGGGACATCGCCTCGATCACCGTCACCGAGGAGATCGACGCCTGCCGCAACCACTGCGAGCAGCCGTACCAGGACTGGAACGGCATCAAGGCCGCGCGCGGGGACGTGGTGGACGACACGGCGGTACGGGAAATCAAACCGGGCACCGCCGTCGTCGTGCAGTACGCCATGGCCGAGGACGAGAACGACATCGGCCCGCTCGTCGTCCTGGACGACTCCGTCACGTCCGAGGGCCATCGGGTCCGCTTCGGCACGGCGAAGACCGGGGGGACCGCGGTCAAGGGCAAGGTGTCGGTGAGCTGCTGGCGCGAGGGGCCGACCTACTTCGCACGGTTCGCCAACCGCGGTACGGCCAGCGTGTGGACGGTGACCAAGGACGGCAAGCCTTCCGTGCGCATCGTCCCGATCAAGCGCTCCGCCGACCCGAAGCAGCGCACCTACGCCCGGTGGAACAGCACCAGCCAGAAGCACTACGGCAAGCAGCAGTACACGGCCCAGGCCACCGACTGGGTGCAGACGTCCGCGAGCGCCTCCGCCCTTTCGAACGCCATGCTCACCGCCGGCCGCTACCCCGTGCCGCTCCTCGGCGACGTCGAGGTCCTGCACGACCCGCGCGTCCAACTCGGCGACGTGGTGCGCGTGGTCGACTCAGCGGGCGCCGAACTGGACACCCTGGCCTGGGTGGTGGGCATCCGCACCACGCACGCCGCCGGGAGCGCCCCGCAGCAGACCCTGACCCTGCGCGGCACCGCCTACAACGGCGCGCCCGCCGACGCCGGGCTCACCCCGGACGGCCCGGTCGACCCGGCCTACGGCAAGCAGCGCAAGTACGAGCGCCTCACCGCCCAGTACGCGTCCCTCGGCGAGCTCACCACGGCCGCGATCAGCTATCGGGTGCTTCTCACCACGATGGGAGCGTCGTCATGAACGAGGACGAGACGCCCGCCGACGGGCACGTGCCGTACGAGCCGCCGCCCGGCCCCGTCCAGATCGACGACCCGCTCGTGGCGGCGGAGGACGAGGGAGCGGACCCGAGCCAGACGCTGCCGCCGCCCCTCGGCGGCTGACCCGAACACCCCCGCGCATCTGGCGGCTGACCCGAACACCCCCGCGCATCTGGAGGAACCGAACCCATGGTCGCTCTCACCCCGCTCGGCAACCTGCCCTACCCGCAGCCCGCCGACAACGCCGACATCCCCGTCCACCTGCAGTCCCTCGCCGAGGCCGTCGACGGCCGCACCGTGCTGCGGTTCCCCGACGCCGCGTCCCGCGACGCGAAGGTGACCGACCCGATCCCGGGCATGATCGCCTGGCTCAACAACCCGGGCCGGCACTACTACTTCACCGCCGCCAAGCAGTGGGCCCCGCTCTCCCTCGGCCCGGCGCACTGGTTCAGCACCCTCAGCGGTACGACGACGTCGACGGCGTACGTCGAGACGCTCACCGGCGCCACCGACCCCTTCGCCATCACGTTCATCGCCCCGCCGTACGGCGCCGCGGTCCTCACGATCGGCGCCCGCTTCAACAACAGCGCGGCCGGCCTCGCGTACTTCTCGGCCTCCGTGAAGCAGGGCACCAGGGTCGTCACCGCCGCGGCCGACTCCCGCGCGGCCGTCGTCGGCGGCACGAACCAGGTCACGGCGAGCATCCAGTTCCCGCTCACCGGCCTCACCGCGGGCGCCGCCTACACCGTGACCGGCGCCTTCCGCACCACCGCGGGCACCGCCACCTTCACCAACCGCTACCTCACCATCACACCCATGATCTGACGCACCCCGAGGAGGCCCCCATGGCCACACCTCTGACGCCCGACGCCCTCGTCCGCGCCCTGCGCGGCGAGGGCGTCCGCATGAGAGAGCACGGCAACTGGAGGACGCACAACCGCAACCACAAAGGCCCGTGGGGCCCGGTGCACGGCGTCATGCTGCACCACACCGCGGGCACCGACAGCCTCGCGCTCTGCCGCCGGGGCATGCCCGCCCTGCCCGGCCCGCTCTGCATCGGCCTGATCACCAAGGACGGCACGCTCCACCTCGTCGGATACGGCCGCACCAACCACGCGGGCAACGGCTCGGCCGCGGTGCTCGACGCGGTCCGCACGTCGAGGCCGCTGCCGTCCCGGCCCGGCCCCGACGCCGTGGACGGCAACGCCCGCTTCTACGGCTTCGAGATCGAGAACCTCGGCAACGGCCGCGACCCCTTCCCTGCCGCCCAGCTCGACACGGTGGAGCGGCTGTCGGCGGCCCTGTGCCGGGCCCACGGCTGGACGGGAGCGAGCGTCATCGGGCACCGGGAGTGGACCCGCCGCAAGATCGACCCGACGTTCTCGATGCCGGTGATGCGCGGCCGCGTGTCGACGCGCCTCGGCTCGAAGGAGCCGGGCGGCGAAACCCCCGAGTACGCGCCGTTCCCCGGCGCGGGGTTCTTCACGATCGGGCGGCGCGACGACCTGTGCACGGCCGTCGGCCGCCGCCTGGTCAAGGAGGGCTGCGGCCGGTACGCGGTCGGCCCCGGCCCGGTCTGGAGCGAGGCCGACCGCGCCTCGTACGCCGCCTGGCAGCACAAGCTCGGCTACCGGGGCGCGGACGCGGACGGCATCCCGGGCCGGGCCAGCTGGGTCCGCCTGCGCGTGCCGAGGCCGTGACCGCGGCCCTGGCTGCGGCTGTAACCGTGACCGCGTCCCGACCACCGTCCTGACACCGAGTCCTGGGGAGGACGACCATGAACGATGCCACGCGCAGAAGCCTGCGCACCGCTGTACAAGCACTCTTCACCCTCATCGCCGCGCTGCCGCTCCTCGCGGCCGACCCGCGGCTCTCCGACGTCCCGGCGCTGGCGGGCCTCGTGGCCTTCGCCACGGCACTGAGCCGCCTGATGGCCGTGCCGGCCGTCGAGGCGCTGCTGCCCTCGTGGCTGCGGAGGAAGGGGGTGGACGATGGCGGGAGCTGAGGCCGGGAGCGTCCCCCTGGAGTTGGAGCGACTGCGCCGCTCCGTGGACGTCGGATTCGCCACCACCCGGGGCGACCTGGCGCTCCTGCTGCAGCGCGCCGACCAGACGGACAAAACCCTCTCGGAACACGAGGACCGCCTCGACACCCTGGAACGCAGCCGCTGGCCCCTGCCCTCCCTGGCAGCGATCACGTCCTGCACGGCCCTGGCGGTCACGCTCTGGCAGGCGGGCGGAAAGTGACGTGAACCCGTAGCAGCGCCCGGCCCGATCCGCGGGGAACCGGACCGCCGACGACGTGGGCCCCGGCCGTGGAGACGGCCGGGGCCCACGTCCTACGGTGAGCCGTCCTCGTACGGGCAGTCGGGCAGCGTACGGACCTCGTCCCCCAGCTCGGGAGCGGCGATCTCATGCCCCCGGGCGAAACTCTTGAACATCGCGGCCCCGCCGTGTCGATCACCGCTGTGTCGATCGACCGAGGAGACGTAGCAGATCTCGACTTGTTTGCACTGATCGCACAGGAGACCGGCCACGAGAGGCGTGAGGGTGAGCGGGCCCTCTGAACTCAGCAGGTAGAACGTGTCGTTGGCGACCGGCTCGGCCCAAGTGAACGACTGACAGTCGAAATCGGGGTGGTCACCCGTCACGCGCTGCATGACTACGTCGAAGGCTCTCGGTCTCGGCCGGTAACTGCACGAGAGCGTGAGGAGCCACGGAGTGCTGCCGAGGAAGGCGGCGTTCACCAGGGCCCGGTCGAGCCGGGGCCCGAACTCGGCCGCGCGCAGGGACGATTCCTGTGGGCTCCGGGGCTTGTCGCCGTGCGAAGTGCGGTTGCGTTCGTTCTGCAGGGCCCGGAGATCCGTGAGGATTCCCGGGGTCTCGCCGTTGTCCCGGAGAGCGTTCCGGAGGCCGGGGATCAGGTCGGGCTGGGTGTCGGCGATCGGCCCGAGGTGCTGGTCGAGCCAGTTGGTCCACGTTCCGAACGTCGTGCGCTTGAGCAACGCGTTTCGCAGTGCGGTCAGCCCCTGCCGCGCTCGACCCCGCTGCTCGCTGTCGCCCGCGACACGTCCCTCGAGCTGCGCTCGAAGCACTGCGGCCCCGGTGACCGCGAGGGTGATGGCAAGGATCTCGGCGGCCTCGAGCATCGCCTCGTACCGGTCCTTCGGGGAGGGCGCCCGTTGGAGCGCTCGTACGGCGCGGGCGAGGGGGTGCGGCAACGATTCCCGGCTGGGCGACAGCGCTTGGGCGGCGAACGGAGCTTGGGCAGAGAGCGGAGCCTGGGAGGAAAGCGGAGGCTGACGGTCGACTCCCCGGTGCGCACTTCGACCGGCGTGCCCCGAGGGCGGTGCCGGTCCACCGGTACGAGGTGGCCGTGCGGTGGCCGGCCCGGCGGTGCGGGCCTGCACGTGCGGCGCCACGGCGGGTCTCGCCGTCTGTAACCGCCTGCGCCACCACCACCGGCGGACGAGTAGCCGGAGCCACGTCGGGATGATGCCGAACAGCGCGACGAACATGACAGTGGCGAGGAGAGTGTCCAACCACTTCGGTAGAGAGCTCGGTTCGTCACTGGTCGGAATCGAGACGATGGCGAAAAGCCCCCAACCGACGGTCATCCAGAACGCCCAGTCCCGGTACACGGGGTCGTCAAAAAGCCGGAGCACCGCGTTGCGTCGCTTCGGCAGAGCCGGGGGCGGAGACGACGAGGCTCCGGCGCCACTGTCCATGGAGCCATGGTGCCTCCGGGCACCGTCCGAAATCAGCGTCTTCGGCGATTACAGATCGTCCGTGTCATCCGCCGCGTCGAGGCTGATCCCCGCACCCTCGGCACTCGAATCGTCTTCCGGGATCGCCTTGCCCATCGCGCCCGAGATGCTGCGGAGCAGCGCCGCTCTGCGAGCGGTGAAGAACCCGTCGAAGTCGTCGGTGGCCATGAGCTCCGGTGCGGCCAGGTGGGAGCGGATGCGTTCGGCGACGCCTTCGTGAGGAGTTTCCGCGGTCCTGGCCAGGCGGCCCAGGTAGTCGGAAGGGGCTGCCCCTCCGATGATCCGGTTGGTGCGGGCGGTCAACGGGGTCTTGTTGATGATCGAGTTGTAGATGGCGGGGGCGAGCCCGGCCTTTTCGCACCACGTCTTGGGGAAGATGTGGTGGATGTCGATGGACTCGTCGAAGTACCCGGTGACCTCGGCCTTCTCCCCTGTACGCCAGTCCGCGGCTCCCGCCTTGAGCAAGAGCGCGTAAATCCCCTTGTAGGCAGCGCTGTTACGGGTACGGAGGGTCAGCAGGCGGCCGGGGGCGAACTGCGCGGCGGTGACGGTCCGGGGCTCCGCGGCACCCCCGCGGATCCAGTCGACGACGTCCGGCAGATCCTGACTGAAACGGGTTTCGGTCGAGCCGCCGTAGAGCTCCCCGAAGACCCCGCACCAGTACCAGCGGGCGAGCTTGTACTGGGCTCCGGCGCTCTGCGCGGCCTGCCCGGCCACTGCCAGGATCGCGGCAAGCGGTATCAGCTGGGTTCCGTAGGGCAGGAACTTCGTGTCGAAGAGGAACTGCTGGTGCAGGAACTTCGCCGCCGCCTTGAACCCGTCGATGACGGACGGCGCGAAGCGTACGTAGTCCTCCAGGGAGAGCGCGAGCATGTCCTTGCGCTTGCATCCGATGCGCGGCAGCCGCTCCTCCTCCGTACCGCGTCGGGCCTCGTACCGGCGCCGCTCGGCCGTGGCCAGGAGAGTGACCGCCTGGAGGAAGTCGGTGTTGGAGACCTCACGGAGGACGCGGTATTCGGGCGCCTTCCAGGCCGCCCGGCACGTCTGCTCCCAGTGGTCGCGCAGATCGAACTCGTCCGCCGCGTAGGTGGCGGTGAGGAGTTCGAAGACGGTCAGGGTGACACCACCGGTGTTGACCTTCTCGAACACCTGGCACACGGCTGGGCGCGGGGTCGCCCGGCCGAGCTCGATGACGGGCACGTGGTAGCGGTCGAAGGGGCGGACGAAGGCCTCATTGAAGTCGCGCCACAGTTTGCGCTTGTCCTTGTCACCTTCCCAGTGGTCGGTGAACTCGTAACCCCAGTCGCCGCCGTCGAAGACGGCGTGAAGCGGAAAGAGATGCGCCGCGTATTCGCGCTCGGGAGTGGAGTAGTCCTCGACGACCTGCCCCCGGAAGTTGAGCACTTTGCGCGTTTCGGGAAGAAACCGGATGGCGTCCTCGCGGTCGACGTTCTCATCGAGGGCCTGGAGCATGTCGACGTAGAACCAGCCGGACACCTGCTGCTTGCGCGAGTCCTGGGTGACCACAGGGCCCTTCAGCTTCAGGGACTGGAACAGGGAGGTCAGCCGCTGCTGCCCGTCGAGCACGAGCGTGTCGGGTTCAGGCTCACCGGCCGGGGTGGCCCCTTCGATCGGCCGGTACTTGAACCGGACGTCGCCACCCGCCTTGAGCAACATGACGGTGCCGACCGGATAGCTCAGCGAGATCGACGCGAGGAGCCCGGCGATGTTCGGGTACGGCCACACCCAGCCCCGCTGGAACTCGGGCAGTTGAGCCTTGCCGACCTCGACCTGCTGCAGCAGGTCCCGCAGCGGTCGCTTGTCGATACTGAACGCTTCGTCGGCCATATCGGCTCCTTGAGGCCACCGACCACCAGAGGCGGCCGCCCGAGCTCAGCTGTCTCGGGCCACACAAAAACTACTGGGTGTCACGTCGCCGGGTGCCGGAACGGAAGAACAGGGGGAGGGCCCGGCCACCCATCCCTCCGAAACGACGAAGGTCCCGACCGGCGAACCGGTCGGGACCTCGTCGGGCCAGTGCGGCGAGGAGAGGAGTGGCCGATTTCGACGGCCCATGGCCGTAGATGTCCAAGTTCGGGCCCACGACCACCCGGGACGGCGAACTCTCGATACACGCCCCCCGGGCACCGCCCTATTCAGTGCCTCGCATCGGACCGAACCGTGAGGGCGCGTGGTGATCGCCGTCGTCCTCATGCCACTGGCAGTCGGCGGCGCGTACGTATCCCTCTCCACCATTCAAGAGGAACAGGGTGCCACGCCCAGGTTCCGCATGGCGGTCACGCAAGAATTCGGCACCTTCGGCTTCGTCGAGCCTTGAGATCGTCAGGCTTGAGAAATCTGGGCCGACGTGCATGAGTTCAACTGCCGGGAACACGACATCGATGCGCGTGTTGTGGATCCGCGGCTGGACGCTCCGTAGGAGCAGCACGGAATGACTGACGGAGTACTGCCAGACTTGGAACTCTCGGTCCCACGATGCGATGTTATGCAAGTTAACTCCCAGGCATTGGCCATGATTCCGGTTTGGGGACGGTGACTTTCTGGCCCCCCTCATAGAAGGAAATGCTACTCCAGTCCCTGTCGCCCACCCTTACCGCCTTCCCTACGTGGTACATCTCGCGCTCGGTCGCGAACCAGTTATTTCCCATCCCGCTCCTATAGGCGTTCATGAAACGTTCTGCCGAGGTTCCCCCTGCAAACCCGTCCATGGATATGTGCAGGCGGACACTGGGATTATGGGCTGCGGCTCTGACTTGCGCTTCGAAGCCCGTCCAGTCATCGAGATAGTGAGTGAAACCATTCTTGTCCGCGAATTCCCTCAATCCTTCTTTCCGGATCCCCAGCGCGACGTTGTTCGGGCACGGTGACAGACCGAGCGGGTCGGTCCAGGTGTGTGGGTTGTGTACGTAGGTGTTTGGGTTGGGTGCCGGTGTGAGTCCGAGGGGGTCGGGGGCGGTATACCGGGCGGTCTCGGGGTCGTAGTGACGGTAGTAGTTGTAGTGAAGGCCGGTTTCTGGGTCGTCGTACTGACCGGGGAAGCGGAGGGGTGTGTAGGTGGTGCTGTCCGCCGGCCAGACTGTGGTGCCCCAAAGACTGTGCCGGGCGCTCCAGGCGATGTCGCCTTGCTCGTCGACGAGTTCGGTCGGAGTGCCGGTAAGGTCCGTGACTATCGCGTAGAAGCGGGAGTCGATCTCGTCTTGTGGGGCGGTAGCCGCTGTGACGCGTTCGGTCTGGGTGAGGGGGTGGAGTCCTTGGTGGTCCCAGGTAAGGGTCAGCGCGTTGGGCAACTCCCCGCTGGTGGTGGTCTGTTCACACAGGGTGGAGCCATCCCAGGTGAAGTCCGTGTGTTCGGCCACGGTCGTGCCGTCGTGGGCCATCCGTGACTTGGTAATGCGTCGGCCGAGGGGGTCGTAGCGGTAGCGCCAGATCGTGCCGTCGGGAGTGACGACCTAGGTGAGACGGTCCTCGGCGTCCCACGTGTAGTGCCAGTTGTCCGGCTTGCGGGACAGACGGGGCTTCTGGCGCAGAGTGATGCGTCCGGCCTCGTCGTGTTCGTAGCGGACCTGACCGGCCCTGATGATGCGGGTACCGGAGTACGAGCGGGTGCCGGTCGCTTCCTGACCGGAGTGACCGGAAGGCCAGGCAGCGTCGGTCTGGTTGCCGGCGTCGTCGTAGGCGTAGCTCTCGGACCACTGGTCGGCGCGGACTGCGGTGACCCTCCCCGCGGCGTCCAGATCGAAGTTACGGAGACCGTTGAGGTGGTCATCGACGGCGACGAGGTTGCCGTCGGCGCGGTAGCTGTAGTCCCGCTGCTGGATCACTCCGCGTGGAGCCGGCCCCGTCGCTGTCCGGCTCGTAAGGCGACCGAGAGGGTCGAAGCGACTGGTGAGGGTGAGGGCCCCACCTACGCGGCGGGACAACTCACGACCCGCCCGGTCGTGGTCGAAGGTCAGCACGCGTCCGGAAGCGGTCAGCTGGGTCCGGTGCCCGGCGGCATCGTAGGCATACGTGGTGGTCGCACCGGTAGGCGTGGTGCGACCAGTGCGGCGCCCCAGCAGGTCATAGGAGTAGGCGGTGGAGCGCTCGTCGACCGTTTCGGAAAGCAGGCGTCCGGCAGCGTCGTGCCGCAGGCTCAGAATGGTGTCGTCGTTTACGGCCCGGGTCAGGCGGCCCGCGGCATCGTAGGCATACGTGGTGACGCGGCCCTCGACGTCCTTGGCCACGGTGTGGCCGAGGGCATCACGTTTGAAGCGGATCTGCTGCCCAGAGGCAGTGGTGCGAGCGACGAGCTGATCGGCAGCGTCGTGGGCGTAGGTGAGGGTTCGGCCGTCGAAGTCCGTCTCGGAGACCAGGCGGCCCGCCGGGTCGAAGGTGTACGTCCACGTCGCTCCCTGCGAGTTGGTGACACCGGTGAGGCGCAGCTCTGCGTCGTGCGTGAACTCGTACCGGACACCGTCAGGTCCGGTACGTGCGGCGAGCTGGTCGAAGTGTGTGTACTCGAAGCGGCTGACTGCCCCCATCGGGTCGGTGTGACGGGTGCAGTTGCCCTCACCGTCGTAGTCCCAGGACTCGCTCGACCCGTCCGCGTACGTGCGTCGGGCCAGCTTGCCTTCCACCGTCCATTCCAGGTGGGTCACATGCTCCAGCGGATCGGTGATGCGAACGGGGTTGCCGAAACCGTCGCGCTCGTATGAGGTGACGGCGCCGAGCGGATCGGTGATCTTGGCGGGCAGCCCCGCCGCATCGCAGCTGACCTGGATGGTGTGGTCCAACGCGTCGGTGACCGCCACGAGGTGGCCCGCTCTGTTGTAGCGGTAACGCGATGTGGCTCCGGCGGGATCAGTGACAGTGATCCGGTTGCCCCGCTCGTCATACCCCTGCCGCCACACACTGCCGTCTGGCTCGGTGATCGTTATGGGCAGGCCGAGTGCGTTGTATTCAGCTCTGGCCTCCTGGCCATCCGGCCGTATCACGGTCGCCACCCGGCCGTGTTCGTCGTGGATGTAGCGCGTCGTGCGGTCGAGTGGGTCCGTCACCGCGACGAGGCGGTGGTCGGCATCCCATTCCTGACGGGTGACGTGTCCGAGTGGGTCGGTTTGCCGGATGAGGCGGCATGCCTCGTTGTGCTCATAGCGGGTCGTGTCGCCGAGGCCGTTGGTGACGAGTGTCGTGCGCGTCTCATCGTCATAGGAGAGAGTGCCGGACAGGAAACCGTCGCTGCCCTCGGTGCGAACGACCCGGCCCAGGTCGTCGTAGGTGTACTGGTAAACGGTCCCGTTGCGGTCGGTCCACGAGGTGATGCGCCCCACCTCGTCATAGGTGAACCTCAGCGGCAGCCCCGACGAATTGGTGATCTCGGAGAGATGCCCGGCGTCGTTGTAGTCGTAAGAGGCGAGGAGCGTCCCGGTCGTTCCTGGCTGATCCGGGCAGACGAGCCGGAGGGCCGCAATGCGGGGCAGGCCAGCGTGGCGCTCGATGGCGATGCGGTAGCCACCGGAATGGGTCACCCCGGTAGGGGTGCCGTCGTCGCCGTAATGAATGGTGATCCGCTGACCGTTGCGGTCCACGATGGCCTGCAGGGGCAGGTCGACCGCGTCGATGTCGTCGGTGGGCCGGGGGCTGTGGAAGATGCACGCGTACCCGGTGTCCGGATCGGTGATCCGCAGGGCCCCGTCCGCCTCGGTATCCCAGGTCAGGGGAAGGCATGGACCCGCTTCGGGGTGGACCGGGGCTTCGGAGTCGGCAGTGGGGAGGGGGTAGATCAGACGGGCGCCGTCGGGCGCGGCATAGATGATCCCGCCCTCGTCGATCTGGAGGCGCTGGTCGAGGGTCGAGGCCCAGCTGGGGCCGAACCAGCCACCCCAGCGGTACGACGACAGGTGCGTGCGCTCCAGCACGAGGGAGAGCACGCCGGGCAGTGCGACGTCGGTCTGCGGCAGCAGCATGTCGCCGGTGGCGACATCGATCGGGTCCAGGTCGCACTTCTTGAGCGCGGCCCGGATGGAGGCGGGTAGCTTCTCCCACTCCGCGGGCCGCAGCTTGAGCCGGGACAGACCCGAGCCATCGGCTCCCAACGCCTTGCTGAGCTTGGCGAGTTCGCTGGGCTTGAGCTTGCCCAGGCCCTTGCCGAGAAGCTTGCCCAGACCGCCGACACCAACACCGAGCGCTGCCCCCGTCGCCAGGGTCTCCGCCAGTTTGCCCGGGTCCTTGAAGGTCCCCGGATCCTGCAGGGCAGCGTCGAAGGCGGCGAACGACATACCCTCGCCCGCGAGCTTTCCGGCCTTCGCGATCGTCTTGATCTCGCCGAGGGCCTTCAGCGCCCGCTCCAGGCCACGGATCGCCTCCATGACGGTGCGGATGACCGAGGCCATGCGGGTACCGGACTTCTCGATCCGGGCGATCAGCGCCACGACCTTCGCGGCCCGCGCCCCGGCCGCAAGGTTCCCGGCGATCACGGAGAGGCCGCCGGTCAGCACCGAGAGCGCCAGACTCGCGATCTCGAACTCGGCGATCTCCGCCAGGATCACACCGATCTCGGTCAGCAACTCGTGCGCCTCGTCGGCGAAGTCGTCCAGCGCCTTGGCCCCGTCGCGCAGCGACTCGGCCATATCGGTGGCCTGCGTGCGGGCGGTCTTGGCCCGCTTGTGGAGGGCCTTGGCGGCTTCGCCCTCCCACTCCAGGTCCGTGAGTGCCGTCTCGGCGGCGTGAGCTGCGGCGTCAAGCCCCTTGGCCAGGGCCCGCCACTGCTTGGCTATCTCCCGGATGCCGTCGGGGTCGACAGCCGGGTCGGTGATGCCGAGGAACTCCAGATTGCTGGCGAGGGTGTCGCCGAATGCGTGGTTGGCCTTGTTGATCCATTTCAGCGGGTTGAGGTCGTCGGCGTCGATGCCGGGGATGTCGAAGCCCATGGACGGCTCAGCCCTTCTTGGCGCGGGCCGCTGCGCTCAGCAGGATGTCCAGCAGGTCGAAGGCATCGGAGACATCGCCCAGGAACTTCGCCTCGTCCTCCCACTCCTTGTGGAGGTTCTTGGCGAGCTTGGCGATGGTGTCCATGCCGTCCTGGATGTCGTCCTTGGCGCTCATCAGCGAACCCAGCACGCCGAAGGCAGACATGTCGTGTGAGGCGGCCTTGAAGTCATGCAAGGGCTTGGTGGTGTGATGATCCACTTTGCCCAGTGCGGAAGCCGCCTTGTGCAGGGATTCCGCATCCTTCTTCAGGTCCGACATGCTGCCCGCCCCCGTGGGTCGAGATGGTTCCGCGTGTGGTGCACCGACCGGCCGACGGCCTCGGTCAGCGGTTGATCGACTGGATCTCCTGGACGTCTACGTCCTGGGTCGTCTCGAAGGTGCCGTCAGGCAGATCCCCCTTCGCACTGCCCGTGCCGTGCCACGAGGTATCCCACGTGACCGACGCCTTCAACTGATGCGGCTGACCGTTCGACGCGCGCAGATAAGTGATGCCGCACGGCGGTTCCTGCTTCGAGCTGCCCTTGGTGTACGGGGTGCCGATGGAACCGTCCTTGTTGAAGGTGCACTCGCCGGATGCCGGGTATGTCTGCGCGTCCTCGGTGCCCGGTTCCAGGTGGAGGCTGACCGGCTTGGCGGTGGTTTCCGCGAACAGGCCGGTGCCGGGCAACTCGGCCCGGACCCTGACCTCCTTGAACGTGCCCTTGTCCAGCCACACCCACGTGGGCAGGTTCACCGTGGACGTAGCCTTGGGCTTCAACTCGACCTTGGTGTCCGGCACTTTGGTCTGCTGGTAGGCGAGGGCAGCGAGGGTCTTGGGATCGATCGCCCGGGGGACGTCCGGAGCCTTGCCCTTGTCCGCCCAGAACGGTGGACGAGTACATGCGCGAGCGGCCGGGTCGTCCTCCATGTTTTTGTTCTTGACGGCCACCCACCACATGCCCTTGCTGTTCTTGTCGGCGTTGAAGTTCTTGTAGGGGTGTCCGCCCTTGTAGCGAGCCTTGGCGTCCGACAGGTCTTCGGGGTTACCGCCCGCGGACTTGTGGATCGACCACTTCGCTTCCATGAACGTCTTGAAGTCCTTGGCCTTCCAGTACGGTTCGTACCAACAGGCAGGGGCCTTCCAGTTCAATGCGGTGGGAGTCAGGCTTCCGGACCGCTTTGCGGAGGTCCCGCCACCCTCCGCTTTGAACGTCACCTTGGACATCAGGAGCGGGCCCGTGGAGTCGCCGCTCGTGTCGGATTCCAGCTCGCCCGTGTCGCCGAACCCTCCGGCCGCGGCCGGGTACGCGGTGAGCAGACACAGCGCGGCGGCAAGGGCCGCCACGGCGGGGCGGCGTGTCACGGCTGGCACTTCTCAGACCCCCGGTTCTCGCTGAGGTCCCAGATCTGCCACACGCCATCCTTGTTCTTCTTCACCCCGGCGTTGTAGTAGACGTAGCTGTCCGACGTGGTCTTCGTGCTCTTCCGTTTGCCCGTCTTTCGGTCCGTGAGGTCCGCTCGGCTTTCGTCCACGCAGTACGTCACCGCTGCGGCCTTCTTACTGAACGTCGTCACCTGCCTGTTGTAGTAGCGCAAGGTTCCGGTCCAGCTGACGTTCTTGGCGATGTTGGCGGTGGCGTACTTGTAGGCACCGGTCAGTGCGTTATCCGTGTAGTAGAAGGCGAGTCCGGAGTGCTTCACGTCACCGGTCGCCATCGCCTGCCACACCGTGCTGACGGTCCGCTCGTTGTCCGCCAGGATCGCGTTCTTCATCGCGTCCCCGGTCTGCCGGCCCTCGAAGTCCATCTTCATGTCGGACGGCAGCTTGATCTCGGGCCGGTCGACCCCGTCCGTCGTCGCGGACGACGACGGTGACGTCGGCTTCGTCCCACCGGTGTCCGCACCGGCGATCTTGTCGTTGTCCTTGTCACTTTCCGAGCCACCGCAGGCGCTCAGCAGCAGGGCGGCGGAGGCCGTGAGCGCTGCCGCCACGAGCCGGGTCGAGCGAGTCACTGTTGTCTCCGGTGAGGTGAGGGTTAACCCGTGCGAAGCAACGCTATCCGTGACTGCCTGGTGACTATGAGAGTGGTCGGACTTTGGCTGAGACGTACCGGGACGTACTCCCTCATGCGTCACGCAGGCCGTCGAGTCCGGCTGACCCACTGGGTCGAGACCATCCCCGTTGCCACCACCGCTGGGGGCGACGAGTCTGACGGGTCGGACTTCAGGTGCTCGCGCCACGGGGCCGGACGTCTACGTTGCCCTGGCGCGGCGAGAAGCTTGTTCCCCAACGGCGAAGGTCCCGGCCGGCGAACCGGTCGGGACCTTCGTCTGCCCTCTCGGGCGGGTGCGGAGGATACGAGATTCGAACTCGTGAGGGGTTGCCCCCAACACGCTTTCCAAGCGTGCGCCCTAGGCCACTAGGCGAATCCTCCGCCGCAAACAATACAAGACGTTGGGGAGTGCTCGCGAACACGATCCCGAGGTCGTCGACGTGATCGTCGTCATGTCGTCCCGGGGTCGGTCGCGGGGGCGGTCCGGGCCGGGGGCGGCGTCGCTTCCGGGGGCGGGCATCCGCTACTGTGGGGGCCAGCCCCTCACGTGGCGCTATCTGACTGAACTCCCCCAGGGCCGGAAGGCAGCAAGGGTAGGTCGGCTCTGGCGGGTGCGTGGGGGGCGCTTTGCGTTGGGGCGGTCCGGGTTGTCAGCGGTCGCCTATAACCTCGTAGGCGTGTCGTCTCTCGCCTTGTACCGCCGCTATCGCCCGGAGTCGTTCGCCGAGGTCATCGGGCAGGAGCATGTGACCGACCCGCTGCAGCAGGCGCTGCGGAACAACCGGGTCAATCATGCCTACCTGTTCAGTGGCCCGCGCGGCTGCGGCAAGACGACGAGCGCGCGCATTCTGGCCCGCTGTCTCAACTGTGAGCAAGGTCCCACCCCCACGCCCTGCGGCGCGTGCCAGTCCTGCCGCGACCTGGCGCGGAACGGGCCGGGTTCCATCGACGTCATCGAGATCGACGCCGCGTCGCACGGTGGTGTCGACGACGCCCGCGACCTGCGCGAGAAGGCCTTCTTCGGCCCCGCGTCCAGCCGGTACAAGATCTACATCATCGACGAGGCCCACATGGTCACCTCGGCGGGTTTCAACGCCCTCCTGAAGGTGGTCGAGGAGCCTCCGGAGCACCTCAAGTTCATCTTCGCGACGACCGAGCCCGAGAAGGTCATCGGCACGATCCGTTCGCGCACCCATCACTACCCGTTCCGCCTGGTGCCCCCCGGCACCCTCAGGGACTACCTCGCCGAGGTCTGTGGACAGGAGTCCATGGCCGTCGAGGACGGCGTCTACCCGCTGGTCGTGCGGGCCGGTGCCGGTTCCGTGCGTGACTCCATGTCGGTCATGGACCAGCTCCTCGCCGGCGCGGGCGACGACGGTGTGACGTACGCCATGGCCACGTCCCTCCTCGGGTACACGGACGGCTCGCTGCTCGACTCCGTGGTCGAGGCCTTCGCCTCCGGGGACGGCGCTGCGGCCTTCGAGGTCGTGGACCACGTCATCGAGGGCGGCAACGACCCCCGACGCTTCGTCGCCGACCTGCTGGAGCGGCTGCGTGACCTGGTGATCCTCGCGGCCGTACCGGACGCCGCCGAGAAGGGGCTCATCGACGCCCCCGCCGACGTCGTCGAGCGGATGCAGGCCCAGGCCGGTGTCTTCGGAGGCGCCGAGCTGAGCCGCGCCGCCGACATCGTCAACGAGGGCCTCACCGAAATGCGCGGCGCCACCTCGCCGCGGCTCCAGCTGGAGCTGATCTGCGCGCGCGTGCTGCTTCCCGCGGCCTACGACGACGAGCGGTCCGTCATGGCCCGCCTCGACCGCCTGGAGCGCGGCGGCAACTTCGTCCCGGGCGGCCAGGGCCCCGGCCCCACGATGGGGTACGTCCCGGGGCCCGAGGCCCACGCGGGCGTACAGCAGGCCGGGGGCGGGATGCCTACGGGGGCCCCCTCGGGAGGGTTGCCGGGTGGCCTGTCGGGAGGCCCCTCGGGAGGCCTTTCTGGTGGTTCCGCCGATATGGGGCAGGGGGTGGCGCCCGGGGGTGGTCCGGCCGCCGCGCGTGCCGCCGTGCGGGGGGCTGGTGGGCCGCAGGGGCCGGGTCAGGGGCCGGGTCAGGGTCAGGGGCCGGGCTCGGGTTCCGGGTCGGGCGTGAGCGGGTCTGCGCCGCAGTCCGCCCCGCAGGCTCCCGAAGCCCCTCCCGTGCCGCAGGCACCCCCGGTGGAAGCCCCCGCAGCCCCCACCTCCCCTCCTCCCGCGCCGGCCGGTGAGCGGCGGCCCGGCGGCTGGCCCACGGCCTCCGCCCCGGGCAGCGGCCCGGCAGCCTCCGCTTCCGCACCCGCAGCCGCGCCCCCCGCAGCCGCGCCTCCCGCCGCCCCGGAGCCGGCCCCCCGCCCGGGCGGCTGGCCCACCGCCGCGAGCGCGGGAAGCCCGGGGAGCAACTCTCCGGCCGCCCCGCAGCCCGCCCCGGTCCAGGCCCAAGCCCCGCAAGCCCCCGCCCCGATGGCCGCCCAGGCCCCCGCGGGCGGCCCCGACCCCCGCACCCTGTGGCCGAACATCCTGGAGGCGGTGAAGAACCGTCGCCGCTTCACCTGGATCCTGCTGAGCCAGAACGCCCAGGTGGCCGGGTTCGACGGGACGACCCTCCAGATCGGCTTCGTCAACGCGGGCGCGCGGGACAACTTCGCCAGCAGCGGCAGCGAGGACGTGCTGCGGGCCGCGCTGTCCGAGCAGTTCGGCGTGCAGTGGAAGGTCGAGGCGATCGTCGACCCGTCCGGCGGCTCCGCGCCCCCGCCGGCCGCCGGCAACTTCGGCGGCGGCGCCCCGGCGGCCCCGCGCCCGGCCGCGCCCCCGCGCCGGCCGACGCCGCCCCCGACACCCTCGGCGTCCTCGTCGGCCCCGGCACCCCAGACCCCGCCCCCGCCGGCCCCGGACCCCGCCCCGGCCCGGTCGGCCCCCGCCCCGGAGCACGTGTCCCCCGAGGACGACATCCCCGAGGACGACGACCCGGACCTGGTGGAGTCGGCCCTCTCCGGCCACGACCTGATCATGCGCGAGCTGGGCGCGACGGTGGTCGACGAGTATCCGAACGAGTAGAGCAAGTAGATGTAGATACAGCGAGCAGGAGGATCGCTCCTACCCGTGCCTTGCGTCGCCGGGCGAACGGGTGAGTGGGTGGGGGTGGTCGCCGCGGAGCGGCGGTGTGGGTTTTTCCGGGTCCGAAAGGCACGGGGAGCCGCAGCCGGAAGGCCGACCGGGCCCCGGAGGGGTACACCCGAGCTGGAGGAACGTACAACAGGCTGGAAAGCCAGATCTGGCAGCCCGTACGAAGGCATGCCGAGCCGCGGGCTAGGCTGACCACCGTGAAGGTCCTCGTCATCGGCAGTGGTGCCCGCGAACACGCCCTGTGCCGCTCTCTGTCCCTCGACCCCGACGTCTCCGAGCTGCACTGCGCCCCCGGCAACGCCGGCATCGCAGAGGTGGCCGAGCTGCACCGGGTCGACGCCCTCGACGGCGCCGCCGTGACCGGCCTCGCCAAGGAGCTGGGCGCCGGTCTCGTCGTCGTGGGCCCGGAGGCCCCCCTCGTCGCGGGCGTCGCCGACGCCGTGCGCGCGGCGGGCATCCCCTGCTTCGGCCCCTCCGGGGAGGCCGCGCGCCTTGAGGGCTCCAAGGCGTTCGCCAAGGACGTGATGGCGGGCGCGAACGTGCCGACCGCCCGGTCGTACGTCTGCACGACCCCCGCCGAGATCGACGTGGCCCTCGACGCCTTCGGGGCGCCGTACGTCGTCAAGGACGACGGCCTCGCGGCGGGCAAGGGCGTCGTCGTCACCGACGACGTCGACGTGGCCCGCGCACACGCCCTGGCCTGCGGCCGCGTCGTCATCGAGGAGTTCCTGGACGGCCCCGAGGTCTCCCTCTTCGCGATCACCGACGGCGAGAGCGTCGTCCCGCTGCAGCCCGCCCAGGACTTCAAGCGCGCGCTCGACGGCGACGAGGGCCCGAACACGGGCGGCATGGGCGCCTACTCGCCGCTCCCGTGGGCCGATCCCGCCCTGGTCGACGAGGTCATGGGCTCCGTGCTCCAGCCGACCGTGGACGAGCTGCGCCGCCGCGGCACCCCGTTCGCGGGGCTGCTGTACGCGGGTCTCGCGATCACGAGCCGCGGCGTACGGGTCATCGAGTTCAACGCCCGTTTCGGCGACCCCGAGACCCAGGTCGTCCTCGCCCGCCTGCGGACCCCGCTCGCCGGGCTCCTGCTGGCCGCGGCGACCGGCAACCTCGCCGACCTGCCGCCGCTGCGCTGGAGCGACGAGGCCGCGGTGACCGTGGTCGTCGCCTCGCACAACTACCCCGGCACACCGCGCACCGGCGACCCCGTCGAGGGGCTCGACGAGGTGGCGGCGCAGGATGCCCCGAACGCGTACGTCCTGCACGCCGGGACGGCGCGGGACGGCGACGCCGTCGTCAGCGCGGGCGGCCGGGTGCTGTCCGTGACGGCGACCGGCGCCGGTCTCACCGAGGCCCGCGAGCGCGCGTACGCCGCGCTGTCCCGCATCCGCCTCGACGGCTCCCAGTACCGCACGGACATCGCGGCGAAGGCGGCCGCCGAGGCGTGAACCACCGGCTCGGGCGGCCCCCCGCCCGGCTCTCCGTCGACTGCGGGCCCCGGATCCGACACTGGATCCGGGGCCTTCTCAGCATCCACCTTTAGCCAAAGCCATTCCATCGAGTGACCGGTGGGCCATCCGGCTGACGGGGCGGGACACCCCAACTAGGGTGCGGCGAAAGCGTTCAAGGCGCCCAGAGCCAAACAGACCACCGGCATTGCGATGTCGGTGGCGGGTGCCACAGTGGGGGAGTGAGCAACACCAACGCCGTTGATGTGTGTCGCCGGCCCGGGCCGGCGGCCGAGCAGTAGGCAGCAGGGGGTGCCATCGGTCGTGTCAGGTACGGGTGTGGAGGTGGGCGCGCAGGCCGCGCGCTCCCGGGCCCTCGCTGTGCTGCGCCTGCGCAGCAGGGCGCTGGCCGTCTCCCTGCTGCCCGCGGCCGTCGCCGTCGTGCTGATCGCGGCGGGGGTCACGGGCCATGCGGGCGGCGGGAGTTGGGACGTCGTCCGCTGGGTGGTGTCCGGCGCGGCCCTGCTCGTCCTGCTCGGCGCGGCCGGTGTCGCCCTGGTCGTCGCGAGAGCCAGGCCTGCCCTGAGCCCCACGGTCCCGATCGCCGAGGAGTCCGCCCCCGATCTGTACCGCCTGGTGCGGGACCTCGCCGACCGCCTGGACGTGCCCGCGCCCTCGGCCATAGCGCTCACCCCGGACTGCGACAGCTGGCTGGAGGACCGCACCCACCCCGCGCACGGCCCGCCCGCACGGGACCGCCGGGCGCGGCGCGACCGGGCGGACGCCGCCGCGGTGAAGGGCGGCGCGGTGAAGGGTGACGCGGTGAAGGGTGCCGCGGCGGCCGACGGCGTACGCGGCGCACGGACCGCGCAGAGTCCGGCCTCCGTCGCTCCCGTGCTCGTCATCGGCTCCCCGTTCCTGTGGTGGATGCGGGTCGGTGAGCTGCGCGCCGTGCTCGCCCCGGTCGTCGCGGGGACGGGCCCCTCCGCACACCCCGACATAGCGGCGGCCCGCCGCTTCGTCCGCGGGCTCGACGCCGCCGTCGCGGTCGCCTCGGCCCCGGGCCGCGGCGCCCTCCCGCGTGTGGCACTCGGCGGTGTCGGCCGGGTCGCCCGGCTCCTGCTGCGGCACTGCCGGGTGCACGCCGCCGAGATGGAGCGGGGCGTCGCCGCGGCTGCCGCGGAGCGCGCCCAGACCGTGGACTACGGCGTGCGGATCGTCGCCCAGGAGCAGGTCGGCCTCGCGTACGCGGGCTGGGACCGCCTCCTCACCCGCGTCGCCCTGCCCGCCTGGCGCATGGGCCGCTGGCCCTCGCGGCTCGACGCGGGCGTGGTCTCCGCGCTCACCGAGCTGTCCCGCAGGGACCGCCTCGCGGAGGGCTTCGCCTCGCGTCTGGGCGAGCGGCCCGCCTGTGACCTGCTCGAGGAGCCGGGTTCGGTGGACGAGGCGGCGTCGCTGCTCGCCGCCCGCCTCTTCCACGGCGGGCCCGCGGAGTCGGGGCCCGACTGGGCGCCGGTGGCCTGGCAGGAGTATCCGGACGAGGTCGTCGACCGGAAATGGCGCATGGACGCCGCCCGGCTGCACCGCGTCCTGGACTCCCTGGGCGTCAGCCGCTCCCCCGACCCGACGGCCCCCGACCCGGAGGGACCGACCCTCGGCCGCGTCCTGGACCACCTCACGGGGCCGACGCACGGCGGGCGTGAGGCGCCGGATGGCGTCCGCCTGACACAGAGCGAGGGTGAGGCGTCGGATGGCGTCCGCCCGACACAGGACGAGGGTGAGGCGTCGGATGGCGTCCGTTCGACGCACGGTGAGGGTGAGGCGCCGGATGGCGTTCCCCTGACACAGGACGAGGGTGAGGCGTCGGATGGCGTCCGTCCGACGCACGGTGAGGGGGAGGCGTCGGATGGGGTCCCCCTGACGCACGGCGAGCGCGAGGCTTCGGGCGGTGCCTACCCGATACGCGGCGAGGGTGAGGCGTCGGACGGCGTCCCCCTGACGCACGGCGAGCGCGAGGACGGCGTGCACCGGACGCTCGCCCCCGACCCCGCCGCCTCCCTCTTCCCCGCGATGGACGAGGGGGCCGAAGACGCCGACGACGGGAGCCGGAGCGGGGTGCTCGCCGCGGGCCTCACCGCCGAGCTCGCCCGCGAGGAGGCCGCCGCCCCGCCCCGCCCGGCGCCCACCGGGCAGGGGCCGGACGAGGCCCTCTGGGACGACGGCGCGCTGCCGCTCTTCCCGCTGCAGCCGCCCCGCACGGGCCGTGAGCTCCTCGCCGACCACGTCACGGCGATGGTGTGCTGCGCCGCCGTGGACACCGCGGGGGCCGCCCCCGGACTCGACTGGCTCGACGGCCCCGCCCTGCTGGTCGACGGCGAGCGCGCGGCGGATCTCACGCCGCGCGTGCTGCGCCTTGTCGAGGACGGCGACCCGCTCCCGCTGCGGGACTGGCTCACCCGCCTGGGCATCCGGCCGGAAAAGCCGGTTCGGCTGGTCTGACGGTGCCCGGAAAGCTGGTCGGGCTGGTCTGACGGCTGACCGGAGGAGCCGGTTCGGCTGGCTTGATGGCAGCCCGGAAAGCCGGTCCATCTGTTCTGAGGACGGGGCGGAAAGGCCGGTCCGGCTAATTCGACGACGGTCGGGAAGCCGGTCCGGCCGGTCTGGCGAGGGCCGGGAAAACCGGCCCGGCTGATCTCGCGGCCGCCGGGGAAACCCGGCCCCGCTGATCTCGCGGCCGCCGGGAATAGCCGCCCGGCCCGCGCGCACCACAACGCGCCCCTTCCACACCGCACCACGCCCCACCCCACACCGAACCAGCTGCCCGCCCACACCAACCAGCTGCCCAGCCGCACCGAACCCCCTGGCTGGCCGCACCACGCCCCACCCACACCGAACCAGCTGCCCACCCACACCGAACCACCTGCCCACCCACACCGAACCACCTGCCCAGCCACACCGAACCACCTGCCCAGCCGCACCAAACCCCCTGGCTGGCCGCACCGCCCCCTTCCCCGACCGCCCCCGACCCGCCCCCCGAACCCGTCCCCCCGTCGCCCCCCCCGCTACCCCCCACGCCACCCCACCGCCACCCCACCCGCCAGGACGCCCGGAATGTCGTATTCCGTTCCATTCAATTCGCGACGAACGGTGACGGTGTGCCTGCGAAATGTGATGTGCTGGGAGCGGCCGCCGGACCGAACGCACCACCAGGCGCCGCAGGCTCGGGGGAGCTAGGGAGGGGCAGGGATGAAGTCGGAGCCGATTCGCCGCTGGGAATCAGGTGCACTCGCGCATGCCGTGTCGGACCCTTTCGGCCAGGGCCCGCTGCCCTGGCTGCGCGGTGCCGAGCACTACTTCGACGACACGGGCCACGTCGTGCCCTGGTACGTCGACCACGCCCCGGCCCCCGGCGCGAACATCCCCGCGCCCCGCACCGGCGGCCCCCTTACCGCCGACGACGTGCGCCGCCAGATCAAGGGGTTCACCTCCACCGGCGCCGCCGCCCCGGGCGAGGCCATCGACTTCCATGTCACGGTCGACCCGCCCCAGCAGTTCAGCGTCGACATCTACCGCATCGGGCACTACGGAGGCGACGGGGCATCGAAGATCACCACGAGCCCCCGCCTCTCCGGCATCGTCCAGCCCGCCCCGCTCACCGCCGACCGCACGGTCTCCTGTCACCACTGGTGGCTCTCCTGGCGCCTGCAGATCCCCAGCTACTGGAGCATCGGGGCGTACGTGGCGGTCCTCACCACCGTCGACGGGTACCGCTCGCACGTCCCCTTCACGGTCCGCGACGACCACCCCGCCGACCTCCTGCTGCTCCTGCCCGACGTCACCTGGCAGGCGTACAACCTCTATCCGGAGGACGGCCGCACCGGCGCCAGCCTCTATCACGCGTGGGACGAGCAGGGCCGCCTGCTCGGCGAGAGCGACGCGGCGGTCACGGTCTCCTTCGACCGGCCGTACGCGGGCGCGGGCCTCCCCCTGCACGTGGGCCACGCCTACGACTTCATCCGCTGGGCCGAGCGGTACGGCTACGACCTGGCGTACGCGGACGCCCGCGACCTGCACGCCGGCCGCGTCGACCCCACCCGGTACCGCGGCCTGGTCTTCCCCGGCCACGACGAGTACTGGTCGACGAGCATGCGCCGCACCACTGAGCGCGCCCGCGAGCACGGCACCTCGCTGGTCTTCCTCTCCGCCAACACCATGTACTGGCAGGTGGAGCTGGGTCCGTCCCCCTCCGGAGTCGAGGACCGGCTCCTGACCTGCCGCAAGCGCCGGGGTCCCGGCCGTCCCGCCCTCTGGCGCGAGCGGGACGGCGGCAAGGGGGCCGAGCAGCAGCTGCTCGGCATCCAGTACGCGGGCCGCGTCCCCGAGCCGCGCCCCCTCGTCGTCCGCAACGCCGACCACTGGCTGTGGGACGCCACCGGGGCGCACGACGGCGACGAGATCGAGGGCCTGGTCGCGGGCGAGGCCGACCGGTACTTCCCGCGGACGGCGCTCCCCGAGCACCAGGGCCGCATCCTGCTCGCCCACTCCCCGTACGAGGACGCCGAGGGCGTCACGCGCCACCAGGAGTCCTCGCTCTACCGGGCCCCGTCCGGCGCCCTGGTCTTCGCGTCCGGCACGTTCGCCTGGTCACCGGCGCTCGACCGGCCCGGCCACGTGGACCCCCGCGTCCAGCGTGCCACGGCCAACCTCCTGGACCGCATCTGCAAGCGCGACTGACCCCGCCGTACCGCTCCGCCGCACCGCCCCGCTCAACCCCTGGCCAAAACCACACGTCCCATGCGGGAGAATCGACCTCACTTGGCCAGAACCACGGGAGGGAACCGTGTCCGGATTCGTAGAAAAGCCCGAGCCCCCAGAGGTTCCGGGCCTGGTCCACCTCCACACCGGCAAGGTGCGCGAGCTGTACCGGAACGAGGCGGGCGAGCTCGTCATGGTCGCCAGCGACCGCATGTCCGCCTATGACTGGGTGCTGCCCTCGGAGATCCCCGACAAGGGCCGCGTCCTCACCCAGCTCTCCCTGTGGTGGTTCGACCAGCTCGCGGACCTCGTCCCGAACCACGTGCTCTCCACGGACCTGCCCGCGGGCGCCCCGGCCGACTGGGCGGGCCGCACGCTGGTGTGCAAGTCGCTGGAGATGGTCCCGGTCGAATGCGTCGCCCGCGGCTATCTGACGGGCTCCGGCCTCCTGGAGTACAACGACTCCCGCACCGTCTGCGGCCTCGCCCTGCCCGAGGGCCTGGTCGACGGCTCGGAGCTGCCCGCACCGATCTTCACGCCCGCCGCGAAGGCCGCCGTCGGCGAGCACGACGAGAACGTGTCGTACGAGGAGGTCGCCCGCCAGGTGGGCGCCGAGACCGCCGCCCAGCTGCGCCAGACGACCCTCGCCGTCTACGGCAGGGCGCTGGACATCGCGCGCGAGCGCGGCCTGATCCTCGCGGACACCAAGTTCGAGTTCGGCTTCGAGGGCGAGCGGCTGATCCTCGCCGACGAGGTGCTCACCCCGGACTCCTCCCGCTTCTGGCCCGCGGACCAGTGGGAGCCCGGCCACGCCCAGCCCTCGTACGACAAGCAGTTCGTGCGGGACTGGCTGACCTCGCCGGCCTCGGGCTGGGACCGCGGGAGCGAGCAGCCGCCGCCGGCGCTGCCGCAGGACGTGGTGGACGCCACCCGCGCCAAGTACATCGAGGCGTACGAGCGGCTGACGGGCACGCCCTGGTAGGTCGGCGTGCGGTCGACGCACGAAGAAGGCCCCGGTCGCATCGACCGGGGCCTTCTCTGTGGAGCGGACGACCAGGTTCGAACTGGCGACCTCAACCTTGGCAAGGTTGCGCTCTACCAACTGAGCTACGTCCGCGTTGCGCCGAAGCGCGAGGACAACTATACCCAACCTCGCTCGCGTGCGAGACGCACCGCCGCGTGCCGGTTCTCCGCACCGATCTTGGTGACCGCGGAGGAGAGGTAGTTGCGCACGGTCCCCTGGGACAGCGCGGCGCGCTCGGCGATCTCCGAGACGGGTGCGCCGTCGGCGGCGAGTTCGAGCACCTCGGCCTCCCGCGCGGTCAGCGGCGAGTCCCCTGCGGAGATCGCGTCGGCGGCCAACTCCGGGTCCACGTAACGGTTTCCGGCGTGTACGGTCCGGATGATCTCGGCGAGCCGCTGGGCGCTCACGGTCTTCGGCACGAAGCCGCGCACCCCCACAGCGAGCGCCCTTTTCAGATGTCCCGGCCTGCCGTGACTCGTCACGATCATGGTCCGGCAGTGCGGGAGTTCGTCGCGCAGGGTTGTGGCCACGCTCACACCGTCGGCGCCCGGCATCTGCAGATCGAGCACGGCGACGTCGGGTTCGTGGGCCCGTGCCATGGCGAGCGCCTCGGGGCCCGTCGCGGCCTCGGCGACGACGACCAGGTCGTCCTCCAGGGCGAGCAGCGCGGCGAGCGCACCCCGGATGAGGTGCTCGTCGTCGGCGAGCAGCACACGAAGGCTCACGCCGCCGCCTCCCGCTCCCACTCCGGATCTCTCCACTGACCCGCTCGTTCCTCCTGCCGCCCGGACGAATCCCGGCCCCGCGCAGGCGGCAGCGGCACCTGCGCGGCGAGCCGGAAGACCCCGTCGCCGGACGCGAAGTCCAGCGTCCCGCCCACCGCCGCGAGCCGCTCCCGCAGCCCGGCGAGCCCGGAGCCGCGCCCAGCAGGCGCCACCTCCGGCACCCCGTCGTTCTCCACCGTCAACGTCGCCCGCCCCTCACTCACCACGAGATCGATGTCGCACCGCCCCGCGTCCCCGTGCCGCAGCACGTTCGTCGCCGCCTCCCGCACGACCCACCCGAGCGCCGACTGCACCGACGACGGCAGCGAAGCCGCGGACCCGGTGACCCGGCACACGATCCCGGCCGCCTCCAACACGCCCTGTGCGCCCGCGAGTTCCACGGTGAGGTCGACCTCGCGGTAACCCCGTACGACCTCACGGACCTCCCGCTGCGACTCCTGCGCGATCCGCTGCACCTCGACCATCTGGTCCACCGCCTCCGGGCGTTCCCTGCGGGCGAGCTGCACCGCGAGTTCGCTCTTGAGCGCGATGACGGCGAGGTTGCGCCCCATCACGTCGTGCAGGTCACGCCCGAACCGCAGCCGCTCCTCGGCGACCGCGAGGCGCGCCTCGACCTCGCGGGCCCGGTCGGCCTCCCACATCACGGAGAGCGTCCAGGCGCCGCAGCGCGAGGAGATCAGCGCCAGGACGGTCGCGAAGGCCATGACGACACCGATCGCGACGAGCTGGCCGCCGCGCGCCCCGGCGAGGGCGAAGGCGGAGACGGACACCGCGACGACCAGCGCCATGCGGGCCAGGTAGTCCCGGACGGGGAGGGAGAAGGAGAGCGCCTGGGCGAACGGCATCGGCGTGAACATGGCGGTGAGGCCCAGCATCCCGTCGGGTACGCCGTCCACCGCCTGGAGGCCCACCGCGAACCCCATGGTGACGCCCATGAGGACGCCCGCCACGGCGAGGTCGTGGCGCGGCAGCGGCCTCCGCCGCAGGTAGTGGTCGAGCGAGCGGCGCAGCGAGCGGTTGGCCTGCAGACACTGTGCGGCGGCCACCGCGGTCAGCGACCAGCCGAAGAGCCGCGGGGCGAGGTCGTGGCGCAGGCTCAGGCCGAGCGGCAGCGAGACCCAGCTGAGGAAGAAGATCCAGGGCAGCGCGTGCCATGTGACCGTGGACTGCATCTCGACCTTCTCGATCTTGCTGAGCCCGTGCCAGCCCCGCTGCCAGGCCCGAATGCGGCCGACCACGTCCGTCGCCTCCCTCTCCTGCTCCTGGTTCCGCCCTGCCGGGGTGCTCACCTCAGTGCCGGGGTTCCCAGCGGAACCACCGCCGTACAGCAAACACCGCGAACACGGTCCAGGCCACCGCGGTGGCGACGGCGCCGAGCGCGTCGCCCGCCGGGAGGCTGCCCGCCCAGCCGCCGCGGATCAGCTCGACGACGGGCGAGAGGGGCAGCAGCTCGCAGGCCGACGCGATCTTGTCGGGCATCACTTCGAGCGGGACGAAGAGCCCGGAGCCGATCATCGACACGAAGATCAGCGGCATGCTCATGACCTGCGCGGACTCGGTGGACCTGCTGAAACCGGCGGTGACGGCCGCGAGCGCGGCGAACATCACGTATCCCGCGAGGAGACCGAGCACGACGAGGTCGGGCCTCCTCGGCGCCCCGGCGTCGAGGAGCGCCACACAGCCCGTGGCGAGGACCAGGCACTGCACGGCCGCGATGAGGACCGAGGGCAGCGCGGCGCCCGTCAGGATCTCGGGGTCCCGCAGCTCGCCGGTGCGCAGCCGCTTGAGTACGAGTTCCTCGCGCCGGGCCGTGTAGACGGCGGTCAGTGAGGAGTACACGGCGAAGAGCAGCGAGAAGCCGAGGGCGCTCGGCAGTACGACGGTGCCGACGTCGAGCCCGGTGCCTTCGAGGTCCATGTCCTTGGCGGCCTGCCGCATGGAGAACGGGATCACCAGCGGCACGAACAGTGCCGCGAACAGCGTCCCCTTGTTCCGCCCGAGCAGCGTCATCTCGGCGCGTGCGAGCGCCCGCATCCGCCGCGCGGGGGTCGTCGCGGGGGTGGTCACCGTCGTCGTGCTCATGCTGCCGTCTCCCTCTGCCGTGCCGGGTGCCCCGCCGAGCGCCCCTCCGTTCCGGTCTCCGCGTCGCGGGCGATCCGCAGGAACGCCTCTTCCAGCGAGGCGGCCCGCACGTCGAGCCCGGCCAGTTCGACCTGTGACTCCCTGGCCCAGAGCAGCAGCTCCGTGGCGGTCCGCTGCAGTTCGCCGGTCCGCAGCCGGATCCGCCGGCCGGTGACCTCGTGGCCGGTCACGCCGAGTGCGGCGAGCGGCGGCAGGTCGCCGGGGAAGTACCCGTCGGGCAGTTCGAAGGAGACGTGCGAGGGCTGCGCGGCCACCACGTCGGCGACGCGTCCCTCGGCGGCGATCCGCCCCTCGTGGAGGATCGCGAGCCGGTCGGCCAGAGCCTCGGCCTCTTCGAGGTAGTGCGTGGTGAGCAGGACGGTGGTGCCGTTGTCGCGCAGCCCCTGGACCAACTCCCAGGTCTCGCGGCGCCCTTCGGCGTCGAGTCCGGTGGTGGGTTCGTCGAGGAAGAGCACCTCGGGCCGGCCGATGAGCGCGAGCGCGAGGTCGAGCCGTCGCTTCTCGCCGCCGGAGAGCTGTTTCACGCGGACGCCGGAGCGCTTGCCGAGCCCGACGATCTCCAGGGCCTCCGCCGCGGGCCGGGCGCCGCTGGTGCAGCCCGCCCACATCCGTACGGTCTCCGCGACGGTCAACTCGGCGGGGAATCCGCCTTCCTGGAGCATCACGCCGATGCGCGGCCGCACCGCGGCCCGTTCGGTGTACGGGTCGTGCCCGAGCACCCGCACCCGCCCGCCGGCCGGTGCCGCGAGCCCTTCGAGGACTTCGACGGTGGACGTCTTCCCTGCCCCGTTGGTGCCGAGCAGCGCGAACAGCTCGCCCTGCCCCACGGAGAAGGAGATTCCCCGTACCGCCTCGAAACCGCCCCCGTACACGCGCCGGAGACCGGTCACGTCGATCGCTTGGTCAGTCATGCTTCGAGCGTCTCCCGGCCGGTGCGCCGTCGGCAGTGCGCGCTGTCATCGGCCCGCATGACAAATGTCAGCGGTGGCCGGCCGTACCGGTACAGGAAGAAGGCCCCGGTCGAATCGACCGGGGCCTCTCATCTGGAGCGAACGACGAGGTTCGAACTCGCGACCTCAACCTTGGCAAGGTTGCGCTCTACCAACTGAGCTACGTTCGCATTGCCTCCGACCAGCTCTCACTGATCGGCGCGTGCATCAGCTTACCGGAACCGGAGGACCGGTCCGTGAGCGATGCAGAGCGGGTGACAGGAATTGCACACTGCGCCTTCCCCCTGGAAGGGGGATGTTCTACTACTGAACTACACCCGCAAGACTCCGTGAGGCCCGGCCTTTCGGCCTCGCCCCTCGGCGTGCTCCAGACTTTAGCCGACCGGGAGGGGTGCAGCGCAAGTCGGTTGCCGCGAGGGGCCCGGGGCCGGGTGGCCCGCGAGGTCAGTTGGCCGCCTCGAAGGCCTCGTAGACCTTCTTGGGGATGCGGCCGCGGGGCGGCACGTTCATCCGGTGGGAGCGCGCCCAGGCGCGGACCGCCGACGGGTCGGGGGAGACCGCGGTGTGCCGGAAGGCCACACCGGACCTGGAGTGCTTGCGGGCCGCCTCCAGGTACGGAGCCAGCGCCGTCCGCAGTTTCTTGGCATTGGTTTGGCTGAGGTCGATCTCGTACGACGCGCCGTCAAGACCGAACGCGACCGTTTCCGCCGCTTCCCCGCCGTCGATGTCGTCAAAGAGAGTGACCACGACACGTTGCGCCACGAATATCGGTCCCTTCGCGCGGCTCTACCGCGTTGACATGCGGTGATGCCGACTGCACGGATGTTTTGGGCAAAGTATCGACTATTGCCATTTCCTTTGTACAGTGCCCGGCAATGCATTGTGAAGCCTGTCCTAATACCTCCGCGTGTCAGGCTTCAATGACGATGCGTGATCTTTCATGGATTCATCGTGAAGATTCCCGGTTCGAAACCTGTTTGGGTACCGGAACGTGACCGTCATCTCGTAGGTTGCTACGAATCTACGCGAGTAGAAATTTTGTGCCGGTAGTCTGAAGGAACCTGCTCAGCACCTCGCAAGCAGCACACGCCAGCACCACACACCGGGAGTGCCAGTGGCACGCGTCGTAGTCGACGTCATGCTCAAGCCGGAGATCCTCGACCCCCAGGGCCAGGCGGTGCAGCGTGCACTGCCGCGCCTCGGTTTTCAGGGCATCTCCGACGTACGTCAGGGAAAGCGCTTCGAACTCGAGGTGGACGGGCCCGTCGATGACGCCGCCCTCGCCCGTATCAACGAGTTGGCGGAAACCTTCCTCGCCAACACCGTGATCGAGGACTTCGTCGTAAAGGTCGAAGAAGCTGAGAAGGCCGAGGAGGCCGCGAAGTGACTGCTCGAATTGGAGTCGTCACTTTCCCGGGAACCCTCGACGACCGCGACACCCAGCGCGCCGTCCGCGTCGCCGGCGCCGAAGCCGTGCCGCTGTGGCACAAGGACAAGGACCTCAAGCAGGTCGACGCCGTGGTGCTGCCCGGCGGGTTCAGTTACGGCGACTATCTGCGGGCCGGCGCCATCTCGCGTTTCTCCCCGGTGATGGAGTCCGTCATCGCGCAGGCGAAGGCCGGAATGCCGGTGCTCGGCATCTGCAACGGCTTCCAGGTGCTCACCGAGACGCACCTCCTGCCCGGCGCGATGCTGCGCAACAACCACCTGCACTTCATCTGCCGCGACCAGAAGCTCCGCGTCGAGAACGCGGAGACCGCCTGGACCGCCGACTACACGGCCGGGCAGGAGATCTCCGTCCCGCTGAAGAACATCGACGGGCAGTACACCGCCGACGAGCGGACGCTGGACATGCTGGAGGCCGAGGGCCGCGTCGCCTTCCGCTACCTCGACATGAACCCCAACGGCTCGCTCCGTGACATCGCCGGCATCACCAACGAGGCGGGCAACGTCGTCGGCCTCATGCCGCACCCCGAGCACGCGGTCGAGCCGCTGGTCGGGACCGGCCGCACGGACGGCCTCGGATTCTTCACCTCGATCCTGAAGAAGCTGGTCAACGCATGACTCTGGACACCGTCAAGCACGCGGCCGAGACGCCCGACGTCAAGCTCCCCTGGGCCGAACTGGGCCTGAAGGAGGACGAGTACGAGCGCGTCCGCGAGATCCTGGGCCGCCGCCCGACCGGCGCCGAGCTCGCCATGTACTCCGTCATGTGGTCCGAGCACTGCTCGTACAAGAGCAGCAAGATCCACCTGAAGCAGTTCGGCGAGAAGGTCCCCGAGAACGACGCGATGCTCGTCGGCATCGGCGAGAACGCCGGTGTCGTCGACGTCGGCCAGGGCTACGCGGTCACCTTCAAGGTCGAGTCGCACAACCACCCCTCCTACGTCGAGCCCTACCAGGGCGCGGCCACCGGCGTCGGCGGCATCGTCCGCGACATCATCGCGATGGGCGCCCGCCCGGTCGCGGTCGTGGACCCGCTGCGGATGGGCGACGCCCACCACCCCGACACCAAGCGCGTGCTCCCCGGAGTCGTCGCGGGCATCGGCGGCTACGGCAACTGCCTCGGCCTGCCCAACATCGGCGGCGAGCTCGTCTTCGACGCCTGCTACCAGGGGAACCCGCTGGTCAACGCCGGTGCGATCGGCGTCATGCGGCACGAGGACATCCACCTCGCGAAGGCGTCGGGGCCCGGCAACAAGGTCATCCTCTACGGCGCTCGCACGGGCGGCGATGGCATCGGCGGCGCCTCGATCCTGGCGAGCGAGACCTTCGACGACACGAAGCCCTCCAAGCGCCCGGCCGTCCAGGTCGGCGACCCCTTCCAGGAGAAGCTCCTCATCGAGTGCACCCTGGAGGCCTTCGCCGAGAAGCTCGTGGTCGGCATCCAGGACCTGGGAGCCGCCGGACTCTCCTGCGCCACCAGCGAGCTGGCGTCCAACGGCTCCGGCGGCATGCGTGTCGAGCTGGACGACGTACCCCTTCGCGACTCCACGCTCACCCCTGAGGAGATCCTCATGAGTGAGTCGCAGGAGCGCATGTGCGCCGTGGTCGAGCCCGAGAAGGTCGACCGCTTCCTGGAGATCTGCGAGAAGTGGGACGTCATCGCCACCGTCGTCGGTGAGGTGACGGACGGCGACCGCCTGGAGATCTTCTGGCACGGCGAGAAGATCGTCGACGTCGACCCGCGCACGGTCGCGCACGACGGCCCGGTCTACGAGCGCCCGTACGCGCGCCCGTCCTGGCAGGACGCCCTCCAGGCCGACGACGCGAACGAGCTGGCCCGCCCGGCGAACGGCGAGGAGCTGCGCGAGCAGGTCCTCAAGCTGGTCGCCGCCCCGAACCAGGCCGCGAAGTCCTGGGTCACCGACCAGTACGACCGTTTCGTGCAGGGCAACACGGTGCTCGCGCAGCCCGAGGACTCCGGGATGATCCGGATCAACGAGGAGACGGGCCTCGGCGTCGCCATCGCCACCGACGGCAACGGCCGGTTCGCGAAGCTCGACCCGTACACGGGCGCGCAGCTCGCGCTCGCCGAGTCGTACCGCAACGTCGCCGCGTCCGGCGCCAAGCCCCTCGCCATCTCGGACTGCCTGAACTTCGGTTCGCCCGAGGACCCGGACGTCATGTGGCAGTTCGCCGAGGCCATCCGCGGCCTCGCGGACGGCTGCCTGGAGCTGGGCACCCCGGTCACCGGCGGCAACGTCTCGCTGTACAACCAGACGGGCGAGGCGGCGATCCACCCGACGCCGGTCGTCGCCGTCCTCGGCGTGATCGACGATGTCGCCCGGCGCACGCCGATGGCCTTCCGGGAAGAGGGCCAGCTCCTCTACCTGCTCGGCGAGACGCACGAGGAGTTCGGCGGCTCGGCCTGGTCGCAGGTCGTCCACGGCCACCTCGGCGGCCTGCCGCCCAAGGTCGACCTGGCGCGCGAGAAGCTGCTCGCCGACATCCTCATCTCCGCCTCGCGCGACGGCATGATCGACGCCGCGCACGACCTGTCCGACGGCGGTCTCGTGCAGGCCGTCACCGAGTCCTGCCTGCGCGGCGGGAAGGGCGCGCGCCTGGTCGTCCCGGACGGTCTGGACGCGTTCACCTTCCTGTTCAGTGAGTCGGCGGGGCGCGCGGTGGTCTCCGTGCCGCGCAGCGAGGAGCTGCGGTTCACCGACATGTGCGGGGCGCGGGGTCTGCCCGTCACGCGCGTCGGCGTCGTCGACGGTGAAGAGATCGACGTGCAGGGCGAGTTCACGCTGCCGCTGAGCGAGCTGCGCACGGCGCACGAGGGGACGATCCCGGGCCTGTTCGCCTGACGGTTCTTCCCGCGCAGCCCCCGTTCGGACCCGGTCCGGACGGGGGCTGCGTCGTTCTCCGTCGTTCTCCGACGTTCCCGGACCGGGGCGCCAGGGCTTGCACGGGATTACGTAATTACGTAATCTTGCACTCATGGATCTGGAAGAGCGCGTCGCCGAGCTCGAACGGCGCATGGCGGAGCTGGAGAGCGCGGGCCCGGCCGCGCCCGCCGTGGGAGAGGGCGACTTCTGGGCCCTCGACGCGCTGAAGGCGCGGCACCCGGTGACGGCGGACGCCGACGGCGCGGTCCTGTTCACCGGCTCGGTGCGGGTGCCGACGGGGCATCGCTACGACTGGCAGTACGGCCTGCTGACCGAGACGGTCCTCGAGGGCGACTGGTCCGACGCGGCCGAGTCGTTCGCCGCGCTCGGCAACCCCGTACGGCTGCGGCTGCTGCGGGAAGTCCTCGGCGGCCTGCGCACCGCCGCCGAACTGGCCGCGCTCGACGACGTCGGCACGACCGGCCAGATCTACCACCACCTGCGCCAACTGACCGGCGCGGGCTGGCTGCACAGCGCGGAGCGCGGCCGGTACGAGGTGCCCGCCGGGCGGGTGGTGCCGCTGCTCGTGGTGCTCACCGCCGCGCGCCCCGTGACCTGAGCGTTCCCGTACCGACCCGATCGTTCCGTACCAGGGGGAAGTCATGTCCGAAGGACGACGCAAGCTCGCCGCGACGGCCCAGCACGTGCTGTGGGTGGTCTTCTTCGCCCAGATCGTCGTCGGGTTCTTCGTGGACCTGCCGTACAACTACTGGGTGAGCTGGCTGCCCGCGGTCGGCGCGATCGCCATCGGCGTCGGGCTGTCCCGCTCCGTACGGCGGCGGATCGAGGCGGAACCTCCGGCCCCGGTGGAGATCGCGGCCCCGGTCACCGGCCGCTGGTCCGCGCTCAACAGCCCCGCCGACAAGGTCCCGAGCCACGGCACGCACCACCTCGGGCAGACCTACGCCATCGACATCACGGCCGAGCCGGCACAGGGGCCCGCGCGTCCCGCACCCGTCTGGTTCTGGCCCGTCGCCCGGCCCGGCCGCGCCTACCCCGCCTTCGGGGCGCCCCTGCTCGCGGTGGCCGACGCCACCGTCGTGCACGCGGAAGACCGCCAGCGCGATCACCTCAGCCGCAGCTCCCTGCTCGGGGTGCTGTACTTCCGGCTGGTCGAGGGCGTCGGCAGGACGATCGGCGGGTCCCGCCGCGTCCTCGGCAACCACGTCGTGCTCGACCTCGGCGGGGGAACGTACGCCCTGTACGCGCACGTCCAGCGCGGTTCGCTCGCGGTCGGGGCGGGGGACGAGGTCACCGCGGGGCAGCGGATCGGCGGCTGCGGCAACTCCGGGAACTCCACCGAACCGCACGTCCACTTCCAGCTGATGGACGGGCCCGACCCGGAGACCGCGCGAGGCGTGCCGTTCGACTGGCGCGGCATCGGCGTGCCCCGCAACCGCGAGACGTTCACGGTGGGACTGGAGGCCGCCCCGGTACCGTGACCTGCATGACTGAGGAGCTGGGGCTGCGCGCGCGCAAGAAGAGGCAGACCGCGGCGCGGATCTGGCAGGTCGCCGTGGACCTCTGCTCCGAGCGGGGCTTCGACCACGTCTCCGTGGCGGAGATCGCCGAGGCGGCCGACGTCTCCAAGATGACCGTCTTCAACTACTTCGGTACGAAGGAAGGCGTGATCGTCGGCCCGATGGAGGAGCACGTCGGGGACCCGGCCCGCGCGGTCCGCGAGCGGCAGCCCGGCGAGTCCGCGGTCACCGCCGTGCGCCGCCAGTTCCTTGAGCAGGTTCCCGGGCGCGACCCGTCGATCGGCCTCAGCGGCGACCCGCGCGCCCTCAAGGTGCGCCAGCTCATCAACGAGACCCCGACCCTCGCCCACCGCATGGTCATCTTCCACATGCGCAGCGTCCAGCTCCTCACGGACGCCCTCGCGGAGGAGACCGGCGACACGCTCCTCGCGCGCGTCGCCGCCGCCCAGCTGATCGGCGCCCGCAACGCGCTCATCATGGA
This sequence comes from Streptomyces sp. NPDC036815, assembly GCF_055609205.1. NCBI lineage: Bacteria > Bacillati > Actinomycetota > Actinomycetes > Kitasatosporales > Streptomycetaceae > Streptomyces > Streptomyces sp. NPDC036815. The sequence goes on along the minus strand of NZ_JBVJPW010000010.1, from coordinate 80,036 downwards.
GAACCACCGGCGCACCCTCGCCGGTGACCCGCTGGACGAGATCGCGAAGGACTGCGCGGCGTCCGCGGAGCGTGTTTTCGGCCAGGTTGAAAAGGGGCTTCAGGGGTACCCCGAAAGCACTTAGGCTCAGCCCCATGCCACCGGCCAAGAAGCGCACGCGTTCATACGACTCCGCCAAGACCCGCGCCGCCGTCGTCGCCCAGTTCGGCCATGTGCGCGAGGCGGTCCGCACCCTCACCCCCGAGCAGCTCGCAGGCCCGACCCGGCTCGGCGTCTGGACCGTGCACGACCTGGCGGTCCACATCGCGATGGGCCTCTCCACCGTCCACGACTACCTCGGCCTCCCGGAGCCGGAGAAGCTCGAAATGTCGTTGGTGGACTGGCCGTTCGCGACGTCCAGTGCCGCCGCCATGGTCGACGAGGCCACCCGCACCGGCGCGAAGAGCGTCGGCGCCGACCTCGACGAGCTGCTCACCCGCACGCTCACCGACGTCGAGGAGGCGCTTGCGTCCCCGGCGGCCGCGTCCGACGAGCGCCTGGTGCCGTCCCGCCTGGGCGCCATGCCCTTCGGCGAGTTCCTGATAACCCGGATTATCGAACTCACCGTCCACACCGACGACTTGAACGACGCGGTGCCGGGTCTCGACGTCCCGCACGACCGCCAGGCCCTGGCCGCCTGCGCCCGGGTGCTCGCCGACGCCCTCGCGGTGAAGGCGCCGGGCGCGTCCACCGAGGTGCGCGTCCCGCCGTACGCGGTCGTGCAGTGCGTGGAGGGGCCCCGGCACACCCGCGGCACCCCGCCCAACGTCGTCGAGACGGACCCGCTCACCTGGATCCGCCTCGCGACCGGACGGCAGGAGTGGGCGAGCGCCCTCGACGCGGCGAAGGTCAGCGCGAGCGGCGAGCGGGCCGACCTGTCGGAACTGCTGCCGATCATGAGCTGACCCGGTGGGGGGAGCGAAGGGAACCGGTCCCCCCACTTGTCCCGTCACATCGTCATGCACACGCAGCGTCTGACCCTCACCCTGACCGCGCTGGCCTCCGCCGGGCTGCTGCTCACCGCATGCGGCACCGAGTCGGGATCCGGCTCCGAAGGCACCTCCGCCGGCGGTGCCGCGGGCGGCGGGCAGCCCATCACCGGCGTCCGCTGGCACGTCGAGAGCCTCACCGCGGGCGGCAGGAAGCACGCCGCCCCGGAGGGCGCGTACCTCAAGATCGGCAAGGACGGACGGGCCGGCGGCAGCTACGGCTGCAACCACGTGGGCTCCGCCGTGTCGGTCAAGGGCGACACCCTGAAGTTCGGTGAACCGCTGATGACGAAGCGGGCCTGCGCGGACGAGGGCCGCATGGACTTCGAGAAGCAGCTCCTGCGCGCCCTCGGCGAGGGCGAGTTCACCGCGAAGGTCGACGGCGAACGCATGAGCCTCACCACGGCCGAGGGAGACCGCGTGGACTTCACCTCGCAGCCCGCGGAGCCCGCCGCCCCGCTCACCGGCACCAAGTGGACGGTGCACGACATCGGCGACGGGCGGGCCGCCGCGCCGCTGCCGAAGGCCCTGGACGGCAAGGTCCATCTGACCTTCGGCGCGGACGGCAAGGTCCGCGGCAACCTCGGTTGCAACGACGTCACGGCCAAGGCCGAGGCCGCGGACGGCTGGATCACGTTCGGGGCGCCCGCGACCACCCGCAAGATGTGCCCGGGCGACGCGATGGCGACCGAGCGCAAACTGCTCAAGCTCTTCGACGGCAAGGCGCGTTACGCGATCTCGAAGGACACGCTGAAGCTCACCGCCGCCGACTCCACCGTGATCAGCGCGAGCGCCGACCGGAAGGGCGAGGAGAGCGAAGAGGGCGCGGAGAAGAAGTAACCGCGCGTTGTCGGGCCCCGAGAGCGTCTACCGGCGGACACCTCCGCCTCAAGACGCCCCGCCCTGCCCCGGATACGGCAGCAGTTCCCTGTCCGTCCGCTCCCACGCCGCCTTCAGCTCGGCGAGCAACTCCGGCTCGCCGGGCGCCCGGTCGGCCTGCTCCCGCTGATCCGCCGCGAGGTGGAAGAGCTGGTCCCTGCCGCCCTTGCCCCGGTAGTACTTCCACTCCCCGCGCCGCAGCGCCCGCTCCCCGCGCACCCGCCAGAACAGCTCACGCTCCGCGAGCTCCTCGCCCTTCAGGAGGTAGGGCGCGAGGCTGGTCCCGTCCAGCGGATGCGCGCGGTCCGGCCGGGCCCCGCCGATCTCCAGGAGGGTCGCCGTCCAGTCCGGCGTGTAGACGGGCTCGTGGCTGACCTGCCCGCCGTCCAGCCGCGCGGGCCAGCGCACGATGGTCGGCACGCGGATGCCGCCCTCCTGGAGCGAGGCCTTGTTGCCCGACAGCGGCCAGTTGTACGAGAAGCGCTCGCCGCCGTTGTCGGACGCGAAGAACACCAGGGTGTCGCGCTCCTGACCGGACTTCTTCAGGGCCTTCAGGACCTCGCCGACCGACCGGTCCAGGTCCTGCACCATCTCCGTGTACTTCTCGACGGACCCGCCGTCCTGATGCCGGAGCGCACCCTTCTCGCCCGCCTTGATCCTCCGTACGATCTCGGCGCTCTGCTCCTCGTCGCCGTCGGCTATCCACGGCCAGTGCGGGGTGGTGAAGTTCAGATTGAGCAGCCAGGGCTTGTCGCCGTGGTCCCGCCGCACGTACTCACTCGCGCGCTCGGTCAGGATGCGCGTGTAGTAGCGCAGGTCCTTGTACTCGGCGTCGCCCTCGTAGAGGTCGTACTCACCGCCGAGCCCCAGTTTCGAGTAGTACTCCAGGGCCCCGCCGAAGTTCCCGAAGAACTCGTCCCAGCCCGACTTCGTGGGCGAGTACTCCGGCAGGTAGCCGCAGTGCCACTTGCCGATCAGGGCGGTCGCGTACCCGGCGTCCCGCAGCAGTGAGGCCAGCGTGGGATGCGTCGGCTCCAGGCCCACGGACTTGTCGGCGATCGGCTCCGCGAGCCCGCCCTCCGTACGCCCGGGGAAGCGCCCCGTGTAGAGGCTGAAGCGGGTCGGCGAGCAGGTCGCGGACCCGGAGTAGGCGTCGGTGAACCGCACGCCCTGGCGCGCGAGGCGGTCCAGGTTCGGGGTCCTGATGTGCGGCGACCCGTAGGAGGACAGGTCGGCCCAGCCCAGGTCGTCACCCAGGATGAAGAGGATGTTCGGCCGTCGGCCGCTCCGGCGCGGGGCGGCGCGGAAGGGCCGCTCCCGGGCCTCGGCGGCGGGCAGCCCCACCGCGGCGGCGGCACCGGCACCCACGGCGCCGGTGAAGGCACGTCGGGACAGAGGGGACTTTTCGTATGCGTCGTACGAGGGCATGGCTGCGCTCCTGAACAGGCACGGAAGACGGAGGCTGGGTTCAGACAGCGCTGCGACAGATCGCGCTCGCGACACGGACCAGGTCGACGTGGCGGCGCTCCACGAGGACGACCGTCGGGTCGTCGAGCGGCTGCAGGGGCATGGACCAGGAGCTTCACGGGGTCCGGCCGCCCCCGTCAACGGTCCGGCTCATCTGTTCACACGGGCTTCGTACTCCCCGTACGCGCCGCCGCGCACCGGGAGCGCGATTACGCTCCGTGCGGGGCCCGTATCCCCAATTCGGACCAGTGGTCGATCTCGCCTACACTCGATGACGTGCCACGTGGTGACGGTCGACTCAATCACGATCTGCTCCCCGGCGAGAAAGGCCCCCAGGACGCTTGTGGCGTCTTCGGTGTCTGGGCTCCGGGCGAAGAGGTCGCAAAGCTCACGTACTTCGGGCTCTACGCCCTCCAGCATCGGGGCCAGGAATCCGCGGGAATCGCGGTCAGCAACGGCTCCCAGATCCTCGTCTTCAAGGACATGGGCCTCGTTTCCCAGGTCTTCGACGAAACCTCTCTCAGCTCGCTCCAGGGTCACATCGCGGTCGGTCACGCCCGCTACTCGACCACCGGAGCCTCCGTGTGGGAGAACGCCCAGCCGACGTTCCGTGCCACCGCGCACGGCTCCATCGCGCTCGGGCACAACGGCAACCTCGTCAACACGGCCCAGCTCGCCGAGCTGGTCGCCGAGCTCCCCAAGGAGAACGGCCGCGCGACCCAGGTCGCGGCGACCAACGACACCGACCTGGTGACGGCTCTCCTCGCGGGCCAGGTGGACGACGACGGCAAGCCGCTGACCATCGAGGAAGCCGCCACCAAGGTCCTCCCGGACGTGCAGGGCGCCTTCTCCCTCGTCTTCATGAACGAGCACACGCTGTACGCGGCCCGTGACCCGCAGGGCATCCGCCCGCTGGTCCTCGGCCGCCTGGAGCGCGGCTGGGTCGTGGCGTCGGAGTCCGCGGCGCTCGACATCTGCGGTGCGAGCTTCGTCCGCGAGGTCGAGCCCGGCGAGTTCATCGCGATCGACGAGAACGGACTGCGAACGTCCCGATTCGCGGAAGCGAAGCCCAAGGGCTGTGTCTTCGAGTACGTGTACCTGGCGCGCCCCGACACGGACATCGCGGGCCGGAACGTCTACCTCTCGCGCGTCGAGATGGGCCGCAAGCTCGCGGCGGAAGCTCCCGTCGAGGCCGACCTCGTCATAGCGACGCCCGAATCCGGCACCCCCGCCGCGATCGGGTACGCGGAAGCCTCCGGCATCCCCTTCGGCGCGGGCCTGGTCAAGAACGCCTACGTCGGCCGGACCTTCATCCAGCCCTCGCAGACGATCCGCCAGCTCGGCATCCGCCTCAAGCTGAACCCCCTCAAGGAAGTCATCAAGGGCAAGCGCCTGGTGGTCGTCGACGACTCGATCGTCCGCGGCAACACCCAGCGCGCCCTGGTCAAGATGCTCCGCGAGGCCGGCGCGGCCGAGATCCACATCCGGATCTCGTCCCCGCCCGTGAAGTGGCCCTGCTTCTTCGGCATCGACTTCGCGACCCGCGCGGAGCTCATCGCCAACGGAATGACGATCGACGAGATCGCCACCTCCATGGGCGCCGACTCCCTCTCGTACATCTCCATCGACGGCATGATCGAGGCCACGACCATCGACAAGCCGAACCTCTGCCGCGCCTGCTTCGACGGCGTGTACCCGATGGACCTGCCCGACCCCGAACTGCTCGGCAAGCAGCTCCTGGAGACGGAGCTGGCCGCCGGACCGGCGTCCACGGCAGCGGCCGACGCGATCCGTCGCCCGTAAGACCCCCACGCAGTACGACACGAAAGTTCTCACCGTCATGTCTGAGACCACTGGTGCCAGCTACGCAAGCGCGGGCGTCGACATCGAGGCGGGCGACCGCGCCGTCGAGCTGATGAAGGAGTGGGTCAAGAAGACCCAGCGTCCCGAGGTCGCGGGCCTCGGCGGCCTCGGCGGCTTCGCCGGGCTCTTCGACGCCTCCGCCCTCAAGCGTTTCGAGCGACCCCTGCTCGCCTCCGCGACCGACGGCGTCGGCACGAAGGTCGACGTCGCCCGCCAGATGGGCGTCTACGACACCATCGGCCACGACCTCGTCGCGATGGTCATGGACGACATCGTCGTCTGCGGTGCCGAGCCGCTCTTCATGACCGACTACATCTGCGTCGGCAAGGTCCACCCGGAGCGCGTCGCCGCCATCGTGAAGGGCATCGCCGAGGGCTGCGTCCTCGCCGGCTGCTCCCTCGTCGGCGGCGAGACCGCGGAGCACCCGGGCCTGCTCGGCCCGGACGACTTCGACGTCGCGGGCGCCGGCACGGGCGCGGTCGAGGCGGACCGGCTGCTCGGCCCCGATCGCATCCGTAAGGGTGACGCGGTGATCGCCATGGCGTCCTCGGGTCTTCACTCGAACGGGTACTCGCTCGTCCGTCATGTGGTCTTCGACCGCGCGGGCTGGGCCCTGGACCGGCAGGTCGAGGAGTTCGGCCGCACGCTCGGCGAGGAGCTCCTGGAGCCCACCAAGATCTACTCCCTGGACTGCCTGGCGCTCACCCGCACCACGGAGGTCCACGCCTTCAGCCACATCACCGGCGGCGGCCTCGCGGCGAACCTCGCCCGGGTCATCCCGGACGGCCTGCACGCGATCGTGGACCGCGAGACGTGGACCCCCGGCGCGGTCTTCGACGTGGTCGGCAGGACCGGCCGGGTCGAGCGCCTGGAGCTGGAGAAGACGCTGAACATGGGCGTCGGCATGATCGCGATCGTCCCCGAGGAGTCGGCGGACGCGGCGCTCACCACCCTCGCGGACCGGGGCGTCGACGCCTGGGTCGCGGGTGAGATCACGGACCGCGGCGACCACGCGAGCGGCGCCGCCCTGATCGGTTCGTACTCCCACTAACTGCGCCGCCGAGTAGGCCCGCACCGCCTCGGCTCCCCAGGGAGCCGGGGCAGCACAAAACCCGGTCCGGTGTGGTGACCACCCCGGACCGGGTGAAGTGCAGTTGCTATGAGAACTGCGAATACTGCGTAGGCAACAGAATCAACAAATGCTGCGTATGCAACGAGGTCAAGCGCCGCGGCGCTGCGACGTCGGACCGGACTCGTCGTCCTCGTCCTCGTCGTCGTTATACAGATCCGCGTACTGGGCGTACGGGTCGTCTTCCTCGTCGTCGTCCTCGAACGGCTCGCCATTCGGCGGCTGTTGCGAAGTCGAAGCGCCCAGCTCATTGGCCAGACGCGACAGATCAGTCCCGCCGCTGCTGTACTTCAGCTGGCGGGCGACCTTCGTCTGCTTGGCCTTTGCCCGGCCGCGCCCCATGGCTCGACCCCCTCGGATACGGGGCTCGACGGCCCCAGAGTCTTGACACGCGTTCATGATCTGGAACGGACTCTCCGTGGAGAGACCGGTCCGTAGGGCTTCCACGGTACCTGCTCCTGCGGCCATACGGTACGTCGCCCGCAGGACGCGCCTCGGCGCAGAACCCGCGAGGAGCCCCGTCCTCGCTGGTCAACTGCGATTTTAACCTCTTCTTGCCGGGCGACCCGCCGACGGGGGTGAGTCTTCTCTCTCGTGCACGTCGACGGGGGCCCGCCAGGGCGTCGCGGCCGACTGGAATGTCAGGTTCCAGTTGGTTTCAGCGCGCGTCGGCCATCCGCTGCTCGGCGATCCTGTCGGCCGCCGCGGCCGGCGGAATGCCGTCTTCCTTTGCGCGAGCGAATATGGCGAGCGTGGTGTCGAAGATCTTCGACGCCTTCGCCTTGCACCGGTCGAAGTCGAAGCCGTGCAGCTCGTCGGCGACCTGGATCACGCCTCCGGCGTTCACCACGTAGTCCGGCGCGTACAGGATCGACCGGTCGGCCAGGTCCTTCTCCACGCCCGGGTGCGCGAGCTGGTTGTTGGCGGCGCCGCACACCACCTTCGCGGTGAGCACGGGCACGGAGTCGTCGTCCAGCGCGCCGCCGAGCGCGCAGGGCGCGTAGATGTCCAGGCCCTCCGTGCGGATCAGCGCCCCGGTGTCCGCCACCGCCGTCACCGAGGGGTGCTTGTGGACGATCCGGTTCACCGACTCCTCGCGGACGTCCGTGATCACGACCTCGGCGCCGTCCCGCAGCAGGTGCTCCACGAGGTGGTGGCCGACCTTGCCCACGCCCGCGACGCCGACCTTGCGGCCGCGCAGCGTCGGGTCGCCCCACAGGTGCTGGGCGCTGGCGCGCATGCCCTGGAAGACACCGAAGGCGGTGAGCACGGAGGAGTCCCCCGCCCCGCCGTTCTCGGGGGAGCGCCCGGTGGTCCAGCGGCACTCGCGGGCCACCACGTCCATGTCCGCGACATAGGTGCCGACGTCGCAGGCCGTCACGTACCGGCCGCCGAGCGAGGCGACGCACCGGCCGAAGGCGAGCAGCAGCTCCTCGCTCTTGATCCGCTCGGGGTCCCCGATGATCACGGCCTTGCCGCCGCCGTGGTCGAGGCCGGCCATGGCGTTCTTGTACGACATCCCGCGCGACAGGTTCAGGACGTCGGCGACGGCCTCCGCCTCGGTCGCGTACGGGTAGAAGCGGGTGCCGCCGAGGGCGGGGCCCAGGGCGGTGCTGTGGATGGCGATGACGGCCTTGAGGCCGCTGGCACGGTCCTGGCAGAGCACTACTTGCTCGTGGCCCCCCTGCTCCGAGTGGAACAGGGTGTGCAGGACGCCGTTGTCTGCTTCGGTCACTGTGGTGACTCCCGGTCAAGTGGCGGCGGTTGGGCGGGTCCCGTACGGGTGGCGGGGGCCCGTTGGGCATGAGACTAAAGGCTGTCCACCGTGCTTGGCCGCCCGGTGCCGAGGATCACCCCTCTCCCGGAGTAGTGCCGGGGCGGGCGAGGGCGTGGCGGAGTTCGGCCATGGCAGGCTGTGCGGAGTTTTCCAGCCGGTACGTGGGGGAGAGAGCAGCCGTGCCCAAGGTGTCATCGGTGACGGTCCCGTATGCGGCCTACCTGCGTGTGTACGAGCCACTGGCCGCCTTCCCCGAGCCGGAGCGCGGCCACTGGGCCCGCTACGCCCGCCGCCCGGACCTCCCCTCCTGCCAGGACGAACTCCGCCGCTCCCTCGCCGACTTGCTGCCCACGCCGCCGGTGCCCGTGCCGGTGCACGAGAGCGACGACGCGTTCGTCGTCGAGGTCGACGGGGTGCTCTGCGTCTGCCCCTGGCGGACCCGGCTGCGCGGCTGGCAGGCCATGGGGGAGCTGACCGGACAGCTGCCCGGGCCGGTCCTGGACGCGGTGCTCCCGCCGGTGCTGCGCCGCCAGACGGCCGCGGACTACGAACAGTGGCTGGCCCGCAACCCCGACGCCCGCCCCTGGATCCGCACGTCCACCTGGCAGGTACCGCTGCACTGGTTCGTGCTCGTCTCCGACGAGGAGCGGAGCTACGAGAAGGGCGAGAGGGGCGAGAAGGGGGGTGCGCCCGGCCTTCGGTACCGCACGCCCATGGTGCAGGCCAGGCGCCGGGTCGCGCGCGGGCTCAAGACGCTGCGGGACACGCTGGACGAGGGGCCGCTGATCGACGGGCTCGTGGACGTCGGCCGGTGGTTGGAGGAGTTCCACCCGCGTTCCCTGGTCGAGCTCGACTACGGCGGGCTCGTGCACGTGGTCGCCGCGGACGAGCTCGACGAGGACCACTCGGCGGCGGACGTGGCGGAGGGCATCGAGGCGCTGGGCAACGGCGACGGCGAGGCGGCCGGCGAGGCGTATGCGAGGCTCGTGGAGCGCTGGCGGGCCGTCCGGGACCTCCAGTTCGCGAACTGAAGGTCTGCGCTCCGCTGTCCGCTGTCCGATGTCCGCTGTCTGAAGTGCGCTGTCTGACGTCCGCGTCTCGTTGCTCCGGGACGTAGGTCCCGATCCGGGCCTTTGTCTCAAGCGTGACGGACCGCACTTACTGGGCCCTTGCGCCCATCACCCCTCCTCATGCCAAAATAGGACAAGGAGTCCGGGGAGGGCTCCTTCCGCCCAAGTACGGGCGGATTGCTTGGCATTGCACTCTATGGGGGGTCTGTTGACTCCTGATCGCTCTGTGACTGATCGTCACGGTGGCGTGACTGTCCGCTATGGCATGGTCCATCGGCTTCCGTCGGTGATGAACACCTGGGAGGGCAATTCCATCGGTTTGGCCGACGCGGCTGGACGGATGGTGTAGTTGTAGTGCCGAGGACAAGCCGTTCGTCCTATAACCGACTCGACTCGCGTCCGCCATTTCGGGCAACGCGGGTCAAGGTGCAGAATTTAGAGGAATGAACCGAGAAGGTTCGGTTCTCCCGAGGAGGCCGCTCATGACCGCTCGCACCCCTGATGCCGAGCCGCTGCTGACCCCGGCTGAGGTCGCCACGATGTTCCGCGTCGACCCCAAGACGGTCACGCGCTGGGCGAAGGCTGGCAAGCTCACGTCGATTCGCACGCTCGGCGGACACCGCCGTTACCGCGAGGCTGAGGTCCGCGCACTGCTCGCGGGTATTCCGCAGCAGCGCAGCGAGGCCTGAAGTACCGCTTTACCAGCAGTAACTCGCACAACTCGGGCGAAGAGCACCACTGCTGCCGGGTCCCCCAACCTGGCCGTACGTCCGACAAATGGCTACACGCGACAAGGCCCCCGCCCCAACGGGAGCCACGCCTGAGACACCTGGGTGCGTCGTTTCGATCGCGCTGGACTCCGCCGGGTCCAGCGCGATCTTTTTTGTGCGCCGGGGACGTGCTGGTGAGCGGGTCCGTGAGTGCCCTTGTTGATCTCTGGGGAGTCGCCGGAGGGGCGCTGGGGAGTCTCGGGGGAGTCTCGCCGGGCGGATCGGGGTGCAGTCCGGGAGGTGGTGCAATTGCACATATTAAATTGGCCTGTTGTAGGGCGGGTGTAAGTTCCGGGGTTCCTGAAACTTGTTCGGTGACACCCGTCACACGTCGTGAATCTTGTTGCGCGCGACACCCCTGCGCTAGAGGGGCCGCGGCGGCATCCGAAGGCCTTCGACTCCCAGCCTCCCACTGGCGGGGCGGCTCGCGAGGCAGCTTTGGTCATGCGTCGGGGGGACTTTCGTCCTCGCTGCCCTCGTCCCCGGGTGTGCCCCCGGATTCGCCCTCTGCGGCGCTCTCCGCGCGGAAGGCGGCCTCGACCGCCCGGTGTTCGCCCTGGGCGGGCTGAGAGGGCTCCAGGGCGAGTCTCAGGAGCCGGTGGCAGATCGGGCAGTGCCGGGTCACGTGGCGATAGCTGGTGGCCGCCGCGAGGTGCGCGCGCAGCAGGGCGCGTGTCTCGTGTCGCGCGGACGCCGGAGAAGCGGACATGCGTCACCTCCTGGGGAGCCTCCCGCCGGCTCCCTGCTGTCCGGGGTACCGGGGGAATGTGACCCCGTCAAGATGCGGGCGCGACAACGGGCCGCGCGGGCGGGGGGATGTGAACCGTTGTGGGCGCCGGGCGACCGCGCCGGAAACGCAGGAACGGGCCGCATCCACGAGGGATGCGGCCCGTTCTCCTTGCTGCGGTCCTGACGGGATTTGAACCCGCGGCCTCCACCTTGACAGGGTGGCGAGCACTCCAAACTGCTCCACAGGACCTTGTTCGCGGCGCTTGTTGGTGCGTTGCGCTGCGAGACAGGACTCTACAGCAGTGCAGGCCCGGCGGTCGAACTCACTCTGTGCGCCCGGTCCGTCACGGTGCGGCCGCGTCGATCGCCTTCACGATGCGCTTGTCCGAGACGGGGTACGCCGTGCCCAGCGCGTGCGCGAAGTAGCTGACGCGGAGCTCCTCGATCATCCAGCGGATGTCGAGGACCTCCTGCGGGACGGGCCTGCCCTGCGGCATCTGTTCGAGCAGCCACAGGTACTCGTCGCGCATCTCGTGGACCTTCTCCATGCGGCTGGTGTCCCGCTGGACGCCGGTCGGCATCTGCTGCAGGCGCCGGTCCGCCGCCACCATGTACCGCATGAGGTCCGGCAGCCGCCGCAGCCCCGTCTCCGTCACGAAGCCCGGCTTGATGAGGGAGTCCAGCTGCTCCCGCACGTCCGAGAGGTTCGCGAGGAGCACCGTGCTCCTGGTCGACTTCAGGCGGCGCTCGCAGGCGTGCCAGGCGGCGAGGACCTGCTGCACCTGGCCGACGGCGCGCACCGTCGTGTCGACGATCTCGGCGCGCACCTTGTCGAAGAGCTTGCGGTACGACTCCTCGTCCCAGACCGGCCCGCCGAAGTCCGCGATCAGCCGGTCCGCCGCGGCCATCGCGCAGTCGTCGAAGAGCGCCTGTATGGAGCCGTGCGGGTTGGCCGACAGGGCGAGCTTCTGCTGGTTGCTGAGCCGGTCGGAGGCGAACTTGGCGGGATTCACGGGGATGTTGCGCAGGATGAGGCGCCGGGTGCCGCGCCACATCGCCTGCTGCTGCTCCGCCTCGGTGTCGAAGAGGCGTACGGAGACGGTGTCGCCGTCGTCCACGAGCGCCGGATACGCCTTCACGGGCTGGCCCGCCCTGCGGGTCTCGAAGACGCGCGAGAGCGTGCCGAGCGTCCAGTCCGTCAGGCCGGTCCGCTCGACCGCCGAGGAGCCCGTCCGCTCCGCCGTCGCCGCGGCCGCCTGCGAGAGCGCCTTGCGGGCCTTCGGCTTCAGCCTGACCTTCAGTGCCTCCAGGTCCTTGTCCTCGGCGAGCTTCTTGCGCCGCTCGTCGGTGATCCGGAAGGTGATCTTCAGGTGGTCCGGTACGCGGGTGAGGTCGAAGTCGTCCGGGGAGACGGGCACGCCCACCATCCGCTGCAGCTCGCGCGCCAGCGTGACGTGCAGCGGCTCCTGGAGCGGCACCGCACGCTCCAGGAACGCCTTGGCGAAGTTGGGCGCGGGGACGTAGTTGCGGCGGATCGGCTTCGGCAGGGAGCGGATCAGCTCGACCACGACCTCCTCGCGCAGGCCCGGGATCTGCCAGTCGAAGCCCTCGTCCGTGACCTGGTTCAGGACCTGGAGCGGTATGTGGACCGTCACGCCGTCCGCGTCCGCGCCCGGCTCGAACTGGTACGTCACCCGGAACTTGAGCTGCCCCTGGCGCCACGCGTCGGGATAGTCGTCCTTGGAGACGCCCTGCGCCTTCTCGTTGATCAGCATCGACCGCTCGAAGTCGAGCAGCTCCGGCTCCTCGCGCTGCCGCTTCTTCCACCAGGAGTCGAAGTGCGCACCCGACACGACGTCCGCGGGCACCCGCTGGTCGTAGAAGTCGAAGAGCGTCTCGTCGTCGACGAGGATGTCGCGGCGCCGCGCGCGGTGCTCCAGCTCCTCGACCTCGGTGAGGAGCCTGCGGTTGGCGGCGAAGAACTTGTGGTGCGTGCGCCAGTCGCCCTCGACGAGCGCGTTGCGGATGAACAGGTCGCGGGAGACCTCGGGGTCGATGCGGCCGTAGTTCACCTTGCGGTCGGTGACGATCGGGACGCCGTACAGCGTCACCTTCTCCATCGCCATGACCGCCGCCTGGTCCTTCTCCCAGTGTGGTTCGCTGTACGTGCGCTTCAGGAGGTGCTGGGCGAGCGGCTCGACCCACTCGGGCTCGATGCGCGCGTTGACCCGGGCCCAGAGGCGGGAGGTCTCGACGAGCTCGGCCGACATGATGAAGCGCGGGGGCTTCTTGAAGAGCGCCGAGCCGGGGAAGACCGCGAACTTCGCGTTGCGGGCGCCGATGTACTCGTTCCGCCCGCCGCCGCGCTGCTTGGGGTCCTTGTCCTTGCTCTCCTTCGACTCCTTCACGTCCTTCATCCCGATGTGGGAAAGGAGGCCGGCCAGGAGGGAGATGTGGACGTGCTGCTCGGGGGCGTCGTCCTCGTTCGGATGGATGCCCATCTGCTTGGCGACCGTGCGCAGCTGCGTGTAGATGTCCTGCCACTCACGGATGCGCAGGAAGTTCAGGTACTCCGCCTTGCACATGCGGCGGAAGGAGGACGAGCCGCGCTCCTTCTGCTGCTCGCGCACGTACCGCCAGAGGTTCAGGTACGCGAGGAAGTCGCTCGTCTCGTCCTTGAAGCGGGCGTGCTGCTGGTCGGCCTGCGCCTGCTTCTCGGCCGGGCGTTCGCGCGGGTCCTGGATGGAGAGCGCCGCGGCGATCACCATGACCTCGCGCACGCAGCCGTTCTTGTCGGCCTCCAGGACCATGCGGGCCAGGCGCGGGTCGACGGGCAGCTGGCTGAGCTTGCGCCCCTGCTCGGTGAGCCGCTTCTTGGGGTCCTTCTGGCCCGGGTCCAGCGCGCCCAGCTCCTGGAGGAGCTGCACGCCGTCGCGGATGTTGCGGTGGTCCGGCGGGTCGATGAAGGGGAACTTCTCGATGTCGCCGAGGCCGGCCGCGGTCATCTGCAGGATGACGGAGGCGAGGTTCGTACGGAGGATCTCCGCGTCCGTGAACTCGGGGCGCGAGAGGAAGTCGTCCTCGCTGTACAGCCGGATGCAGATGCCGTCCGACGTACGCCCGCAGCGGCCCTTGCGCTGGTTGGCGCTGGCCTGGCTGATCGCCTCGATGGGCAGCCGCTGCACCTTCGTGCGGTGGCTGTAGCGGGAGATGCGGGCCGTGCCCGGGTCGATCACGTACTTGATGCCGGGGACGGTCAGCGAGGTCTCCGCGACGTTCGTCGCGAGGACGATGCGTCTGCCCGTGTGCTGCTGGAAGACGCGGTGCTGCTCGGCGTGCGAGAGCCGGGCATAAAGGGGGAGGACCTCGGTGAACCGGTAGTTCTTCTTGTTCAGCGCGTCCGCCGTGTCGCGGATCTCGCGCTCTCCGGAGAGGAAGACGAGGATGTCGCCCTTGCCCTCGGCCTGCAGCTCCTCGACGGCGTCGGTGATCGCGGTGATCTGGTCGCGGTCGGAGTCCTCGGAGTCGTCCTCCAGGAGCGGGCGGTAGCGCACCTCCACCGGGAACGTGCGGCCGCTGACCTCGACGATCGGCGCCTGTCCGAAGTGCCGCGAGAACCGCTCGGGGTCGATGGTCGCAGAGGTGATCACGACCTTCAGGTCCGGGCGCTTCGGCAGCAGCTGGGCCAGGTACCCGAGGAGGAAGTCGATGTTGAGCGAGCGCTCGTGGGCCTCGTCGATGATGATCGTGTCGTACGCGCGCAGCTCGCGGTCCGTCTGGATCTCGGCCAGCAGGATGCCGTCCGTCATCAGCTTCACGTACGTGTCGGCGCCGACCTGGTCGGTGAAGCGGACCTTCCAGCCGACGGCCTCGCCGAGCGGGGTGTTCAGCTCCTCGGCGACGCGCTCGGCCACCGTGCGGGCCGCGATGCGGCGGGGCTGGGTGTGGCCGATCATGCCGCGGACGCCGCGTCCGAGCTCCATGCAGATCTTGGGGATCTGGGTGGTCTTGCCCGAGCCCGTCTCGCCCGCGACGATCACGACCTGGTGGTCGCGGATCGCCTCGGCGATCTCGTCCTTCTTCTGGCTGACCGGCAGTTGCTCCGGATACGTGATCACGGGCAGCCGGGAGCCGCGCTCGGCCATCCGCGCCTCGGCCTTCTCCACGTCCGCCGCGATCTCGGCGAGGACGGCGGCGCGGGCCTCGGGCTTGCGGATCCGGCGTGCACCCTCCAGCCGCCGGCCGATCCGGTGCTCGTCGCGCAGCGAGAGCTCGGAGAGGCGGGGGGCGAGGGCGTCGAGGGTGAGGGCGGGCTGCGTAGACATACGGGTTCCAGGATCTCACCCGTGACTCGGCGGTGGCGAACCGATTTCCCCGGCGGGCCGTCCGTGCACGTACGATTCCGGGCATGCCGACCCGCCCGCGCACGACCTGGAGCCCCCTCGCGGTGGTCTTCCTCGTCGTGCTCGGGCTCGGGATGTTCTGCGGGCCCGCGGCCGCCGCGCAGCAGCCGATGGCCAAGGCCGCCGAGGCCACGGCGGCCGCCGAGACGTTCGCCGCCCAGGCGGCCGACGCGCCCTCGCCCGGCTGCGGCAAGGGCACCGACCGAGACGCCGACCAGCCGCCGGGCACCCCGCAGCGCCCGGGAACGGCGTACGAACTGCTGCCCGCGCTGCACGACGCCCGGGCCGCGTCCGGCTCGTGGGGCGCCGACCAGGTCGTGCTCCTGGCGGCGCCGGGCCGCGCGCCGCCCGCGCTCACCTCGCCCTCACCGATAGACCTCTCGATCCTGCGCGTGTAGGAGGCCCCTGACTTCAGGGGCCCCTTCACCGACGTACAAGACGTACAACAGGACAAGAGAGAGCACTTCCGTGCCCAAGAACGGCAGCAAGCCTCAGAACAGCAACAAGAAGAGCCGCAACATCGCCATCGGCGCGGGCGTCGCCGTCGCCGCGCTGCTGCTCGGCGTCGCCTCGTACACGGCGACCAAGCCGGAGGACTCCGGCAGCACCGTGAAGGAGGAGGCCGCGGGCGCCGCGCCCTCCGCCGACGCACAGAACGGCGTCTACCCCGAGCTGGAGAAGCTCGCGCGGCGCGACGCGGGGGACCCGCTCGCCCGGGGCCGCGCCGACGCGCCCGTCGTGATGGTCGAGTACGCCGACTTCAAGTGCGGCTTCTGCGGGAAGTTCGCCCGCGACACCGAGCCGGGCCTCGTGAAGAAGTACGTCGACGCGGGAACCCTGCGCATCGAATGGCGCAACTTCCCGATCTTCGGCAAGGACTCCGAGCGGGCCGCGCGCGGCGCGTGGGCGGCCGGGCGACAGGGCCGCTTCTGGCAGTTCCACGAGGCCGCGTACGCCGAGGGGTCCAAGGAGAAGGGCTTCGGCGACGGCCGTCTGGAGGAGATCGCACGGGAGGCCGGGGTCAAGGACGTCGGCCGGTTCACGAAGGACGCGGACAGCGACGCCGCGGGGGCCGCCGTGCGCAAGGACCAGGAGGAGGCGTACGGCCTCGGGGCCGCGTCGACGCCGTCCTTCCTGATCAACGGGCGGCCCGTCTCCGGCGCCCAGCCGGACGAGGTCTTCCACCAGGCGATCGAGGCGGCGGCCGAGAACGCGAAGCCCCGGAAGTCCGGGGAGACCGGGGAGTCCGGGAAGTCCGGGAAGCCCGCGGGGCCGAAGGGCGGCTCCGAGTGACCGCCGACGTCGGATACTTCGCCGCGTTCCTGGGCGGCCTGCTCGCCCTCGTCAGCCCGTGCAGCGCACTGCTGCTCCCGGCCTTCTTCGCCTACTCCATCGACTCGGCCTCCCGCCTCGTCGCGCGGACCGGCATCTTCTACGCCGGGCTCGCGACGACACTCGTGCCGCTCGGCGCCGCCGGGTCCTACGCGGGACGGTTCTTCTTCGGCCACCGCGACCAGCTCGTCCTCGTCGCCGGTTGGCTGATCGTCGGGCTCGGGGTGCTGCAGATCCTCGGCATGGGGTTCGCCTCGCGGAAGATGGCGGAGCTTTCGGGCCGGATCCGGCCGACGACCGCCTTCTCCGTGTACGCGCTGGGGGCGGTGTACGGACTCGCCGGGTTCTGCGCGGGGCCGATCCTCGGCAGCGTCCTGACGGTGGCCGCGGTCAGCGGCAGCCCCGTCTACGGAGGCCTGCTGCTCGCCGTCTACGCCCTGGGCATGGCCGTGCCGCTCTTCCTGCTCGCGCTGCTCTGGGAGCGGTTCGACCTGGGGCGGCGCGGGTGGCTGCGGGGCCGGACGTTCCGCGTCGGGCGGGTCGAGCTGCACACGACGTCGCTCCTTTCGGGCCTCTTCTTCATCGCCCTCGGGGCGCTGTTCCTCGTCTACGACGGGACGACGGCGCTGCCCGGCCTCCTGGACGTGGACGACTCGTTCGCGGTGGAGCAGTGGGCGGGCGGCGTGGGCCGTGCCGTGCCGGACGCCGCGCTGCTGATCGGCGTCGTGGTGCTGGTGGGGGCGGTGCTCGCGGTGCGGGGGTGGCGACGGCGGGACAGGTCCGTTTCGTCGCCTGCGGAGTGATCTGAGCGGGTCGGATACTTTTACGTGGTTTAGCGTATTCGTATGCCTGATCATGAGCCGGAGCCGGAGTCACGAGCGGAGCAGCACCAGCAGGGAGAGGGCGGGGCGCACGCCGCGGATGCGCCGCACGGGGCGGGTGCGGCGCATGAGGCGCACGGCCCGCACGGCCCGCACGGCGCGCACGGGCGTGTGCCCACCCGGAGCGAGCGGTGGGACGCGTTCAAGCAGTCGCCGTTTCTGCCCGCGCTCGTGCTGGTGTTCATCCTGGCGGCGGCGGCCGGGCTCTTCGCGGGTTCGTACACGTACTCCATGGCGAACCCCACCCCGCACCGCATCCCCACCGCGGTCGTCGACGCCCCGGACACGGCGCGCGGCAAGGCCTTCCTCGAAGGCATGGAGAAGGCGCTGAACGCCTCCCTGGAGGTCCACCGGTACGACAGCCGGGCGGCGGCCCGCCAGGACATGGAGGAACAGAAGGTCTTCGCGATCCTCGACGTGACGCCGTCCGGCGGCGGCAAGGACAAGGTGACGCTCGACCTCTCCGGGGCGTCCGGCGCCTCCGTCGCCCAGGTGCTCGCGGAGACCGCGCCGAAGGTGGGCAAGGCGGTCGGGGTCCCCGTGACGGTGAAGGACGTCAACCCGCTCCAGAAGGGCGACCCCCGCGGGCTCGCGATCTTCTACATCTCCCTGGCGGCCGTGATCATCGGCTTCGTCGGGGCGATCCAGCTGAGCGTGCACGCGCGCGGGCTGAATCCGGCGGAACGGATCGGGTTCACCGTGCTGTACGCGCTGCTCGGCGCGTTCGTCATCGCGGCGGTCGTGGACTGGTGGCTCGGCGCGCTCGACCTGCCCTTCGTGGAGTCCTGGCTGATCCTGGCGCTCACGATGTTCACGTCGGGCATGGTCTTCACGATGTTCAACACGCTGTTCGGGCGCTGGGCGATGATCCCGACGTGGGGCCTGATGGTGCTCCTCGGCAACCCGTCGTCCGGCGGCGCGGTGTCGTGGCCGCTGCTCCCGTCCGTGCTCGGCCACATCGGCCAGTGGCTCCCCCCGGGCGCGTCGGTCAACGCGCAGCACACGGCGGTCTACTTCGGCGGCCACCAGCACGCGTTCCCGTTCCTGGTCCTCGCGGGCTGGGCACTGCTGTCCAGCGCGGTGTTCTGGGTGTGGCGCCACCGGCACCCGGGCGGGCGCGTGTCGGCGCCGGCCCACGCGGGGGCGTAGAGGGGGAGGCAGAGGGGGGAGAACGGCGGAAGCCCCGCCGGTGCGGGCGGGGCTTCCTGAAGAGGTGGCTGGGGCCGGGATCGAACCGGCGACCTATCGCTTTTCAGGCGATCGCTCGTACCAACTGAGCTACCCAGCCACGCGATCCGCGTGGAATCGCAAGCGGTCCTGACGGGATTTGAACCCGCGGCCTCCACCTTGACAGGGTGGCGAGCACTCCAAACTGCTCCACAGGACCATGCACAGTGCGCGTACCAGTCTCGCACACGGTAATGCGTGCCCCCAGGGAATGCGAGCCCGGCCGCGAGGGGCTGCTCACCCGGCGAGTTCCTCATCGCCGCGCAGCTGGGCGTGTCGGCTCGGCGAAGGGACCAGGCCGTAGGCGCGCCTGGCCGCCTCTTGCAGGATGTACGGGGGGTCTTCGGCGGCGGCGCGTTCCAGGCCGAAAGCGAGCGTGAGTTCGTGCACGTGAAACCAGGCTTGGTCATCGGCGACGCGAGCGATGGTGACGAACTGCGTGTCGACGAGGGGATCGAGGCGGGCTTCCGCCTCGGCCGGGCCGAGCTGCTCGAGCGCCGCGACGGCCTGGAGCGGGAACTCGGCGGCCCCCAGATAGCAGAGCTTGCGCAGGGTGGCCCGCGCCTCGGCGGGGAGTTGGACGTACCTGAGCGCCAGGGCGTCGCGCACGCCGCGTCCGCCGACCTCGAACTCATCGAGGCGGATGCCGTCATGGGCGAGCCGCTCCGCGACCTGGGAGAAGCGCTGGTCCGGCCGGGCGGCCATCCGTGCGCCGAGCGTGTCCAGGGCGAGCATGGAACCTCCACACACCTGCAGGACCCGCCGCACCTCCTCCGGTTCGGTCCGCACCCGGGAGCGGCCGACATGGGATTCGAGCAGCGAGAGTGACTCGCGGGCCGAGAGTGGCCGTAGGGTGATCCGCCGCGTCGCCTGCGGGAGCCCGTACAGGGCGGTGCGGGCCGTGATGAGCACGGCGCACCGTGGTTCCGAGGGAAGCAGCAACTCGACCTGGCTCGCGGCGCTAACGTTGTCAAGGACGATGAGCAGGCGCTTGCCGGCAGTTCGCGAGCGGAAGCGGACGGCCCGCTCCTGCGGCGTGCCGGGGATCTCCGCAGCACCGAGACCGAGGTCGCCGAGGAACCGGCCGAGGATCTCGTGCGCGGTGGCCACCCCGGCCCCGGCTGCGTGGAAGGCGGCGAAGAGCTGCCCGTCGGGGTAGTCGACGGCTGCCCGGTGTGCCGCCTCCACCGCGATGGTGGACTTCCCGAAGCTCGGCGGCCCGGTCATGACGACGATGGGCAGACAGTCGCGCGGACCGTTTCCGGCGAGTGCGGCTGTCGTCGCCGCGACGTCTGCCTGGCGCACGGTGCCCGAGGCCCGGGCGGGGAGCTGGCGAAGGGCGGGTGCCGGGGACGGCCGCGCCTCGGCGGCCGGGGCGAGCGCGGGATCGTGGTTGAGGATCTGTTCGTGCAGTCGCTCCAGCTCGGGGCTCGGAGACAGGCCCATCTCATCGGCCAGGAGCGTACGCAGCCGAGTGAACTCCGCGAGTGCCAGGTCGATTCGGCCGGCCTGGTAGAGCGCGAGCAGCTGCAGGCGGCGGAGCCGCTCGGCGAGGGGATCGTTCTCCACGGCGGCCTCGATGACGGGGATGGCCAGGGCCGCCTGCCCCAACTGCAGCTGCGATTCGGCCCAGTTCTCCAACGCGCAGCGATGCAGCCCCTCAAGCCAGTTGATGACGCCGTGGACCCCGGCGGCCACCGGGTCGGGAACGGTGAGGTCCCCCCACAGCCCCACGGCGCGGCTGAGCGTCCGTTCGCCCTCCCGCCACCGGCCGTCCCGTATCTCGGTGCGCCCCGCATGGCAGCTCTGCTCGAACTCGGCGAGGTCCATGGCCGCCGTGGCGGAGAGCGTGAGCCGGTAGCCACCGTGGACACTGTCGACTGCCGCCGCGCCCGGTTCGAGCGCCTTGCGGATCACGCTGACGTGGGCGCGCAACTGCGCGCCTGCGCTCCTGGGCGGAGTTCCTTCGTAGATCCCGTCGATCAACTGGTCCTTGGGGACGACCTCGCCCCGCCGCAGGGCCAGGATGCGCAGCACGTAACCCGGCAGTTTGCAGGACAGGTCGAGACTGCGGTCTGGTCGGTCTATGCGGACGGCCCCCAACACGGCAAGCCGAAGATCCCCCGTCACGTGCAATACCTCCGTCCCCAGCGGTGTTGCTGGGGCAAAGGTAGCCCGAGGTTGAACTCGGAACCAGGATCAGGACTCGAGAATCAATACAACGGTCGCCGCCGGACCCGTCGAGGCCGCTACCCTGCCGCACGCGACGTGGCAAAGGCCTCGATAATGGTGCGCTCCTGGTCGAAGAGGTCGTCGGGCAGGCGGTGGACGTCGAAATAGGAGAGTTCCAGAACCTCGCTGCTGTCGAGGCGGGTCTCGCTCGGCAGGAGCGGCGCCGAATAGACGACGGTGACTTTGAAGATTTCGTCTCCGTTGGGGTATTTGTAGTAGAAATCTTTCCCGGAGAAGATGCCGAACAGTTCCAGCTCGCCGACCTCGATGTTGGTCTCCTCGCGGACCTCTCGCCGTGCCGTGTCCTGGATGGTCTCACCAGGCTCCATGTGGCCGCCGGGCAGACTCCACTCACCCGTGTCGGTGCGCCGGGTGAGGAGGATCTTTCCGTCGTCACTTTCCACGATGACAAGTGCGCCGGGAAGGAGCAGAGGCCTGGTTCCCACCAGGCCGCGCATTTCCTTGATGTAGTCCATGGCTCAACTCTCCGTGTTCGTAACGTAGGACAAGGCGATCCGTGCGACTTCTTCGGTGAACTCATGTCCCAATTCCGGCAGCACGATATGGCGGGCAAGCCGGCCGAGTCCCCGGTCCAGATCCGCACGGACCGCGTCGTGTCGCACGAACCGGTCGCGCCCTCCGGTCACCACCAGGACGTCGGGCACCGCGTGCCCGGTGTCCGGAGCCGGTATCCGGCCGCAGACCAGCACGGCTCGCCCGCAGAGCGACGAGCCCGCCACCGTCATGGCGGCCACCGAGGCTCCCTGGGAGAACCCCACGACGCCGGTGTGCCGCGCCGGCACCCGGTGGCGCTCCTGCATCCCCGCGATGTACGCGGCCACGGCAGGGGCGGCCAGGCGGCACCGCTCTTCGATCACCGAGGGCTGCGAGGAGATGTCGAACCAGGCCCGCCCCTCCCGGGCGAACCTGGGCGTGCACGGCCCGTCCGGGCCGGTGATCACCGTTCGGGTGTCCCGCTGCTCGCCGTCGCCCATGGCCGCGACCAGGACTCCGGCGATCTCCGCCCCCGTTCCGCCGTACCCGTGCAGCGCGACGACCAGTCGGCGGTGGCTAGGCACTGACCGGCACCTCGCTCCTGGCCGCGGAGTCGTCCAGCCAGTGGAGCCACTCCACGGTGGACAACAGCGCGAACGCCAGGGTGCAGGCCACCGCGTCACCGGCGGCCAGGCGCTCACGCAGCAGCAGCATCCCGGAGGGCCGCACACCCAGGCGCTGGTGCAGCGCCTCGGTGGCGTCGGCCAGCGTCCGGTCCACCCGCGGCAGCAGGCCGCCCCGCAGCCACTGGCGAACGGGGGCGCGGAAGGGCTGCTTCGGCTGCACCCGGTAGGACGGCGGGAGCAGGTCGGCGAACGCCTCGCGCAGCACCGCCTTCGTCTGACTGCCACGCACCAGCGAACGCGCCGGGTACCGCCTGGCGAGTTCGGCGACTCCACCGTGCAGGAAGGGCGTTCTGCCCTCGATGCCCTCGGCCATCAACAGATGGTCGGTGCGGCGCAGCAGCGGTTCGAGGCTGTGCTCGTACTCGTGCTCCCGTACGACATCGACGACGGTGGGCTCGATGCCGTGGCGTTGGGCGGCGGCCTCACGTGATCGGTCCGTCGCCCTCCTCAGTTCTCCGGTGGCCGCGGCACACGCGTCTCGTCCGAGCAGTGCGGTGACGAGTTCCAGCCGCTCGTACGGGAGGTAGAAGTCGACGGGATCGGTGAACGCACCGGCGTAGAGCGGCCGGTAGCGGTGGTATCCGGCGAACAGCTCGTCCGCTCCCTCGCCGACCAGCAGCACCGTGATCCCAGCGGCTCTGGCCAGCCTCGCCAGCGCCCGGTACATCGGCAGGCTCGACATGGCCACCGGTTCACCGAGTGACCGCACCGCGGCCGGCAGCCCGGCAAGCAGGTCGGCCGGGCCGAACGACGTCGAGCGGTGCTTCCAGGTTCCGATGACGTCATCGGAGAGACCCAGGTCGTCGAGGTCGCGGACCCCGTCGCCGGTGTCCTGGGGCAGGACGCTGACCGTGGGCAGGTCGCGGATGCCGCGCCGCGCGAGCAGCCGGGCCACCAGGGTGGAGTCCAAGCCACCGCTGACGGCGAGGCCCACTCGGCGATCGGTCAGCAGCATCCGGTCAACAGCCGTCTCCAGGGCGGCCCGCAGCTCGGCCGCCTCGGGCACGCCGGGGGCACAGGGCGTCGGACGTGCCAGGACCGACTGGGTGACCCGCCCGTCGCGCAGCGTCAGCCGCTCTCCTGGCCTGACCGCTCTGATCCCCTCGAAGAACGAACCGCCGTCGACGACCCGGCGCCCACTGAGAAGGAACTGCGCGAATGCCGCGCGCCTGACCGGAGCCCGGTCGAAGACATCCACCAGTGGCCCCACCTCGGAAGCGACCGCGACGCCGTCCGGTGACTCGCGCAGGTAGAGAGGCTTGATGCCCAGCGGGTCGCGCACGGCTCGCAGCGCCCCGTCAGGGGGCCCACCGACCACCGCGTACATCCCGTCCACCGCCGCTGCCGGCTCGCTGGCCCACCGTGCCTCTTCGAAACCGCCCTCCGGCACCAGGCCGTCGGCACGGTAGACCTCCCCGTTGAACGCGAAGACGGCACCCGACCCGGCGAAGGGCACGGAATCCTGTTGCCTGCTCCGTACCCGGAGCCGGGCCATCCCCAAGGCCGCGGTTCCGTGGCCGACGAGGCCGAGGCCGTCCGGTCCACGATGCCGCAGCTGATCCAGGACCCCGGCGGCGACTTCGCCCGCCGACCGCTCACCCGCGCGCGGCCGCAGCGAGACACCCACCACGCCACACACGGTCAGTCCCGGCTTCCGAGGGACGGCGGATCGAGGAGGCTGCTGTTGTAGTCGCCGGCCAGCACATGGTTGAGGTAGGTGCCGGAACCGGCGACCACTTGGTAGCTGTGCCGCACCCCCGCGGGGATGAACACCGAGGCCGGACTGAGCACCCGGAACGTCTCCTCACCCAGGTGCACGTCCACTTCGAGCCCCTGGTAGCTCTCCTGGGTGCCGAGGAAGACGAACAGGCTGTCGCAGTGGTGCACATGGCCATCGACGTGCCCGGCGCCATAGCTGTCGAGTTCGGGGATGCGGCGGGCGATGCAGTACTGGCCGGCACCGGCGACGAACCTCTCGTCCACCAGGACGAACCGGTCGCCGGGCCCCGCACGGTGGTGACGCAGTTCCGTCGCGGACACGACCGGTGGCTTGACGATCCACTCGGCCGGAGTCCTCGGCAGTCCGGCACCGCCGATGACCCGTTCGGCTCCGACCAGTTCAGGAGCGATCCACTCGTAGGAGGCAGGATCGCGGTCCACCGCCATGAGATGGAGTCTGGACACATGGCGGAACACGTTCTTGCCCACGACGGGCCGCCGGTCGTCCGGCGCCGACCGGGAGTAGGCGCCGACGCGACGGCTGAGGTCGCGCAGCCGCTGACCGTTCGCACACGTGCGGGTGCCCCGGTGGTCCAGGTTGGCGAGCAGCGCGCCCAGATCAACGATTCCGGCCCGCTCTCCGAGCCCGTTGACCGAGGTGGAGACCCAGGTGGCGCCGGCGTCGATGGCCGCGAGGGCGTTGGCGAGGGCGAGACCTCTGTCGTCGTGCAGATGCACCTCGATCTCGGCGTCGAGGCCGCTCGCCACCAGCCTCCGCACGAGTTCGCCCGCTCTTCCCGGCTCCAGCACCCCTACGGTGTCGGCGATGCCGATCCGGTCGGCGCCCGCCTTGATCGCTCTGGTGTACGTCTCCACCAGGAGGTCGAAGTCGGTACGGCTGCTGTCCTCGACGGTGAACCGCACGTGCAGGCCCAATTGACGTGCGTATCCGACGGACTCGTCGATCTTGCGGTGCACGTCGTCTCGGCTGTAGCCGGGGAGCCTGCTGTTGAGTGATATCTCGTTGACCCCGAGGAAGATGCCCACCCAGTCGGCACCGGTCTTGGCCACCGCGTCGACGTCGTTGTTGTTCGCCCTGGCGTGGGCGAGCACGGGCACCGCCCCGCTGGCCTCCACCACCGCCGCCACCCGAAGCTGCTCGTGGTGGCCGATCGCGGGGTGCCCGCATTCCACCATGTCGACGCCGCACGCTATGAGACATCGAGCCACTTCCACGCTCTGCTCCGTGGTGAAGGCGCCGTTGGCAGCCTGCATTCCCTCACGCAGCGTGGCGTCGATGATGTGCACCGGCCGGTCATTCATGGTCGCCCCTCTCCGTTGCCCGATTCGGACCAGCACCCTGTCGCGCACACTCCGCCCCGGTACGCGCCGCCGGTGGTACTGCCGTACATGTCGGCGTATTCGGGCGGCAGGGCAGGGCTGCCCGCGAAAGAGAGCCACAGCCGCAGAAGCAACCTGCCTTCGTCGAGGCCGGCCGCATCACGGAACGCGCTCCTGGCGTGCAGGATGTGGAAGTTGTTGATCCATTGCATGTCACCCGGCCGCAATTCCATCTGCAGCGCCATTCCCTGCCGATGGAGCAGCTCGTCCATGAAATCCATGGCAGCGACCTGCTCGGCGGTCAGCCGCGGTGCCCCCGCGTGACGCTGGGAACCCTCGACGAAGCGCCGCACATAACGGGCCGAGAAATCCCCCGCGAACTGGCTGAACACCGGAAGTTCACACCAGCCGGGACGACCGGGAGGTGCCTCGCCCCGCTGGTCGTGCGGGAACGTCCGGTACAACACGGCCAGCAAGTCGGGACGTTCGCGCAGGATGAGGTTGTGGAGGGCTTTGCTCGACACCAGTTGGCTGTGTCCGCCCTCGGCGGCGGCGCGGACGCACAGCAGCCCGATGACGTCCGTACGGTCGGCGTGAAACGCGAGGGCGCTGGAACTGTGGTGGCCACGCTGGGTGGGAACGGCGATCTTCGCCCCTTGGTCCTCGACCCGGGCGAGGAAGTTCCCCGCGCGTGTCTGCGAAACGGGCGCGCCGATCAGCCTGCCGAACAGCCAGTACGCTGCTTCCACCAGTTCGAACCCGGCATCCACCGGGAAACCGGTGAGCTGGACGAAGCCGGGGAATCCGGCGAGACGCCGGTGTATGCGCCCGGCCAGGGAACGCGTCGCGGGCCCGGCCGCGGGAGGCGGTGCGTCGGGGTCCTTCTCGGCCCCTCTGTCGAGGAAGTCGCGGGCCAGCGTGAGTATGTCGTCCGCGACGTGCTGGGGAACGGGGAGGCGCCACTGTTCCGGGTCAGCGGACAGGTCCGCGCCGATCCAGTCTCCCGTTACTGCTGTCGGCGCGGTGCGTATCTCGGTCATACGCCACTTCCCGCACGGCAGTCAGTCGTGACGTCCGGGTGCCGCGGCCCGGACCGGCACTGTCCGGCCGGATCGCCGCGCTGGACGGAAGCGGAGACGGACAGATGGTCGCTGTAGCGCTCATGGGCGTAATCGGCGTACTCGCCCGCGGCGAGTGCGTCTCTCATCTCTCTGATGCCATCGACGACCCTCAGATCCGCGCGGAACCCGATGCGCTTTCCTATACGGTCGAAGCTGACCCGGTAATCGCGTACGTCGGTGACGGAATCCAGCGTGACGAGTTCGGATCCTGGGACCTCGGCCGCGATCTGCCGGCCTATGTCACCGAGTTGGTAGCAGTCCGCGGCTGAGCCGCAGTTGTACACCTGCGGTACGGAGGGTGTGGCGCCCGCTTCCACTGCCAGTTGCAGTGCTTTCGCCGCGTCGTTGACGTGGAGGAACGGTCGCCATTGCTTTCCGCCATGGACTTCGATCTTGCCGTTGCGGACCGCGTTCGCCGTCATCACGTTCACCGCGAGGTCGAATCTCATGCGAGGCGCCAACCCGTACAGCGTGGCGAGCCGCACGATCACGGGCGTGAATCCGACATCCTGACTCACCAGGAGATGGTGTTCGGCGCGGACCTTGGATTCCGCGTACTCCGAGTGGGGTTGCAGGGGGGCGTCCTCGTCCGCCACATCGTCGACGACACCGTAGTTGCTGCAGGTCGAGGAGAAGACGAAGCGGGCCACCCCGGCCTTGCGGCACTCCGTGACCAGCCGCACGGTGGCGAGGTAGTTGACCTCCCAGGTCAACTGGGTGTCGATACTGCTGGCCGGATCGCCCACGACCGCTGCCAGGTGAACCACGCAGTCCACATTCTTCAGCACCGATGACCAGTCAGCGACGTCACGCACATCGCCTTCGATGTAGTCAACGGGACCGCCCTCCACGCGCCAGCCCGGAACCAGTCCGTTGTCGAGAACGGTCACGTGATATCCGCCGTCTCGCACCAGTCTTTTCACCAGGGCAGATCCGACGTATCCACAGCCTCCGGTAATCAGAACCCTTCGTCTCACGCGCCCTCCTTGGATTCTCCGGCTCCCTCGCCGTGCGGCTCGATGACGAGCACGTCAGGGACAATGGCGCCCGCGTACCACGGCTGCGCCCGGCGCAGCTGCGCTCGCAGTTCCTTCTCGTCCGGCGCGCCGCGCATCGCCAGCCGCGCGCGCAGCACGACCGAGCCGTCCGCCGAGTGTTGGGGCGTCAGTTCGCAACGCGTGACGCCGCGCGCGGAAAGCAACAGCCGCCGGGTCATCTCCGGATCGATGGCGACCTCACTCCGGTGCCCGTACAGCAGCGAGCCCCGCGCGCCGAGTTCCGGAATCCCCAACTCTGAGATGGGCAGGTCGGGATGGTCGGCCAGCGCCTCCATGAACGTGAGCCCGTGGTCCAGGAGTTTCCGCGCGTCCCGCTCCGCGCACAGGGGGCCGCGCACGGTGAGCAGGAGGAGCGGTTCCGGCAAGTGGCGGATGGTGAGGGCGAGATCCGGCTTGCCCGCGTTCGGGTCGTACCGCATCGTCACGTTCCGCAGCTGTTCCGGAGCCGGTCCGTAGAGGAACGACGCGTGTGCGCGGCGGATCGTCGGCACGTAGTTCACTTCGAAGGCGGGCTGGAACACCGAGCCGCTGGAACGCTCCTCGGAATTGAGCCAGTCAAGGAGGGCGTTCGCGTCGTACATGGTGTTTCCCGTGGCTGCGTCGAGCGCTTTGCCCGCCTTCTCCACCCTCTTGCGGAGGGTGTCCGCACGGTCACCGCCCACGACGGAGAAGAAGGGTTGTGCGATCTGCGCGACCGCCCGGAAGTCCGCAGGCAGCACACGGTTGCCATGGGTGGTCTTGAACGTGTGGCGATGCTGGCCCGACAACAGGCCGACCACCGTGCTGAGCGCGGCCACCCATGCTGTCTGCGGCGACACGCGCAGCCTGCGGCAGGTCGCCACCAGGCGGTCCGCCGCACGCCGCTCCAACGGCACCTGACACACCTGGGCCTGCTCGCTCTCCGGCCGCTCTCCCGCACCGTACGTGCAAGAGCGCGGCGCGTCGGCGAGCACTGATTTCCAGTGCGCGGTGCTCGCTCGGACATCCGGGTGCTCGATGCCCTTCGCATAGGTGCTCGCCTGCGGTGTGATGCTGGGTGCCGTGCTGCCGTTCTTCCGCAGCAGCTCGGCCAGGTGCGCGGTCACCGCCTGCTTGCCGAGCGAATCGACGAAGACGTGCGAAAGGCTCAGCTTGATCGCCGATACGCGGTCCCCCACGAGGTAGAACACCGCTTTGACCGACGCCTCCCGGGGCTGGACCGGGACCGTGGCCCAGAGGTCGTCGTCGGGCTCGTAGGGCTTCGTCTCGATGCTGTGGTTGATCTCGGCGAGTGCCTCACGTGCTGATATCACCCGCTGCCGCGGGTTTCCGTGGTCGTCGTGGCACAGGCGGCTGCGGAGTCCCTCGTGCGCGCTCATCAGTTCGCCCAGTGCCCGCGTAGCGGCGTCCAGGGAGATGTCCTCAGTCGGCGACAGGACGAGCGTCTGAACGCGTATGGGCAGCTCGGCGTCAGTCCAATTGCGGTGGTTTCGCAGCTGGGATGGATTGAGTTCCAGCAGATCGTTGTCGTCCTTCATGTCTCATCCAACTTCCTGCAGTACGACGGCCACTCAGCGAAGGGACGGTTATCCGGAGAACTCGACCAGGACGGCAGTCGCATCGTCCGAGGCTTTCCTGCGGGGGAACCTGGTGGCCGACTCATCGGCCAGCTCCAGCGCCCTTGTCTTGTCGATCACCTCTTGGCAACTGGTCGCTCTGAGCGATTGGTAGATTTCGTGGCGGTCGCTATGGCCGAATATGTCGGTCATTTGTGTCACGCCGTCCGTCAACAGCGCGGCGCCGACGAGCTCAGTCATCGAGAAACGCCCGTTCACTGCCTCCGCGGCCACACTCGGATCCGCGGCCACCGTGAAGAAGCCCTCTTTGGAGTTTCGGAAGGCGTCACCAAATTTCTGGTATTCCTTGGTGGTGCGCTCCCACTCCTCGGAACCGATGGGAAGGGCGTCGAGCTGAGCCCGCCAGGCCCGCATGTCCGGTCGTTCCCTGACGGCCTCCACGCGCATGTCACGGAGGAAGTGCACCTCCGCCGCGGCTGCCACCGTGGTCTCCACCATCGCCTCGCTGTCGCCGAGAACCAGGTATTCGAGCTGGTCCGCGTCCCAGCGGACCGCCGCAAGCGTCGCCTGCGGGGTGCGCGGATGCCCGAGATCGCATACTCCGGAGTGCTGCTCGCGCGTCCTGGAGATCGCATCGGCCAGACACTGGGCGAAAGGCCGGTCCATCCTGGCGGCGAGCTCGAGCAGGCTTCCGCCGACCGAGCTGGTGAACCACGGCGTGCCGTGTGAGCATCCCATTCCAGGGGCGACGGGCGCGCTGACGCCATCGAGCACGACGGCTACGCCACCGCGCCCCATGGCCGGCAGCGCGGCAGCGGCAAAGTCCTCATTCTGCACGGCTCCGAGGGAAGCCCTGCTGGCGATGTCAATGCGCATGCTTATCCCACACATTCGTTCCGGGGGAGATTACGGACGGCAGGCAGGAGCAGCAGAATGAGACACACCACCATGCCTATGCCGGTCGCGATATGGAGTAGCTGAACAGCGCCTATGACTCCGGCTACGGGGCCGGCCAGAGCCTGCCCCACCGGCTTCATCATCAGCGAGCCCGCCGCGTCGTAGGCGTGTACTCGCCCAAGGAATTGGACCGGTATGTACGTCTGCACGCTGGTGTGGAACATGACTCCCCAGAACGCCATGCTCGCCCCGCCGACGCAATAGCAGGCGCCGAGCACCGGAGCCGACAGGTCGAATGACGAACTCAGGGGAATCAGTGCGTAGAAGAGCATCGCGATGGTGGCCGCACGAAGCGGTCGGACCGGCCGCAGTTTGATCGCGATCACTCCGCCCAGGACGCTGCCGAGTCCCATGGCGGACATGACCAGGCCGAAGGTCGAAGCGCCGAGCCGATCGACCAGGATGCCGTTGGTGAGGGTCAGGGTCGGCCCCCAGGAGCCCAGCTGGAACAGCATCCAGACCGCTACGACCTGCCACAGCCACCGCCGTGCCACGAACTCCCGCCAGCCCACGAGGAGATCGCCGCGCAGCGAGCTCTTCGGCCCGTCGGGCGCGGGCAGGGGCGCCAGGCGCAGCAGCAGCAGGCAGCAGCCGCTGGCGCCGAACGTCAGCGCGTCGAAGGCGATCACGGCGGCGGGCTGCATCAGCGCCAGCAGCCCACCGGCGACAGCCGGACCGACCACGACGGCGGATGACTCCGTGATGCGCAGGACGGCGTTGGCTCGCTGCACGTCGGACGCGAGCCGGGGGGTCACGCTGGCCACGCCCGGCTGGAACAGCGCACCGCCGGTGCCGAGCGTGGCCAGCAGAGCGAGGATCACCCAGAGCTGCGGCGGGCCGGCCAACAGCAGGACCGCCAGGGTGAGTTGGACGGCCAGGCGCACGAAGTCCGCGAAGATCATCAGTCGCCGCGCGCCGAGCCGGTCCGAAAGCACCCCGCCGAAGATCATGAATCCCGCGAACGGCCCCAGATGCGCGGCCAGCGCGTATCCCACACCCGAGATGCCGTAGCCGGCCTCCAGCATGGCGGCGGTGATCGCCACCGGGAGTGCGGCGTCCCCGAGCAGTGACGTGGTCCTGGCCGTGAAGAAGAGCCGGAAATCAGGAACCCAGAGGGTGGGCCTGGCGTTCCGCTCTTCGACCTGGACCCCCTCGTTGGTCACCCGGACTCCGTCGCGGCTCCAGCTGCGGCGAGGGTACGTATCTGCTCGAGTGTCATGACGTCGCGCTCATGGAAGTTCGCCGCGGAGCTGTCCGCGAAGACCACGACCATGCCCCGGCGGTCCTCGTCGGAAGTGTTCGGTTCACTCCCGTGCACGAAGGTGGATTCCCACATGGCGGACTCGCCGGGCTTGAGCAAGAAGTCGTGCCGCTCGGCGAGTTCGGGCACTTTGTAGCTCAGCGTTTCGTGCCACGGGTGATCGGGGTCGTCGCGGTGTTCGATCACGCCGTGGACGTGCGAGCCCGGATAGCCGTGCAGGCCACCGTTGGCAGGCGACACGTCGGTCAGGGCGGTCCACATGTTGAAGGAGCCGGGGAGGTGGCGGTCCCACAGTGCTTGATCCTGATGGGGCGCGACGTGGGTGCCGATGCGGGCCGGCTTGAGGAAGGCGGCATGGAGGATCGCCACGGCACTGGGACCTATGAGCGTCTCCGCCAGGTCGAGCGCCCCCATCCGGTGGAGAATCGGCGCGTAGAGCTTCTTGTCGCACCACAGGAGCCGACGCAGTTTGCGCAACCTGCGTGTTCCGCCCGACTCGTCGTACTGGGCCTGATAGCCCGGAGGAATCCGGTCCGCGGCATCCAGCTTGTCGAAGTGCTCGAGTACGGCCAGCCGGTCGCTTTCACACAGGCGAGGTCCGAGTTCGAGGAAGCCATTACGTCGGAACTTCGCCCAGTCCAGATCGAAGCCTTTTGCAGTCATGTTCACTCCTTGGCGTGAGGCGTGTTCACCGCATGCCATCGCGCGTGGGCGGCGCGACGGTCGATCTTGTGCTGTGCCAGTCGGGGAAGTGGTTCCGTCGTCTTGACGATGCGGCGCGGTGTCCGCTGGCTCCCCAACTCCAGAGCGAGGTGTTCACGGAGGTCTGCGGTGCTGGTTTCCGCATCCGGTCCCGGTGCCATGCGCACGAGCAGCCCCACGTCTTCACCGCTGGGCAGCTGAAGTCGGACGGCCGCCGATTCCAGTACCCCGGGGTGCCCGTTGGCCGCCTCTTCGATCTCGTGCAGGTAGACGGTGAATGCCCCCCTGAGCACGACGTCCTTGTGCCGACCGATGATCGAGTAGCGGCCGCTCGCGTCCCTGTCGGCAAGGTCCCCGGTTCTGACCCAGCCCTCCCGGAACAGTTCCTTGTTGGCGGTGTCGTTCGCGTAATAGCCGTGGCTCACCGCTGCCCCGGCGAGTTCGAGCTCGCCTTCGCCCGGGCCGACGACGATGCTGCCGTCCGCTGACCGCAGCCTCGCTTCCACGGTCGCGGGCCGGCCGATGGAGTGTGTCGCAAGACCGTCGGGTCCGATGTCTCCGAAGAAGGCGGCGAAGGAGACTTCGGTGAGGCCGTAGACATTCAGGAGTACGGCGCGACAGTTCCGCTGAAGGGCCCGCTGCGACTGCTCGAAGAGGGGTGCGCCGCCCGACAAACAGGCGATGGTGTCCCCGTTCTCGGCTCCGGGATCCACCGACATCTTGGTGAGGAGATCGACGAGCGGCGGGACCAGGTAGGTGACGTCGACGTCATGTTCTCTGAGCCTCGACCAATAGCCTTTCGCCGAGGCGACGGAGAGCTCGGGAAGGACCGTGACAGGCAGTCCCATGACAGCGGGCCACAAATAGTTCATACCGAGGATGCCGAGACCCGACAAACGCATGGTGACGCCGAAGCGGCGCCGCCTCCGCCCCAGGAGCTCGGTCAGCGCGGTGCCTCCGGCCCGGTAGGCATGGAGCAACTGCCCGTGCGAGAGCACCACTCCCCTCGGGTCACTGGTGGAGCCCGAGGTGTAGCTGAGCAGCGCGGTGTCCCCCGGCAAGGGGGGAGCGTCCGTGCCTGCGGCCGGAACCTTCTCGCAGGTACCGCGGACCACATCGAAGATCGCCTCGACGGCACTCAGCCGCAGTACCGAGCGAGTGGTGGTGCGCCCCCACTGGCTGTCCAGGAGGACCGGCACGCCGCCCACCTGCCAGACGGCGAGCACACCGGGAAGCACGTCCGGGTGGTCGATCATGACCACGGCGCAGCGGCCGCCAGGGCCGAGCCCGGCCTCCCGCAGCTTCGACGCGAGCTCGCGGCCGCGCTCCAGCAGCCCACGCCAGGTCAGCGTGGTCCCTTCGTAGGGAGCGCGGGCGTAGACGAGCGCCTCGCCGTCCGGCGTACTCGCCGCCTGACGCTCGTAGACCCCGAGCAGCGTGTCCGCTCTCATGCCGGGATCTCCGCCGGGGCCCACCGCACCTTGCCGCCGTGCGGCGTGCACCGGGCGAGCAGGAGGCGCCGCCCCTCGGGCCACAGCTCGCAGCCGACCTCGACCACGGCCGAGTCGTCCTCGCTCGGTTCCATGGAGATCCAGGCCAGCGGCCGGTCGGCGGTGGTCCGGGCGCCGTGGGCACGGACGACGTCCGCGAACTTGGCTCGTTCGGCGTCGTCGAAGTACGTGAGCACCATGGAGTGGTAGAGCACGGTGGCCTGGCCCGCCGGGCGGGTGGCGAGCTGCTGGGAGGCCCACGAGCCGGCTTCGTCCGCGTCGATCGGGACAGCGGGAGCGGCCCGTGCGATCTCGAGCGCCGCGTTGAGCCGGGTCATGCGCTCGACGTGCTCGGGCCACACGAACGACCTCAGCAGGTCCATGGACCTCGGGTCTCGCGCGTCGATGGGGTTGAGGTCGCAGCCCCTGCGGTCGACGACCTCAGGGGCGCCGGCCGGCGGATCGCCGTCCTCGAACTGCCCGGTCAGCCGCAAGGCCGAGCCCGGGGGACCCCAGCTCCGCCCGCCCGCGGCGACGTAGTACCGGTCGATGAGGAGGTTGAGACCGGCGCTGGCACCGACCTCGAGCAGCCGGACGGGCATCCCGGTCGCCTCGGCCACGTAATTGATCGCGGCGGACAGCGGAGCCGCCCGTCCCACCTCATTGGTCTGCACACCGGCGGGCAGCTGCCGCCGCACCGCCGGCAACCGGTCATCGAGGAAGGCCAGAAATGCCGGAACGAGCCGCTCGACATCGCACCGCCCGCCGAAGACCGGGTAGTAGTCCGTGATCCAGGAGGCGTTCTCCGCCAGGGCCACCCGGTTGACGGCGCCAAGGAGCCTGAGGCATTGGGCGGACTGGATGGGGTCCTGCGTCTCCGAGGTGAGCAACTCGGTGAGCCGGGGGTCGCGACCGAGCCGGTCCAGCACCCCGGTGATCACCCCCACGTAGCCGACCGACCCGGCCTGCCTGCAGATCTCCCGCTGCCAGGCCCAGCCCGCGTGCACCTGCTCCACGGTGAGCGTCATGCCGACTGCACCAGCTTGTAGGCGTTGCGCAGCGTGGAGATCGACTCCGGACTGGCCTCCTCCGGATCGATCGGCGCGCCTCTGACTTCCTCTATGAAGAAGAAGAATTCCAGTGTCGACAGCGAGTCGAGCAAGCCGGACTCCAGAAGTTCGGTATCCGAGGCGAGTTCCAGGTCGGCCTCGCCCAGGATCTCGCGTAGGTACTTCTTGCTCTCCTCGTAGAAAGTCTCTTCGTCCATCTTTGTTCTCCTCCCCGCGTGAGCTGCCTACCGGCCTCGGGGGCGGCACGGAGTACTCACACCTCGTCCCGCCGATCCGCCCGGGTCGCCTGCTCGCCGACCGGCTGACGCACGGTATCGGTGGCGCGCATGACCGTTGAATGATCGTTGTCTTGAACGCGGAATCGCGGGAGCCAGGCTGTGGGAACGCAAAGAGAACACCCCGGACGGCATGCCGTCCGGGGTGTTCTCGTTCTGGTGGCTGGGGCCGGGATCGAACCGGCGACCTATCGCTTTTCAGGCGATCGCTCGTACCAACTGAGCTACCCAGCCACGCAGTTCACCGAGGTGATCTGCAAGCGGTCCTGACGGGATTTGAACCCGCGGCCTCCACCTTGACAGGGTGGCGAGCACTCCAAACTGCTCCACAGGACCATATTTACGTATGCGAACGAATCCACGTACGTAAAGCTTTGCGTGCCCCCAACGGGATTCGAACCCGTGCTACCGCCTTGAAAGGGCGGCGTCCTGGGCCACTAGACGATGAGGGCTAAGAGGCCCGCCGTGTGCGCCTTGCGGCGCGTCGGGGACGTGAGAAGCATATGGGATGCGGGGAGCTATCGCCAAAACGGTTTACGGGTCGGTGCCGGGAGAGCTCGGCGCGGTGGGCGCCCCGGGCCGGTTCTCCTTGGGGAGATGGCGGCTGACCTCGGCCTTCGTCAGGCCCAGCCCGCCGAGTTTGATCTCGTCCCAGGCCTGGAGCCGCTTGCTCGTACGGTCCAGGTAGAGGACCGATGCCTCGACCGGATCGGGGTACTTGCCCTCGACCGCGCGCAGCCCGCTGCCGCCCGTCGACCCCTCGACGCGCAGCCGCGTCCCTTCGTCCAGGACGTCCATCTCCTGGTGGTGGACGTGCCCCGCGAGGGCGAGCGGCACCTCGCCGTCGGTCTCCCGCGCCGCCGTGGGGTTGTGCGCGATCGCCACGTCGACGGGCGTCCCGGCCGCCCGCTCGGCGCGCAGCGCGGAGGCCAGCCGTATGCCCGCCATGCGCTCGACCGCGTCGCCCTCGGCCCGCACCGAGCGGTCCGGGGTGTACTGCGGGTCCCCGATGCCCGCGAAGCGCAGGCCCGCGACCGTCTCGGCCCTGCCGTCGTCGAGCACGTGCGCGTTCTTGAGGCGTTGCAGGTAGCGCTGGGTGGTGCGCGAGTCGTGGTTGCCGCGCACCCACACGTAGGGGGCGCCGAGGTCCTCGACCGGGTCGAGGAAGCCGTTCTCGGTGGCCGAGCCGTGGTCCATGGTGTCGCCGGAGTCGACGATGACGTCGATCTCGTACTGGTCGACGAGGGAGGAGATGATCTTCCAGCTGGCCGGGTTGAGGTGGATGTCGGAGACGTGCAGGACCCGCATCGTGGTGGGGTCCGGCTGGTACGCGGGGAGCGTGGACGTCACGTCGTAGAGCTTGGTCACGTTGGTGACGAGGCGGGCCAACTCCCGCTGGTAGACATCGAACTCGCTGACGATGCTGCGCGCGTTGCCGACGACCGAGGGGGCGCTGCTGAGCAGGCCGGAGAACTTCGGCTCCAGGACGGACTTCGGGTTCCAGGTGGCGTACGCCACCGTGCCCGAGGCCGCGAGGAGGGCGAGGGCGAGGCCGCCCGCGGCGAGTGCGCGGCGCGGGCGGCGGTAGACGGCGAGGCCGAGCGCCGTGGCGCCCGAGACGACGGCGACGCAGGAGCGTACGGCGAGGTCGAGCGTGCCGTGTCCGACGTCGCGGGCGACCTCCTCCTGGAGCCCGGCGAGCCGCTCGGGGTGGTCGACCAGGGCCTGGGAGCGCACCGGGTCGAGGCGGTCCACGTCGACGTCGAGGCGCAGGGGCGCGGTGTGCGAGCGGAGTTCCAGGGCGCCCAGCGGGGAGACGTCGATCTTCGTGCCGCCGGACACGGACGGGCGCAGCGCCATGCGGGTGTCCATCGGGCCGACCGGGGCGCGGACGCTGCCGACGACGAGGAGCCCGAGCCAGGCGCCGAGGACGACGACGGCGATCAGGCCGAGGGCGCGGGCGTACGGGTGCGGGGGGCTGATCAGCTCGTGGGTCGGGTGGGTGCGGCGAGCGCGGTAGTGGCCTACGAGGGCGGTGCCCGCCCGTCGTACGCCCTTCAGGACGACGGTGAAGTCGCGGGCCATTGGTCCCGTATGCCCAGTTGGGGCGGTGGCTATGCCGGGACGGGGGCGGCGGCGTGGCCGACAATGGGGGAGTGCTGGAGATGACGCGCGAGGAGTTCGAGGAACTGGTCGGCGAGGCGCTCGACCGGATCCCGCCGGAATTGACGCGGCTGATGGACAACGTGGCCGTCTTCGTCGAGGACGAGCCGCCCTCCGACGATCCCGAGCTGCTCGGGTTGTACGAGGGGACGCCGCTGACCGACCGGGGCGAGTGGTACGCGGGTGTCCTGCCGGACCGCATCACCATCTACCGCGGTCCGACGCTGCGGATGTGCGGCTCGCGCGAGGAGGCCGTGGCCGAGACAGAAATCACGGTGGTGCACGAGGTGGCGCACCATTTCGGGATCGACGACGCCCGGTTGCACGCGCTCGGGTACGGGTGAGCGAGGGCCCCCGGCCTGGTGTGCGGGGCGGGGCCGGGCGGGGGTGGACCTCCGTGTCCTCTTGCGGGCCGCGGGAGTTGGGCAGGGCGTCTGGATTCTCAGCGCCTCAGGAGGTGCTCGGCCGTGCGCCAGTTGTACGTTCCCGTCCGTTGGGCCGCGGTCGCGGTGGCCGTAGCGGCGACAGCGGGCTGCATGAGCGTCAGTGACGACGGGAAGGCCCCCGGGCCCGACCGGTCCGCGGGGCACCGCAGCGGGGCGGCGGCGTCCGACGGCGGCCCCGAGCGGCGGGGTGACGACGCCGAGGACGGGGGCGAGCACGCGCAGGGCCGCGGGAAGGGCAGGGGGAAGGGCAAAGGCAGGGGGAAGGGCCACGGGAAGGGCGGCTCGTCGCACTCGGGCGGGTCCGGTGCGGGGGACGGCGCGGAGCCCGCGGAGTCGTCCTCGGTGTCCTCCCCGGCGAAGGAGCCGCAGCAGGGCGGGCCGGGCAAGCCCACGCCGACGCGGCCCAGACCCACCGCGACCCGGACAAGCGCGACGCCGACCCCGCCGAAGCCCGACCCGACCCCGACGCCGGATCCGACGACTCCGGAGCCGTCCTCGTCGGCGCACGAGGGGTCGGGGCAGGACGCGCAGCTGCAGCGGCGGAACGCGGAGATCCCGGCGCGGGAGCCTTCGCCGGAGGCGGGACCTCAGTAGCGGGACCTCAGTAATTGCGCAGGTCAGAGGCGGTACCGCAGGTCGGTCGCGGCCTCTCCAAAGGGGGCGGTTTGCCATCTGGGGTGGGGGGTGCGTATGGTGGTAGATCGTTTGATCCCATTTGCCCGGCGCCGACACAGAAGAGCGCCGCGTGGCGCGTACTCTCCCTTGCCGTGGCTGACCGCATCGAGGCGGTCCATTGCGAAATCACGGAGTTGACGGGCGCGTGCCGAGACTCCGGAAGGTTTCGCATTTCGCATGTCCATTTCTCATTCTGACCACGCCGTCCTGCCCGAGAACGAGATCGTCGAGGCCGTCGAGTCCGTCGAGACGGAGGCCGTAGTGGCCGTCGTCGCGCCGGCCGAGGTCGAGGTCTCCGAGGCCCAGGACGTCACCGAGGTCACCCCCGACGCCGGTGCCTCCGACGCCCCCGAGGCCTCTCAGGCCGAGGACGCCGAGGCCGACGCCGAGCCTGACGCCGACGCCGAGCCCGAGGCCACCTTCGGCGACCTCGGTCTGCCCGAGGGCATCGTCCGCAAGCTCGCGCAGAACGGCGTCACCACGCCCTTCCCGATCCAGGCCGCGACCATCCCGGACGCCCTGGCCGGCAAGGACATCCTCGGCCGCGGCCGTACCGGCTCCGGCAAGACCCTCTCCTTCGGCCTGCCGATGCTGGCGACGCTGGCCTCCGACGGCCGCACCGAGAAGAAGAAGCCCCGCGGCGTCATCCTGACCCCGACCCGCGAGCTCGCGATGCAGGTCGCGGACGCCCTCCAGCCCTACGGCGACGTGCTCGGCCTGAAGATGAAGGTCGTCTGCGGCGGTACGTCGATGGGCAACCAGATCTACGCCCTGGAGCGCGGCGTCGACATCCTCGTCGCCACCCCGGGCCGACTGCGCGACCTCATCAACCGCGGCGCCTGCTCCCTGGAGAACACCCAGATCGCCGTCCTCGACGAGGCCGACCAGATGTCCGACCTGGGCTTCCTGCCCGAGGTCACCGAGCTGCTCGACCAGGTTCCCGGCGGCGGCCAGCGCATGCTGTTCTCGGCCACGATGGAGAACGAGATCTCCACGCTGGTCAAGCGCTACCTGAACAACCCGGTGACGCACGAGGTCGACAGCGCCCAGGGCAACGTCACGACCATGACGCACCACATCCTCATCGTGAAGCCCCGCGACAAGGCGCCCGTCACGGCCGCCATCGCCGCGCGCAAGGGCCGCACGATCATCTTCGTCCGCACCCAGCTGGGCGCCGACCGCATCGCCGAGCAGCTCTGCGACTCCGGCGTGAAGGCCGACGCGCTGCACGGCGGCATGACGCAGGGTGCCCGCACCCGCGTGCTCGAGGACTTCAAGAAGGGCTACGTCAACGCCCTCGTCGCCACCGACGTCGCCGCCCGCGGCATCCACGTCGACGGCATCGACCTGGTCCTGAACGTGGACCCGGCCGGCGACCACAAGGACTACCTGCACCGCTCCGGCCGTACGGCCCGCGCGGGCCGCAGCGGCACGGTCGTCTCGCTCTCCCTCCCGCACCAGCGCCGCCAGATCTTCCGCCTCATGGAGGACGCGGGCGTCGACGCCTCGCGCCACATCATCAACGGCGGCGGCACCTTCGACCCGGAGGTCGCCGAGATCACCGGCGCCCGCTCCATGACCGAGGTGCAGGCCGACTCCGCGGGCAACGCCGCGACCCAGGCCGAGCGTGAGGTCAAGGACCTCACCAAGGAGCTGGAGCGCGCCACCCGCCGCGCGACCGAGCTGCGCGAGGAGGCCGAGCGCCTCATCGCGCGCGCCGCCCGCGAGCGCGGTGACGACCCGGAGACCGCGGTCGCCGAGGCCGCCGCTGCCGCCGAGGCCGTCGTCGAGGCCGCCGTGTCGGTCCCGGAGCAGCCCGTCGCCGAGCGCCCGGCCCGCGAGGAGCGCTCCTCCTCGTACGACAACCGCCGTCCGCAGCGCGACGACCGCGGCAACTACGAGCGGGACCGCCGCGGCGACAACCGCGGTGGCGGCTTCAACCGTGACCGTCGTGACGACAGCCGTGGCGGCGACAACCGTGGTGGCGGCTTCCGTCGCGACGACCGTGGTGGCGAGCGTGGCGGCCGTTCTTTCGAGCGTCGTGACGACCGTGGCGGTGAGCGTGGTGGCTTCCGCCGCGACGACAACCGCGGTGGCGGCTTCAACCGTGACCGCCGTGACGACAACCGTGGCGGCGGCGCCGGTTTCCGCCGCGACGACCGCCCCTCCGGCGGCCACCGCGGCAGCGACCGCCCGTTCAACCGTGACCGCCGCGACGACCGTCCCTCGGGCGGCTTCCGCTCCGGCGGCCACGACCGCCCGTCGTACAACCGCAACTCGGGCACGTCCGGCACCGGCACGGGCACCGGCTCCTTCGGCCGCCGCGACGACAAGCCGCGCTGGAAGCGCAACGGCTGATCTCTAGCCGCTTCTGCCTGAACGAAGGGCCCGCACGACGTCAGCGTCGTGCGGGCCCTTCGGCTTATCCGTGCGCGACACCCCTCTTGGCTTCTGAGTTGAGCGGTATTTGGCCAGACGTGGCGCATGTCATGCCCCCGGCGAGGGAATCGCTGGGGGCATGACAAAAGAATCGCGTGGAGTGACCGGCTCGCCGCCGACCGGGGCGGGGGCGGACGAGGAGCGGCTCGCTCAGCTCGGCTACACCCAGGTTCTCGCGCGGCGGATGTCCGCGTTCTCGAACTACGCGGTCTCGTTCACGATCATCTCGGTGCTTTCCGGGTGCCTCACCATGTACCTGTTCGGGATGAACACCGGGGGGCCCGCCCTGATCACCTGGGGGTGGGTCGGGGTCGGGCTGATGACGTTGGTCGTGGGGCTCGCCATGGCGGAGATCTGTTCCGCCTATCCGACCTCCGCCGGGCTGTACTTCTGGGCGCACCGGCTCGCGCCGCCGCGGACCGCGGCCGCGTGGGCCTGGTTCACGGGGTGGTTCAACGTGCTCGGGCAGGTCGCCGTCACCGCGGGGATCGACTTCGGTGCGGCCTCGTTCCTCGGGGTCTATCTGAACCTGCAGTTCGACTTCCGGGTCACCGAGGAGCGGACGATCCTGCTGTTCGCCGCGATCCTCGTGCTGCACGGGCTGCTCAACACCTTCGGCGTGCGGATCGTGGGGCTGCTCAACAGCGTGAGCGTGTGGTGGCACGTGGCCGGCGTGGCCGTGATCGTCGGGGCGCTCGCCTTCTCGCCCGACTCGCACCGGTCGGCGTCCTTCGTCTTCACCGAGTTCGTCAACAACACCGGGTGGGGGAGCGGGCTGTACGTGGCACTCATCGGGCTGCTGATGGCCCAGTACACCTTCACCGGGTACGACGCCTCCGCCCATATGACCGAGGAGACCCACGACGCGTCCACCGCCGGGCCCAAGGGCATCGTGCGGTCCATCTGGACGTCCTGGATCGCCGGGTTCGTGCTGCTGCTCGGCTTCACGTTCGCCATCCAGTCGTACGACGGGGCCCGTGAGTCGGCGACGGGGGCGCCGCCCGCGCAGATTCTGCTCGACGCGCTCGGAGCCAGTACCGGCAAGCTGCTTCTGCTCGTCGTCATCGGGGCGCAGCTCTTCTGCGGCATGGCCTCCGTGACCGCCAACTCCCGTATGATCTACGCCTTTTCGCGGGACGGCGCGCTGCCCTTCTCGCACGTCTGGC
Source organism: Streptomyces sp. NPDC036815 (assembly GCF_055609205.1). Taxonomy (NCBI): domain Bacteria; kingdom Bacillati; phylum Actinomycetota; class Actinomycetes; order Kitasatosporales; family Streptomycetaceae; genus Streptomyces; species Streptomyces sp. NPDC036815. The sequence goes on along the minus strand of NZ_JBVJPW010000010.1, from coordinate 38,629 downwards.
ACTCGGTCGATCCGCGCACGAGGACCCCGGTCGCGGCGGTGTGGCTGGCCGTGCTCGGCGCGCTCGTCCTCGGTCTGCCGTATCTGATCAACGTCACGGCGTACGCAGCGGTGACGTCCATCGCCGTCATCGGGCTCTACATCGCGTACGTCATCCCGACGCTGCTGCGGCTGCGCAAGGGCGACGCGTTCGAGCGCGGGCCCTGGCACCTGGGCCGCTGGTCGCGGCCGATCGGCGTCGTGGCGGTGGGATGGGTCGGCGTGATCACCGTCCTGTTCATGCTGCCGCAGGTCTCTCCGGTCACCTGGGAGACCTTCAACTACGCCCCGGTCGCGGTCCTCGTCGTCCTCGGCTTCGCGGCGGTCTGGTGGCTGGCGTCGGCCCGGCACTGGTTCCTCGATCCGGACCACGCCCGGACGCGGGCGCGGGACGCGGCGCGGGCGCGTGACGGGGCGCGGACGAAAGGTTCGGAGCCTCTCGATCCGCCGTGAGGGCAGCGGTTGCTCACGCTGTCCGCCCTGTCCGCCCGGCCTCGTACGGGGGCCGGTTCACGTGGTCCGGCTCCTCGTGCTCCCGCACCGGCTCCTCGCGCTCCAGCGTCGGCTTCCCGCCGGGGCGCAGCGAGAACACGAGCACCGCTGCTGCCCCGAGGGCGATGAGCGTGATCCAGACCGCGCCGACGTGCATGGCGTGGAGGAACGCGTCATCGGCGGCGTGCGCCAGGGTGGGCCGGTGGGTCTCCGTGGCGACGTGCCGTGCCTGTTCGGCCGAGACCTGCGCCCGGTCCCGTACCGACTCGGGGACGCCGTCGAGCGAGGGCTCGATCGCGCGCCGGTAGACGATCGACATGATCGTGCCGCCGACCGCGATGCCGATCACGCTGCCGGTCTGCCGCACGGTGTTGGTGACGGCCGATCCGGCACCGGCCCGCTCCAGCGGCAGGGAGCTGATCAGCGCGGCGGTCACCGGGCCGAGCACCATGCCGACGGTCAGGCCCTGGATCAGCACCAGGATCTCGATCCACAGGAGCGGGGTCTCCAGCCCGAGGAACCCGTACGCGCCCATGGTCAGCGCAGCCACGACGAGCGCCGGTGCGCTGACGCGACGGAGCGACCAGCGCCGCACCAGACGGGCGCCGACGGGCGCTCCGAGGGTCGCGCCGACGGCGGTCGGGAGGCTGGCCAGGCCCGCCTCCATCGGCGAGTAGCCGCGCGCGCCCTGCAAGTAGAACGCGTTGTAGAAGGTCACGGCGGTCACAGCGAAGAGGAGCAGGCCGAGGGCGACGTTGCCGCCGCCGAAGGCGCGCTGTGCGAGCAGCCGGGGGTCGAAGCTGGGCACCCTGATCCGCAGTTCGACCAGGACGAAGGCGGTCAGCAGGACGGTGCCGACGGCGATCGGCGCCCAGACGTCCGTACGGCCCCAGGCGGCCACCTGGCCGGCCCGGATCAGTCCGTAGGCGAGGGCGGCGAGCCCGGTGATCGAAAGGACCATTCCGGCGCCGTCCAGCGGGCGCGGGACGGGGCTGCGGAAATTCGGGACCAGTACGGCGATTCCGATGAGCGCCACGATCACGACCGGGACATTGACCAGGAAGACCGAGCCCCACCAGAAATGGTCGAGAAGGAACCCGGCGAGGACCGGGCCCGCGGCCATTCCGACACCGGCGGCCGTCGAGGAAATGGCGACCGCGGTCGACCGCGCGGGACCGGTGAAGGTCCACATGAGGATCGCCATGTTTCCGGGCATGATCAACGCACTGCCCACGCCCATCGCGGCACGCGCGGCAATCAGCTGTCCCGCGTCCCCCGCGTACGCCGCCCATATCGAGGACCCGGCGAATACGACCAATCCCGCGACGAGCACGGTCCGGTGACCGAAGCGGTCGCCGAGGGCGCCGGCGGTGAACATCAGCGTGGCGAAGGCCAGGGTGTACGAGCCGGTGGCCCACTGCAGTTCGGCGGGGTCGGCGTCGAGGCCGCGGTCCGGGTCGGCGAGGGTCTCCAGGGCGGTGCTCAGGACGGTGTTGTCCAGCCAGATCAGCAGCGAGCACACCATGAGGACGACGAGGATCAGCTGTTGCCTGGACTTCGGCAGGGTTGGGGATGTGGTCATGAATTCCCTTGGGTGGGTGTCGGCAAGAACTGTCGAATGGGCCGTAGGTAATCACCTGGACCGTAGGTAATCGCCGCGCCTGTGTCAATTAAAATTGGAGACTTTTTTGGTGGAGTGGCGGGGGCATGGCATTGCGTCCCTGTCAATTCATTGACGACCTTTAATGCGAAGGTTCTGGCAGGTCAGCCAGGGCATGCCGCTACGGGGCCTGTCAATTCCCTGTCGATTCCCTGTCGATTTCCATGTCGATTCTCGCCCCTTGAATAAATCGCCGCCTTTGCCGAGCGATCGAGGGCATGGCATCACGCGACTGTCAATTCTTGAATTCGTTGCTCAGGGGTGGCGCGCGGGGCCCGGCGTGTGCCTCGGCCGACCGGCGCTCGTGCGGTGCTCGTGCGGTGCTCGCCCGTCGCTGGCCCGTCGCTCGTCCGGGCCGCGCCCCGGTCCTCGGCGGCCAGGCCCGGGTCACCGGGGCGGGGCCGGGCGCGCCCGACTCGGACAAGCCTGTGAGGGCAGTGCGACCGTACGGCTATGCTGGGCGGGCGGGCCGCTAGCTCAATTGGCAGAGCAGCAGACTTTTAATCTGTAGGTTGTGGGTTCGAGTCCCACGCGGCCCACGAATCGACCCCTGGTCAGAGCGATCTGACCAGGGGTCGAGGTCGTTTTCGGGCCTCGGCGGGGCCGGGCCCGTGCGTCGCCTTCAGGGCGTAGTTTCCGCTTCGCGGTGTGCGGCCGTTCGCGCGGCTCGGAGAGCGCGTCGTATCCGAGCGCCTTCCGCGCAGGGGTTCACCTCCGTCCGGCAGGGGGCGCAGGCGTCGAGGTGGGCGAGGTAGCTCTGATAGGTGAGCTGTTCGCGGCGTTCCGCGGTGGTCGGGGTGGGGGTGCTCACTGCTCGGCCTCCTGCTCGACCTCCTGCTCGGCCTCTTGGTCGGCCTCTTGGTCGGCCTCTTGGTCGGCGGACCGGCCGGTGATGATGAGGGCGGCCACGGCGAGGGGCTCGCACAGGTCTCCCTCGAAGCGGGGCGCCACCGTCCAGTGCGTGCCGGGCGGCTCCGTGCGGGCGAGCTTCGGTACGCCGAGGTAGGTGCCGGCGCCCAGCCAGGCCGCGCTGTCCTGGTGGCGCCAAGTGCCCTTGCGGCGCTTTCTCGTCAGGGCGTAGTACGTGCCGCCCATCGTCCGTCCGTCGTAGATCACGGGTCCGTCGAGGAGCCGGGCGAGCCGCGCGGCAACCTCGTGCGGGACGGGGGTGCGTACTGCCGCGTGAACGAGACGCTCGGGCAGCCGGACCGCGTCGAAACGTTGCCCCAGCGGGAGGAGGGCGACGCCGGTGGCCGTCCATTCCCGACGGGCCTGCTCGGGGACTTGCTGGGAGCGCGCCAGCCAATCCGCAACTCGTGTACCGCTCATCTCGGCCCCTGACCTGTCGCTGTTGATGCACAGATCATGGGCGCCCTGCGAGCCGGTAAGGGATACACCGTGTATCCCTCCGCCGGCGCTGGAACGGGTTGTGTCACACAGCGCCGAGCCATCCGGCGAAGTGGTGCAGAGACTCCTTGTCCGCCCGCTTCAGGCGCATCAATGTCGCGGCTGTATCGCGCGCCCATGGGTGAGCGCGGGTGTGCTGGGGAGCGATGAGGCGCGCCACCTTCAGCGATTCGAAGGCGTCGTCGAAGCGCTGGCCCCACAACTGTGCGCGGGACAACTCGATCCATGACCCGGATCGTCGCTCGGCCGGGAGGTCGTCGGACGGGGTCCACCCCCGGGCGATCGTGAACGCACGGCCGATGTGGTCGCTCCCCAGACTCACGGCCACCGAAAGCTCGTGGACGCGGACGGATTCCGGACCGAACGAGGTGCCCAGGTAGGTGCCTTCACGGAGGCGTTCACTCAGGTGCCGCGCCTCTGCCAGGTGAGTGTCCGCGGCGCTCACATCGCCATCCCGACCTGCGATGACAGCGGCCCGCATGTGGAGCGAACCACGTGCCGCCATCGCCTCGGTGCCGGTACCGGCTGGTGCCTCGTCGATCGCGGTCTCCAGTGCGCGGGCACCGGCCGTGTGCGCGCGGGCGGTGAAGAACGTTTCAGTACGCACGTAGGCCACCGACGCGGTGAGGAGTGGGTCCTGCGCATGTGGTGCCGCCCACCGCATGAGTTCGATCAGACGCGCGGACAGGTCGTGGGCGCCGAACTTGTAGGCGACCGCGTCTGCGCAGCGCGCGGCACACACGAGGAGACGGGCCGCGGCCCGCCGATCCGTAGCTGCGTGAAACGCGGCGAGTGCGTCGCCGAGGAGAGCCGGAGCGTACTGGGCGATTCGGCCGTACTGTGCTGCAAGCCGCCAGTTCACCGCCGCGTCAACTGCCCGGGACAGCTCGTCGAGACCGCGGCTCGGTGGGGCGAGGGGCACGTCGTACGCGGCGATGCACGCAGACAGGGCGGACAACGCGGCACGCACGCGGTGCTCGGTGCCGGTGAAGGTGGACAGGAGTCGGGTGGGATCCATGCCGAGCGCGGCCGCGATGGCTTCGAGCGTGGCGTCGCCAGGCCTGCGGGCGCCGCGCTCGATCGCTTTGACCATGGCCAAAGAGACGAAAGCACTGCGGGCGAGGTCGGCCTGTCGCAGGCGTTTCGCCTTACGGGCGGTAGCGATGCGGAGCCCTACGTGTCCGTCGTCAAGTGCGGGCATACTCGCTCCAGTTCGAGGCTTCCACTTCGAACCGTACCTGGGCGGTAACGCTCTGTCGCGAGGTTGAGTTCGTCTGTACTCGCGGGCGGGCATTCTTGTCGATCAGTCCGTAGCGATGCTCACCAGATCCATGAGCGAATTGATCCGGTAGTCCGCAGCTGTGATCACTTCGGGGGCCTCTGCCCACAGGTACCCCCACGGGCCCCGGCGCAGGTGCGCGGTGCGCAGCCCGGCCGCTCGCGCGGGGAACACGTCGTTCTGCGGGTGGTCACCCACGTAGAGGATGTCCTCGGCGGGCCCTCCGGCCTCGGCGATGAGCCGTTCGTAGAACGCGGGAGACGGTTTGGCGACGCCCCACTCCCCAGAGGTCGCGATCAGGTCGGCGGGTAGGCGGAGGGCGTGCAACAACTCGCCTGCGCGTGCGGTTTGGTTACCCGCGATGACGACGCGGACGCCGTGGGCGCGGAGTGTGCCGAGCGCGGGGCGGACGTCGGCGTACACGTCGCTCTCATTGAGGTATTCACCGCAGCCTGCTTCCTCGCGGGCGCGGTACTCGGCTGCGACGTCGATGTCCGGCTGGACCAGGCGCAGCGCCTCGGCGTTGTCCTTCCCCTGTGCGACCACAGCGCCGACGAGCGCGGACACAGTGTGCCGGGGCACGCGCAGCCAGTCGGCCCACGATGACCAGTGGCGGTCGTCGCGGACGAGGGTCTCACCTACGTCGAATGCGATGGTGCGAATCATCCGGCGACCCTAGTGGGAGTGGGTGAGCGGCGTCGGCGCGGACGAGGGCGGCGACGGCCGCTACGGGGCAGTGGTCGCGGATGGTGCAGGGCCACACCACCCAGTGCAGGCCTGGTCTTGACACCATTCGCTGAGGCCCAGGAAACCGGCCAACGAGCTCAGCCCGGTCGGGTGGTTGGGCAGTGCCCACAGGTCGCGGACGATGGCCACCGCCAAGGTGTGGTGCTGCATCCACGTCGGTGCGACCCGGTGTAGGGACTCCAGGGCCTTCACCGCCCCCGCCGCGTCACCGAGGTCGGTGTGAGCGCGGGCCACGTCCAGCAACAGCCACGTTCGCCATGACGGAGGGACGTCCTTGCTCAGCCGCATGCCCTTCGCGAGCGCCAGGGCCTGCTCGGGGCGCCCGTACTGGACGGCCAGCCGCACGCGTTCGATCCGTACCGAAGACGGACTGAAGACACTGACCATGCGGCTGTCGCCGCCCTGCGGCAGTCTGGCCACACGCGCGGCTTCGGCCTCGGCGTTCTCCATCAACTCGGCGGCCCGCGCGTAGTCGTTGCTGCGTGCGGCCGACGTGGCGGCGGACATGGTCAACGCGCCCCAGACCTTCAAGCCGTCAGCGGTTCCCGTGTGACCGCGCTCCTTGATGTCGGCGGCGGCGTGCAGGGCGATGCTCATGGCGTCGGCGAGGCGCCCTTGTCGCTGGTACGTCCACGCGACGGAGTTGACGATCATGGGGCGCAGCAGGGGGTCCGGGGATTGACCCGCCGCCTCTATGGCACGCTCCAGGCTGATCAGTGCGAGGTCGGTCTTCCCCATCCGTACGGCTACGTGTCCGGCAAGCTGGAGAGCTTTGCCGAGCGCCGCGAAACCGGCGCCCCGGTCGGCGTCGTGGCCGGCGACCGTGGCTGAACGCGCGTCCGCGATCATGTCGGGCAGCGCCTTCATCACGGGGTCGAACTCGGCGGCGTGGTACCGCGTCCAGCCGTCCGCGATCTGCTCACGCAGGCGGTCAGGGGAGAAACCGGGGCCCGGTGGCTCCGGCGCGGGTCCCCAGAGCGCAGGCATGACGGCGCGCCGTACCGCCACGAAGCGGGGGCCGTCGTTCTCGCCGGTCGAGCTGACTGCGGGAGGGTCGCCGAGAAGCGTCGTCAGCTCCACGCCGAGTCCGTTGGCCAGAGCGTGCAGCGTGGGCAGCCGCGCCGAATGCTTGCGCCGCTGTTCGAGCTGGCGGATCACGTCGACGCTCACGTCGGAGCGCTCCGCCAGCTCTTCCTGAGTCAGGGAGGCCAGACGGCGCAGGCGTCGGAGGGTCCGCCCCAGATCGTCGGTTGCCACGCCGCCACGGTACGCCGCCCGGTCGCCGGGACCCGTCGTACGACCCGAAAAGTGGCCCCGTCCGCCAAGCCCCACCCCTCCCGCCCCCGCCCATGGCAGGCTGGCCGAAGAGGCCGGGGACGGGAAGGGCGGGGCGTCATGGACTGGCGTGGGTTCGCGTTGCAGATGGCTTCCATGGCGCGGGAGTTGCTGGCGCAGGAATCCGTCGACGCCACGCTGCGGCAGATCTCCGTGTCCGCCGTCGAGCTGGTGAGCGGCTGCGACGCGGCCGGGATCCTCGTCCTGCGCGGCAAGAAGGTGGAGACGCTGGCGTTCACCGAGCAACTCGTCGTCGACAGCGATCTGTTGCAGGAGGAGGTGGGCGAGGGGCCCTGCTTCGACGTCGCCCGCCGGGTGCACGGTGAGCGCGTGTTCCGGATCGCCGACCTCGCGCAGGAGCACTCCCGCTGGCCCGCCTACGCCCCGCGCGCCCACGCGCTCGGCGTGGGCAGCATGATGGGGTTCCTGCTCTTCACCGAGGACGAGGACCTGGGCGCCCTCAACCTCTACTGCCGGCGCCCGGGCGCCTTCACGGAGGCCAGCGAGGTCGCGGGCTGGCTGCTCGCCTCGCACGCCGCCGTCGCCTTCTCCAGCGCCCGCGGGCACGCCCAGCTGGAACAGGCCGTCGCCACCCGGCACTCCATCGGCGAGGCGATGGGCATCCTGATGGGCCGTCACCACATCACTGAGGAAGAGGCGTTCGACGTACTCCGGCGCTTCTCGCAGGAGAACAACCTGAAGCTGCGGGAGGTCGCGCGGCGGGTCTGTGAGCAGGGCGGCATCGTGTGAACGGAAACCGAGAGCGGCGCCGGAACGGGCGCCGACACACGGCTCCCCCGGCTCTCTGCTGAACCGGAGGAACCTGGCCGGGCCGACCCTCCAGAGGAACGCTGCCGGGCCCGTGCCTGCCTCCCAGGTCCCCCGCCCCGTACACCTCACACATACGATTTCGTACGAGAAGGGGTGGCTCAGGGCTGACGGACCGCCGCGACCTCGAACTCGACCGTCACCTTCGAGCTGACGATCATCGTGTCCACGGCGTTCGCGCTCGCGCCCCAGTCCTTGCGGTTGATGGTGACGCTGCCCCGGAAGCCGACCCGGAGGCGGCCCTGCGCGTCGTGCTCGCCGCCGGTCGTCTCGACGTCGAGGGTGAGCGGCTTCGTCGTACCCCGCAGGGTCAGGTCGCCGGTGACCCGGAAGCGGGCGCCGTCGACGTGCTCCACCTCCGTCGAGGTGAAGGTGATGACGGGGTGGTTGGCCGCGTCCAGGAACTTGGTGCGCAGCGGGTCGTCGCGGAAGCGGTTGCGGGTCTGGAGGCTCTGCGACCGGAGCGTGAGCTGGATGCCGGACTTGGAGGGGGTGTCGCCGTCGAGGTGCGCGGCGCCCTCGAACTCCTCGAATTCCCCGCGTACTTGGGGGCCCACGGAGTGCTTGCCGATGAACCCGATCCGGGTGCCTTCGGTGTCGAGGACGTACTCGCCGCTGAGCTCGGTGAGCTCGGTGATGGTTGGCATGCTTGGTCACTCCTGGTGGGAAGACGGGGTGAGCGTTCGGTGCGACCGGTCACTGGATGAGGCGTCTGTCCGGGGCCGAGCGTGTGGGGTTCTCCGGGTGTCGGTTCTCCGGGTGTCGGTTCTCTGGGTGTTGGTTCTCCGGGTGTTGCGCGTGTGCGCGTGCGTGCCGGGTCGGTCCGGCGGACGGGGGCGACGATACCGCCGGTGACCACGCCTGTTCGGGCTGCTCCAGCGCCAAACCACCCCGAGTCAAGTGGAGTTAGCGGCGTCGTACGTCGTACGCCTGTTGCGCACACTGTGCGCAGTGCGTACGGTGTGCGCAACGAGAGCACGCCGTACTCAACGGGCGTGCCGCCTATGTCCTGGGGGTCCCACGATGGAAGTACGCCGCGATCCGCGCCGCTGGCTCATCCTGATCGTGCTCTGCCTGAGCACGCTCGTCCTGGTCGTCGACAACATGGTCCTGACCGTCTCGGTCCCGCCCATCGCCGCGGATCTGGGCGCGGACGCCCAGGACATCCAGTGGATCATCGAGTCGTACATCCTCGTCTTCGCCGGACTGCTCCTCACCGCGGGCAGCCTCTCCGACCGGTTCGGACGGCGGCGCGTGATGATCGTGGGGCTCGCCCTCTTCGGTGCGGCGTCCCTCCTGGCCACCGTCGCCCGGAATCCCGAACAGCTCATCGCGGGCCGGGTGTTGATGGGCGTCGGCGGTGCCCTGATCATGCCGAGCACCCTGTCGATCCTCATCACCGTCTTCGACGACGAGGAGCGCCGCAAGGCGATCGGCGCCTGGAGCGCGGTGGCCGTGGTCGGCCTGGTCGGCGGGCCCGTGCTCGGTGGCGTCCTGATCGCCCACTTCTGGTGGGGCGCGGTCTTCCTGATGAACGTTCCGATCGCCGGGCTCGCCGTCGTCGCCGCCCTCGTCCTGATGCCCGAGTCCAAGGGGCCCGCCCGCAAGGCCGACCCGCTCGGCATGGTCCTTTCGATGACCGGCATGACCGCGCTCGTCTGGACGATCATCGAGTCCGCCAAGACCGGCCTTGCCGACACGGGTACGCAGCTCTCGCTCGGCGTCGCGGTCGTCGCACTCGTCGCCTTCGGGATCTGGGAGACCCGCACCGACGCGCCGATGGTCCCGCTCTCGCTCTTCCGCGACCGCGTCTTCAGCGGCGCCAGCTTCTCCCTCGTCCTGCTGACCTTCGCCAACGGCGGCCTGATGCTGGTGCTCACCCAGTACCTGCAGTTCGTCCTCGGCTACTCGCCCGCGAAGACCGGCATCGCCTTCGCACCGATGGCCGTCGCCACCCTCCTCTTCAACGGCGTCGGCGCCACCCTCGGCAACAAGATCGGCAACCGCCCCATGACCGCCGCGGGTCTCGCCGTCATCGCCGCGGGCTTCGGCGCCCTCGCCTCCCTCCCCTCGGACGCCGGGTTCGGGATGCTCGCCGCGGCCATGGTGCTGATCGGCATCGGCGGCGGCCTCGCGATGCCCGCCGCGACCGCCGCGCTGATGATCGCCGTGCCCGCCGAGCACGCCGGGGTCGGTTCCGCCCTCAACGACACCGTCCAGCAGGCGGGCGCGGCCCTCGGCGTCGCCGTCCTCGGCACGGTCCTCTCCAGCACGTACGCCGACTCCCTGCCCGCCGACGCCCCGGCGGGGGCCGGCCACTCGGTGCAGGACGCGCTCGCCCGGGCGGCCGCCACCGGCGACGGCGCCCTCGCCACGGCTGCCCGTGAGGCCTTCACCGAGGCGATGTCCGCCAGCTTCTGGGCAGGCGCCGCGGGCGTCCTGGCCGCCGCCGTCCTCGCCCTCGTCCTCATCCGGGACGGGGAGGCTCCCGCGGAGGGGCGGGTTTCGGGGGAGGGGCAGGTTCCTGTGGAGGGGCAGGTTTCGGGAGTGGGGCAGGTTCCAGTGGTGGGGCAGGCCGCCGCGGACGAGCAGACTCCTGTCGCCGACGAGGCTGCCCACAGCGGCGAGTTGAGTCCGGTGGCCTGAGTCCGGCGGCCTGGGTCCCGGCGGCCTGAGTCCCGGCGGGGGCTGGGGCCTGGCTCCCGAGCCCGGCTCCCGAGCCCGGCTCCCCCCCGGGGGGCCAGCCCTCCGGGCACGGCCCCCGAGTCCGGCCTCCGGGCCTGGCTCGCGAGCCCGCCCCCACCGCCCTCCGCCCCGCCCCCGCAACAACCCCATACGCCGCCCCCCACAGCGCCCCGCCCGGCTTCGGCCCCGCGGGGCGCCGTGGTGTTGACTGGCCGACTCCCGCCGCACCTCGCACCCCGCACCCCGGCCCCCGGCCCCCCTGGAGCCCGGCCCCCGGAGCCCGGACCCCATACCCACACCCGCACCCACCCCCCCCCCGAAGGGACCACCGTGCCTCAGCCACCGCTGCCGCGTCTGGGCGTTGCCGTCATCACGATGGGCAACCGTCCCCGGGAGCTCGACGCGCTGCTCGCGTCCGTTGCCATGCAGGACGTGCCCGCCGACCGCGTCGTCGTCGTCGGCAACGGCTCGCCCCTCCCAGAACTCCCGCCCCTGCCCGGCAAGGTGACCGCCGTCGAGCTGGACGAGAACCTCGGCTGCCCGGGTGGCCGCAACGTGGCCATCGAGCGCCTCGCGGACTTCGGCGACGTGGACGTCGTCATCGAGCTCGACGACGACGGGCTGCTCGTCGCCGACGACGTCTTCCGCAGGATCCGTGACCTGTTCGCCGCCGACCCGCACCTGGGCATCGTCGGCTTCCGCATCGCCGACGAGACGGGCGAGACCCAGCGCCGCCACATCCCACGCCTGCGCGCCACCGACCCGATGCGCCGCGGCCCGGTCACCGCCTTCCTCGGCGGCGGGCACGCCCTCTCCATGCCCATGCTCGCGCGGACCGGGACCTGGCCCGCCCAGTTCTTCTTCGGGCACGAGGAGACCGACCTGGCCTGGCGGGCCATCGACGACGGCTGGCAGATCCTCTACGAGCCCGCCCTGCTGCTCCAGCACCCCAAGACCTCCCCGGCCCGGCACGCCGTCTACTACCGCAACACCGCCCGCAACCGCGTCTGGCTGGTCCGCCGCGGCCTCCCGCTCCCGCTGATCCCCGTCCACCTGGGCATCTGGACCCTCCTCACCCTCGCCCGCACCCGCTCGCTGCCGGGCCTGCGCGCCTGGGCCGGCGGCTTCGTCGAAGGGCTGCGGACGCCGTGCGGCGAGCGCAGGCCGATGCGCTGGCGCACGGTGTGGAAGCTGACGCGCCTCGGCCGCCCGCCGGTCATCTGAGGTGCACGGGGTGCACGGGGCGCACGGGGCGTACGCCACCCGCCCCGGCCCGCGCCCCACCCGGCCCGCGCCCCACCCGGCCCGCGCCCCACCCGGCCCGCACCCCACCCCTGCCGCGCACCCCACCCCTGCCGCGCACCGCCCGAACGGAGCAGCCCGGCGGTGCGCCCGCCCGCGCCCCGGGCCACGCTGAACTGCCGGGGCAGTGGGCCCGAACCGGAGGTGCAGCATGGCAGCAGCCGTACGCGGCAGAGGGCGGCGCGGCCCGCGCGGACAGCGCGTCCTCGTACTCCTCCTCTTGCCCCTCCTCGTCGCCCTCGCCGCGGCCTGCGGTGGCGGCGAGGGCGGGTCGGACACCCGTACCGCCGCGGCCCGCCCCCTCGACCTGGCGTTCAAGCACCCCGGCGTGCTGGTCAGCAAGGAGCAGCTCGACCGGGTCCGGGCGCACGTCCGGGCGCGGGAGCAGCCCTGGCTGAAGGCGTACGAGCAGATGCGGGGCAGCAAGTACGCGGCGGACGGCTACCGGGCCACCCCGTACCCCGTCGTGGAGTGCCCGCCCGACACCCGCCCCGGCAAGGGGTGCGTCGAGGAGCGCCAGGACGCCCTGGCCGCGTACACCCAGGCGCTGCTCTGGAACATCACCGGTGAGCGCGCGCACGCCGAGAAGGCCGTGCAGATCATGGACGCCTGGGCGAAGGTGATCACCAGGCACACCGAGGCCAACGCCGGGCTCCAGACCGCCTGGGCCGCCTCCTCCTGGGCCCGTGCCGCCGAGGCGGTGCGCTACAGCTACGACGGCTGGAACGACGGCTCGCTGCTGCGCTTCGAGCGGATGCTCCGCAACGCCTACCTGCCGCAGGTCGAGAACGGCTCCGCCGACTTCAACGGAAACTGGGACCTGGTGATGGCCGACGCCACCATGGCGATGGCCGTCTTCCTCGACGACCACGCCACGTTCGAGAAGTCCGTGCACCACTTCCGAACCCGCGTGCCCGCCTACTTCTACCTGGAGTCGGACGGCAAGCTGCCGGTCTCGCCGGAGGGCAGCGGCATCGACACCGCGGCCGAGCTGAAGAGGTACTGGTTCGGGCAGGGCACCTTCGCCGACGGGCTCTCCCAGGAGACCTGCCGCAACTTCAAACACGCCAGCTACTCCCTCGCCGCCGCCTCCCACATGGCGGAGACGGCGTGGCACCAGGGCGTCGACCTGTACGGGGAGGCCGAGGACCGGCTGCGGGCCGCCTTCGAGTTCCACTCCAAGTACCAGCTGGGCGCTCCGGTGCCGGGCTGGCTGTGCGGCGGCAGGGTGCAGCGCGACATGGGACCCGACACGGAGGTCGGCCTGAACCACCTGCGGGGGCGGCTGCACCGGGAGATGCCGGAGACCGAGAGGTACACGGAGCGGGGGCGGCCGGAGGGGACGGACGGCCTCTTCGTGGCCTGGGAGACGCTCACGCACGCGGGCAACGCCTGAAGTGGTTCGACGCACCCCTCCCCATGGCGTAGAGTTGCATTCAACGGCGCGGGGTGGAGCAGCTCGGTAGCTCGCTGGGCTCATAACCCAGAGGTCGCAGGTTCAAATCCTGTCCCCGCTACTCAAGGCCTAGGGCCCGGAACCAAGCAATTGGTTCCGGGCCCTAGGTGTTTTCCCGTACGTGCGCTTCCCGTACGGGCGTTTCCCGTACGCCCCATTCGTACCCCTCTTCTCGTAACCCGGTCGGACCGCACCAGCTCGCACCCGCTCCCCGTCGGGGGAACCCTGAGTGGAGCGCGGTGATGGGCGCGGAGTCGGCGGGAGACAAGCGGTGGGGCAGCGAGCGGGTTCCGGGGACAGGGGTGCCAGCGCGCACGAGCGGACGTTCGTCCGGTCCCTGCCCCTGCTGCTCCTGATCGTCGGCGTCGTCTACGACGTGGCGACCCCGCCGGAATTCACCGCGGCCCCCCTCTACACGGCCGCCCCGCTGATCGCCGCCCCCTTCTACTCGCAGCTCAGCACGGTCCTGACCGGCGCCGCCGCCACGGCCGCCGTCCTCTTCCTGCACTTCGGCAACCCGGTGAGCAGCCACGTCGAGGCCGTCACCGAGGTGCTCACCGTGGTCACCGTCGCGGCCCTCGCGATCGTCATCAACCGCGTCGTGCGCCGCGGCAACGACCGGCTCGCCAACGCCCGCTCCATCGCCGAGACCACCCAGCGCGCCGTGCTGCCCGAACCCGATCCGCGGATCGGCGGGCTCGACATCGCGGCGCGGTACGAGGCCGCGCAGGCCGACGCGTTCATCGGGGGCGACCTGTACGCGGTGCAGGACACCCCGCACGGCGTGCGGCTCATCGTCGGCGACGTCCGGGGCAAGGGCATGGGCGCGGTCGCGGCGGTCGCCGTCGTCATCGGCGCCTTCCGGGAGGCCGCCGAGCAGGAGACGACGCTGGAGGCGGTGGCGCAGCGCCTGGAGCGGGCGCTCGCGCGCGAGGGCACCCGCCGCGACGGGCTCGACCAGTTCGAGGGGTTCACCACCGCCGTACTCGCCGAGATCCACCACGCCGACGGCGCCGTACGGCTGATCAACCGGGGGCACCCGTCGCCGCTGCTGCTGCGCGGGGACGGCCGGCTGTGCGTCCTGTCGGCGAGCGAGCCCGCGCTGCCGCTCGGCATGGGCGAGCTGGGGGCCTGGCCGGACCGGGCGGACGAGTCGGAGTTCCCGCCCGGCGCGATGCTGCTCTTCTACACGGACGGCCTGTCGGAGGCGCGCGATCCGGCGGGGGAGTTCTACGATCCCGCGACCCGGCTCGGCGGCCGCATCTTCCCGGGCCGCGGCGGCCCGCGCGCGCTGCTCGCCGCGCTCGCGGAGGAGGTGCGGCGGCACACCGGGGGGCGGATGACCGACGACATGGCGCTGCTCGCGGTGCGGCGGCCCGTCGCCGGGGATCCGGACATCACGGCCGGTGACTGATGGACGTCGCTCCGCATGACAACTGACGTACTGTCAAGGGAATGTGAAGCTCCGGTGCGCGCCACGGTGGGATGAGAGGGCGTCAACTCGCCCCGTTCCGAACCCCCGTGTCCCGGTACGTACACCCGGTCCGCGTTAACGATCAACCGGAACGGCTTGGAATACGGACCCGCTGTCTATTAACGTTCGATAACGCAGCGCGGTCGTCCCAGCCGTCACTAGAGGCGGCTCCGCGCGCACGCGCCTAATCCCGCAAGGGAGCCGGGGAACCACCAACTTGGGGTGAATCAGGCAGCTGCGCACCGTGCATTCGTGCACCGGCGCCGGCTGTCCGTAGGAGACCTTCCTGCTCCGAACCCGTCAGCTAACCCGGTAGGCGAGAAGGAAGGAAAGGAGTGCGCCCCAGTGGCGTCCAACCGGCCTGCCCCCCAAGCCGTGTACATACCGAATGACGATGACTTCGGTCCGTACGACGACTCCTTCGAGGAGTGGAACCCCACCGAGGATTCCATCCGTCCCGTCCGCGGCAGGCACCGTGTGCACAAGAAGGGCGGCGGCGGGCTCGCCCGCAGCTCCACCGTCCTCGGCGTGGGCGTCATCGCCGCCGTCGGCGCGGGCGGCATCGCCACCGCGCAGGACGGCAAGCCGCCGGTCTCCATCTCCCTGCCCGACCTGCCGGGCATGGACACCGTCGCGGACTCGCTGCCGGAGGCCACGTCGCTGCCCGGCGTCGGCTCGCTGATCTCCGACGACGCGTCGGACACCACGGCGACCGCCGCCGCGGCGGCCCCGCTCACCGCGGCCGGCGTCAGCACCGCCGACGCCGAGCAGGGCACCACCGACGCGGGCGAGGCGCTGCGCGCCCGCATCATGCAGCAGGCCGAGAACCAGCAGGACCAGGCGGACACCGCCGTACGGACCGCGGCCGAGGACGCGGCCGTCAAGAAGGCCGCCGAAGAGGCCGCCGCCCAGCAGCAGGCGGCCCAGAAGGACGCGAAGGCCAAGGCCGCCGCCAAGAAGAAGAAGGCGGAGGAGGCCCGCAAGGCCAAGGCAGAGGCCGAGCGCCTGGCCAAGCTCGCCAAGAGCTACGCCATCCCCACCTCCTCGTACACCCTCACCTCGCACTTCGGTGACGCCGGTGCCATGTGGTCCTCCGGCCACCACACCGGTCTGGACTTCGCCGCTCCCACGGGTACCCCGCTGAAGGCCGTGCACACCGGCACCGTCAAGGAGGCCGGCTGGGCGGGCGCGTACGGCTACCGCACCGTGCTCGAACTCGAGGACGGCACGGAGATCTGGTACTGCCACCAGTCCTCCCTCAATGTCAGCGCCGGGCAGAAGGTCACCACGGGCGAGGTCATCGGCCGCGTCGGCGCGACCGGCAACGTCACCGGGCCGCACCTCCACATGGAGGTCCACACCCCCGACGGCACCGGCATCGACCCGCTCGGCTGGCTGCAGGGCAAGGGCCTCAACCCCTGAGAAACCCCGCCACCACCCCCTGAAGGGGCCCCTCCACTCCGGCGGCCCTGGCGCCAACCCCCCCCCGACGCCAGGGCCGCCGGTCCCGTCCCGGCGCGACGGAATTCCGTTTCCGCCGCGGACGTTCCGGACTACATGACTTCTCTACGCCGGCTCGGCTCTTCCGACCTCGAGGTCTTCCCGCTCTCCCTGGGTGGCAACGTCTTCGGCTGGACCGCCGACCGCACCGCGTCCTTCGCCGTCCTCGACGCCTACACCGCCGCGGGCGGCAACTTCATCGACACCGCCGACGCGTACTCGGCCTGGGTGGACGGCAACGAGGGCGGCGAGTCCGAGACCCTCATCGGCGCCTGGCTCGCCGAGCGCCGCAACCGCTCCGATGTCGTCCTCGCCACGAAGGTCGGCGCGCACCCCGCGTACAAGGGCCTCTCCCCGGCCACGATCAAGGGCGCCGCCGAGCAGTCCCTGCGCCGCCTCGGCACCGACTACATCGACCTCTACTACACGCACTACGACGACCCCTCCGTCCCCGTCGAGGAGATCATCGGCGCGCTCGACGAGCTGGTGCGGGACGGCAAGGTGCGCGCCATCGCCGCCTCCAACATCACGCCCGAGCGGCTCCAGGAGTCCCTCGACCTCTCCGACCGCGAGGGCCTCGCGCGCTACGTCGCGCTGCAGCCGCACTACAACCTCGTCTCCCGCGACACCTACGAGGGCCCGCTCCAGGGCGTCGCCTCGCGCTCCGGCCTCGCGGCCGTCCCCTATTACGCGCTCGCGTCCGGCTTCCTGACCGGCAAGTACCGCCCCGGCACGCAGGTGAGCAGCGCCCGCAGCGGCCGGGTCGAGTCGTACGTGGGCAGCGAGCGCGGCGACCGCGTCCTCGCCGCGCTCGACGGGATCGCCGCCGAACGCGGCGCGGAGGTCGCGACCGTGGCACTCGCCTGGCTGGCGGCGCAGCCCACCGTCGCCGCGCCGATCGCCTCCGCGCGCACGGTCGAGCAGCTGCCCGCGCTGCTCGCGGTGGCGGACCTGGAACTGACGCAGCCGGAGCTCGCACGCCTGACGGCGGCCTCGGCATAGGGGCGGGCCCCAGGGCCTTCCGTCAGGTGCGATAGGGGTTGTCGTACGTCGTCGGGTAGCCGTACGCGGGATGGGGCTGCGGGTAGACGGGGCGGGGCTGCGGGTACCCGTACGGGGGGTGCCCGTACCCCGCGTACGGCACGGGGAGCATGACCGGCGCCGTCGCCCGCGCCGCGTACGCGAGGGCGGGGCGGGCCGGTTCGCGGCGCTCCCACAGCCTTTCGAGCAGCTCCCGCTCGCGTACGACGAAGTCCGCGCCGGCCCGGCCGCGGCGGCCCCGGTGGCGCAGGAGCGCGAGGGACGTCGCGTACACCTGGTACTCGGCGACCGTGCGGGCCGCAGCCTTGCCCCAGGTGTACGAGGCGTAGTCGCGGGCCAGCGAGCGGGCGCGCATCGAGCCCAGCGCGTACGGCTCGGGCGGCGTCAGCCAGCCGGCCGCCGCGTACACGGGCAGCTCCGCGCGGATCGTGCGCAGCTCGCGCTGCCGGGTCCAGACGGCCAGCCAGGTGAGCAGGCCGAACACCGGGAGCATGAACGCCGCGTACACGGTGAAGAAGCCGAACTGTCCGAAGACCGCCGAGCCGTTCCACAGCGCGTGCATGCCCATCGCGAGCAGCAGTCCGGCGAGCGGAAGGAGCAGGCGCCGCAGCCGCTGGCGGTCGGCGGCGAACGCGGCGAGGCCGAAGCCGATGCCGGTCAGGACGGTGAAGAGCGGATGCGCGAACGGTGACATGACGACGCGCACGAAGAACGTCGCCGCCGTCACCGAGGCGAGGCCGCTCTCGCGGCTGAGCTGGTCGGTGACGAAGGCGTTGCCCAGATAGAGGATGTTCTCGGTGAACGCGAACCCCGTCGCGGTCACCCCCGCTATGACGACGCCGTCGACGATCCCCGTGAAGTCGCGTCTGCGGAAGAGGAAGACGAGCAGGACGGCCGCCGCCTTCGCGCTCTCCTCGACGATCGGGGCGATCACGGTCGCGCCGAGGTTGTCCGCGCTGGTGGGGTCGGCGGTGGCGGTGGCTATCCAGCGGATCGCGAAGCTGTTCGCGACGATCGCGATGAGGGCGGCCGCGCAGGCGCCCCAGGCGAAGGAGAAGAGGAGGTTGCGCCAGGGCCCCGGCTGTACGCGGTCCAGCCAGCGGAACGCGGCGACGAGCAGCGGCACGGGCACGACCGCGAGGCCGAGCCCGACCAGGAAGCCCTCGGTGCCGGTCTGCTCCCTGACCAGGGCGAGGATCACCAGGCCGGAGAGGGCGAGCAGCGTGACGAGCGCGGCCCCGCGTATCGCGCGCCGCTGCCACCAGCGGACGCGGCGCAGTGCCCCCGGGGCGGGCGCCTCGGGGGGTATCGGATACGGAGAACTGGTGGCCACGTCGTTGACCCTAACGAGGGACGGGACGGGCCGCGACGGTGCCTCAGCCCTGGGGAGGGGCGACTCGGCGGAACAGCAGATCCTGGACGACGTGCCCCTTGCCGAGGCCCTGGCCCTCGAAGCGGGTGAGGGGGCGGAAGTCCGGGCGCGGGGCGTACCCGCCGTCCGCCTGGGTGTTCTCGAAGTCGGGGTGCGCGGTGAGCACCTCCAGCATCTGCTCGGCGTACGGCTCCCAGTCGGTCGCGCAGTGCAGCAGCGCGCCGGGCTTGAGGGAGGGCGCGGCCAGCGTCAGGAACTCCGGCTGGATCAGGCGGCGCTTGTGGTGCCGGGCCTTGGGCCACGGGTCGGGGAAGTAGACGCGCAGCCCGTCGAGGGACTCGGGTGCGAGCATCTCGCGGAGCAGGATGATCGCGTCGCCGTTGGCCACGCGGACGTTGCTCAGCCCGTTGCGCTCGGCGAGGCCGAGGAGGTTGCCCTGGCCGGGGGTGTGCACGTCGACGGCGAGGATGCCGGTGTCCGGGTCGGCGGCGGCCATCTGGGCGGTGGCCTCGCCCATGCCGAAGCCGATCTCCAGGACGACGGGCTTGTCGTCCCCGAACAACTCGGCGAGGTCGAGCCGGCGCAGCCCGTCGATGTCCATGCCCCACTGGGGCCAGAGCCGCCGCAGCGCGTCCCCCTGGCTGGCGGTCACCCGGCTGCGCCGGGGCTGGAAGCTACGGATCCGCCGCTCGTGATGCGACCCGGCAGGATCGGGCGAGGGCCCCCCGGGAAACCGGGGCGCGGCGACCGCGCGGGGCGACGGGGCATCGGGATTGTGGGAAGAGTCAGACACAGTGCCCCAATTTTACGACCAGAAGAGAACGACGACTCGCCACGCGGGTGGGACCACCGGATCGCCACCCGGGTGCGCGGGGAACTGCGCACCGAGCTGAGTGGGGCTTTGCCACGGGGGTGGGGCCACCGGATCGCCGCCCGGGGGCGCGGGGAACTGCGCACCGAGCTGAGTGGGGCTTTGCCACGGGGGTGGGGCCACCGGATCGCCGATCAGGGGCGCGGGGAACTGCGCACCGAGCTGAGGGGCGCCTCGCCAAGACGATGGGACCACCGGATCGCCGCCCAGGGGCGCGTGGAACGCGCATTCAGGGGCGCGGGGAACTGCGCGACCAGCCACGTCCGCCCCGCAGGAACCCACCGAGGCAGCCCCCACACTCCACCCCCCTACTCGCCCCCCACCCCCCGCAACACCCCCAACGCCTTACGAGCAACCTCCCTACCAATAGGGAGGGAAGCCGTAGCCGCAGGAGACGGCGCGTTCAGAACGTGCACCGCGCACGCCCCCTCCCGTATCAGGAAGTCGTCGACCAACGTCCCGTCCCGCAGCACCGCCTGCGCCCGCACCCCCGCAGGGGACGGCACCAGATCATCCGCCCGCACCGCCGGCAGCAGCCTCCGCACCGCCGAGGTGAACGCCGACTTCGACGCGGAGCGCCGCAGCTCCCCCGCCCCGTACCGCCAGTGCCGGCGGGCCATGTGCCAGGAGCCGGGCCAGCCGATGGTCCCGGCGAGCTCGCGGGGCCGGACGACCGACCAGTCATAGCCCTCGCGGGCCAGCGCCGGCACCGCGTTCGGCCCCACGTGGACGCCGCCGCCGACACCCCGCGTGAGGTGGACGCCGAGGAATGGAAAGGCCGGGTCCGGCACGGGATAGACGAGGCCGCGCACCAGCTCGGGCCGGACCAGGTCGAAGTACTCCCCCCGGAACGGCACGATCCGCATGCCCGGATCGTCCCCGGTGAGCCGCGCGACCGCGTCGCAGTGCAGCCCCGCGCAGTTCACCAGGACCTTGCCGCGGACGACCGAGCCGTCCGCCGTGGCGACCGCGACGCCGAGGTCGGGGCGGCGGTCGATGCGGACGACGGCGCCCCGCGCCCCGTAGCGGATCTCGGCCCCGGACGCTTCGGCCAGGCGCGCCGCCACCGCGCCGTAGTCGCAGATCCCCGTCGTCCCCACGTGGATCGCGGCCAGGCCGCGGACCTCCGGCTCGTACTCCGAGATCTGCGCGGGGCCCAGCTCGCGGACCGGAATGCCGTTCTCCCTGCCGCGCTGGACCAGCGCGTGCAGCCGGGGGAGCTCCTCGCGCTCGGTGGCGACGATCAGCTTGCCGGTGACCTCGTGCGCGATGTCGTACTCCGCGCAGAACTTGATCATCTCCGCGGCGCCGCGGACCGCGAACCTCGCCTTGAGCGAGCCGGGGCGGTAGTAGATCCCGCTGTGGATCACACCGCTGTTGCGCCCCGTCTGGTGGCGGGCGGGACCGGGCTCCTTCTCGAGCACCGTCACCCGGGTCCCGGGAGCGCCGCGCGTCAGGGCATACGCCGTCGCAAGACCGACGATGCCGCCGCCGATCACCAGCACGTCGCAGTCGTACGCGACCTTCTTCACCGCGCCTCACCTCCCACCACAGATACTGCCCTGCGCCACTGACAACGCCGCCAAACCTCGGGCGCCGGATCCTTCCCCACCGATCCGTACCGGTTCACCCGGCCTCATCCGCGCGTTCACCCGGGCGTCGGGAGGCACGGCCCGGGCGGCCCGCCGCCTACGCCGGAGCCACAAGCAGCGGCCGCGCCCGCTCGCGGAGCTCCACCACCCGCGGCTCGTCGCCGTACGGCTCCAGGCGGTGCAGCAAGTCCTTCACGTACTCCGTCGTCCGCGCGGAGGAGATCCGCCCGGCGACTTCGAGGGCCCGCGTCCCCTGCTCGCACGCCGCGTCGAGGTTCCCTGACTCCAGCTCGGCGACCGCCGACACCACCAGGCGCAAGCCGTGCGAGCGCACGAACTCCTCGGTGGGGCGGGACAGCGCCTGCTCGGTGAAGCGCCGCACCTGTCGCGGCGCCTTCAGGTCGCGGTAGCACTCGGCGGCGTCCGCCGCGAACCGGTCGTATCCGTAGAAACCGAGCCACGACGGGTCGTTGTCACCGTCCCTGGCCCGCTCGAGCCATCCCTCGGCGGCCCGCAGCGCCGCCCCCGCCGCCTGCGCGTCGTTGGCACGCGCGTGTGCCCGTGCCTCGACGAGCCGGAAGAAGCTCATGGTGCGGGCGGTGGCCAGGCCCCTGTTGCGCTCGAGCGCGGCCTGCGCGAGGTCGACGCCCTCGTCCCCGAAGCCGCGGTACGTCGCCTGGAGGGACATGGACGCCAATACGTACCCCCCCAGGGGCACGTCCGCCGCCGCGCGCGCGAGCCGCAGCGCCTGGATGTAGTAGCGCTGCGCGGCCTCCTGCTGGCCCGTGTCGAAGGCCATCCAGCCGGCCAGGCGCGTCAGCTCGGCGGACGCCCCGAAGAGGGCGCGGCCGACCTCGTCGGAGTACGAGCCGAGCAGCAGCGGCGCCGCCTCGACCCGCAGGCACTCCGGGACCATCGAGGAACGCCAGTCGCCGCCCCCGTACTTGGAGTCCCAGCGGCGCGCGTCCTCGGCGGCCTCCCGCAGCTTCAGCACGTCGCTGTGGCCGACCTTCATGGGCGCGCCGTCGTCTGCGTGCGCGAGGTCGCGGGAGGCCTCGCGCGAGACGTCACGGGCGACGGAGCTGTCGGCCGGGGTTATCAGCCAGCGCGAGGCGGGCGTCGCATAGGCGCTCACGGCGAAGGAGCCGGCGAGGGACTGCCAGATGCCGCCGCCCGCGCGGCGGCCCGCGAGGTCGAGGCGGTAGAGCTCGGTGGCGGACTTCACCGCGGCCCCCACGTCGCGCGGGAAGGCGAGGCCCACCTCGGGCGCGGGGTCGGCGTCGGCGAGGCCGATCTCGTGCAGCGGCACCGGGCGGCCGAGCTTCTGTCCGATGGCCGCCGCGATCAGATGGGGCGCGGCGCCCTGGGGCACCATGCCCTTGGAGACCCAGCGGGCCACCGATGTCTTGTCGTAACGGAGCGTCAACCCGCGCTGTGCGCCGAGGTCGTTGACCCGGCGGGCGAGTCCCGCATTGCTGATTCCCGCGAGGGCGAGAACGGTGCCGAGCTTTTCGTTCGGCCCGCGTTGCTCCCTGGACATGCGCCACCCCTCGACACAGACGGCTGCCGGGCGGTGGCTGGACCGCACGGCATTCGTGCTGGGTCCCCCCGGGGGCAGTGGCACCCCTGGCCGTGCGCGCCGTGACGTGAGCCACGGGCACTCCGGCCGAGCCTCCGCACACCGCGGTCCGGGCGTCGCGCCCCGGGCCACCACGCGCAGTGGCCGGAATAGCGGCCGCAAGAGCGTTTGGCCGATCCTCCAGGTATATGCCTCCGCGAAAACATCAGCACACACAGCGTAGTTCGCCGCATCCCAAGCGTTAAGAGGCGCAGTTCCGGATGGCGAGATTGTTGCCCGTACGGAAGGGCGTCCATGCCTCGGCGTGCTCCCGTTGTGTGGCCGTGCGCCCGTGTGTGCGCTCTTCTCCGGCCATGACGGGAGCGCTTCCATTGAGGGTGCGTGGGTCGGCCCGCTGCGCTGGAGTCAGTGGGCTGGGGGACACCGCCGCCTCCATCCCCGCGGGCGGCGGACCGGTCCGGGAGGCGAACACCGCCTCCCGGGCTGTGTGTTGCCTTCGAACGGTTCCGTTCTGGGCTCATCCCAGGCCGATTTGGCCGAAAAGCACCCGTGCGCGAGAAGCGACATTTCACCCACAGGTCACTCCGGCGGCCTCTCCTGGGGGATTCCGCGGGCTGTTCCGGGGTGCCCGGGAAGCGTTCCCGAAGCGTCCCCGAACGCGTTCCCGCGGGGAAGCGCCTTGGTTCTTTCCTTCAACCACCCTTCCCCCGAGGCGCATTCACTGGCGCGCAAGCGCTCCCGTAGCCCTTCCCGCACGCCTCCTTCGTGGCAGCATGGGTCCCCAGTTCTTCGGTGCACCGGTCGGCCGCGCCCGACGGCGCTTCGCCGACGGTTCGTCCACAGCCTGTGGAGGCAGCGATGCGGTGGTTGGTGGGGTGGAGCAGTACCACCGCGAGATCCTCGGTCGTGGGCTCGGCCGGAGCCACCGGCGACCACGGCGAGACCGTGCACCCGGTGGGCTCCCAGCTCCTGTGGGGCGACCCCGATCCGCTCTGGGCGGTCGGCGACTGGCGCGCCGACGAGGTGCGGACGGTGACAGCCGGTGAGCAGGCGCGCATCGCGGTGCTCGGCACCTGCGGGGCCTCCGACGAGGAGCTGCGGGTCGGCCTGCTCGCCGCGCGCGGCGGCGCCCTGCGCCATCTGACCGCCTGGTCCGGCAGTTACACGGCGGTCGTCCAGGTCGGCCGCCGCGTCATGATCGCCGGTGACCTCGCGGGCGCCCGCCCCGTGTTCTACACCCCCTGGTCCGGCGGCACGGCCTACGCGACGGCCGCGCTGCCCCTGGCCGACCTCGTCGAGGCCCACCTGGACGTCGGCCACCTCGCGGCGCTGCTCGCGGCCCCCGACGTCCCGGAGGCGCTGCACGACTCCACCCCGTACCAGGGCGTGCGGCGCGTGCCCCCGGGGCACGCGCTGATCCTGCGCGCGGGCGCACGGGAGATCGCCGGGTACGAGCCGGTGGCCTCGCTGGCCGTGGCGGCGCCCCCGGGGGACGCCGACAGCGCGGTGGACGGCGTCCGCGACGCCCTCGTCGAGGCGGTACGCGCCCGCCTCACCGCCCCGCGCCACGTGCCCGGCACGGACGTCGACCCCGGCCCGGTGCCCGGGATGGGCCCCGCCGAACGGCGCGCGGCGCGCGGCATGCCGGTGCCCGGCATCGGAGCCGACCTCTCCGGAGGGCCCGCTTCGGGAACCCTCGCCCTCCTCGCGGCCGGTCTGCCCGGGATGCCCGGCACCGTCCTCGGGCACGGCACGGGCGCGGGCGAGCGGCTCCTCGCCGTCACCTTCAACGACCTTGCCGTCGACGGCCGCGAGGCCGAGCTGGAGCGGGCCGGCGCCATCGCGGCCAACCCGCGCCTGCACCACGTGGTCGTCGCCGCGGGTGAGGACGCCCTGCCCTACGCGGACCTGGAGGGCCCCCTCACGGACGAGCCGAGCGCCGTCCTGGTCTCCGCCCAGCGCCACCGCGCCCGGCTCTCCTCGGGCAGCGCCGACCACTTCACGGGCTACGGCGCCCGGCAGGTCCTCGACGCCCACCCGGCGCGCCTCGCCGACCTCCTGATGGACCGCAAGCGGCGCCACCTGGTGCGCCCCGTGGCGGCCCTGGCGAAGGCCGACGGTTCGGTCCTCGTCCCCGCGCGCGTGTACGGCGCCGCGCGCAAACTGGCCCGGATGCCGCACCGCGCGGGCGTCGATTCGCTCGCCGACCGGCTGCTGCACCGCCGCTTCGACGAGCCGGGCGGCGCGGTGGGGGCGTCGCTCGCCGCCCTCGCGTGGGCCAGACCCGGGCCCGCCGCGCGCTGGCTGACCGGCGAGGCACTCGCTGAAGTATCGGTTCGCCTCCAGGACACGACGATGCGTCCGGGCGGTCCCGGCCAGCGCCCCGGCGAGTTCCGGGCGCGGGCGGCCCTCGCCCGGCACGCGGCGGACCTGCGCGTCCTGGAACAGGCGGCCGAGGTGCGCTTCCAGCGCCTGCACGCCCCCTTCCTCGACAACCAGGTCGTCCGCGCCTGCCGGGCCCTGCCCGAGGCCCTGCGCGTGCGGCCCGGGGCGCGGGCCGCGATCCTGCGCACCGTCCTCGAAGGCGCCGGGGTCGCCGAGCTGCCGCCCGGCTGGGGCGCACCGTCCCACGCCTCGAACGCGGCCGCCGCCCGCACCGGCATCCGCGTGGCCGTGGACGACCTGATCGCCCTCTTCGACACCCCGCTGCTCGCCCAGGCGGGCCTGGTGGAGGCCCGTGTCGTCCGCAAGGCCCTGCGCTCGGCCGCCGAGGGGGAACCCCTTCCGCTGGACGGCCTGGCCGACCTGGTCTCCACCGAGCTGTGGCTGCGCCGGCTCCTGTCGCGAAGAGGAACGTGCTGGACGGGAACTCCGGCACGACAGCGAGCCGTTCCTACGGGGAGCGTGGTTCCGCAGAGGGGCGCCCTAGGGGTGGGGCGCCGCCCGTCGAGCGGGGCGTCGGCGGTCTGAGGCGGGTGTGCGGGGTCCGGGCCGGGGCGGGGAGCACTGGTTCGGGCGCAGCCGGTCACGGGCGCCGGGCCGGTTCCGGTGCGTGGTCGGGCTGGCGCCGGTGTGCGTGTGTGCCGGACTCGGCGTGCGTCCGGGCTGGTTCCGGTGCGTGGTCGGGCTGGCGCCGGGGTCGACGTCCGTGCCGGGTCCGGCGTGCGTCCGGGCCTGACCCGGTGTGCGTCCGGGCCGGTTCCGGTGCGTGGTCGGGGTGGGGCCGGTCTACGTCCCTGCCGGATACGGCTTCCGTCCGTGCCGCCGCCGGTACGCGGCCGCGCCGGATCCGGAGTTCGCTGCGGAACGCAGCCCTCCGGTAGCTGGCACCGCCCCGGCAACGCCCACCCGGAAGAAACCATGCGCCCCAGCGCGCTCCACCGGGGAGAATGACGTGGTGCGGTACAAGATCCTGGGCGCCACCGAGGCGTACGACAGTCATGGCCTCCCCCTGCCCGTAGGGGGCCAGCGGCTGCGCGCCCTGCTCGCCGCCCTCGTGCTGCGCGCCAACCGCACGGCCACCGTCGGCACGCTGATCGACGAGGTCTGGGCGGACGACCCGCCGGCCGACGCCCCCGCAGCCCTGCAGGCCCTCGTCGGCCGCCTGCGCCGCGCCCTGAGCAAGGACGCCGTCGTGTCGGCCCCCGGCGGCTACCGCCTGGCCGTCGCCCCCGAGGACGTCGACCTGTACCGCTTCGAGCGGCTCGTGCGCGAGGCCAGGGCGGCGCTGGACCGCGCCGACCCGGACGCCGCCGCCCGCACCCTGCGCGACGCGCTCGCCCTGTGGCGCGGTCCCGCCCTCGCCGACCTGCCCGACCGCAGCGCGGCGGCACGCCCCGAGGCCCTGCGCGCCGAGGCCGTCCGCACGCGGATCGAGGCGGACCTGCTCCTCGGCCGCGCGTCCGACGTCGTACCGGAACTGCGCGAACTGACCGCGCTCCAGCCGTACGACGAGACGCTGCGCGCCCTCCTGATCCGCGCCCTGCGCGACGCCGGGCGCGGGGCCGCCGCGCTCGCCGCCTACGAGGAGGCGCGCCGTGCCCTCGCCGAGGGGCTCGGCACCGGTCCGGGGCCCGAACTGCGGGCGCTGCACGCGCAGTTGCTCGGCGACTCGGCGGACACGTCGCCGCCGCCCCGGCGGACGGGGCATGCCGCCCCCGCCGCTCCCGTCCTCCGCGGCGCCCCCACGGAACGGCCCACTCCGGCGGAACGCCCGACAGGCGCGGGGCGCTCGACGACCACGGGGCACCCGGCTCCCGCAGACCGCCCGGCTCCCGCAGAACACCCCGCTCCCGCAGAACGCCCGGCCCCCGCCGAACGGAAGGGGAACATCCGCCCCCGCCTGACCTCTTTCGTCGGCCGGGAACCAGAACTCGCCGCCATCCGTTCCGACTTGCACAGGGCCCGCCTCGTCACCCTCACCGGACCGGGCGGCTCCGGCAAGACCCGCCTCGCCGAGGAAGCCGCCGCCGGGCATCCGCAGGCATGGCTGGCCGAGCTCGCCCCGCTCGACCACCCCAAGGCGGTGCCCGGCGCTGTCGTCAGCGCGCTCGACCTGCGCGAGACCGTCCTGATGACCAGCGAACTGACCGCGCCGCAGGACGACCCGGTCGCCCAGCTCGTCGAGTACTGCGCCCAGCGCAGCCTGCTCCTGCTCCTCGACAACTGCGAACACGTCATCGGCGCCGCCGCCGAACTCGCCGAGACCCTCCTCACGCACTGCCCGGGCCTCACGATCCTCGCCACCAGCCGCGAACCCCTGGGCGTACCGGGCGAGTCGGTGCGCCCCGTGGAGCCGCTGCCGCCCGACCCCGCGCACCGCCTGTTCGCCGAGCGGGCCGCGGCGGTGCGTGCCGGGTTCGACCCGGAGGACGACGCGGCGGCCGTCGCGGAGATCTGCCGCCGCCTCGACGGCCTGCCGCTCGCCATCGAACTGGCCGCCGCCCGCCTGCGGATGCTCACCCCGCGCCAGATCGCCGACCGCCTCGACGACCGCTTCCGCCTCCTGACCAGCGGAAGCCGCACGGCCCTGCCCCGCCAGCAGACCCTGCGGGCCGTCGTCGACTGGTCCTGGGAACTGCTCGACGAGGCCGAGCGGTCCGTGCTGCGCGAGGTGTCCGTCTTCGCCGGCAGCTGGGACCTCCCGGCGGCGGAGGCCGTCTGCACCGCGCCCGCCACGGACCTGATCGGCGCCCTAGTCGACAAGTCCCTGGTCGTGACCGTCCCCGCCGCGGCCGGGGACGGCGGCATGCGCTACCGCCTCCTGGAGACCATCCACGAGTACGCGAGCGAGCGCGCCGCCGAGACCCCGGAACTGCTCGCCGCGGCCGGCGCCCGCCACTCCGCCTACTTCGCCGACCTCGTCGCCCGCGCCGACCCGCTGATCCGCTCGGCGGAGCAACTGCCGTGGATCACCTGCCTGGAGGTCGAGCTCGACAACATCCGCGCCGCCCTGCAGCGCTTCATCGAGGCCCGCGACGCGGCGGCGGCGATCACGATGGTGCTGCACACGGGCTGGTTCTGGTGGCTGCGCAACTACCGCGGGGAGGGCGCCGACTGGATGGGCCGCGTCGTGGAGCTCGCCCCGGACGGCCTGCCCGCCGAGGACGACCCGCTGTACTGGCCGTGGATGAACCTGCGGATACTGCACCTCTTCCTGGTCGCGGAGTCCAGGCCCGCGGAGGGGGAAGGCCGCTTCGGCGGGCTGGCCGACGTGGAGTACGTCGAGGCGCTGCGCGCCGCGTTCATGCGGCCGGGCCCCGAGTCCGCCCGCTTCCCCGGGCTGATCTGGCCGTTCACCATCTTCTTCACCGGCGGCACCCACGAGGACGCGGTGATCCCGCTGAACCGTACGGTCGAGAACTGCCGCAGGTACGGCGGCGAATGGGACCTGGGCGTCATCCTCATGTTCCGCGCCCACATGGCCGTCGACATGCCCGGCAACCTCTCGGGCGTCGACGAGGACCTGGCGGAGCTGCGCGCGCTGAGCCGCCGCGTGGGCGACCGCTGGATGCGCGCCCAGGTGTGCAGCGCGGCGGGCGAGGCGGCCATGGCCCGCAGCCACTACGAGGAGGCCCGCGCCGAGTACGAGGAGGCGCTCCGCCTCGCCCACGAGGTGAGCGCGTACGCCGAGGCGCCGTTCCTGCTCGCCCGGCTCGCCGAGATCGCCTACCGCGAGGGCGACCGGGACGTCGCGTCCAAGGTCCTCGACGAGGCGAGCCAGGAGGCCGACCGGTCCGGGGTGACGGACTCGCGCGCCTTCGTACGACTGCTGCGGGCGCTGATGCTGCTTGACGACGGGGACATCGTCGGAGCCCGCGCGCTGTGGCAGGAAGCGCGCGAGGAGTCCACTTACGGCACCCCGCCCCCGCAGTTCGAAGCCGCCGTCGGCGGCCTGGAGGCACGCATCGTCGCGGCCGAGTCCGGTCCGGCCGAGGGGCTGCCGATCGTCGTCGCCGCCCTGGGCGCGGCCCTGTCGTCCCAGTGCTCCGAGGTCATCCTGGCCTCCCTGGCGGACAGCACCGCCGTGATCCTGAGCGACCTCGGTGATCACGCGCGGGCGGCCCGGGTGCTCGCCGCCGCCACCTCCCTGCGCAACGGATACCCGCGACCGATGCCGGAGTCGGCCGAGGCGGAGCGCACGGAGCGCGCCGCCGTCGCCGCGCTCGGCCCGGACGGGTACGAGCGGGAGCGCGAGGCGGGCAGCGCGCTGACGACCGAGCAGGTGCTCGCCGAGTTGGCCGTGCTCGCCGACCCGGGACAGGACTAGGTGCAGGTCATCCGCGACTGCGCCCAGTCCGCCAGGGCCACCGTGTCGAACGGCGTATGGGGTTCGACGACGAGCCTCACCGTCTTGCGGCCGCTCAGGCTCACGTGCAGGGGCACCGCCGGATCGCCGCCCTTGACCAGCGGGGACTGCCAGAGCCGCGCCCCGTCCCCGTACACGGAGAAGCGCACCCTGCCGAGGCCCATCGTCATGTCGTCGACACCGACGACCGCGTCGTACGTCGAGCAGCTGCGGTTGAGGTCGATCGTCACGGAGGACTTGCCGTGCACGGTCACGCCGTGGGAGTACCGCTTGTCGGCGATCGACAGACCCCAGCGCTGCCACACCCAGCTGGACTCGGTGAGCCGCATCTCGGGCTTGGTGCCGTCACCCGTGAGGCCGTAGTCCAGCTCGTTCCACTGGTAGACCCGGGGGGCCGGGGGCGGTGGGGGCGGCGGCTTCGGCGTCGGCCTCGGCGGCTTGGGCGTGGGCTTCGGGGCAGGCGGGGGCGGCTTCGGCTTCGGTTTCGGCTTCTGCTGCGCGGGAGGCTTCGGCTCCGGCGTGGGAGTGGGAGTGGGCTTGGGGGTCGGCTTCGGCTTCGGCGCGGGCGGCGGCGGGGTCGGCTTGGGCCTCGGCTTCGGGGGCGGCGGCTTCTGCGGCACGATCGACTCGGAGACCGCGGGCTCCTTGGCCTTCGGCGGCGGGGCCGCCTCGGGCTTTCCGCTGCCGCCGGTGAGGGCGATCGCGGCGGCGACCCCGGCCGCCACCACGACGCTCGCCGCGATCCCGGCCTTCGCCGGAGCGCCGAGCCCCTCCGACGCGGCGGCTCCGCCCCCCGCGGCCGATCCGCCGGAGGAACCGCCCGCGGCGGCCGCACCGGCGGCGCCCGCCGCGCCCGCGCCCGCCGTACCGCCGCCGATGAGCGCGGCCGCCTTCGCGTACCCGGCGGCACCGAACCAGCCGATGACGGCGACCGGCACGACCGCGGGGATGCCGCTGGCGACGTCCTTGATCTGGCCCGCGGCCAGCCGGCACTTGGCGCACTCCTCCAGGTGCTTGCGCAGGCCGCGCTCGGCGCGGGTGCGCAGGCCGCCGCGCGCATAGGCGCCGAGCCGGTCGGCGTAGCGCGCGCACTCCTCGCTCTCGGTGAGCGTCGCGCTCACATGCGCCTGCAGATAGGCCTGTTTCAACCCCTCGCGGGCGCGGCTCGCGAGGACGCGCGTGCCGTTCGCGTCGAGGCCGAAGAGCGTGGCGACGTCGCTCGGGGACTCCTCCTCGACCTCCGTGTGCCACAGCACGGCCTGCCAGCGCTCCGGCAGACTACGGAAGGCCTGCATGGCCATCGACTGCTCGGCCTCGTGCATCGCGCGGACGTCCGCGCCCAGGTCCAGGGTGTCGTCGTCGCCCGCCTCCGCGCCACGCACGGCCTGCGCCGCGAACACCGCGAAGTCGTCGACCAGGTGCTCCCGCTTCGCGGACTTCGTCCACCCCGCGGCGACCCGGCGCACGGTGGTCAGCAGATAGGCGCGCACGGCGTGCTCGGGCCCGCTGCCGCCGCGCACCGCCTGCAGCATGCGGGCGAACACCTCGGCCGTGAGGTCGTCGGCCGTGTGGGCGTCGCGACAGCACGTACGGGCATAGCGGCGCACGGCCTCGGCATGGCGGCGGTACAGCGCTTCGTACGCGGAGTCGTCACCGCCGCGCATCCGGGCGATCAAGTCGGCGTCGGACACCGGGCCTTCGCCGCCCACGGGCAGCGGGGCACCCGTACCGGCCGCACGCTGCGAGGGCACGCTGGGCTCGGCCGCGGAGTCCGCCGGGCCCTGGGTCGCACCGGCCGCGGCTCCCGCCCCGCCACCGGGTCGGCCCTGGGGCGGCACCTGCCGGGAGGGCGCCTCGCCCGGTTCCGCGCCGGCGCTGCCCGAGGGGGCCTCCTCGCCGAAAGCGCCGGGCGACTCGTCCCGACCGTCAACACTCATCGCGGAACGCCCCCGGTTGCACACTCAGACCCGACCACCGGGAAAGCGTGCCACACGGTCGCGCCGCAGCCGAGGGAGACGACGGTCAACCACCCGTCCGGGGCGACTTCCCGTCACCGAGCACTACCGTTCACCCATTCGGGGAAGGCTCAACGACCGCGCTCATGCACGGAGTTGAGCCGCCCCCGGATGGGGTCACCGAGAAGGCGAGCCCGGCACGGGCCGCAGGAGCGGCCCCGATCGGCTACGCGGGCCGCGACCGCAGCCCTTCGAGCAGGATGTCGAGCAGCCGCGAAGAGGCCGCCGCCTGCTGTGCCGCGTCCGGCAGCGAGGGCGCCGCCGTCGCTATCACCAGCAGGACGTCCGCCACCGTCACGTCCGCCCGCAGCGCGCCCGCCGCACGGGCCCGCTCCACCAGGCGGCCGACGACGTCGAGCAGCGTCGCCGCCCCCGCGTCGTCATCCAGCGAGGTCGACTCCTCGACCGGCGCCTGGCGCTGTTCCACGAGCCGCAGCTCGGGGAGGTCCGGGACCGACTGCCGCTGCTGCGGCACCCGCGCCTCGTCCGCGGCGCCCTCGTCGACGCCCACCCGCAGCACCTGCGGCGGCAACAGCCGGCCCGCACCCGATGCCACGGACGTCCGCAGGAAGCGCGAGAGCGCCGACCACGGCTCGTCCTCCTGCCCGAGCGCCGCACGCGCCTGGTCGGTCAGCCGGGAGGTCTCCTCCTCGGCTATCCGCCTGACCAGCACGTCCTTGCTCGGGAAACGGCGGTAGACGGTGCCGACGCCGACCCGCGCACGGCGCGCCACGTCCTCCATCGGCGCGCCGTACCCCAGCTCGCCGAAGACCTCGCGCGCCGCCCTCAGTACATGTTCGAGATTGCGCTGTGCGTCGACACGCAGCGGTGTCGTGCGCGCTCCTTCCCCCATGTCTCGTCCGTTCCCACCCGGGCCGACGGCTGACGCCGTCATGCCGGCGGAAGTCCAGTGAGTCTCCTGAATGTGCATACACGTTCCCCCGGTAATGACGTCTCCCCCCGGAGACACTCCCCGTCATTGACTACCGACGTGTGAGGAGCGAGCCCTTCCGCGAACCGGAATCTCGGCTCGACGAGCGCATCCCCCGACACCCCGACGTCCCACGAACATAGTTGAGCGGGGGTCAATTCAGAAGAGGCGGGTTCCGCACAGCGCGCCCCCCGATCGGAGTACGCGCCCTTTCCGGCCTACTTGCACCCCGCCCCCGTACCCCCCTCGGCCCCGCTGACCTGCACACCTTTCACGCCCGACGACAGGCCTGCGAGCCTTTCGCACACACCGTGCCCGGTCACACAAATTGCCGGGCCTGTGGACAAACTCCGAAGCCGGGTGCGTCATGGGATGGTGAAGGCTGCGATCTCCCGGGGGACCACCCCCGCGTCCCCGGACTGTGTACGCATTCTCGTCGTCGGCGGCGGCTACGTCGGCATGTACACCGCACTGAGACTCCAGCGAAAGCTGAAACAGGAGCTCAGGCGGGGCGAGGTCGAGATCGTCGTGATCACGCCCGACCCGTACATGACGTACCAGCCGTTCCTGCCCGAAGCCGCGGCCGGCTCCATCTCGCCGCGCCACGTCGTCGTCCCGCTGCGCCGCGTCCTCGACAAGTGCCACGTCCTCATCGGCGAGGTCGAGTCCATCGAGCACGCCAAGCGCACCGCCTCCTTCACCACCCTCGCCACCGAGGAGGAGGGCACCGGCGCCGCCCGGATCACCTACGACGAACTCGTCCTGGCCCCCGGCTCCATCGCGCGCACCCTGCCCGTACCGGGCCTCGCCGAGTACGCCATCGGCTTCAAGACCGTCGAAGAGGCCATCGGCCTGCGCAACCACGTCATCGAACAGATGGACATCGCCTCCTCCACCCGCGACCCCGCGATCCGCGACGCCGCCCTGACCTACGTCTTCGTAGGAGGCGGGTACGCGGGAGTCGAGGCACTGGGCGAGCTGGAGGACATGGCGCGCTACGCCACCCGCTACTACCACAACATCAAGCCCGAGGACATGAAGTGGATCCTCGTCGAGGCGGCGGGCCGCATCCTGCCCGAGGTCGGCGAGGAGATGGGCAAGTACACGGTGCGCCAGCTGCGAAGGCGCAATATCGACGTACGCCTGGAGACCCGCCTCGACTCCTGCGAGGACCGGGTCGCCGTCCTCAGCGACGGCTCCCGCTTCCCCACCCGCACCGTCGTGTGGACCGCGGGCGTCAAACCCCACCCCGTCCTCGCCGCGTCGGACCTGCCGCTGAACGAACGCGGCCGCCTCAAGTGCACCGCACGGCTGACCATCGACGGCGCCACGCACGCGTGGGCGGCGGGCGACGCGGCCGCGGTCCCCGACGTCACCGCCCCCGGAGCCGAAAACCCGGGCGGGTCCCCGCAGCCGGGCAAGGAGTGCGCGCCCAACGCCCAGCACGCCGTACGCCAGGCCAAGGTCCTCGGCGACAACATCGTCGCGTCCCTGCGCGAGAAGCCCCTCCAGGAGTACCGGCACAAGTACGTGGGCTCCGTGGCCTCCCTGGGACTGCACAAAGGTGTCGCGCACGTCTACGGACGCAAGCTGAAGGGCTACCCTGCCTGGTTCATGCACCGCGTCTACCACTTGAGCAGAGTGCCGACCATCAACCGCAAGTCCCGTGTGCTCGCCGAATGGACCCTGTCCGGCCTGTTCAAACGCGAGATCGTCTCCCTCGGATCGCTCGAACACCCCCGTGCGGAGTTCGAACTCGCGGCCGGTGGAGAGCGCCCGAAGGAGTCCCCCTGACCGGAGTCAGGAACTCCCCGCACAGGACCGGCGTCTGACGGATGTCAGTCCGTTCGGTCAGACTGTTCGTGTGACCATGGGCCGGCCCTCGGGCCGACACCAGGGACGTCCGCTCCCGACAGGCTGTGTTTCCGATCCAGAAGCGTTCCCGACCCAGAAGCGACATCACGAGGCCTACCGCAGTGAACTTCACGCGCTGGAGCGCCCGGCTCCCCGGAACGCAGCGCCGCGCAGCAGCGCGGACCGAACAGGCGGTCGCCGCCGCGCCGCGCGGGGACGGCTCCGTCCCCGCCGCCCGCGCCGAGCGGCCCACCGACGGAGCCGAGACCGGCCCGCCGGACGGCGCCGTAGGCCTCGCCGGCCTCGACGAACTACCCGCCCGCGAGGTGCTCGACCGCATCCCGGCCCTCGTCGCCCTCGTGCACGGCGCCGACCACCGCATCGCGTACGTCAACGACGCGTACGTGGCCGCCTTCGGCCCCCGCCCCGTCGGGGAACCCGCGCGCGTGGCCCTGCCCGAACTGGACGAGCTGAGCCTGCTGCCGCTCCTCGACCAGGTGCTGCGCAGCGCGAAGCCGCGCACCGTCAAGTCCCGCAAGGCCCCCTCCGGCCGGTCGTACACCTTCACGTGCACCCCCGTGACGCTGCCGCTCGGCGGCTCCGCCGCGGGCCCCGAAGAGGGCGGCGGCGTCCTGGTGTTCGCCGCCGACGTCACCGACCACGCGGAGGCCGCCGAGCGGCTGCGCACCAGCGAGCGGGCCCAGCGCGAGACGGCCGTCACCCTCCAGAAGTCCCTCCTGCCCCAGGAACTGGAGCAGCCCGACGACCTGCGCATCGCCGCCACCTACCAGCCGGGCGGCACCGAGGCCGCGGTCGGCGGCGACTGGTACGACGTGATCACCCTCGGCGGGGGCCGCACCGCCCTCGTCATCGGCGACGTGATGGGCCGCGGCGTGCGCGCGGCGGCCGTCATGGGCCAGCTCCGCACGGCCGTGCGCGCGTACGCCCGCCTCGACCTGCCCCCGCACGAGGTCCTGCAGCTCCTGGACGGCCTGGCCGCCGAGATCGACGCCAGCCAGATCGCCACGTGTGTCTACGCGGTGCACGACCCGAACGAAGGAAGCCTGGTCTACGCCTCGGCCGGACACCTGCCGATCCTCGTACGCGACGAGAACGGCACGATCCACCGCGCCGAGGAACCCACAGGGCCCCCGCTCGGCACCGGCGGCTGGCTGCACACCTCGGGCTCCGTCCCGCTCGGCCCCGGCTCCACCGCCGTCCTCTACACGGACGGCCTGGTCGAGCGCCGCAGCGAGGACATCGACGAAGGAGTGGCCTCCCTGGAGCGCGCCCTGGCCGGCGCCACCGGCACGCCCCAGGTGGTGTGCGACCGGCTGATCCGCGCCCTGGGAGTGGCGGCCGACCACGACGACGACGTCGCCGTCATGGTCGTCCAGCACCCCGCCCGCACCGGCACGAACGCCGAGCTCTTCAGGAACGCGGCCCTGGAACTGCTCGGCGGCGTCGAAGCGGCACCACGCGCGCGTGCCTTCGCCACCGGCGTCCTCGCCAGCTGGCGCTTCTCACCGGAACTGCACGACCTGGGCGTCCTCGCGGCCAGCGAACTGGTCGCCAACTCCCTCCAGCACGGCACCCCGCCGATGCGGCTGCGGCTGCGCCGCACCGACCGCCGGCTGATCATCGAGGTCACCGACGGCGACGACCACCTGCCGCGCCGCCGCCGCGCCGAACCCGCGGACGAGGCGGGACGCGGCATCGCCATCGTCGCCACGATCGCGTCGAACTGGGGCTCGCGCCGCACACCGGGCGGGGGCAAGGCCGTCTGGTGCGAGTTCGCGCTCCCGAAGTAGCCGCCCGCCCGGGGGAGCCCGCGCGGCGCCCGCTTCAGGCGTCGGCCGTCGCGGGCTTCGCGGCCGTCGGGCCGCCCTGCGCGACCACCGGGCTCTTGGCCAGCGAGGGCTGGTTCTGCAGCGGGGTGAGACGGCGGCCGAGCCGCACCGCGAGCACCGTCATGCCCAGCGAGAACAGCACGAACGTCACGATGTACGGCATGTGCAGCGCGGCACCCATCGGCCCGCCCACGGCCGGACCGACCGCGAGGGCCAACTGCTTCACCAGGGCGAAGGCCGAGTTGTACTGACCGACCATGCCGCCCGGCGCCAGGTCCGCGACCAGCGGCGCGACGGTCGGCGACAGCATCGCCTCACCGAGCCCGAAGAGCGCGTACGTCGAGATGAACGCGGCGGTGGCCATCTCCTGGCTGCCGTGGCCGACACCCGCGTAGCCCGCGAGCAGCCACGCGAAGGCCCAGATCAGACCGACCGAGGCGATCACCCGGGACCGCTTGCGGCGCTCGACGAACTTCAGGACGGCGAACTGCGCGATCACGATCATCGCCGTGTTGGCGGCGAGCGCGATGCCGAGCGTCGAGGCCGAGATGCCCGCGGCCTCCACGCCGTACGCGGAGAGCCCCGACTCGAACTGTCCGTAGCAGGCGAAGAAGATCACGAAGCCGAGCACGCACAGCTGCACCATGGCCTTGTGCCGCAGGAGCGCGCGCATGCCGCCCTGCGGGGCGGAGGCGTCCTTGGGCATCGAGTCCTGGATGGACGGAGCGTGCGGAAGCCGCACGGTCAGCGCGATGGCCGCGAGGACCAGGAACATCACGGACTCGATGGAGAACAGCAGCGTGAAGCTGCCGGGACGGCTCTCGTCGACGATCTGGCCGCCGATGAGACCACCGATGCCGAGGCCCAGGTTCTGCAGGAAGAACTGCGTCGCGAAGGACCGCGTACGGGTGGCGGGCGTCGACGACCAGACGATCATCGTCGCCAGCGCCGGCTGCATGACCGCCGTGCCCGCGCCGAGCAGCGACGCGGCGAGGATGGCCGTCGGCTCGCTGTTCGCGAGGCCGAGCGCGACCGCGCCCACGGAGGCGACGACCGCCGCCCCGACGAGGACCGGAAGCGGGCCGCGACGGTCGATGACGCGGCCGGTGACGGGCAGGACGATCAGAGCGGCCATGGCAAAGGCGGCAAGGACGATCCCCGCCGCACTGGCCCCCAGATCCCGCACCTGCGCCACATAGACGTAGAGGAACGGAACCGTGAACCCGATGCCGAACGCGCTCAGCGCGCTGCCTGCCTGAATACGACGCATCGCTGCGCCCATCGCCCTGGTCACTTTCACCTGCCTTGAGTGAGTCGTTAGAAGTGAAGACTTCGAAGCTAAAGTTCGAGTCTAAACTGTACACACCGAAGGACTTCAATGCCAAGTGGGGGCGTGCCATACTGCGGCCATGGGTGACACCCCCGGCCCGAGCGAGCCGACACTTGAAGAACAGATCGCCGCGTACCAGCGGGAGTTCCAGGACCTCGACCCCCAGGTCGAGCAGATCGTCTCGGCCCTCGGCCGCCTGAACCGCCGCATGAACGTCGCCTACGGGCGCCAGACCGCGAACCTCGGCATCAGCAACGCCGAGTGGGAGGTCCTCAAGGCCCTCGTCCTCTCCGGAGCGCCCTATCAAATGGGCCCCGGCGAACTGGCCAAGCGCCTCGGCCTCACACCGGCCGCCATGACCCACCGCATCGACCGCATGGTGGCGGAGGGCCTGGTGACCCGGGACCGCGACGAGACCAACCGTGTCCGCGTGATCGTCGAGCTCACCGCGGAGGGCCGCGAGAAGTGGCTGGAGGCGATGCGCCTGGCCACGGTCTTCGAGGAGGACCTCCTCCAGGACCTGTCGCAGGACGAGCGGGGCGCCCTCGGCGAAGTGCTGACCCGCCTTCTCCGCCGCGTGGAGCACGCTCAGCCGGACGCCGGTGGCCGCCTCAACGACCTGGACTGAGGGACTGGCCGACGCGGGCACAGTGGGGGTTGACAGTCATCTGCCCGGTCCGTAGAGTTCTTCGGGTTGCCACGGAGCCGTAACGGTTCTGCGACAGCACCTCCCGCCGCCATCGTGCGGCAAATCAAACTCTGCACAACCTCCCAACGGAACGCATTCGGCATGCCCGAATTCAATTCCAGGACTCGATTATGAGTCGCCGGGAAAACCCGCTAGAGTTTGAGACGTCGGAACGGCCCAACAGCCGCGAAGACAAACCCACTTCGACTGGGAGTCAGGCCCGAAAGGATCTGATAGAGTCGGAACCGCCGGAAAGGGAAACGCGAAAGCCGAAAGGCCGGAGCGGGAACCGGAAAGGCACCGAGGAAGTCGGACACGAAAGAGTCTGATAGAGTCGGAAACGCAAGAACGAAGAACAAAAAGAAACACCGAAGGGAAGCGCCCGGAGGAAAGCCCGCGAGGGTGAGTACAAAGGAAGCGTCCGTTCCTTGAGAACTCAACAGCGTGCCAAAAGTCAACGCCAGATATGTTGATACCCCGACTTGCTTCGGCGAG